>NZ_JAEHQU010000003.1:0-588332 GCF_016238105.1 Proteus sp. PR00224 | reverse complement strand
CGACAGCGCACTTAATAATCAAATCGATATATTCAGTGTAATTTATAGACATTTACTGTCGAAAAAAGTTTCAAATAATATAAATCATATTTAAATATCCCCATCCCCCTTACTCAACAAAAACATAAAGTATAAAAAAAGAGGCTTATATAAGCCTCTTTTGGGTTTAGTGTTATCTATTACTGCTTCGCGATTATCTTATTGTCATCTAAATCTAAGATAATCTCTTTGCCCGGTAATAATTTGCCAGACAAGATATCTTGAGCTAATGGATTTTCAACCTCTTGCTGGATAGCCCGTTTTAATGGACGAGCACCATAAATTGGATCGAATCCAACTTCACTCAATTTCTCTAATGCAGCCCCAGTGATAGTAACGTGATAACCACGCTCTTCTAAACGCTGGTATAAACGACGTAATTGAATTTGTGCAATCGCTGCAATGTTTTCTTTACCTAATGGGTGGAATACCACAACTTCATCAATACGGTTGATAAACTCTGGTCTGAAATGATGGCCAACAACATCCATCACAATGTTTTTCATTTCAGGATAATCAATTGTCCCGAAGCGTTCTTGAATTAAATCAGACCCCAAGTTCGATGTCATAATCACAACTGTATTACGAAAATCGACTGTTCTGCCTTGTCCATCCGTTAAACGACCATCATCCAATACTTGTAATAAAATATTGAATACGTCTGGATGCGCTTTTTCAACTTCATCTAATAAAATGACTGAATAAGGGCGACGGCGAACGGCTTCTGTTAAATATCCACCTTCTTCGTAACCAACATATCCTGGAGGTGCACCCACTAAACGAGAAACAGAGTGTTTTTCCATAAATTCAGACATATCGATACGAACCATTGCATCATCACTATCAAACAAGAAGTTCGCTAATGCTTTACACAACTCAGTCTTACCTACCCCAGTAGGCCCTAAGAATAAGAACGAACCAATTGGACGATTAGGATCAGATAATCCAGCACGGCTACGACGAATAGCATTAGATACTGCACTCACAGCCTCAGCTTGACCAATAACACGTCTATGTAGCTCTTGTTCCATTCTTAGCAGTTTTTCACGTTCCCCTTCTAGCATTCTAGATACAGGAATACCTGTCCAACGAGCCAAGATTTCAGCAATTTCAGCATCAGTGACTTTATTACGTAACAGCTTCATATGTTTATCTTCAGCTTTATTAGCTTCAGCAAGCTGTTTTTCTAACGTCGGGATTTGTCCATATTGGATCTCTGACATTTTCGCCAAATCACCGCTACGGCGAGCTTGTTCTAATGCAATACGAGCCTGCTCTAATTCAGATTTAATATGTTGAGTGCCAGTAAGTTCTGCTTTTTCTGCTTTCCACTCTTCTTCTAAAGCAGAATACTCTTTCTCTTTTTCAGCAAGTTCTTCATTTAGCATCTCTAAACGTTTTTTACTTGCATCATCAGACTCTTTTTGCAGTGCTTGTTGTTCAAGTTTCAGCTGAATAATACGTCTATCAAGTCTATCTAATGCTTCTGGTTTTGAATCCATCTGCATACGTAGGCTTGCGCCCGCTTCATCAATTAAGTCAATCGCTTTATCTGGTAACATACGGTCAGAGATATAACGATGAGATAAAGTCGCAGCCGCAACAATCGCAGGATCTGTAATTTGAACATGATGATGAAGTTCATAACGTTCTTTCAGACCACGTAAAATAGCAATAGTATCTTCTACAGTTGGCTCAGCCACATACACTTTTTGGAAACGACGCTCTAATGCCGCATCTTTTTCAATATATTGACGATATTCATCAAGTGTTGTTGCACCCACACAGTGTAATTCACCACGAGCTAATGCCGGCTTTAACATATTTCCCGCATCCATAGCACCGTCAGCTTTACCTGCGCCAACCATCGTATGTAATTCATCAATAAACAGAATGACACTGCCTTCCTGTTTAGATAAATCATTTAAAACAGCTTTTAAACGTTCTTCAAATTCACCACGGTATTTAGCACCTGCTAATAACGAGCCCATATCTAAAGAAAGTACACGCTTATTCTTTAAACCTTCAGGGACTTCACCATTAACAATACGTTGAGCCAAACCTTCAACAATGGCCGTTTTACCAACCCCTGGTTCACCAATAAGCACAGGGTTGTTTTTAGTACGGCGTTGTAGAACTTGAATAGTTCTTCTTATTTCTTCATCACGACCAATAACAGGATCGAGTTTGCCTTGTTCTGCTCTTTCCGTTAAATCCACAGTATATTTTTTCAATGCCTGACGTTGGTCTTCTGCATTTTGATCGTTCACTGTTTCTCCACCACGTATTTTTTCAATCGCTATCTCAAGACTTGCTTTATTCGCTCCGGCAGCTTTTAGCATATCAGCAACTTGTCCACCGGTTTCCATAGCAGCTAAAAGAAAGAGCTCTGACGAAATAAATTCGTCACCTTTTTTCTGTGCCAATTTATCGCACAAGTTAAGGTGCTTAATTAAATCATTTGAGGGATGAACCTCTCCACCAGCACCTTCGACTTTAGGTAATCGAGACAAAGCATCATTAATTCGCTCATTAAATTGCGATGCATTAACACCTACGGATGTTAATAGAGGGCGAATTGAGCCACCTTGTTGATTAAATAACGCACTCAGTAAATGTATGGGTTCTATAAATTGATTATCGTTCCCAAGTGCCAATGACTGGGCGTCTGCGAGAGCTTGCTGGAATTTGTTGGTTAATTTATCCAGACGCATAACACCTCCAAGTAAAATTTAAAGTAAAATTCGTAACTGGAGAATAGATGAGGTCATTTTGACAATATTCAAGCTCAAAATAAAAATTTTGAGCAAAAATATTCATCAATATTTGAGATAAGTGAGAAAAAACGTTGAGAGGAAGTTTATTTAATCCAGATTAATGATGCCATTCGCCCAGTTACATGCTCTCGTCTATAAGAAAAGAAGCGCGATGGATCAGTTACAGTACAAAAATCGCCACCATAAATCTGAGTTACTCCACTTTCCTGTAAGATTATTCTCGCTAACATATAAATATTAGCTAAATATTTACCATTATGGGGAATAAATGCAGATTCAAAGGCAATATTTTTCTCTATAAACGCCAAACGGACTTCTGCACCAACCTCAAAAGCAGTTGGTCCAATTGCTGGCCCTAACCATGCCATAATTTGATCTTTAGGTGCTTTAAACTGCGCAAGTGTATTCTGTAATACACCATGGCAAAGCCCTCGCCATCCACCATGAGCGGCGCCAACTTCTGTTCCATCAACAGTTGTAAAAAGGACTGGCAAACAATCTGCCGTCATAATTGCGCAAACTTTTTTCACGGTAGAGGTGTAAAGGGCATCACCTTGTATTTCATCATTTTTCTCAGTATTTAGCGTAACAACATGAGTACCATGAACTTGTTCAAGCCATAGTGGCATTTCAGGCAATTGAGCTTGCTGGCAAAGTCTGCGTCTATTTTCTTCAACATCAGACAATTTATCACCAACATGAGTACCTAAATTGAGGCTGTTATAAGGCGGTAGACTAATCCCACCTTCTCTCAAGGTACTGCAAGACCCAATATTTTCAGGTTGTGGCCAATCTGGAAAAATCAATGAAGTCATTTACCAATCCATTTCATCTTTAAACTGTTCAACGTCAGCTTTTAGCACATCGATAAGCTTAACCATATCATCAGGCAATGGTGCATGCCATTCCATTTCAATACCTGTTATTGGATGATAAAGACGTAGCATCGTTGCATGTAGCGCTTGTCTATCAAATAAGCGTAACGTTTCACGTAATTCATCTGAAGCCCCTTTTAAAGGACGAGGTCTTCCTGCATAAAGCTGATCACCGATTAAAGCATGGTGAATATGAGCCATATGAACACGAATTTGGTGAGTACGACCGGTTTCTAAACGTAAACGCAAACGTGTATGAGCACGGAAATGCTCCATAACACGATAATGTGTTACTGCTGGTTTACCCATTGGGTGCACAGCCATATGTGTCCGTTTAGTTGGATGTCGAGAAATAGGTTCATTCACTAATCCTCCCGCAGTCATTCTTCCTGTTGCAACCGCTTCATACTCACGCGTGATTTCACGACGTTGTAAAGCTTCAACTAAATGCGTTTGAGCAGGAACTGTTTTTGCAACAACCATTAAACCTGTTGTATCTTTATCCAATCGATGGACAATACCCGCACGAGGTACATTAGCAATCTCTGGATAGCGATAAAGTAATGCATTTAATACGGTGCCATCAGGATTACCCGCACCAGGATGAACAACGAGATCTCTTGGCTTATTGATAACTAAAATATCGTCATCTTCATAAACGATATTTAACGGAATATTCTGAGGCTCCCAGCGAACTTCCTCTTCAATTAAGGCATCGACTTCAATTTTTTCACCGCCAAGCATTTTTTCTTTTGGCTTATTGATGATTTTATCGTTAACCTGCACTCTATTGTCTAAGATCCACTCTTTTATACGAGATCTTGAATAATCAGGGAACATTTCGGCCAAAGCCTGATCTAAGCGTTGACCCAGCTGTGAATCTGCGACTGTAGCATTAAGTCGTATTTGTTGAGACATAAATAATTTTCTATTAATTAAGTTAGTGTTTTGACGGCACAGCCGTTTCATTTAAAATGAGTTATAGTGTAACCGATTTCAGGGGAGCTTCACGGAGAGACTCCCCAAACCTATTCAGAGGATAATCAATACGTGATGAGACGCATTAAATACCTGGTGGCAGCGGCCACTGTAAGCCTGTTACTTGCTGGCTGTTCGAGTTCAGACAAAGACGTTACTGCCGATATGTCGCCTTCTGAGCTTTACTCAACCAGTCAGGAAAAATTGCTAGATGGCAATTATGGAGCGGCTATCAAACAATTAGAGTCTCTCGATAATCGCTATCCTTTTGGCCCTTACTCGCAACAAGTTCAACTCGATCTGATTTATGCTTATTATAAATCAGCGGAACTACCAATGGCGATTTCTGCAATCGACCGTTTTATGCGATTAAACCCAACCCATCCTAATATCGACTATGTTCTTTATATGCGAGGCTTAACAGCTCAAGCATTAGATGATAGTGCATTACAAGGATTCTTTGGTATTGATCGTTCAGACCGTGATCCTCAACATGCCATCGTGGCATTTAAAGATTTTAGTCAATTAGTTCGTTACTATCCAGACAGCCTTTATGTCGCCGATGCAACCAAACGCCTAGTCTTTCTTAAAAACCGTTTAGCGAAGTATGAGCTTTCTGTTGCGAAATTCTATACTAAACGAGGGGCTTATGTCGCGGTTATTAATAGAGTAGAGCAAATGATGCGCGATTATCCTGACACACAAGCTACTCGTGACGCGCTTGTCTATATGGAAAACGCTTATAAAGAATTAGGTCTGACGCAAGAAGCAGAAAAAGTAGCTTCACTAATTGCAGCCAATCCAGCCTAACAAAAACATCACCATCAAAAACAGCAGCTTATCGCTGCTGTTTTTTTATTCTTTTCTAGCTAAATTGTCTTTGCTTTTCATCAGCCCAACCTTCCTAATATGACTGAATAAATGCAACTTAACAAGCGGTCTTTTTCAGCTATTTATCATTTGTCACGTTTCTATTACTAGTTACACATACATCTAACAAAAAGTGATTTTGATCATGTTTTAAATTGTGTATCACGATATTCTGAAGTTATCGAAGACGGAGTAATAAAGAGGTAACTATATGATTATAAATATTACTAGCAAACAAATGGAAATTACCCCAGCACTACGTGAACACATTGAAAGCCGTCTAACTAAACTCAATAAATGGCAGGTGAATTTAATCAATCCTCATATTATTCTTACGAAAGATCCTAAAGGTTTTAGTGTTGATGCCAGCATTCATACACCAAATGGGCAATTGGTCGCTAATGCACAACACACTGATATGTATGTTGCAATTAATGAATTACTCGCAAAACTTGAACGTCAATTAAACAAAGTTCAGCATAAAAACGAATCTCGTCGGGCTGATAACAGCCTGAAAGAAGAGAATTTACTTGTCGATGAAATGTAAATAGTAAAGCAAGATTAAAAATTAGAATAAATCACTGACTCAAAACGCCTCTGCGCATCCTCGTGATGCGCTTTTTATTGTATTTTTCTTGACTCTATTCACATCATCATGTTTGATAGCGATATGTTAAATAATTTACCAATCAATATAATGAAAAAACATTCACATTTGCCTTTCTTCTTTTTCTTTCTACTCTTTCATTAAGAGGCTTTGTCATTTCAGAAAGAAAAGTAAGAACGACAATAGCCTCCAAAATTGGAGGCTTTTTTATTTATGATGGCATGACATAACGGTATAGGGCTTAAACATGGAAAAACTCGATTTATCAGCAATCAGAGATAAAATCACAATGTTAGATTCAGAATTACTAACATTGTTAGCAAACAGACGTCAATTATCTGCTGATGTTGCTCAATTTAAATTGAATACACATCGCCCTATTAGAGATAAAAATCGTGAGCGTGAATTACTTGATTTATTAATTGAGAAAGGAAAAAACGTTGGGCTAGATGGTTTTTATATTAGTCGTATTTTTCAAATGATCATTGAAGACTCTGTCTTAACGCAACAAGCCATTCTACAACAACATCTTAATGCAACACCGAATGAATCAGCCAGAATTGCTTATTTAGGGCCTAAAGGCTCTTATTCACATATTGCTGCTCGTCAATATGCAGCCCGCCATTTTGATAGCTTCGTTGATTGCACTTGCCAGAAATTTGATGACATTTTTACACTTGTCGATACAGGCCAAGCTGATTACGGTTTACTACCTATTGAAAATACCAGTTCAGGGGCAATTAATGATGTTTACGATTTACTGCAAACAACATCAATCTCTATTGTTGGAGAAATTCGCATCCCTATTAATCATGCGCTTTTAACAAGTGTTGATAGCAGTACAGAAGAGTTGCAAACTATTTATAGTCATCCTCAACCCTTCCAACAATGCAGTCATTATTTAAATCAGTATCCAAACTGGAAAATTGAATATTGCGAAAGTACAGCTGCTGCAATGGAAAAAGTAGCTCTTGCACAATCACCACTTGTTGCGGCTATTGGTAGTGAAGCCGGTGGCTCTCTTTATGGTTTAAAACCTTTAGCTAATAATTTAGCAAACCAGCAAATAAACGTAACACGCTTTATTGTTATTGCACGAAAAGCCATTGATGTTTCAGAGCAAGTACCCGCTAAAACAACCTTCTTAATGGCTACTGGGCAACAAGCGGGTGCATTAGTCGATGCATTAATGATTTTAAAAAAATACGACATTATTATGACGAAACTCGAGTCTCGTCCTATTAATGGCACACCTTGGGAAGAGATGTTTTATATTGATGTTCAAGCAAATTTACGTGATATTAATATGCAAAAAGCCTTACACGATTTATCACAAACAACACGTTCATTAAAAGTATTAGGTTGTTATCCTTCCGAGAATGTCGTTCCTGTTGAAGTAAAATAATAAAACGATCCACTAATAAATAAGCCAGATAGTACATCACCTATCTGGCTTTTTTTATCTCATATTCTTACTTTGTCACTCATTATAAGAAGCCATACATCGCTGCAAATAGCCAACCAAAGACACAGGAAACAGTTACACCAATTAATCCTGGTAGAATAAAGCTATGATTAATAACAAATCGCCCTATTCGAGTTGTACCAGAACGGTCAAATTGAATAGCGGCTAAGTCACTAGGATAAGTAGGAAGAATATAGTAACCATAACAAGCAGGTGCAGATGCAATGATATAAGCAGGATCAACACCAATACCCAATGCTAAAGGAACAATGGCTGCTAAAGCCGCTGCTTGTGAATTAACAAACTTAGATACCAATAATAAGACAACTGCATAAGCCCAAGGATATTCTCGTACTAATTGTCCTAATGCAGCTTCTATTTCTTTCATATGTGCAGAGAACATTGTCTCTGCCATCCAAGCAATACCATACACGGCAACAATTGCTATCATCCCTGAACGAAATACTTCATTTTTAGAAATAAGAGAAGGGTTGGTTTTACAGATAATAATAATTGACGCGCCAGCTAATAACATAAACATTTGAATAACGAGCACCATAGATAATGGCTTGCCATTAAATACAGGACGTATTTCAGAGAAAGCACCTAATATTGCCACAACAGCAATTGCACCTAAGAAAATCCACATTGCTACCCAGTTTTTCATAGGGAGCTTTTTATCTAGAAGTGTTGCTGTATCACCATAAACATAATCATGGTTTTCAGGAACTGAAACAAATTCTTGGAAGCGTTGGTCTTTATCTAAATCTTTTCCTCTAAACCAGCTAAAGATACCAATGGCTAAAATACCGATAAAAGTAGAAGGAATAGTAATTGCTAATAAATCTAAAAACTCAAGGTGTTTACCATTAAAAGTCACATCACCGAGCATTGCGACTAATGTAACAACGGCAACAGACACTGGGCTGGCAATAATCCCCATTTGAGAGCCGATTGTACTTGCCGCCATTGGTCTTTCCGGACGAATATTATTTTTAATCGACACATCATAGATTATTGGCAATATGGTATAAACAACGTGCCCAGTACCACATAATATTGTAAGAGTACAAGTTACGAGTGGTGCAACAATAGAAATATATTTTGGATTTTTACGTAATAATTTTTCTGCTATTTGCAACATAACATCTAATCCACCAGATGCTTGTAATGTTGCTGATGCAGAAACAACGGCAATAATAACTAACATTACATCAACAGGTGGTTTTCCTGGAGGGAGGTTAAAAACAAAAACTAAAATAACCAAACCTACACCACCTAATAGACCTAGTGCAATTCCTCCCTTTCTAGCCCCATAAAATAGACACACTAATATAATGGCGAGTTGTATTAAAAAATCCATAAATTACCCCTTGAAAAACACGTCGGAATATAAACAAAAAATAATACAATTAAATTTTTAGCACTTATTGCAAAAAAAAGAGCTTATAAAATATAATTTACGATAATTGTTATAGGCATTTTTTTGATCATTGTTATAATTTTAATAATACCTTTTAATTTCATTCATTTTTAAGATCTCATCAACAAATAACTTTTAATAAAAAGACAATATTGAACATTAATTATTATTAAATTAAACCCTGAGATAACAATTAAATAACAATAAACACAAGATGTATTAATCTATTAATAAATATAGATATTTATCTTATTGTTTTTAAATGTATATTTATATTTCTCTACTTTTATTTTCTAAGTAAAAATATGTGATTCTTATCTATTATTAAATGGAGGGAAAGAATATGAACACTTTTATCATACTGATTTTAAGTCTATTTTTTACCAATAACGTAGATGAAATTAAATTAAAAGAGGGTTATCACACTTACTCACTAACGTCTCAAACGGATTTGAAACGTTGCACAGTAAGCCCATGTCCAGATCCTAAAGACTATTAACTTTTAAGCATTTTGTTTTAAAAGGAGTTATTATGAATAAATTATATATTTTAATATGCTCATTTTTATTCGCTAGTTATACGAGTGCTTATTTTGATGATAAGGCAGAAAAAAATATAACATCGAAAATTGAATATTCTCAAAATAATAGCAATATCTCTGCTTCTAGTCGTTGTGTTTGGCCACCTTGTGATGATGACTGGTGATAAGCTAAACATGAAATAATTAATAAAATAAAAAGGCCGAACAATTTATTTTATTGCTCGACCTTTTATATAACAAATAATTTAACTAGATTCGGCTATCGTTAGCCTTTTGTAATAATACACCACTCTCTTTCATAAATTGAGTAGCATAATCGCCAAACCAATCACTCACGTTATTAAATGAACGAACAAACTCACTCTTTGCATTTATATCTAATAAATCGATAGCTTGCCCCAAAGAATGATGATATCTACGAATTAGTTCAATATTCTCTTGTGATGATAAAATAATATCAGCATAGAGTTGAGGATCTTGAGCAAACAGTCGTCCTATCATTGCCAATTCTAAGCGATAAATAGGAGATGAGAGTCGCAGTAAACTGGCTAAGTCCACTTTTTCTTTTGCTAAATGCTGACCGTAAGCAAAGGTAGTAAAATGTCGAAGTGCTTGAATAAAACTCATGTTTTTATCATGCTCTTCTGGCGTAATCGCCTCAATTTTTGCTCCCCATACCATTAATTGCTCTAGCAACCATTCAAATTCTTGATGGTTTCGGCCTTCACAATAAGCCACAACCTGTTTTGCCAAACTGGGCACATCAGGGCCAAACATTGGATGAAGACCTAAAACGGACCCACTATGTGCCTTTAACATCGCCTCTAAAGGGGCTTTTTTGATAGAAGCTAAATCGACTAATAAGCAATCTTTAGGCAATGGCGGTAATTGTTCAATAACCTCAACGGTTAAATGGATAGGTACACTAATTATTACCATTCCTGCATTATCAAAAATAGCAGGCGACTTAGTTTGCCATTCATCAGCTTCTAAACTTTCAACTTGATAGCCAGAGAGTGTAAACAAACGAGAAAATAGTTTACCCATTTTCCCATTTCCTCCCACAATAACGATTTTACCAAGTTGAGGGTTAAGAGTTTTAAATCCCTTGTCATTCTCTTTAGTATAGGATTCTCGCATTACTCGGCGTAACACATCTTCAATCAAATCTGGGGAAATTCCCATCATTTGTGCGTCATTACGACGAGAAGCAAGCATAGCGGCTTCTCTATCAGGCGCATAAATCGGTAAGCCATGACGGTTTTTAACTTCTCCCACTTCAGCTACCAACTGCATTCTTTTTGCGAGTAAAGAAAGCAGTGATTTATCTACCTGATCAATTTGCTCACGCAAACCTTGTAATTCTTCAGCCATCTATGCTTGCCTCTTTTTTCTTTATGATTAACTAACTTTTTTTAACTGAGCTTCACGCTGAACCAAAATCGGGGAAAGTTGAGCATGTAAATTTCTTAATACTGACTCCGTTGTTTCCCAACTAATACACGCATCTGTTACTGAGACACCGTATTTCATTTCACTACGAGATTGCTCTGACGATTGATTGCCTTCATTAATATGGCTTTCTAACATAATGCCAGTGATTGATTCATTACCTTTAGTAATTTGCTCAATCACAGAATCAACCACCGCTGTTTGACGACGGAAATCTTTATTAGAATTACCATGGCTGCAATCAATCATTAATGATGGTTTTAATCCTGCTTTTACCATTTGAGCTTCACACTGAGCAACATCTTCTTCATGGTAGTTTGGTGTTTTTCCACCACGTAAAATAACATGACCATCAGGGTTACCTTGTGTTTGTAATAAACAAACCTGCCCTGATTGATTAATTCCCATAAACCGGTGTGGCATAGAAGCCGCTTTCATCGCGTTAATCGCAGTATCTAAATTACCATCTGTTCCGTTTTTAAATCCAACTGGCATTGAAAGCCCTGATGCCATTTCACGGTGAGTCTGAGATTCTGTTGTTCTGGCTCCAATTGCAGACCAACTAAATAAATCACCTAAGTATTGTGGATTGTTAGGATCTAACGCTTCAGTCGCTAGAGGCAAACCTAATTGTACAAGCTCAGTCAATAGCTTACGGGCAATATGTAACCCTTTTTCCATCTCAAAGCTACCATCCATAAATGGATCGCTGATTAAACCTTTCCAACCAACAGTTGTACGAGGTTTTTCAAAGTAGACACGCATCACAATATACAGACTATCACTTAATTCAGACGCTAAGACTTTCAGGCGTTTTGCGTAATCTAACGCAACATCGACATCATGAATGGAACAAGGCCCACATACCACGAGTAAGCGAGGATCACGACGTTGGACAATTTCAGAAATTGTTTGACGTGACTGAGCAATGGCATGCAGATCATTGCGACTCAATGGGTATTTTTGTTTTAACTCTTCTGGAGTAATTAAAACCAGCTCTTCGCTGATATTCACATTATTGAGTGCGTCTTTTTGCATGATCATAATCTTTACCTTTTTTATATCTGTCATTGTGATTTTTGTGTGTCTGAAAGATAAGATAACACGCAATGTAAAGAAATCAATCCATATTTTTAATAATTTTGACAGCAATGTAATCATATCTTTACGATTAATGTTTTTGATACAAATAAACAATAAATAACAATTAGTTACAATAAAGAGAGAGAGCATAAATAATGTGATGAAGATTGAATTAAAATACCATTTTGTAAAAATATATTTACAGATTGTCTTTTAATGAATCTCGACATATGAAGAATAGATAAGATAGGGATATAGAGGTAAAAGAGGTAAAAACTAACAAGCAGTATTTTCAACATGGGGTGATATAAAAAAGGTCAGCAAATGCTGACCTTTTAACAATAACTTTCGGATGTGCGAAAGCGTATTATTTAGCGTTAAGACGCTCTTTAATACGAGCAGCCTTACCTGAACGCTCACGCAGGTAGTACAGTTTAGCTTGACGAACCGCACCACGACGTTTCACAGTGATGCTATCTACGACTGGAGAGTGAGTTTGGAATACACGCTCAACACCTTCGCCATTAGAAATTTTACGAACAGTGAATGCAGAGTGCAGACCGCGGTTACGAATAGCGATAACCACGCCCTCGAATGCCTGCAGACGTTTTTTAGAACCTTCAACAACCCATACTTTAACTTCTAAAGTGTCACCAGGACGGAATGAAGGAACATCTTGCTTCATCTGTTCTTGTTCGATTTGTTTAATAATATTGCTCATAATAACTCTCTTACCCTAGGTAAACTGATATTAATGACATCTTGTGTCAGACTTACTCTGCTGTTCCTGACAGATGTTCCTGTTGGAACTCTGTTAACAGCACTCTTTGCTCGTCAGTCAGAGCTAGGCTTTCCAGAAGCTCAGGTCTTCTTAGCCAGGTTCGACCCAGTGATTGTTTCATGCGCCAGCGATTAATATGAGCATGGTTGCCTGACAGTAAAACTGCCGGAACTTCCATACCATCTAAAACCTCTGGGCGAGTATAGTGAGGATGATCCAGTAAACCTTCAGCAAAAGAATCTTCTTTCGCAGAGGCTGCATGTCCGAGAACACCCGGTACAAAGCGCGCTACTGCATCTATCATTATCATGGCAGGTAATTCCCCACCACTTAATACGTAATCACCTACAGACCACTCTTCATCGATTTCAGTCTGAATGACACGCTCATCTATACCTTCATACCGACCACAAACCAGAATTAACTTCTCATTTGTTGCCAGTTCACAAACTCCTTGTTGATCGAGTTTGCGTCCCTGAGGTGATAAATAAATCACCTTTGCTCCATCACCTGCCGCAGCTTTCGCTTGATGAATGGCTTCCCTTAAAGGTTGTACCATCATCAACATACCAGGACCACCGCCATAAGGACGATCATCAACGGTATTGTGTCTGTCGTATGTAAAATCTCGGGGATTCCAACATTCTACATTGAGCAGACCATGCTTCACTGCCCGACCAGTCACCCCGTACTCGGTTATAGAGCGGAACATTTCTGGAAATAGGCTAATTACCCCAATCCACATTTTTGTGTCCCACTATTGAGAACCGTTAACCGGAATAATCTAAAAACCAGGATCCCAATCAACGATAATTTTTTTCGCTGAGAGATCGACTTTCTTGATAACCTGCCCATCAAGAAACGGGATTAGCCGTTCCCCGGCACCGAACGCATCTTTCAGATTAGCTTTAATGACCATGACATCATTTGAGCCCGTTTCCATCATGTCAGTAACGACACCCAGATCGTAGCCTTTGTCAGTTTCTACATGGCACCCCATCAGATCTTTCCAGTAATATTCACCTTCAAGCTCTGGAAGTTGCGAAGCATTCACAACAATTTCAAAATTAGTCAGGATATTAGCCGCATCTCTGTCATCAATACCTTTTAGCTTGACGATAATATCTTGGTTGTGATGTTTCCAACTTTCAATTTCAATAGTTTCCCACTGTCCATGACGTTGAATAAACCACGGTTGATATTCAAAAATGTTTTCGGCGTGTTCGGTGGAGGAAAAAACTCTGAGCCAACCACGGATCCCGTAAGGTGAACCTAATTTACCCATTACAATAGGTTCTATAGGTTCTTTTAAGGTTTTTTGTTCGCTCATTGTTACCACCGCGACAGATTAAGCGCTTTTCTTCGCTGATTTGATCAGGCCAGCAACACGTTCTGAAACTGTTGCGCCTTGAGCAACCCAGTGTTCAACACGGTCTACGTCTAAACGTAATTCTTCTGCATTACCGGTTGCCAGTGGGTTATAAAAGCCTACACGCTCAATGAAACGACCATCACGTGCATTGCGGCTATCGGTTACTACTACTTGGTAAAACGGACGCTTTTTTGCGCCGCCACGAGCTAAACGAATTGTTACCATAACATCCTCATTAGTTAATAAAACAACCAGACGCCATCGAGGAACGGAGTCCGGTTGTCATATAAAAAGCCCGAAAAGTTTACTCACTTTGGCGAAAAAAGCAATCCAAAGCACGTTTTTTTTCAGGCTTTTTGATTTTATCGGCCTGGGAATCCAGGTGGCATCATACCTTTCATGCTACGCATCATCTTAGCCATGCCACCTTTTTTCATTTTTTTCATCATACGTTGCATATCATCGAACTGTTTTAATAAACGGTTGACGTCTTGCACTTGTGTTCCTGAACCCGCTGCAATACGGCGTTTTCTAGAACCTTTGATGATTTCTGGTTTTTGGCGTTCTTTTTTAGTCATGGAATTAATAATCGCTTCCATTTTCACTAAAATTGAATCATCCATTTGTGATTTTACTGCATCTGGCACCTGAGACATACCCGGCATTTTGCTTAACATACTCGCCATGCCGCCCATGTTTTTCATCTGCTTTAATTGATCTAAAAAATCATTTAGATCAAAGCCATCACCTTTTTTAAGCTTTGTCGCTAGCTTTTCAGCTTGTGCTCTATCAACTTTGCTTTCAATGTCTTCAATTAAAGACAGAACATCACCCATGCCTAAAATACGAGAGGCAATACGATCTGGGTGGAAAGGTTCTAAGGCTTCTGTTTTTTCCCCAACACCGAGGAATTTAATTGGCTTACCCGTGATATGGCGAATGGATAATGCTGCACCACCACGCGCATCACCATCAACTTTGGTTAATACAACCCCTGTTAATGGCAATGCTTCATTGAATGCTTTTGCTGTATTTGCCGCATCTTGACCCGTCATGGCGTCAACAACAAACAGGGTTTCAACTGGATTAATGGCTTTATGGAGAAGTTGGATCTCTTCCATCATGCCTTCATCTACGTGTAAACGACCTGCCGTATCCACCAGCAATACATCATAGAATTGAAGTTGTGCATGTTTTAATGCATTACTTGCAATTGTGACTGGATTTTCTTGAACAGTTGAAGGGAAGAAATCAATGCCAACCGTTTCGGCTAACGTTTCAAGCTGTTTAATCGCTGCTGGGCGATAAACGTCAGCAGAAACAACAAGAACTTTTTTCTTCTTTTTCTCTTTTAAGAATTTACCTAGTTTTGCGACACTGGTTGTTTTACCGGCACCTTGCAAACCTGCCATTAACACAACAGCTGGCGGTTGCGCTGATAGATCAAGGTCAGTATTCACTTCCCCCATCGCATTGACGAGTTCATTTTGAACAATCTTCACAAACTCCTGACCCGGTGTCAGGCTTTTGTTAACTTCATGCCCTACTGCGCTCTCTTTGACGCGCGCAATAAAATCACGAACCACAGGTAAGGCAACGTCAGCTTCTAATAAAGCCATACGTACTTCACGCAGTGTCTCTTTGATGTTTTCTTCGGTCAGTCTTCCTCGACCGCTTATATTGCGCAATGTGCGCGATAGTCTGTCACTTAAATTCTCAAACATTATCTTAGCTCAGTGTTAAAGTTGGGCTTATCGGTCATGTATGCCACCGATTATATCACGATGACTCGCGGATCTCTGCATAGAGATTTAAGCTTAATGACTTCAATAGTTGGAGCCGTATGCTCCTAGCGCTATACTAGGAAGTTATTCAAACAATATATGTAAGCGAAACTATGCCCGTTATATCAATCTCTATCGTCGCTGTCTGCGCTTATTTACTCAGTCTGGTGCTGTTTTTGCCCGGTCTGTTACGAAAAGAGCAGAATGGATACCGCGGATTAGCTCTACTATTTGCGGTAATTGCACTTATTGCACATGCCATTTCATTAAAATTTTTAATTTTCCGCCCCCACAGCGGACAAAATCTTTCACTCACCAATCTAGGTGCAATTGTGAGCCTGATGGTCTGCGTTATCATGACGATTGTGGCTTCTCGTGGCCGTGCATGGTTCTTGCTGCCTATTGTTTATTGTTTCGCAATAGTCAATCTTGTTATTGCAGCGCTGATGCCGGGTGAATTTGTTACACATCTTGAAAGTAGCACATCACTCTTTATTCATATTGGGCTGGCTTTATTAAGCTATGCCACACTGTTAATTGCCGCTCTATATGCTTTACAACTTAGTTGGCTCGACTATCAACTAAAAAATAAGAAACTAAAATTCTCACCTCAAATGCCACCATTAATGTCAATTGAGCGTAAAATGTTTCATATCACACAAGTAGGTGTCGTATTGCTGACACTGACCTTATGTACAGGTTTGGTGTATATGGATAATATTTTTGGTAAAGAAAATATCCATAAATCTATTTTCTCTATCATTGCTTGGTTTGTTTACATCATTTTATTATGGGGACATTTCCGAGAAGGATGGAGAGGAAAGAAAGTCATTATCTTTAATTTGATTGGCGCTATTATTTTGACATTAGCTTTTTTCGGTAATCGTTTATTACAAGAGTTAGTGCTTAATTAATTTTCTATTTTAGGGTAGCAAAAGGATCTCAATTTTGGAGCATGTGTCGACAACTACGCTCATTATCATACTTGTATGTATGATTATTGCCTCAGCTTATTTTTCTGGGACTGAAACCAGTATGATGACGATTAATCGCTATCGTCTTCGTCATGCTGCAAAACAAGGAAATCGCTCTGCAAAACGTGTGGAAAAATTATTACAACGTCCTGACAGATTGATTAGTTTAGTATTGATTGGCAATAATCTGATTAATATTGTTGCGTCTGCACTAGCTACCATTGTTGGTATGCGTTTATATGGTGATGCAGGTGTAGCAATAGCCACGGGTGTGCTGACCTTTATTATCCTTATTTTTGCTGAAGTGCTTCCAAAATCAATCGCGGCACTTTATCCAGAGCGCGTTGCTTATCCAAGTAGTGTTATTCTTTCTCCTTTGCAAAAAATGATGCTGCCTATTGTTTGGTTTTTTAATAAAATCACATTAATACTCATGCGTATTTTTGGTATCAAATCCCCAATAATACAGGGAAATGCAGTCTCAAAAGAAGAATTGAGAACTATCGTTAATGAATCTAAATCAAAGCTTTCGCAAAGAAATCAGAACATGTTGCTGTCGATTTTAGATTTAGAAAAAGTGACGATTGGCGATATTATGGTACCAAGAAATGAGATTTTTGGTATCGACGTCAATGACGAATGGAAATCTATCGTAAGACAATTAACTCATTCTCCACACGGTCGAATTGTGCTTTATCGTGACACTCTCGACGATGCAATTGGTATGTTACGAGTACGAGAAGCTTATCGCTTAATGACAGAGAAAAAAGAATTTACTAAGCAAATTCTGATGAAAGCGGCCGATAAAATCTACTTTATTCCAGAAAGCACACCATTAAACCTACAACTCGTCAACTTCCAGCGTAATAATGAAAAAGCGGGTGTTGTGGTTGATGAATATGGTGAGATTCAAGGTTTAGTCACTGTTGAAGATATTCTTGAAGAGATTGTTGGTGACTTTACTACCTCGATGTCCCCATCTTTAGCTGAAGAAGTTATTCCTCAAAAAGACGGTTCATTATTAGTCGATGGTACAACAAACATTCGAGATATCAATAAAGCTTTTGGTTGGCATTTACCTGAAGATGAAGCTCGAACGATCAACGGCGTCATTATTGAAGAGTTGGGAGACTTACCTGTTGTAGGTAATAAAATAAAAGTGAGTGACTACGAATTTGAAATACTTGAAGTTCAAGATAACGTCATTAAAAAGGCATTAATTCGCCACCTTTCAATCCCACATCATTAATGCATACAAAATAAGCGCCTTCTAAGGCGCTTATTTCCTACTGTTTATCCTAGCTCAAATCGTAATTTGCTATTACGAAAATCAAACTCTCTGGCGGGTTTCATATAGAAAGGTTCTATCGCTTGCTCTTGTATTAATTTTGCAGGTTTTAATTGTTGATAATCAGAATAGAAACCATGATTTTTGACCCACATAACTAAGTTTAATGCAGGCTGATAAGAATAATCAGCACCATACTCTTCACGCCGACAAATAAAACACGCAGTTTCTCCTTTATTCAAAGTAAGAGAAAGGGACTTGCGTGGAAAATTAGTAATAAGCGCCTCCTCACCGTTTATCGCTTCAATATTAAAATGATGAGGTGCTAAGCTACAAATATTTTCATATTTTAACTGTGAATTATCGCCACTATAACTGTTTGTTTTAATTTTATCTTGTTGAAAATACCAATGATATTGCTCTTCTTCTTTTTCTTTATAAAGATAATCACCACTTATTTTTATTATGGTATTTGTTTGTGGTTTAATGATTTTGGCAAATAATTCAGTATTGAGTTCAGACGATAGCAATAATAAATCAGGCTTGATAATAAGCTCTGGTTCACACTGAGAGCGTTTAACATACTTTTTGTGGACTCGTTCAAAGTAACGATATTCAAGTGCTTTAGAACGTCCTTGATAGAAAAAGGCATCTTTAGGAAATTGGGTACGCAATGTGCCTTTACCTACAAAATAAAATTCTCGAACAAAAAACTCTAACACTAATTTAGGTGATGAGAATTTGCGATTTTCCATAACAAAAGTGTACTCCGTGTATTAAGCATAAATTTAATCCATTACTGTGCTAACAATATAAGAAGATAAGAAAATAAAACAATGGAGTAGAGAAAAGAAAAATAATAAAGGAGATAAAAATAAAAAAGAGACAATAAATCAGGATGCGAATTTCTTGATCTATTGTCCCCTAATTTTATGAAGTGGCAGTGACTTAAATATGTAGCTCTTTTAAAGTCTCTTCAGGTAGTGCTAATTCATCGTTATGATTAATGCCAATACTATGAGATAAAATATCTCGTGCAATATCTTGTGCTTCTGTCAGTGAGTGCATTTCATAGGTACCACATTGGTACACATTCAGTTCTGGGATATGGTTTTGATCTTTTACTTTCAAAACATCTTCCATTGCCGCTTTCCATGCATTAGCTACACGTTGCTCTTCAGGTTGTCCAATTAAGCTCATGTAGAAGCCTGTACGGCATCCCATTGGGGAAATATCAATTATCTCAACACCATCACCATTAAGATGGTTACGCATAAATCCAGCGAACAGATGCTCTAGAGTATGAATTCCTTTCTCAGGCATGGCTTTTTTATTTGGCACAGTAAAACGTAAATCAAATACCGTGATGGTATCACCTGATGGCGTTTTCATTGTTTTAGCAACGCGTACAGCAGGTGCTGACATACGTGTATGGTCAACAGTAAAGCTATCCAATAAAGGCATAAAAAACCTCCTAAGAAAAATTTAAATATTTTTAAGAAAAAATGAAACTTTCTGCAAGTAGCCTGGTCTTAGTAATGAATACGCGCAAATTGTTATCATCCCTATTTCTCTATAGAATTTTTTAGCCACACAAATCTTAGTGTGGCTTTTTTCTATCTAAGTTTAGGAAGCCACGTTATCGGTGTTTGTCCCCGCATGGATCTTCAAATACTCATCAAAAGAAATGGTATCACTCTTTTCTAACTCTTCTTGACGTTTTATGGATGAAATTCTCTCATGATCAAAAGCTTCATCGGTTAACGTTTCATAAGGTGTTTTAATTAATTCTTGGTAATATTCTTCAGCTAAAGACAAGCCGAAACCACCAATGCCTTGCGTTTTAATTTTATCTAAAAGTCTGCCAGAGAAAGTTAATTCAGGATTATCAAACATTTCTTCTAACTTAACGCAAACTTCCATATATTTAGTGCCTGAACAGCAATCAAGAACATTAGCAACACGTTCTAAATCAGCAAATAAGGCTTTACCCACTTGCGCTAATGGCTCTTTTCTTTCACCACAACCCATTCCAATAACTTGACCTGGCTTACGTCCTTCTAGAATAACGTTATTCCAATTTGAACGGCAGCACGCTAATTCAGAGGCGCTCATCTCTGGAGCATCAGCTAATACACACCAGATCAGGAATAAATCAAGGAAGCGAATTTGAGTTTCGTCAACGCCAATTGGCGTAAATGGATTGATATCAAGTGAACGAACTTCGATATATTCAATACCACCACGTAATAACGCATCAGAAGGTGATTCATCCCCTTTAACCACGCGTTTAGGACGAATAGGCGCATAGAGTTCATTTTCAATCTGCAACACATTGGTGTTTAACTGAATATATTCACCGTTTTTCTTAACACCTAATTTAGCAAACTCTTCAGAAGGCTTATGAATCGCTTTTTTCAGCCCTTTGACATACGTTTCAAGATGATTAAAGGTGATATCTAAATCGCTTTGAGATTTATTGGTATACCCTAAATCACTTAAACGTAATGAAGTTGCATAAGGTAAATACTTCGCCCCTTTAGGAGTGCTTTCAAATGGTAGATTTGTTTCTCTTCCTTTTAAGAAAGATCCACAAATTGCCGGTGATGCACCAAAGAAGAATGGAATGATCCAGCCAAAGCGATAATAGTTACGAATAAGACGTAAGTAACCATCAGAAATCGCCTCTTTCCCACTCTCTTCATCTTTTACATTTGCCCATGCTTGCCAAAATTCGATAGGCAGTGAGAAGTTGTAATGCACACCTGAAATAGTTTGCATTAACGCGCCATAACGATTTTTAAGCCCTTCACGATAGAGTGTTTTAAAACGCCCAACATTAGAGGTACCAAATTGAGCCAAGGTAATCTTATCTTCGGCTTCAATAAAGCAAGGCATACTCATAGGCCACATACGTTCATTATCTAAGTGACGAGCTGTATAGCGGTGTAAATCACCTAAAAAATGCAAGGTATGTGCAATGTTGTCATCAACAGGTGTAATAAACTCTAATAGAGACTCAGCAAAATCAGTTGTGATCCATTTATGAGTTAATGATTTACCTAATGAAATAGGATGCTCTGTTGATGCTAAATTGCCTTCTGGCGTAACTCTTAAAGTTTCACGCTCTATACCACGGTGGATGCCACATAAAACTTTAGGGTGTGCTTCCAACCAAGAAAGCGCTTTTGATACGTCCGGGATCAAAGGTGACCTCCCGCGTTGATTGATGTTAGTAAATAGATAGGAGTTACTTTATCGCAAAGTCACTAAATTGTCGCTGATTAGATGATGTTAGCATTGTTAGTTGGTGCTAAACAAAGACGTTATATTATGAAAAATAATAGAATGGTAGAAAGCAAAAAGCCCCGCAATAAGCGAGGCTTTTAAGATGGTGCATCCTGGAGGATTCGAACCTCCGACCGCTCGGTTCGTAGCCGAGTACTCTATCCAGCTGAGCTAAGGATGCGGGTCTGACGTTTTTGCTAGAAATAATAAACTAAAGAGATCTAATAAAAGATGGTGCATCCTGGAGGATTCGAACCTCCGACCGCTCGGTTCGTAGCCGAGTACTCTATCCAGCTGAGCTAAGGATGCATCGTAGTTACTTTTCTAGCTGCTCATATTGCAATTAGCAATCTGAGTAATGAGATGGTGCATCCTGGAGGATTCGAACCTCCGACCGCTCGGTTCGTAGCCGAGTACTCTATCCAGCTGAGCTAAGGATGCGCCGTTTTAATACTTTACGCTTTTAATGCAAATTATTCACCATTTGCACCAAAATAAAAACCCCATACATTAATCATGGGGTTGGAATATGGTGCATCCTGGAGGATTCGAACCTCCGACCGCTCGGTTCGTAGCCGAGTACTCTATCCAGCTGAGCTAAGGATGCAAATCTAAATGGCGGTGAGAGAGGGATTCGAACCCTCGATGCAGCTTTTGACCGCATACTCCCTTAGCAGGGGAGCGCCTTCAGCCTCTCGGCCATCTCACCATATTTAGAACCACTCGAAGAAGTTCTTACTGAACATCTCGTCTCTGTGTGGCGCACATATTACTTTCTCAGCCTAAGAAGTCAAACAATTTTTCTCAACTTTTTACGAATATACGTTTGTTTGAACACTTCACAAACAAACTGATGCGTTTATCATCAAGATTGGCTAAAAAAGTTCTAAACACAATGATATCGCTGATGAAAAATCATTCAAGTATTTTATTCTCTTAGTAAATAAATTCATTCACACATCAAATAATTGTGAAGCGAATGATTAGAGGTAAAAAGACTTTCAATTCTGTCAATCAGAATAAACGGATAGTGCAATAATAAATACAGTTCAAGGAGAACGAAGATAGGAACAAAGATAGGAATCAAAAGTCTTATAAAGAGAAAAGCGCCCAAACCCGGCAAAAGTGTGGACGCTTACGAATGAATTGTAACTGACTAAAAAATGGGAATTGATTTAGTAGTTATCAGTAGGCTGAGTTTTCTCGGCCTGAATTCGTTGATAGATCTCTTCACGATGGACTGATACTTCTTTGGGTGCGTTTACGCCAATCCGTACCTGATTACCTTTAACCCCTAAAACGGTTACGGTCACATCATCGCCTATCATAAGCGTTTCACCAACTCGACGAGTTAGAATAAGCATTCTTTGCTCCTTGAAAATTTACAAGAGTCGGGTCTCTAGAATTTCCCGGCCATTATCCATCATACATTGTCAATTCGTATAATCATTATTTATCACAAGTAACTCATACTTCATAACAAAATATAAATTTAGTGATTGATTATTTAACGGATTATCAATATCTCTATAAGGCGTTATCCCGATACAAACAGGGATAGCGCCTTTTTTCAGGTTGCTATCGCTTACAGATGCGATTCAACCCACTCGTCAACACTTGCCAAAGCAGCAGGTAAGGCTTCAACGTCAGTACCACCAGCTTGAGCCATATCAGGGCGACCGCCACCTTTACCGCCAATTTGCTGTGCTACAAAACTAATTAGCTCACCCGCTTTAACTTTAGCAGTTAAATCTTTAGTGACCCCAACAATTAAGCTCACTTTACCATCAGAAATAGTAGAAAGCACAATAATTGCAGAACCTAATTGATTTTTTAAATCATCAACCATTGTTCTTAACATTTTCGGCTCAACACCATTAAGCTCACGAACTAAAAGTTTGATACCTTTCACGTTTTTAGCTTGGCTACCTAAAGAGGAACTCTCTTGGGCAGCTTGCTGATCTTTTAGTTGTTGGAGTTCTTTTTCTAATAAACGATGTTTTTCTTGGACTGTTTTGATTCTTTCGACCAAGTTTGTACCATCACTTTTTAGAACTTGTGCAACAAGAGAGATGAGATCTGATTGTTCATGAATACTCTCAATTGCTGCAATACCCGTAATCGCCTCAATACGACGAATACCAGCCGCAGTACCTGACTCACTGACAATGCGGAATAAACCAATATCACCCGTTCTAGAAGCGTGAGTACCACCGCAAAGCTCAGTAGAGAAGTCACCCATAGTTAAAACACGAACTCGTTCGTCGTATTTTTCACCAAAGAGTGCCATCGCACCTTTTTCTTTCGCATCTTCAAGATCCATTAACTCAGTGACAACTGGTGAGTTAAGACGGATTTGCGCATTTACAATATCTTCAACTTCCCGTAATTGTTCTGGTTTAACAGCTTCAAAATGAGAAAAGTCAAAACGCAGATATTTATCGTTAACTAAAGAACCTTTTTGCGTAACATGCGTACCCAGAACTTGACGCAATGCTGCGTGTAATAAGTGCGTCGCAGAGTGATTTAAACGAATAGCATCACGGCGAGCAGTATCAATGGCTGCATTGATTTTATGGTTAACA
Organism: Proteus sp. PR00224; assembly: GCF_016238105.1. Classification (NCBI taxonomy): domain Bacteria; kingdom Pseudomonadati; phylum Pseudomonadota; class Gammaproteobacteria; order Enterobacterales; family Morganellaceae; genus Proteus; species Proteus sp. PR00224. Next base: position 564,150 of record NZ_JAEHQU010000003.1, on the reverse strand, counting down.
ATAAACGACCCTACGTTAACTTTACCAATATGACCAATAGCTTTACCGTATTTTTGCGTATCTGTGACTTCAAACAGGCTATCTTTACCTGTTAGAACACCTTTATCACCAACTTGACCACCAGACTCTGCATAAAATGCGGTTTTATTTAAGAAGATAATACCTTCTTCACCTGCTTTTAATTCAGTGACTGATTGTCCGTTATGGAAAATAGCGGTAATTGTGCCCTGCTGTTCATCATGCTCATAACCAGAGAACTCACTGCGACTATCCACTTTGATTAAACTATTATAGTCAGTACCGAAACCGCTGGATTCACGAGCGCGTTTACGTTGCTCTTCCATCGCGACTTCAAAGCCTTTTTCATCAACTTTGATATTTCTTTCACGACAAACATCGGCAGTTAAATCAAGAGGGAAACCATAAGTATCATAAAGACGGAAAGCGGTTTCACCTGGAAGAACGTCATCTGTTAATTGAGCAAGCTCTTCATCTAATAATTGCAGACCACGTTCTAACGTGCGAGCAAACTGCTCTTCTTCCGTTTTTAATACTTTTTCAACGATATCTTGTTGGCGTTTTAATTCTTCACCCGCTTCTGCCATAACTTCAATTAATGGAGCTACTAACTTATAGAAGAAGGTATCTTTAGCGCCAAGCATATAACCATGACGTACTGCACGACGAATAATACGACGCAGAACATAGCCACGGCCTTCATTAGAAGGGATAACGCCATCGCAAATAAGGAATGAACAAGAACGAATATGATCGGCAATAACACGTAATGATTTATTTTCTAAATCTGTTGCATTAGTCACTTGTGCAACTGATTTAATTAAAGAACGGAATAAATCAATGTCATAGTTAGAGTTTACATGCTGTAAAACAGCGGTAATACGCTCTAATCCCATTCCTGTATCAACCGATGGTTTTGGCAATGGATCCATTGTGCCATCTGATTGACGGTTAAATTGCATGAAAACGATGTTCCAGATCTCAATATAGCGATCGCCGTCTTCTTCTGGTGAGCCTGGAGGTCCGCCCCAAATGTGGTCACCATGGTCATAAAATATTTCAGTACAAGGTCCACAAGGGCCTGTGTCACCCATTTGCCAGAAGTTATCTGATGCAAATGGTGCCCCTTTGTTATCACCAATACGGATTATTCTTTCTGCTGGAATACCAATTTCTTTATTCCAAATATCATAAGCTTCATCATCTGTGGCATATACCGTTACCCAAAGTCTTTCTTTAGGTAAATTGAACCACTCTTTGCTTGTTAATAATTCCCAAGCAAAATTGATTGCATCATGTTTGAAATAGTCACCAAAACTGAAATTACCTAGCATTTCAAAAAAGGTATGGTGACGAGCGGTATAACCCACATTTTCTAAATCGTTATGTTTACCACCAGCGCGCACACAGCGTTGCGCGGTTGTCGCTCGGGAATAAGGTCTATTATCCAATCCAAGAAATACATCTTTGAATTGGTTCATCCCTGCGTTTGTAAACAGCAATGTTGGATCGTTATTTGGAACCAAAGAACTGCTAGGTACTATTTGATGTCCTTTAGTATGAAAAAAGTCGAGAAACGCCTGACGGATCTCAGCGGTGCTTTTGCTCATAATTATCCCGAAATCAAGCTGGAAAAACAGAAATTAGAAATCTAGTTAGAGGAGGTTTATTGTTACCTCTACTTAGCCAACGAATACATAAGTAGGGATAAGATAGAATTTCTTCTGTCAGAAGTAAAACCCCCGATAAACTTATTCGTGTTGACATTGTAAATCGTCTAGTTTTTTTCTGAAAGTGGGATTGTTATCTGAGAATGGGACTTTTCTCTATTTAAGAGCAATTATCTTGGGAAATGTTAGTAACTTAAAGTATTTTCATTTTGTAATTATTAAAAAGTATTTGTTATTACTGATTTTTTATGGGATTACTCTCTATACGTTTATGCTCTCTGAATAATCTCTTTTTCTCATAGCAATTAGTAATAAACACATAAGCGTTATTACTTAAATAAGATATTAAGAGCACGATAACTTACTAAAATAAAAGCGCTTATCAGTATAAAATTCACCTTACATCTCAACAAACCTTTAAATACAATTTAAATTAGATCCAAATATATTGAATATATTTATCTTTATATCTCAATTATTTATTATCTGGTGCAACCAGACTATCGTAATGATTCTTATTTTCATTATTTATTAGCAAGGATATATCACCAAAATTTCACTATATAAAATTTCATACAACTGTAAAAAATAGGTTAGTAAAAAATATCGTTATATTAAATAAAGTAGTGTTAAAGGCTATTTTTTAGGGGAAGAAAGCAAAATAAGACTAATTTTAACTCTCTTTTGAACAAAAAATACGACATACAGCAAAAAGGAAGCCGTTTTAGAGCTTCCTTTTTTAAGTGAGTTAAATCACATTAATTGACTAGTGGTTTACAACTACGATAATCGTAATATGTTTTAATACACATTCAATTTAGACATTGGAAAAAATTATTCTTCTGTTTCTTCAATATCTGCTGCATTATCACTATCGTTAGTAAAATCAGCTGCGCTAGTAAATTCGCCTGCATGATTTAATAACATTTCACGTAATTTAGTGTTTAACTCATCATACATTTCAGGGTGTTCTTTCAGGTAAGTTGTTGCATTGGCTTTACCTTGACCAATTTTCTCACCATTGTAGCTGTACCATGCGCCAGCTTTCTCTACCAATTTATGTTTAACACCTAAATCAATCAATTCGCCAAAGGTATTGATACCTTCACCATACATAATTTGGAATTCAGCTTGTTTAAATGGCGCTGCAATTTTGTTTTTCACCACTTTAACGCGTGTTTCACTACCAACAACTTCATCACCGTTTTTAACAGAACCGATACGACGAATATCTAAGCGAACAGATGCGTAGAATTTAAGTGCATTACCACCTGTTGTAGTTTCTGGGTTACCAAACATAACACCGATTTTCATACGAATTTGGTTGATGAAAATAAGCAATGTGTTGGAGTTTTTCAGGTTACCCGCTAATTTACGCATGGCTTGGCTCATCATACGAGCTGCTAAACCAACGTGCGAATCACCGATTTCACCTTCAATTTCTGCTTTTGGCGTTAAGGCAGCAACGGAGTCAACAACGATAACATCAACAGCACCAGAACGAGATAACGCATCACAAATTTCTAAGGCTTGTTCACCTGTATCAGGCTGAGAACATAGCAGGTTATCAATATCTACACCTAGTTTTTTAGCGTAGATAGGATCTAAAGCGTGTTCAGCATCGATGAATGCACAAATTTTGCCTTCACGTTGAGCAGCAGCGATAACTTGTAGAGTTAACGTTGTTTTACCAGAAGATTCTGGGCCATAGATTTCAACAATACGGCCGCGTGGTAAACCACCAGCACCTAAAGCAACGTCTAATGATAAAGAACCTGTAGAGATGGTTTCAACGTTCATGGAACGATCTTCGCCCAGACGCATGATAGACCCTTTACCAAATTGCTTTTCAATTTGACCAAGTGCTGCGGCCAATGCTTTTTGTTTGTTTTCATCAATAGCCATGTTATCTCCCTCTGGGCAGTGAAGCATAAATATGGGTCACTACCATTAAAACGTATATGATTTTGCTTGTTGAAATTCATTATACTGTATAATCATACAGTATCAAGTTAATTATTAATAATTTCTTTAAGGATTGATTTTAAAGAAAAAATAACAGATACCGCTCTTACCTGCTCTCGTGAACCACTGAATATACAGTGTTTTGCCGTAGTTTGAATACCTGTTGGTGTTTTCATTGCAAAGCCAAACCAAACTAAACCAACGGGTTTTTCTTCGCTACCACCACCAGGGCCAGCAATACCGCTAACAGACACTGCAAAATCTGCATTAGCGGCTATCAGTGCTCCTTTAGCCATTTGAAGAACGACTTCCTCGCTCACCGCGCCGTATTTAAGCAAAGTTTGTTCATCAACGCCTATCATTTCATGCTTTGCTTCATTGCTATATGTTACAAAGCCACGGTGATAATATTCAGAACTTCCTGCAATATCAGTGATAACTTTCGCAATCCATCCGCCAGTGCAAGATTCAGCGGTTGTTATCGTGCTCTTCTTTTCAAGTAACGCTTTACCCACCTCAATACTTAGGCGGGTCATTTCATCGTAATTTATCATTAAGGTTCATCTAACCTCTATTCTAAATCTCACTGTTTAAGATTTCTTTCTGGTGCAATCCCATAACCATAGACCACCAATTGCTATGGCAAAAATAGCACCAAACCCAATTCCGATAGCAACGACAGAGACACCAATGCTCGTCACCAGTGAGAATAATCCAAGCATTAATAGCATTGCCGTATTTTCACCTAGGTTTTGTACAGCAATAGCATTACCAGCACCTACACTGTGCTTTCCTTTGTCTTGTAATAGCGCATTCAATGGCACGACAAAGAAACCACCAAAAACACCGATGATGATAAGAATTAGGTAAGATGGAATAATTGAGGTTTGCAATGAAAAGTAAACAACACCAAGACCAATTAAAATACCGGCAGGCATACAGCGGCGTACTGTTTTCAGTGTTACAAATTTAGCGGCAAGCCCCGCACCGACTACAATACCAATGGCAACCATCGCATTTAATATAGTCGGTGTCGTATTATCAGTCATACCTAGAGCAATAGGTACCCACTGAACAAGTAAAAAACGCAATGTAACCCCTGCGCCCCAAAACATGCTGGTTCCCACTAAAGAAAAACGACTTTCTTTATCAGCCCATAAGGTACGCGTTGCCTCAAGAAACTGTGTGAACATTTTTTTAATGTTCCAACCTCGCCCGATTTGAGCCGCTGATAATTTGGGTATACTAAAGTTAACAAATACCGCTAAAGCATACATTGCAGCGCAAACACCTAATGCAAGCACAATGCTCCAATCTGAGAGCAAACCACCAATCACTGAACCTAATAAAATAGCAGCAATCGTTGATGCTTCCATTAAACCATTAGCTTTTACTAAGCGTTCACCATCGGTAAGTTCGCCTAAAATGCCATATTTAGCAGGAGAATAAACAGCAGCACCAATTCCCACTAGAGCATAACCAAGGAAAGGATCTGAGCCGACACAGATAAGAAATGCACCTACGAATTTTAAAAGGTTCCCACTGAGCATTACCCTACCCTTAGGATTACGATCAGCAAACTGCCCAACAAAAGGTGCTAAAAGAATAAAAGCCAGCACAAATACCATTTGTAAAACAGGTTGGCTCCACTCAGGGTAAAGCGCCGATTTAAACTGAGCGAGGATCGCAAACAATAATGCATTGTCAGCAAAAGCAGAAAGAAATTGCGATATCAATACCGCTTTCATTCCTCTACTCATTAAGGGGGGCTGACTAATATTCTCTGACATTAGTTATTTTCCTGTTCAGCAAGTTTTTTCAATGAGACAAAATCCGTTTTCCCACTTCCTAAAACAGGAATTTCTTTGATAAAACGAATATCCTTTGGTACAGCAATTTCAGCAACACCTTCCGATTTTGCCAATGCTGATAGCGTACTACGATCTAATTGCTTATCGGTTGTAAACAGAACTAATGATTCGCCTCTACGTTTATCACTTATTGTCACAACAGCGTGTTCACCTTTAGAGGCTTTACGTGCAAGTTGCTCAACACCTTCAAGAGAAACCATTTCACCCGCAATTTTTGCAAAACGTTTTACACGCCCTTTAATAGTACAAAAACCTTCACTATCAATAGCAACAATATCACCAGTGTCGTACCAACCTTCTTCGTCAATACCGTCAGCATTGGTTGCGACAGGGACTTCCAATTTTTCAGGTGATTCTACACGTAAGTATCCCATCATTACGTTAGGACCACGAAGTTGTAATCTACCGCCTTCGGTAATACCACTCATTGGAATTAAACGCCCTTCCATACCCGGCAATAAGCGCCCTACTGTATGAGCTTTGGCACTCATAGGTACGTTGATTGACACAACAGGTGCGCATTCTGTTACGCCATAACCTTCTAAAATACGAATACCGAATTTCTCTTGCCATAAAACACGCGTTGATTCAGAGAGCTTTTCAGCCCCAGCAACCACATATCTAACTCTGGCAAAATCATAAGGATGGGCAAACTTTCCGTAGTTTCCTAAAAAGGTTGATGTACCAAATAACACCGTACAGTTTTGGTCATAGACTAATTCAGGTACAACTCGATAGTGTAACGGGCTTGGATAAAGAAAAACGCGTGCGCCCAAGCAAATTGGAGTTAGCAAGCAAGCAGTTAAACCAAATGCATGGAATAACGGCAATGCTGACATAAATTTGTCTTTCGGGGAAAAATCAGCAATAGCACGAATTTGATCAACGTTAGCCAATAAACTTGAATGGCTGTGAACAACACCTTTAGGCGTACCTTCAGAGCCTGATGTAAATAGAATAACGGCTGCATCATGTGCATCTTGCGGTAACATCGCTTTTTTAGGCGTAATAAGATGTTTAATTACCCAACGTTTATCTTCGCTGGTGACAGTATCTTTTAGATCCTCAAGATAAATCCAATTAGCTTCAGGGGTTTGCTCAGGAATATGTAATAAATTCCCTTTTTCTAGAAACTGGCGTGATGTAAAGATGGTTTTGATTGATGCGGCTTTCATCGCATTTTGTACACCTAAACTACCTGCCGTGTAGTTTAGCATTGCCACAACACGTTGACGCATTGTTGCACCTAATAGTGCAGCCGCAGTTACTGTTGTATTTGGAAGCAATAAGCCTATACGCTCTTTAGGTTCAGTGTAGCGCTCAATCAATCGACTGATCCCTAACGTTTTTTTCAGTAATCCTTGATAAGAATCTTCTTTTAGGTTGATATCAGAAATTAGCGGGCTAAATCGACCATATTGAGACATTGCCTGTAAAAATGCTTCATACAGCGTGATATTAGGACGTGTTTGCATGATGGCTTCCATCATGATGTCACGCATGGCTTCACCCGCTAATCGGCGACGCTCAGAAGATTTTTCAGCTTTTGGCATCGGCAAATCAACAGCAGGAAGCACCTTGATGGTGATTTTAGGAAAGAATTGAGACTTTACTCGTAAGCTTTTACGTACTCGTGAAAAATAGCTGAATTCAGCCCCTTCAATTCTAACAGGAACAACTTTAGCGCCTGATTTTGCGGCAATAAAAGCAGCACCTTCATAAATTTTCATTAAACCATTTGTTACAGTGATCCTTCCTTCTGGGAAAATCACAACTGGGCGGCCTTTATCCACTTCTTTAACTAACTGACGCACGGCCATTGGGTTAGCGGGATCTAAAGGTACGATATCGGCATAACGACCTAACCATCTTGTCGTTTTTGCAGAAGCAACAGAGGTATAAACAGCAAATACAGGATTAATAGGCAGGAATAAACGTAATAATATACCGTCAATAAAAGAAGTGTGATTTGGTGTAATTATACATTTTTCATATTGTGAAAACTGATTAACAAGTCCTTCAATTCTTATTCTAAATAAGAATTTAAATAGTGTTTTAAAAAACGCTATCAACATCATATCCATATCTCATTTTGCTATAATTAGCCTTACTATAAATAGGATGTGATGAAAATAAAATAGATGTTCCCTGTTTTATCCTTTATATCAGACGACTTCTTAATTATTTCGTGAGTTTTGCGAGAATTGCCTCAATAATCTCATTTATAGGTAATCCCGCATCAACAATGATATCAGCACATTGCAAATATAAAGGTTCACGTTTAGCCAAAACGTCATTCATTTCTGAAACTAACGTTTTACCTGTCAAACTTGGTCTTTGTGCTTCATTTGGATCTTGGGACAAACGCTTAACTAAAGTTTCAAGAGATGCCCGTAAATAAATAGTAACACCTGAAGATTTCATATAAGCACGATTTTGATCTGCTAAAATCATACCACCACCCGTTGAGATAACTTGGTTAGGCTGACTAACTTGGACTAATGCTTCTGATTCAGTTTGACGAAAAAAATCCCAACCTTTCTCTTGAACCATTGAAGATATAGTTTGTTGATATTTTTGAGTTATCCAATCATCCGTATCAATAAATCTATAATCTAAAGTGAGGGAAAGTGCTTTACCTACTGTTGTTTTTCCTGCACCTCTAGGTCCGATAAGGTAAATTGTACTATCCATAAAATGCACTATCTCCATAGTGTGTTCCCTTTTAGGGGTGTAATTAAAAATTTACATACTGTAAAGTATGAAATATCATACCTGATGTAACAAAAAAATAAAGCCACACTTTAGAAAAGTATGGCTTATTTAATCATCTTAACACTTAGCTACGAATTGTATTATCACCGTAACCAATCCATTTATAGGTCGTTAAGGCATCTAATCCCATTGGCCCTCTAGCATGTAATTTCTGTGTACTAACAGCAACCTCGGCACCTAAACCGAATTGTCCACCATCAGTAAAACGTGTACTTGCATTAACATACACAGCAGCAGAATCAACTTGGCGAACAAAGCGATCAGCATTAGAGATAGATTGCGTTAAAATAGCATCAGAGTGTGCAGTACCATAACGGCGAATATGGCTAATAGCCTCAGTTAACCCACTCACTACTTCTACATTTAAATCAAGTGATAACCATTCATCGCAATAATCAGCATCTTTCACATCAACAACAGTAGCTCCGCCTTTTTTTAACCCTGCTAATGCCTTCTCACTTGAATGCAAAGTCACCTTTTGAGCTGCCATAGCATCACTTAGCTGTGGTAAAAATAGATCTGCAATCTTTTCGTGTACTAAGAGCGTTTCTAAAGAGTTACACGCGCTTGGACGTTGTACTTTCGCATTTACGATAACTGTTAATGCTTTTCCTAAATCCGCACTTTCATCAACAAAAGTATGGCAAACGCCGATACCACCAGTAATAACTGGAATGGTTGATTGTTCACGGCAAAGTTTATGCAACCCTGCACCACCTCGTGGAATAAGCATATCAATATACTCATCCATTTTTAGCATTTTAGCGACTAACTCACGATCAGGCTTATCAATCGCCTGAATAGCACCAGCAGGAATACCACATTTTTCTAATGCTTGCTGAATAACAGCAACAACCGCTTGGTTAGTATGATGAGTTTCTTTTCCACCACGAAGAATAGCCGCATTACCTGTTTTCAAACATAAAGAGGCGACATCAATTGTGACATTAGGGCGAGCTTCATAAATAACACCTACAACCCCCAACGGCACACGGCGACGCTCTAAACGTAAACCGCTATCTAGCATACGGCCATCAATAACTTGACCCACAGGATCTTCTAAGCGACACACTTGTCGTACATCATCTGCAATGGCTTTTAAACGTGCAGAATTTAGTAATAAACGATCAAGCATAGCGGCATTAATATTGGCTTCACGAGCCGCTTGCATATCTTTTTCATTTGCTGCAAGAATTGAAGCTTCTTGTTGTTCTAATAAATCAGCCATAACTAGTAATGCCTGATTTTTTTGCTCTGTTGATAGTTGAGCTAAATGCCAAGATGCCTCTCTTGCCGATTTACCCATTTGTTCTAACATCAGAAGGCTCCTTAGCTAACAATCATATCATCACGATGTACGGCAACACTGCCATACTCATAACCTAAAATTTGACTAATTTCTTGTGAATGGTGTCCTGCAATTAGACGCAGTGCATCACTATTATAGTGTGCAACACCATGAGCGAGATCTTTACCTTGTAAACTTTGAATGCGGATAACACATCCACGAGAGAAATCGCCTTTAATTTCTTTGATACCTTTTGGTAAAAGGGAGCTACCTTTTTCTTTAATTGCGTTTTCAGCTCCTTCATCAACCACTATCACACCAGCTATTGGCGCACCAAAGATCCACCGCTTACGCGCTTCTAATGGACTTTGTAAGCCATGAAATAACGTTCCAACAGGTTCATTATTGATAACTTTAGCGATAACTTCAGGTTGTACGCCTGCCGCGATGACAACATCAATACCCGCACGCCCTGCAACGGTTGCGGCTTGTAGTTTTGTTGCCATACCACCCGTACCTAAACCTGATACGCTATCACCTGCCATTTGGCGTAACTCATCATTGATATCAAAAACTTCAGGGATCAATTTAGCATCTGGATTACTACGAGGATCAGCGGTGTAAAGCCCTTCAATATCCGTTAGTAATAACAGTTTATCTGCACCGCCTAAAATAGCCGCTAATGCCGATAAATTATCGTTATCACCCACTTTAATTTCCGCGGTAGCAACAGCATCATTTTCATTGATAACGGGGATAATATGGTTATCTAACAGTGCATGTAAGGTATCGCGTGCATTTAAGAATCGTTCTCTATCTTCAATATCAGCACGCGTTAATAGCATTTGACCAATATGAATACCATAGATGGCAAATAACTGTTTCCATACTTGAATTAAAGCACTTTGCCCCACAGCGGCAAGCAACTGTTTTGAAGCAATAGTTGCAGGCAAATCAGGATAATTCAAATATTCACGCCCTGCTGCAATTGCACCTGAAGTGACAATTATAATCCGATGCCCTTTTTCGTGTTGTTTAGCACATTGGCGAACCAGCTCAACAATATGAGACTGATCCAGACGTCGTGAACCACCAGTAAGTACACTTGTCCCTAATTTAACAACCAGCGTTTGGCTGCTACTCATAACATTTACCATTCTTGTTGATTATTTAAAAAGATAATACACAGTTTTATCAGGAGAGAAGCGTTATGCCAACTGACATAACGCAAAATCTATGAAAAGTTGCCCTAACACAAAATTAGGGCTGAATGGGAAGCGGAAATTTGTTCATTTTTTCATCTGGAATGAGTGTCATCTCTAATTCACTCACCGCGAGTTGAAGAAATTCATGAAAACGAATAAGTGTTTCATTAATTGACTCAACAACATCATTCTTACTGATGTTCTGATGGAGCCAATCACCATTTTTATCGAATAGCCCAATTTGATAATGATAAATGAGCTGTTCATTATTGCGTTCTAATTCCATCCACCAGCCCCAAAACTCTCGTTTTTCCGGCGCGACTTTTTTATTTACACAAACGGCTAAACAGTCAAAAAAGAACTGGCTCTCTTGGCATTGTTGCTCTCGGATATATGGGCCGATTTGAGCAAAACGCTTTAATAACTTACCTCGGGTAGGGTTCAAAGATGAAGTCATAAATTCAGTCTCCTTAGAAACTCTACTGTTATATAATCTAATATAATTAGCAAGTTATTGTTCAAAATTAATTATATTAATTTATCATAGATCCAATCTGCGCTTTTTTGTAACGCGAGCTCTAAACCTTCGTAAAGCGGCTTATCATTAATAGCAAGAATGTCACCATCCATAGAAGAGCGTGCAATTAATTGCGAATCCTCTTTAGGGCTCATTTCATCACCTTTCCAATAAACCCCCATCATAGGAACAGGCATACGCCGCCCAATCAGGCCTTGGTTTTTCAGGGAGTAACTGCTCAATGATAATCGAAGATTATTCTCATCAATATTCCATAACCCTAAACGACTTGCTAACACATCAAGATACATCACAGGAATTTTTTTCTGCAATTCAGCTTGGGTAAAGAAAGCGTGGATCAAAGGGCCTAAGGCAACAACACCTTTAATCAATTTTGGGTAGATATAAGCTAAGCGCACGGCAATATTACCGCCAAAGCGAAAGCCCATCACACCAACACGAGTATGATCAATCCAAGGTACTTCAGAAAGTTGTTTTAAAACTTCACCTTGTAATTGGCATGTATCTTCCGTTAGTTTTTGTTTTACTGAATAACCAATTGCGGGCATATCCAGTGTTAGCATTGCAATACCTTTAGGGGAAAGGTAATTACGGAAGAAGCTGACATAATCGCTTTGTAAACCGTCTAATCCGCCACAAAATAACACGGTAGGATAAGGGCCTCTACAATCTTTGGGTAAATGCAGAAAACCCGTTGTCGTCCCTTTTCCCTCTAATTTAAATGTCAGTTTTTTGACTTCAAAAGAGGAGAATTTTGTCGCATTCTCAAAAGCTTTCATCGACAAAATAACTGCTTGATCCGCTAAAAAATCACCATTAATAAAGGGATATGCAGCAATACTATAAAGATGCGCGGCTTGTAACCAACAATCTGCTGCGGCATCACCAGACTCTTCACATAATGCTTTTTGTTGCCAGATCATCGCTTGATGTGACCATTCAAATGACCAGCCACCTTTACGATACCCAACAACAGTATCGATAAATTTTTCATCACTACGAGGTGCATCAGGCACCGCAATTCGGCTTAATACCTCTTCTATTTCAATAGGAGAAATACCTCGCCAAATCCATTGTAAACGTTGAATTGTTCGATACCAATTTAGCTGGCTTGTTCCATTTAATACAGAGTTTGTCGCTATATTTGATTTTGGGTGTGTGTACTGTATTAATGTTGACGTTTCTGCGTGTTTTGCACGAGGCTTAAACAGTGTTTCAGAAAGGTTTTTGTTCTCTGTCATATCGCTCTTCAAATCAGTGGATATCGTGTAAAGGGGCTTAAAAGTCTGGCTTTATCATAGCATGAAATCGACGGGAACAATGTGTATCACGACAAGCAATCGCACGAAGACATCATAAAGAGGAAGAGAAAAGAGAAAAGAGAAAAGAGAAAAGAGCTTAAAAACAAAAATCCCCGCCTAAGCGAGGATCTCAATTAAAACAGCAAAGCGAATGCTATCAACTTATTTTTGATCGCAAACAGGTGGAATAAAGGCAACACCCATATCCCAAGGCTGTTCAATCCATGTATTTTGCGGAATATCAACCACAAAATCATCCACTAAAGGACGGCCTTCTGGTTTTGCAAAAATAGTGACAAAATGCGCTTTTGGATACATCTCACGGATAACTTTAGCAGTACCACCAGTATCGACTAAATCGTCAACAACGATAAAGCCTTCACCATCACCTTCTGCTTTTTTTAAGATTTTGAGGTCACGCTGATGATCGTGGTCATAGCTAGAAATACAGACTGTATCCACATGACGGATACCTAATTCACGAGCAAGTAATGCAGCAGGGACTAATCCCCCACGGCTGACAGCAATAATGCCTGTCCATTGTTCGACTGGTAGTAAACGTTGCGCCAATTGACGGGCATGTATTTGCAACATATCCCACGTTACAACATATTTTTCGCTCATAATATTGTGATCCTAGCTACTGAAATTTCGAGAGAAGCTTTTTTGCGGAAAAAAAGGTTGCGCGAGATTATAGTGATTTGAGCACCTAAAAACCAGAAAAAACGTGAAAACAGGTGAGATTATCCTAATTTTTTTCTGTAATGTCTTTTTTCGATTAAAAAATGAACCATATAAAAAATGAATGCAAAATAGAGATCTAATTTCTTAGATAGAGATGTGAATAGAATGACGCATTCATCAGAAGAAAGTGATATTCTCAACTATATTGGCGTATAACGCTCAGAATAATAAAGCTAACCCTTAAAAAAGCGGTAGGCTATCAATAACACAGATGCTGTTAGAGGAGATCCATCGTGTCTGAACTATCTACTCTATCCCCACAACCACTATGGGATATTTTTGCAAAAATTTGTTCGATTCCACATCCATCACATCATGAAGAAGCCTTAGCTTCCCACATTCTTTCTTGGGCAAGTGAAAAAGGACTTTTTGCAGAGCGCGATGCCGTTGGCAATATTTTAATTCGTAAACCAGCAACCAAAGGCATGGAAGATCGTAAAACTGTTGTTTTACAAGCACACTTAGATATGGTGCCACAAAAAAACAACGACACCGTTCACGACTTTACTAAAGATCCAATTCAACCTTACATTGATGGCGAATGGATCAAAGCGAAAGGCACCACATTAGGTGCAGATAATGGTGTTGGTATGGCATCTGCATTAGCTGTTTTAGCTGATGACACTGTTAAACACGGCCCATTAGAAGTGCTGTTAACCATGACTGAAGAAACAGGTATGGACGGTGCTTTTGGTTTACAACCGGGTTGGTTACAAGCTGATATTCTTATCAACACAGACTCAGAAGAAGAAGGTGAAATCTACATGGGTTGTGCGGGTGGTATTGATGTTAAAACCACAGTAAGCCTTTCTTATGATGCAATCCCAGCAGGTCACGTTGTTAAACAACTGGTTCTAAAAGGATTAAATGGCGGCCATTCTGGTGGTGATATCCATTTAGGCTTAGGTAACGCAAATAAATTATTGGCACGTTTTTTAGCGGGTCATGCAGAAGAATTATCACTGAAATTAATTGATTTCCACGGTGGTACACTGCGTAATGCGATTCCTCGTGAAGCAAACATTGTTTTTGCAATTCCAGCGGATAAAGTCAAAGAATTAGAAGCATTAAAAGTACGCTTTGAAGAATTGCTAAAAAGCGAATTAGCGATCGCAGAGAAGAATCTAAAAGTTGAATTAATTGATACAACAACAGATAAAAAAGCGTTCACCGCAGATTGCCAATCTCGTGTCATTAACTTACTTAATGCAATGCCAAACGGCGTTATTCGTATGAGTGACGATGTTGAAGGTGTTGTTGAAACTTCACTAAACGTCGGTGTTGTTAGCATTGTTGATGATAAAGTAGAAATTCTGTGCTTAATTCGTTCTCTAATCGATAGTGGTAAAACCTATGTTGTTAGCATGCTGACAGCATTAGCAAAACTGGCTAAAGCCGATATTGAAACGAAAGGCGGTTACCCTGGTTGGAAACCAGATGCAGACTCTCCTGTTATGCATTTAGTTCGTGACACTTACCAACAACTGTTTGATAAAGTACCAAATATCATGGTTATCCACGCAGGTCTTGAGTGTGGTCTGTTCAAAAAACCTTACCCAGATATGGATATGGTTTCTATTGGGCCAACAATCCGTGGTGCTCACTCACCAGACGAACGCGTTCACATTAAGAGCGTCGGTCAATACTGGCAATTATTAACCGCGATTTTAAAAGCAATCCCTGCTAAATAATCTCGCTTTAACGTTAATAATGAAACCCGCTTATTGGCGGGTTTTTTGTTACTGAAGTCTCTGCAAAAAAATCATTTCTCTCTCATTCTCAATGAATTTCCCTTAAATATCATAACTTATAGAATGCTAATTATTATCATTAGCATTAATGTTTAATGAGTGATATTTTCACTGCTCCGCAGTTAAAGTTAAAAATAAAAAATTCAAAGGGATCGATTGTGTCTAATAAAAATTATGCTGTTAGCGTCTTACTCGCCTTACCGCTAAGTCTGTTATCTGTTCAAATTCATGCAACAGTTAATCAAAATACGCCTGAAAAAATAGTTGTGACAGCAACTTCATCACAAGATCCACAAGCGCCTGTTTCAGGTTTTGTGGCAACAAAAACATTATCAACAAATAAAACACCGACTGAAATTGAAAAAACACCACAATCCATTAGCGTGATCACCCGTGATCAAATGGACGCTCAAGATGTCAGCTCAGTTTCTCAGTCGTTACGTTATACACCTGGAGTTTTCACAGAATATCGTGGAAGTTCTAATCGTAATGATGAGGTTTTTATTCGTGGATACAGTTATGCACCACGCTTTCTTGATGGATTAAGTTATGGAATGGGAGCTTCATCGTCAACTGGCGCAATTGATCCATGGTTATTAGAGCGTGTTGAAGTTGTTAGAGGACCTGCATCTGTTCTTTATGGCCAAGTAAACCCAGGTGGCCTTGTTGCAATGACAAGTAAAAGACCAACTGCATCCCTTATTCGTCACATTCAAGTACGTGCAGGTAATGATAAATTAGCAGAAACCGCTTTTGATTTTTCGGGTACATTGAGTGATGATAATCGAGTTCTTTATCGCCTAAATGGTATTGCTAAAACACAACATACCCAAATAAAAAATTATAAAGAAGAGCGTTTTGCGCTCGCTCCTGCCATTACCTTTTTACCGAATGAACAAACACGTTTAACATTATTAAGCTTTATTCAGCAAGAGCCTGAAGCCGGTTATCGTAATTTTTTACCCGCTTACGGTACAGTAAAAAGTACGCCAGAAGGTACTATTCCCTTTGATTTTGATGTCAACAATCCCGATTACCATAAGTCATGGCGCCAGCAATATGGTATAGGTTATGAATTCGAACACGAATTTAATGACACACTAAAAATTGTACAAAATGCTCGATACAGCCATATTAATCAAAAATATAAATATCTTGTTTTTGGTTCTTTAAGAAAAGATAACCCTTATATTCTTGAGCGCCGAGCTCAACAAGAGCTGCGAGAAACAGATACTTTAGGAATAGATACTCGCTTACAAGCTGACTTTGCTACTGCAAAACTTAATCATACTGTGATTGCTGGTATTGATTATCAGTGGAGTAAAGATCAAGATAATTTACTTCGTGCAATGGGCCCCGAGTACGATCTTGATTGGCGTGATCCTAATTATCACTATCCAATTGATATGAGCTTACAAAAACCCGCAACCGATCAGCGACAAAAACGTGATCAAATCGGGTTGTATCTACAAGATCAGATCCAATGGAAAAATTGGATCTTACTTGCAGGCTTACGCCAAGATTGGGCTCAAGTTCGGACTCATGATTTCTTAGCTAAAAGCTATGTTCAACAAGATGATCATAAGTTAACGGGTCGCGCAGGGCTTTTATATTCTTTTGATAATGGTATTTCTCCTTATATTAGTTATAGCACCTCGTTTGAACCTAATTTACAAACTCGCCGCGCACCAGGAAGTGCCCCTTTTGAGCCTAGCGAAGGTCGTCAATTAGAAGCTGGAATTAAATACCTCACACCAAATGAACAAACATTGGCAACACTCTCTGTTTATCAATTACAGCAACGCAATGTAACCAACTACAATGCTGAAAAAGCGTATTTTGAACCAGTGGGTGAAATTAGAAGTCGTGGTGTTGAAGCGCAAATTAATAGCCAATTAACTGAAAATATTTCATTTATCAGCAGTTATGCTTATACCGATACTGAAGTAAGAAAAACCATTATTGCGGGAACACAGGGAAAAGAACTCCCTAGAGTTCCTAAGCACATGGCATCATTTTGGGGTCAATATGATGAAACATCAGGGCTATTTAATGGCTCTAAAGCAGGCTTTGGCGTGCGATATGTTGGCGTATCTCAAGGTGATACCAAAAATACAGTCAGTGTGCCCGCAGTTACGCTTTATGATGCCATGATTGGCTATTCATTAGGTGAGCTATCACCTTCTTTAAAAGGTGCTGAAATTCAGCTTAATATGAATAATATTGCGAATAAACACTATGTTGCATCTTGTGCTGGTGATACTGCATGTTTTTATGGGATCGGCAGAACAATGACAGCAACAATGAATTATCGCTGGTAAGACTATATAGATTAACTACATAAATTAACTACGTTAGCCATAGCCTGTCTGTTGATCGGCTATGGTTTTTTTAATTCTTACAGTGCTAAAAGAAGTTGTCGTTCTATTTGCGGATCTTGTAAGGTGACATGAAATCCGATTAATCGCACACCTCTGCCATTTCGGCGCTCATGCCATGCTTGGTAGGCAATATTTATTAAATCGGCTTTTTCTAAAATAGGATGAGTATGCTCTTGTGTCGTTAATTGAAAATCATCAAATTTTAGTTTAACGCCTTGCCTTGCTATCCTTAAATCGGGTTTCACTTTTGTTAGTCGCCGTTCTAATTCGCTATATAATCCGTCAAGTAATGCCAAGCAATCATCCCAAGAATTAATATCTGAAGCAAAAGTACGTTCAACTCCGACTGATTTTCTAAGTCTATCAGGGTTAATTTCACGCTCATCGATGCCATGACTGCGTTCCCATAAATTTTGACCAAATTTCCCAAATACTTTTACTAAAGAAATGACATCAGTACGGCGAATATCAGCACACGTTTCTAAGCCCATTTCTTGCAAGCGAGCAAATGTCACCTTACCTACACCTGGTATTTTGTTAAGCGGTAATTTTAAAATAAAATCATCGACTTGCTCTGGTGTAATAACAAATTGCCCATTTGGTTTGTTGATATCAGAGGCAATTTTGGCGAGAAATTTAATCGGTGCAATGCCTGCGGATGCAGTAAGATTTAACTCATCAAAAATTTGTTGGCGAATTTCTTGAGCGATCAACGTTGCAGAACCATGACAATGCTTACTGTCAGATACATCAAGATAAGCTTCATCGAGTGAAAGAGGTTCAATAAGGTGGGTATAACGAGAAAAAATTTGGCGGATCTTTGCTGATGTCTCTTTATAGAGAGGCATTCTGCCGGGTAAAACTTTTAAGTGAGGACATAACTTCAACGCTGTCGCCGTTGACATAGCACTACGGACGCCAAAACGACGAGCAGGATAATTCGCCGTGCAGATCACACCTCGGCTAGAAGCATTGCCTCCAACCGCAATTGGGATCTCTTTTAGTGCTGGATTATCTCGCATTTCAATCGCAGCATAAAAACAATCCATATCAACATGAATAATTTTACGCATACAATCACCTCGCCTCATTTACTGTTTAAATATACAGTAAATAAATATTAACTACAATTTTTATTCCTTCTCATCTCCCTCTATTGAGGTGTATTTCTCATAAAAATCTGAATTAGTCTGTTTATTTATAGAATTGTCACAAAGTGGTGATAGATTGTTTTAGCTCGCTGATTAATTACATTAATTTTAAATATTGTTTTGTAACTATATATAAAACAAGGAAATAATTTTTCATGATCAAATTATTTATCGCTATTTCTCTCTTTTTTTATTCTGTAATTCTTATGGCATCTCCTAAAATTATCGCACATCGTGGTGGCACAGCTGATGCCCCTGAAAATACTGAAATTGCTATAAAAACAGCCCTCTCTAATCAAGCTGATGCAATTTGGATCACTATTCAATTATCGAAAGATAATATTCCTGTCCTTTATCGTCCTAGTGATTTAAAAAGCTTAACAAATGGGCAAGGTAGTGTTTCTGACTTTACGGCACAGCAACTTAAACAATGGGATGCTGGCTATAAATTTGGTGAAGCACAACAATTTCCTTATCGAAATAAAGGTGTCACCATTCCGACATTGGATGAGATATTAACTCAATTCCCTACAACACAGTTTTATCTTGATTTAAAATCACCAGATGCTGATCCTGCAATCCAAGCTGAAGCATTAACCACCGTACTTCATAATCATAACGCACTGGATAGAACTCGCGTTTATTCTACAAATACTGCATTTCTTGACGCCTTATCAACTAATGTACAACGTTTTGAAAGTCGTGATATTACTCGTGATATTTTAGCCAATATCACAATGAGCCATATTTGCCTACTACCTGAAAATTTAGATATTACTCGTTGGTATGGGCTTGAGCTTCACCGCAAAGTAGAAGTTGTTGAGAAATACACATTAGGTGAAGCACGCTCAGCATCGGTTCTAAGTTGGGATAAAGACGCTATGTCTTGTTTTCGTGCTGGTGGCAATGCTCATATTGTTCTTTTTGGGATCAATACAGAGAAAGATTTTATTCAAGCCACAGAATTAGGTGCTGATGCAGTTATGGTCGATTCACCCGCAAAGATGAAAGCATTTAGAAAAGAGTAAGCCCCTAGCTTTTAGCTTCGCTTCTTCAGAAAGAAGAAAATAAAAAAGAGTGATGTAAATATATACACCACTCTTTTTTTATTTTTATATCTTACTTAAAGAATTCTATTTTTATTAAGCAATTCTTCTCTTGCTGCATCTTTTGCCATACGTTTTTTACGTGCATCACAAGGTTCGGGGCAATCACACTCTTTTTCTATGCCCATAGCACCTAAACCGCCACAGCTACCTTGAAGGCTTTTACGTTTTACAATATAGCCTAACGCCATACCAAAGAAAGCAATCAAGAATAAGATGAAGGCAAATAGAAATATTTTTAACATAACCTTCTCTCCTTAAATTCTACTTTTTCAAGAACGGGGCGAATGCTTTACTATAACGCTCTTCAAACCCATTTTCAGTTTTCACTATCATAAAGACAGGAATATTTAGCTCGTTTGCTACTGCTAACCCTTTTTCAGGCCCTAAAACATTCAATCCTGTCGAAAGACCATCTGCGCTCATGCAAGTTGGCACAATCACAGTAATAGAAACAAGGTTATGTTTAATAGGATGACCTGTGGTTGGGTCAATAGTATGAGAAAAACGGACACCATTCTCTTCAAAATAGTTACGATAATCACCAGAAGTGGCTATTGAGTTATCACCTGGTTCAATAATTAACTGAACACTCTGTTTTGTGCCGTCATTTGCTGGTTTTTCAATCGCTATACGCCAAAGCTTGTCATTACCATTCACGCCTTGGGTTCTTACTTCACCACCAATATCAACCATATAGTTAGTAATATTCTGTGAAATTAAATATTCAGCCACAGCATCAACGCCATAGCCTTTAGCAATCGAAGATAGATCGACATAAAGCTCAGGGATCTTCTTAATTAATGTATTACCTTCAACAGCAAGGTAATCAATTCCAATCCACTGTTTACGTTTTTCTAATTCATCTTCAGAAGGTTGATGCGTAAATCGGCCTTCTGGGCCAAATCCCCATAAATTAACTAACGGTCCAACGGTCACATCTAAAGCACCATCTGTTATTTTATTAATACGGATAGCTTCACTGACTACTTTAGCTGTCGCGGGTGAAACAGGAAATGGGGTATTAATTTCACGGCTTTGATTGAAACGACTGAGTTCAGAATGAGGACGATATGTTGACATTTGATCGTTAACTTCTTCAAGGATACGATCAATCTCTGTTTGTAAGACGTTTTGTGGAGGTGAATTACTGTCAGGAACATATTTAATCGAGTAATAAGTTCCCATGGTTTCACCTTCTAATACCTGCTGCTTTTCACCACATGCAGATAATAGAACTAATGCAGACAGCATCACTATCCAATTTATCATCTTTCTTTTTAACATAACTCTCTCTTCTGATCATGAGCGCCCACATAAGTGGGCGCTTGTCATTTCATTCATTTATGCTTTATCGGAAGTTAGGATCAACCCCCAAAGTCATCCAGCATAATGTTTTCATCTTCAACGCCTAAGTCTTTGAGCATTTTAATAACTGCTGCATTCATCACTGGCGGTCCACACATATAGAATTCACAGTCTTCTGGTGCTGGATGATTTTTGAGGTAGTTTTCAAACAACACATTGTGAATAAATCCAGTATAGCCAGTCCAATTATCTTCAGGCAATGCATCTGAAAGCGCGACATTCCATGTGAAGTTTTCGTTCTCTCTCGCGAGCATGTCGAAATCTTCTGTGTAGAACATTTCACGAACAGAACGCGCACCATACCAGAAGCTGATTTTACGTTTAGAATGTAAGCGTTTTAATTGATCAAAAATGTGTGAGCGCATTGGTGCCATACCTGCACCACCACCAATAAAGATCATTTCAGCATCAGTTTTCTTAGCAAAGAATTCACCAAATGGCCCTGAAATCGTCACCTTATCACCTGGTTTTAATGACCAAATATATGATGACATAATTCCTGGTGGCACATCAGGATTACGTGGCGGAGGTGTTGCAATACGCACGTTTAACATGATGATGCCATGCTCTTCTGGATAGTTCGCCATTGAATAAGCACGTACAGTGGTTTCTTTAACATCAGAAACATAGCGGAACAAATTAAATTTATCCCAATCTTCACGATACTCTTCTGGTACATCAAAATCTTCATAACGTACCGTATGAGGAGGACATTCGATTTGAATAAATCCACCTGCACGGAAAGGTACAACCTCACCTTCAGGGATTTTTAACACTAATTCTTTAATAAAAGTGGCTTTATTATCATTTGAGATAACTTCACATTCCCACTTTTTAACACCAAAGATTTCTTCCGGTAATTCTAATTTCAGGTTGTTTTTTACGTTTACCTGACACGCTAAACGACAACCTTCTTTAGCTTCACGCTTATTAATATGTGAAAGTTCTGTCGGTAAAATATCACCGCCACCTTCCAGCACTTTAACGCGGCACTGACCACAAGAGCCACCGCCACCGCAAGCTGATGAAATAAAAATACCTTCGTTTGATAGTACGTTAAGTAATTTATCACCTGCTGGTGCATCAAAACTTTTGTCTGGGTCTCCATTGACCTCAACTGAAATATCCCCTGTATTGACCAGTTTTGATTTTGCGAACAAAATCAACGCTGTTAATACCAATACAATCAGGGTAAACATCACGACACCTAGAATAATTATATCCATGAGTTCTTCTCACCCTTTATAGCTGAACACCAGAGAAGGACATGAAACCTAATGCCATCAACCCTGTGGTGACAAAAGTAACGCCTAACCCTTTCATACCTGCCGGTACATCCGCGTACTTCATTTTCTCACGGATAGAAGCCAGTAATACGATGGCTAACATCCAACCAATCCCAGAGCCGAAACCATAAACAATAGATTCACTGAAGTTATAGTCACGTTGTGCCATAAATGACACGCCACCGAAAATGGCACAGTTAACGGTAATAAGTGGCAAGAAGATCCCTAGTGCGTTATACAGCGCAGGGAAATAACGGTCTAAAATCATTTCTAGGATTTGTACCAGTGCCGCAATCACACCAATGAAAGTGATAAAGTTTAAGAAACTTAAATCAACACCTTCCATTAATGCATTATCACGTAACACATAGTTGTAAACCAAGTTATTCAACGGTACAGAAAGACCTAGAACAACGGTAACAGCGATACCTAATCCAAAAGCTGTTTTTACGTTTTTAGAAACGGCGAGGAATGTACACATCCCTAAGAAGAATGCGAGCGCCATATTCTCAATAAAAACAGCACGAACAAACAGGCTTATATAATGTTCCATGGCGATTAGTCCTCTTCAACCTGTGCAGGTTTTAATGTACGTAATCCCCAAATTAGCAAGCCAATAATAAAGAACGCACTTGGTGCTAACAGGAATAAACCGTTTGGCTGATACCAGCCACCATTTTGGACAGACTCCATCACTGTAATGCCGAATAATTTACCAGAACCAAAAAGTTCACGTAAAAAACCAACAAGGATCAAGATAACGCCGTATCCTAAGCCGTTACCAATACCATCCATAAAGCTTTCAACAGGAGGTGCTTTCATCGCATAAGCTTCAGCACGTCCCATTACAATACAGTTAGTAATGATAAGACCAACGAAAACAGAAAGTTGCTTAGAAATTTCATACGCATAAGCTTGTAGTATTTGGTCAACAACGATAACTAATGAAGCAATAATCGCCATTTGAACAATAATACGAACACTACTTGGTATGTAATTACGAATGAGTGAAATAAAGAAGCTTGAAAATGCAGTAACCAAAGTTACCGCAATTGTCATCACTAATGCGGTTTCAAGTTTTGTTGTTACAGCCAATGCAGAACACACACCTAATACCTGTAAGGCAATCGGGTTGTTATCTAACAATGGCCCAAGTAAAACTCGTTTAATTTCTTTTGTATCAGCCATTGATCTCTCCTTCACGAACTTTTTTCAGGAATGGGCCGAAACCTTTTTCACCTAACCAGAAATCGAACATATGCTGGATACCATTTGAGGTCAGTGTCGCGCCAGAAAGTCCATCAATACCATAAGGGCTATCAGTTGTACCACTACGTACTATCTTAATTGCAGGAGTACCTTGTTCGTTAATTAAGCGCTTACCCTTCCATTGTGCTTTCCATTGTGGATTGTCTACTTCACCACCTAAGCCTGGTGTTTCACCATGAGCATAATAGGTAATGCCTTTAGAAGTCACACCATCAATATCAACCGCAACGAAAGCATACATCACAGACCATAAGCCAGAACCATAAACAGGTAGAACAACTTCTGTGGTTTTGCCTTGTTCATCAAGCACAAAGTAGACTTCTGCTGTATTAGCACGACGGCGAATTTTGGCGATATCTTCTTGTGGCGATAATGCAATTGAAGTGTCATCACTGCGTAAAGCCGCACTTAAATCAAAACTGCCTTTACTATCAGTCAGTTCACCTGTCTGGAAATTAACAATTTTTGCTTTAATACGAGTGTCATACACCTTCAGTACATCTGTCGCACTCATTTTAGGTACGAGCAGACCCGCAACATCAAGAATATTACGTTGTTTATCAAGAAGTTTTTGTTCTTCTTGTTTAGACTTCAGTCCAACAGCGGCTCCTGCTACTACCACGGAACACACCAGACATAGAATAAATACAACGAGGAACGTTCTTGCGACGCTATCTTTGTTTTTCTCTTTAGCCACGAGCTTGTCTCCGCTTAATATTCGCCTGAACAACCACGTAATCAAACAGTGGTGCAAATAAGTTTGCGAATAAGATTGCCAGCATCATACCTTCTGGGTAAGCCGGATTGACGACACGAATAAGCACAGCCATTACGCCAATCAAAATACCGTAAGCCCATTTACCTTTATCGGTAAACGATGCGGATACTGGATCTGTTGCCATAAACATCATACCGAAAGCAAAACCACCTAATACTAAGTGCCAGTGCCAAGGCATTGAGAAGAGAGGATTAGTATCTGAACCGATAAAATTAAACAGGTATGACATTGCAATCATGCCCACCATTACCCCAGCAACAATACGCCATGAAGCAATGCGAGCAAAAAGAATGACAGCTCCGCCGATTAAAATCATCAGTGTTGAAACTTCACCGATCGACCCTGGAATATATCCAAGGAAAGCATCCATCCAAGAGATTGGTTGTTGAGTGACGGTATTTAATAATGCACTTTCACCCGATACAGACCATTGCGATAATGGTGTCGCACCAGAGAAGCCATCAGCCGCAGTCCAAACCAGATCACCTGAGATTTGAGCAGGATAGGCAAAGAACAGGAATGCGCGACCTGCTAATGCAGGGTTTAAGAAGTTACGCCCTGTACCACCAAAGATTTCTTTCGCGATAACAACACCAAACGTAATACCTAATGCAGCCTGCCAAAGTGGTAATGTTGGCGGTACGATCAAGGCAAATAAGATTGATGTAACAAAGAAGCCTTCGTTAATTTCATGACCACGAATAAAGGCAAAAAGAACTTCCCAAAATCCACCAACCGCAAAAACAACAAGATAAATAGGTAAAAAGTAAGTTGCACCAAGTAGCATCTTACTTGCCCATCCAGCATCTGTTGTTAATGATGCGCCGAGAAATTCAGCGAGGCGATAGTGCCAATCTGAAGCAATAATTTGCTGTAATTCAGCACCGCTATATAACTGATTAAGTGCTGGGATCGCTTGATGACCGACGTTATACATTCCCCAAAACATTGCTGGGAAAACAGCCAACCAAACTAAGATCATCATGCGTTTTAGGTCAATAGTGTCACGAACATGCCCACCATTACGCGTGACAGTACCTGGCGTATAAAATACCGTGGTAACGGCTTCATAAAGTACGTACCATTTTGCTAATTTGCCACCGGGCTCAAAATGGTGCTCTACTTTTTCAAATAAATTTTTCAAACCCATGAGTTACCCTTCCTGCTCAATTTTGGTCAATACTTGGCGCAGTGCTGGGCCATACTCATATTTGCTTGGGCAAACATAAGTACATAATCCCAAATCTTCTTCATCCAATTCCAAACAACCTAATGCTTGAGAACTGTCAGTATCACCTACAACTAAATCACGTAATAAATGCGTTGCCATAATGTCTAACGGCATCACACGCTCATAGTTACCAATTGGTACCATTGAACGTTCGCCACCATTCATTGTGGTTGTAAATGCAAAGCGTTTATTTTTTAAGAAGTGACCGATAGTTGTACGAGTGATAGAAAATTTATCGCTACCCGGCATACCCCAACCAAATAACTCTTTATCACGGCCTTCGCGTAATACAGAAACTTGGTTATGGAAACGACCTAAATGGTGATGAGCCTCATCAGATTTCCATCCCCATAATACAGAGCCAGAAATAATGCGGTTTTCACCATCAACTAATTGATCTTTAGTTAACTCATAGAGATCAGCCCCTAAACGAGTACGCACTAAACGAGGTGCTTTTACTTGAGGGCCAGCTAATGCAACAACACGCTCTGTATATAAAGAACCTGTTGTAAACAAATAACCAATAGCAATGACATCTTGGTAATTTAAATGCCAAACCATTTTCTTAGCACTCACAGGTTCTAAGAAATGGATATGCGTACCAACTAATCCTGCTGGATGTGGGCCTGCAAATTGGTTATAGCTAATTTGTCCATCATTTAATTTTGTAGGTGATTTTTCACCATGACAAACATAGACTTTGCCTTCGGTTAAACGAGTTAAAACAACAAGACCATCATTAAATGCCTTCTCATTTTGCTCAATAATAACCATAGGATCTGCTGCAAGCGGATTTGTATCCATTGCAGAGACAAAAATGGCGACAGGTGTTGTGCCTAAACGCGGAGTACGGCTATAAGGACGAGTCCTTAATGTAGTCCACATTCCCGAATTAACGAGGTTAGTTTCAACTTGTTCACGGGTCAGGTCTGAGAGCGTTGAGCTATCATAACGGTTAAAGGTGATTTCTTCGTCGCCATCAATTTCGATAACGATAGATTGGAACACACGACGTTCGCCGCGGTTAATTGCAACGACTTTACCACAAGCTGGGCTGGTGAAAATGACACCGGCATTCTTTTTATCTTCAAAAAGAATTTGCCCTTTTTTTACATGCTCACCTTCCGAAACCATCATAGAAGGACGCATACCGACATATTCTTCACCTAGCAATGCTACGCGTCGAATCGCGGGTCCGTCTTCTATCACTTGGGCAGGTGCTCCTGCAATTGGGAGGTCGAGTCCTTTTTTAATTTTAATCATAAGATTTGCACAAGTTTATCAGTTAAACCCTAAGCTACAAATTCACCCCGAAAATGTAGCGACTCTGTAATAAAAACATCTTAAGGTGTTTTTGAACCCTAAGTTATTTATCTCCGATAATTGTTAACTATTTCTCTTATTCTGCCGAACTGAATTTTATCATCTCAGCCTAAACCTGTCTGACTATTCGAGTGATTTAGCTCAAGCAAATGGGAATATTATTTTGACTGAAACGTTAATAACTCGTATAAACCGAATTAAAATATCATCTTTTTCGACGAGCGCTTAAATTTCATACAGAATATTTTGTAAAAGAAAAGAAACCATATCAGATTTTAATTTACAAATTTATTGCTTCATAGCAATCTACGATCTACTTTATCAACAAATTTTAAGCTATTTTTCTGATAAAACCATGACCAGTCACGCAAAACAACTAATCAGTTTTTTAACATTAATGTTAATTTCTTTATTTGTTAACGCTGAAAATAATTCAAGTTTTCTAATGAAACCTGTTAAAAAAAGTACAGGTCAGCCTATCTATATTCAGATTTTCAAAGAAGAAAGCTTACTTGAACTTTATACGGAAAAATTAGATGGGCAATTAGAAAAAGTACGTACTTACCCCATTTGTAGCTATTCTGGAGGCCTTGGACCTAAAAAGTTTCAAGGTGATTTAAAAAGCCCCGAGGGTTTTTATCAGGTTAATTTCTCACAATTAAATCCGAACAGTCGATTTTACCGAGCTATCAACCTAGGATTTCCTAATCAATATGATAAATCAAAAGGATACACTGGCGATTTTTTAATGATCCACGGGGCTTGTAAATCGGTTGGTTGCTATGCAATGACAGATTCTGTAATGGATGAAATTTATCAGTATGCTGAATTGGCGCTACAAGGTGGTCAATCTACGATTAATATTCATATTTTTCCATTTAAAATGACCACTGAAAATATGAAGAAACATCAGTATTCAAAAGATATGGATTTCTGGCAACAGCTTATGCCAGCCTACCAATATGTTGAAGAACACAAACAAATCCCATCTGTTACCGTTCAAAATGGACGTTATT
This sequence comes from Proteus sp. PR00224, assembly GCF_016238105.1. NCBI lineage: Bacteria > Pseudomonadati > Pseudomonadota > Gammaproteobacteria > Enterobacterales > Morganellaceae > Proteus > Proteus sp. PR00224. Next base: position 536,115 of record NZ_JAEHQU010000003.1, on the reverse strand, counting down.
TCGTTAATAGCACTTTGACTTCACCTAATAGTGTAAACCCTGTCCTTAACTTATCGCAAAATAGTGAAAGCAAATGGTTACAGGATACGCACACCACGATCAAATAAGACAAACTCACCAGCGGGAATACGCTGCCAAGATTCATTTCCAGTCAATGGTAATGTTGAAATAACAGAAACCACATCATCTGATTGTGTGTGTTGCTGGAAATCGATTTCTACATCTTGATCAAGTAATTTGGCTTTGCCGAAAGGTGCTTTACGCGTGATCCAATGTAAATTAGTTGAACAATATGCCATTACAAATCGACCATCTGACAACAGCATATTAAAAACCCCTTTTTGCTTTAATTGAGAGGCTAAAACAGCGATAAAACGAAATACAGCAGGCCAATTCACAGGGGTTCTTTTATAACGATTTTCGAGCTGATTTAAGATCCAGCAAAAAGCTTTTTCACTATCCGTCTGCCCTATGGCTCTAAAACGCCCCGTATCAAGAGATTGATAACCTTTTAGTTGACCATTATGTGCATAAGTCCAGTTTTTTCCCCATAATTCACGAGTAAAAGGATGGGTATTTTCTAAAGAGACATTACCTCGATTCGCTTGACGAATATGAGCGATCACAGCCTCTGATTTAATCGGGTATTCTTGAACAAAGCGAGCGACTGGTGAAATTGCACTAGCTTGAGGATCTTTAAATGTACGACATCCCAACCCTTCGTAGAAAGTAATTCCCCAACCATCTTTATGAGGTCCTGTCTTACCACCTCTTGGAATTAATCCACTTAGACTGAAATTAATATCTGTCGGTACATTTGCACTCATACCTAACAACTCACACATCGCTCACTCCTTCTTGCCGATGTTTCTTGCTAATTTATAGCAATATCAACAAATTATTTTTCCATTTCTTTTTCAATTAATTGGATCAGAATATGGATAACTTTAATATGAATTTCTTGAATACGATCAGCGTAACCGAAATGAGGCACACGAATTTCAATATCTGCTGTACCGTCCATTTTTCCGCCATCTTTACCCGTTAGCGTAATGACTTTCATGCCTTTCTCACGCGCAGCACTAATTGCTTTGATGATATTGCCTGAATTGCCTGAGGTTGAAATACCCAGCAGAACGTCACCTTCTTTACCCACAGCTTCAACATAGCGAGAAAAGATATATTCATAGCCAAAATCATTACTTACACATGAGATATGGCTTACATCTGAAATAGCAATGGCAGGATAACCAGGGCGATTTTCACGATAGCGTCCAGTTAGCTCTTCTGCAAAATGCATTGCATCACAATGAGAGCCACCATTACCGCAAGATAATACTTTACCGCCTGCTTTAAAAGAATCTGCTAATAACACCGCAGCTTTTTGGATAGCTTCAATATTTGCGTCATCTTGAAGAAAGCGAGATAGCGTATCTGCTGCTTCTGTTAATTCACCACGGATAAGATCTTGGTACATAGGATTTTTACTCCAGAAAGGGTAATCGAAATTTTCTGTTTCTCAGTGTAACGGATTAAATGTCATGAAAGAAGATGCCTATTATAGACAAATGCTAACTTCTCTCATTTACGAATAATTTGTGAGCTATATTGTAATTAGAATGTAAATATATTGATAAAAGTTAGTGACTAGATTAGATCTAAATAACAAACAACAGGTCTGACCTCTGATCTCTTGCTAAATACAGGAGTTTATTATGACACTACTCAGTATCGTACTTTTTATCGTTCTTATTGGCTTACTTAGTTATCGCAAATTCAGTATCGCGGTAAGTAGCCTCGCGCTTATTGCTTATACATTAGTCATGGGTGTCGCCAATATTTGGAGTTACTGGTTACTCCTTCCCGTTGCATTGGTTTTATTACCCTTTACTATTCCTTCTATTCGTAGAGCCTATATCTCAGTACCTGCACTTAAAGCATTTCAAAAAGTCATGCCTTCTATGTCTAAAACAGAACAAGAAGCTATTGATGCAGGTACAACATGGTGGGAAGGTGAGTTGTTCCGTGGTGCTCCCGACTGGAAACAACTTCATAATTACCCTAAACCACAGCTAACAGCTGAAGAGCAAGCTTTCCTTGATGGCCCAGTCGAAGAAGTTTGTCGCATGACAAATGACTTTGAAATCACTCATGAATTAGCTGATTTACCTCCTGAAATCTGGCAATACCTTAAAGATAATCGCTTCTTTGCGATGATCATTAAAAAAGAGTACGGCGGGTTAGAGTTTTCAGCCTACGCTCAATCACGCGTATTGCAAAAGCTGTCAGGAGTGTCTGGTATTTTAGCCATCACCGTTGGTGTACCTAACTCTTTAGGTCCTGGTGAGCTACTGCAACACTACGGTACTGATGAACAGAAAAAACGCTATTTACCAGGCTTAGCCAAAGGGGATGAGATTCCTTGTTTCGCCTTAACAAGCCCTGAAGCGGGTTCCGATGCAGGAGCTATTCCTGATAGTGGTGTTGTCTGTATGGGTGAATGGCAAGGAGAGCAAGTGCTTGGCCTTCGTTTAACATGGAATAAACGCTATATCACTCTTGCTCCTATCGCGACCGTATTAGGATTAGCATTTAAATTACGCGATCCTGACCATCTATTAAGTAATGACGAGAACCCAGGCATTACCTGCGCGTTAATTCCAACTAATGTCAAAGGTGTTGAAATCGGTCATCGTCATTTCCCATTGAACGTACCATTTATGAATGGGCCAACTCGTGGTAAAGATGTTTTTGTTCCTATCGATTACATCATCGGTGGGCCAAAAATGGCAGGTCAAGGTTGGAGAATGCTGGTGGAATGTCTCTCTGTAGGTCGAGGGATTACTCTGCCTTCAAATTCTACTGGTGGATTAAAAAGTGTGGCAATGGCAGCTGGTGCTTATTCTCGTATCCGTCGTCAGTTCAAAATTCCAATTGGCAAAATGGAAGGTATTGAAGAGCCATTAGCACGTCTGGCTGGTAACGCCTATCTTTTAGATTCTGCAGCGACCTTAATTACTACGGGTATTATGCTAGGAGAAAAACCCGCCGTATTATCAGCTATCGTCAAATATCACTGTACTCACCGAGCGCAACGTGGCGTTATCGATGCAATGGATATCGTGGGTGGTAAAGGGATCTGCCTTGGACCATCAAACTTTGTCGCACGTTCTTATCAAGGCTCTCCAATTGCCATCACTGTTGAAGGTGCCAATATTTTAACTCGTAGCATGATCATTTATGGTCAAGGTGCTATCCGTTGTCATCCTTATGTATTAGATGAAATTGCAGCAGCACGAGACAATAACCTACATGATTTTGACCGCGCTTTATTTGGTCATATTGGTCATGTGGCAAGTAATACTTTACGTAGTTTGTGGTTGGGTATCACTAATGGTCGATTAAGTAATTCTCCTACTAATGATGAAACCCGTCGTTATTATCAACAAATTAACCGCCTAAGTGCCAATATGGCGCTATTGTCTGATGTTTCAATGGGAGTTTTAGGTGGAAGCTTAAAACGTCGTGAGCGTATTTCAGCACGTTTAGGTGACATATTAAGTCATATTTTTCTCGCTTCTGCCGCGCTTAAGCGTTATGAAGATGAAGGTCGCCATACCGCGGATTTACCTCTCGTACATTGGAGCGTAAAAGAGTGCTTATACCAAGCTGAAAATGCAATTGATGAACTGCTACGCAATTTTCCAAGCCGTGTTATCGCAGGCACCATGCGTGCAATTATTTTCCCACTAGGTAAAGCTCAAAAATTACCATCAGATAAATTAGATAGCAAAGTAGCACAACTTATCCAACAACCGTCTGAGACTCGTGATCGCATTGGTAGAGGTCAGTACTTAACACCGAGCGAGCATAATCCACATGGTTTAATGGAAGAAGCACTACTGGATATCTTAGCTGCTGAGCCTATTTTCGACCGCATTTGCCGCCTCTATGAGAAGAAATTTAGCTTTACTCAATTAGATAAATTAGCGGATAAAGCACTGGCTGATAAACGAGTAACTCAAGAAGAAGCCGATATCTTACGTAAAGCAGAACAGAGTCGCTTACGGAGTATCAATGTTGATGAGTTTGACTTTGATGCATTGGCGGTACCTGCAAAAAAGCAGAAAGCTGACAATCTCAAAACAGATAAAGCCGCTTAAAAATATATAGGGGAAGATGTTTCCCTATAAAACACAAACACCTCATCACTAAAATTGTCATGAGGTGTTTTTTATTTTTCAATGAAAGCATATTTAATAAAAAAATGAATTAGAGATCTAATTCCAACGCTAATAACTCTTCTATTGTTTGACGACGACGAATTAATTGGGGAACGCCCTCTGTTATCAACACTTCAGGAATAAGTGGTCGGCTATTATAATTTGATGACATTGAAGCACCATAAGCTCCAGTATCATGAATAACTAAATAATCACCTACCTGTGCTTGAGGTAATAAACGAGGAACAACAGTGCCTCCCTCCTGCTGAGTAAAAACATCTCCAGATTCACACAAAGGACCAGCCACAATCGTCTCTTGTAATTCTGTCATTGGTTTTATTTGACCATGGCTATCTAAAACTGAAATTTGATGATAACTGCCATACATTGCAGGGCGCATTAAATCACTAAATCCAGCATCCACCAGCACATAATGACGACTTCCCATTGATTTAACGGCTCTCACTTGTGAAATCAATACCCCTGACTCAGCCACTAAAAAACGTCCTGGCTCGATTTCTAACTCAACAGAATGTCCTAAGTGTTGTGCAATACGCTGACGAGCCTTATCCCATAAAGAAAAATAATGATCCAAATCGACTGTCGCATCACCCTCTTGATAAGGCGTTGACAATCCACCTCCTGCCGAAATAGCCTGAATATCAACTTGAGAGGTAAGCACTTGCTCTACCATTGCATCACAGACACTAGAAAGGTGTTGATAATCAACACCAGAGCCAATATGCATATGAAAACCAACTAGCGTTAAATTGTATTGTTGGATCACGGCTAACGCTTCAGGCACATCTTCATACCAAATACCATGCTTACTGTTTTCTCCGCCTGTATTGGTTTTTTGGCTATGTCCATGACCAAATCCAGGATTAATTCTTATCCAAACCGCATGCCCTTGATTGCGTTTACCTAATTGACGAAGCATATCAATGGAGCCAGCATTAACAGGAATATCTAATTCAACAACACGCTCAATGGTTTTTTCATCAAGTAAATCAGCCGTAAAGACAATCTCACTTTTTTCTCTACCTCCTTGATAACCCGCAACTAAAGCACGTTCAATCTCTCCTAATGAAACAGAGTCAACTTTAACACCCTGTGCTTTCATTAAACGTAATATATGAATATTGGAGCAGGCTTTTTGAGCAAAACGAACCACATCAAAAGATTTAAGCTGAGCAATACGCTGAGAAATCGTATCGCCTTGATAAATCCATAATGGCGTTCCATAAGTTTGTGCTAATTGGTATTGAGCCATAGTTATTGATGTTGTCATGTTATCTACTCATAAAAATCACGGGGGAATAAATTCATTATTTATTAACTTACAAGGGAATAAAAATATCAAATAAGCTACACTCTATTCATCCGTGATATAGGAATAGACAATGAAAGCTCCTTTTAATTGGCGGCATATTGAAATTTTTCATGCAGTGATGACCACTCAGAATCTAACTGAAGCCGCAGAGTTACTGAAAACATCACAACCCACTGTCAGTAGAGAGTTATCTCGTCTTGAGCATCTATTAGCATTTAAATTATTTGATAGAATAAAAGGCCGTTTACAACCCACAACTGAAGGGTTACGCTTTTTTGAGGAAGTACAGCGTTCTTATTATGGCTTAGATAGAATAATTAACGCAGCTGAAAATATTCGCCATTTTAACCAAGCAGAATTGAATATCACCTGCTTGCCCGCATTTGCTCAGTCATTATTACCTTCAATTTGCCGACAATTTCTAGATACATATCCTGATGTTAACTTAACCATTGTTCCGCAAGAATCCCCATTATTAGAGGAGTGGTTATCGGCTCAACATTATGATTTAGGATTAACTGAACACACTCAAACGCCAGCAGGAACGCGACAAGAAACGCTACTCACACTCAATGAAGTTGCAGTTTTGCCAAAATCACACCCATTGTGTAAAAAGCCATTGTTAAATCCTGCTGATTTTCAAAGCCAGCGTTTTATTAGCTTGTCTGCCAATGATAGCTACCGACAATTGATTGATACCGTTTTTATTAAAGATGGAATTACACGACAGCTAGTGATGGAAACACAAAGCGCCGCCTCTATTTGTGCAATGGTGAGTGAAAATATCGGCATTTCAATTGTTAACCCGATTACCGCACTTGATTACTTAGATAAGTCTATTTGTCTTCGTCCTTTAAGCTTTTCTATCCCCTTTACCATCAGCTTAATTACTCCAACACATCGCCCGTCATCACAACTTGTTTCCTATTTTATTGATGTGATGAAAGAGACATTATCAGATTACCCTAAGCAATTAACCCAAGCTTTTACCCGATAAAGCAAGCCAGTAAGGTGATGATGAAAACCACTCAACTAAGAAATCCAACAATACTCTGACAGCTGCGGGCATATTTTGCCGACTCGCTAAAACTGCATAAATCCCCATCGGCAAAGCTTGATAGTTAGCCAAAACTTGTTCTAATTCACCGCTTTCAAGATAAGGTTTGGCTGAATAATAAGGTTGTAGCGATATGCCGACTCCTTTTAACGTAGCTTGCAATAAAACAACTGATTCATTTGCACTTAAATTACCGCCAACAGGGACTGAATAACGTTCATCACCTAAATTAAATTCCCACAAGCTACGACCAAAAAATCGGTAAGTTAAACATTGATGCTGCGCAAGCTCATCTGGCGTTTGAGGTATACCTTTTTTTGCTAAGTAATCTTTATGAGCACACACCACTGAAAGACATGTCGCTAATGAGCGTGCGATTAAATTAGGCTCAAGGTGATTCGTAATACGCAATGCAATATCAATTCGTTCTTCTACCAAATTCACGGTTTGATTGGTAATTTGTAAATCAACCGCAATTAAAGGATAACGTTGCATAAACTCGCATATCGCCACTGACAAAATGCTATTTGCTAATGATTGTGAACTGGTAATACGAACAAGCCCGCTGATTTGATGACGTTCTTTCGGAATATTGGCAGGAATACGTTCAGCCATTTCTAATAGCTGTAAACTCTGTTCATATACCATTTCACCTACTGATGTTAGGCTTTGTTTGCGTGTCGTTCTATGCAATAAACGCACCCCTGCCCACTCTTCCATTTCATTTAAATATCGCGTCACCATCGCTCTAGACATACCTAGATAATCAGCAGCTTTTATCATGCTTCCCTGCTTCACAATGGTTACAAACACTTCTGATGCTTTTATTTTATCCATTTCATTTACTCGATTTACGCAACAATCAATTGCCTAAAATAGGGTTTTTCTCTTGTTTTATGCAACATATTATAGTCAGCAACAACATTATGGAGAAAACAAAAGATGAAAAAATTACTTCCTTTAACACTTGCAACTACCGCATTCTTCGCAACATCAGCGCTAGCAACTGATTTAACATTAGATATTTATAACCCAGGAGAAGCGAGTGTTTTTCCTGTCTCTTCTGAAATTATTTATGGCGATAAAGATGCCGTATTAATTGATGCACAATTTCAAAAAAATGATGCACAAGCGCTGGTTGATAAAATAAAAGCCTCTGGAAAAAACCTGACTTATATCTATATCAGCCATTCTGATCCTGATTTTTATTTTGGGTTAGATGTCATTACTAATGCATTTCCAAATGCCAAAGTGATTGCAACCGCCCCCACAATTAAAGCCATTAATGAAACACAAGCAGGAAAACTTGCCTACTGGGGGCCTGTGCTTAAAGAAAATGCCCCTCAGAAAATTATCATTCCTGAAGTACTAAAAGGTGATAGTTTTTCTTTAGAAGGTGAAACCATTTCAGTCAAAGGCTTAGACGGACAATCTCCAGATAGAACATATCTTTATGTTCCAAAACTTAATGCAGTAATGGGTGGTGTTTTAGTTTCTGAAAATATTCATGTTTGGTTGGCTGATACCCAAACTGTGGCAGAACGCCAACATTGGGTTAGTGCATTGCAGCAAATAAAATCACTATCCCCAAAAACCGTTATTCCTGGTCACTATTTACCAAAAGCAACATATGACCTACAAGCTGTTGACTTCACAATGAATTACCTAATTGAAGCTGAGAAAAATCTTGAAAAGACAAAAAATTCAGATGAATTTATTGCAGCAATGGAAAAAAATCATCAGAATTTAGCAGATAAATCAAGCCTAGAGCTTAGTGCAAAAGTACTAAAAGGAGAGATGCAGTGGCCTCAGTAGCAAGCAATACAGGTAATACCCAAGGTACTAAAATATTGCACTATATTTATGATCCTCTTTGTGGTTGGTGCTACGGCATTGCCCCTTTGATTGAAGCAGTAAGCAATGCATTTCCACATTCCATTAAGCTACATGGTGGTGGATTGTTTACACCCGCAAGAGTAGTAACGGGTGGTCAATCATGGAAAGAGCATGTCACGCCAATTGATGACCGTATTAGTCAATTATCTGGCCAAGTTTTTAGTCATGCGTATCGTGATTGCCTTGGTAATACGGAGATGGTATTAAATTCACTGCTACCTATTTCAGCTATTCTTGTTGCCGAAAAAATGGGAAACCGTGATGTTTATTTACTAAAAGCATTACAAGAGGCCTATTATCTTGATGGTTTAAATATCAGTGACAAAGACACACTGCTATTTATTGTGAAAAAACTTGGCTTTGATGTTGAACAATTTGCATCCTTATTATCTGACATCAGCAATAACCAAGTTCAGCAACATTTAAACCAAACACAACAATTAATGCACCAAGTTAATGGTCGTGGTTTTCCGACTTTATTTATTGAAGATAACCAAGGTTATCGCCTGATATCGATTGAAAAATATTTAGGTGATACAAAACGTTGGCAGCAATTTATAAAAGAAAATCTATAATCTTCTTTTCAGTGTGCTGATTAATTTCCGCACACTGCCTTCTTTATTTCGATTTTTACTATTATATTTTTTGTTATAAATGCCTAACCAGAACAGATTGAAATCAACTAATTAAAGGAGTTATAAGACGAAAAATAAAAACCTAATATCATTAATGTTGAAAATGAAAGACAAGAGCCAAATGCTACTTTTTTTAAAAACTCTTTCGTTGTGAGCAATACTCCGCAATACACACTTAATCCCAACAAAGAGCCGAGTAATAAAATATAAGGTAATTTTTCAAATCCACACCATGCACCTATCGCACTAAATAGTTTCACATCACCAAAACCTAAAACACATTTTTGATAGATCAAATATCCCCATAAATAGATGCCATAAAAAAGCCCTGCACCACCTAAAAAACCATAAAAAGCATGATCAAAAGGTACTATCCCAAAGGTTGTGTAATTGCACGATAGCCCTAAAAATATTAGCCAATAAGTCAATGTATTAGGCAAAATAAAATAGTCAGCATCAAAGAAAGAGAGCATTAATAAATAAAAGCTTAATACAGAAAGTATTATCAATAAAGAAAGCGAATAAATTGAAAAAAACCAATATAAACAAATAATAATATAACTTATAGCAAGTTGTTTACGACGGGTTTTAGGTAACAAAAATAATAGTAAAAAAGGCAGACAAAACTTAATAAAAACAAGAAACTCATTCAAAAAAGAGAGTAAAGGTGTTTTTATAAAACAACAACGGCTTAATGGCATAAATATCTACTCCTTAGATACCTCGTTATCCCTGTTAAACGACTGTATAAGAGTCTCCATTTAATACCGAGAATTTTCTTTATAATAACAATGAAAACATGAAATTTTGCGACAAAACACGCAATAAGATCCGCGCTATACTAACGATAAAAGCAAAGTGATAACTTGCATGCCATAATGTCATGCGTATGATGCATATCACATATTTTATTTATCACGGTTAACCATCTTTTACGTAAGGGTTTCACGTTATGCGTATTCCTCGCATTTATCATCCAGAACCACTCACAGCAGGTACTCAAACAGCATTAGATGAAGAAGCATCTAATCATGTTGGGCGTGTATTAAGAATGTCTACTGGGCAAAAACTGGCACTATTTGATGGTTCAAATCAAGTATTTGATGCTGAAATTATCGAAAGCACAAAGAAGTCAGTCACTGTGCAAATTAATGATGGCATTGTTGATGATAAAGAATCCCCTCTCGACCTCCATTTAGGGCAAGTGCTTTCACGAGGCGAGAAAATGGAGTTTACTATTCAAAAATCAGTTGAGTTAGGTGTTAATACGATCACTCCACTGATCTCAGAACGCTGTGGTGTTAAACTTGACCCTAGCCGTTTAGAGAAAAAGCATCAGCAATGGCAAAAAATTATTATCTCGGCATGTGAGCAATGTGGCAGAAATAGCATTCCACAATTAATGCCAGTGATGTCATTAGAAGAATGGTGTGCTCAAGATGATGGTAGTTTAAAACTCAATTTACATCCTAGGGCTAACCAAAGTATTAATACCTTACCCTTACCGGTTAAAAAAGTGCGCTTATTGATTGGCCCTGAGGGTGGACTTTCTCCTGAAGAAATCGCCATGACAGCAGAGCACCATTTTACTGATATTTTATTAGGTCCTCGTGTATTAAGAACTGAAACAACAGCACTCACCGCAATCACCGCTTTGCAGGTTCGGTTCGGCGATCTGGGATAAAGGAGAAGTAATGATTAAATTAGGTATTGTGATGGACCCAATTTCATCCATCAAAATCAAAAAAGACACCAGCTTTGCCATGCTATTAGAAGCGCAACGCCGTGGCTGGGAAATTCATTATATGGAGATGAACGATCTTTACCTACACCAAGGTGAAGCACGCGCTCACACTCGTTTACTCAGCGTAGAAGAGAACCCAGAAAAATGGTTTGAATTTGGCCAAGAGCAGGATATTGCTTTAGGTGAATTAGATACTATTTTAATGCGTAAAGATCCGCCTTTTGATACCGAATTTATCTACGCAACCTATATTTTAGAACGTGCTGAAGATATGGGAACACTGATAGTTAATAAGCCACAAAGCTTACGTGACTGTAATGAAAAACTCTTTACTGCATGGTTCCCGACATTAACACCCGACACATTAGTCACTCGTGAAGCTAAGCATTTACGAGCTTTCCATGAAAAACACGGTGATGTTATTTTCAAGCCACTAGATGGTATGGGTGGTGCATCAATCTTCCGCTTGAAAAAAGATGATCCAAACGTAGGTGTTATTATTGAAACATTGACAGAACATGGTCATCGTTTCTGTATGGCACAAAATTTCCTACCTGAAATCGTTAACGGCGACAAACGTATCCTTGTTGTTGATGGCGAACCAGTGCCTTATTGCTTAGCTCGAATTCCTGCAAAAGGCGAAACACGAGGTAACTTAGCTGCTGGTGGTCGTGGAGAAGCTCGTCCATTAACAGAAAGTGATTGGGCAATTGCGCGTCAAGTTGCACCTATTCTTAAACAAAAAGGTCTTATTTTTGTCGGACTAGATGTTATTGGCGATCGTTTGACTGAGATTAACGTTACAAGCCCAACCTGTGCCCGTGAAATTGAAGCAGCTTATCCTGATATTTCTATTACAGGCATGTTAATGGATGCTATTGAAGTGCGCTTAAACAAGAAAAACTAACTTTTAGACACAGAGATTAACGGGTTTAAAAGTATGAACCTAGCCCCCACATATTAATCAATAAGCGGTATACATTAAGAAATACAATGTATAAAAGGGCTAGGTTTTTTTAATAAAAATGATCAGGGAACAGTACTACTATTATGAATTTACTTAACCATTTTCTTATTGCTATGCCTTCATTAAGCGATCCGTTATTTGAACGCTCGGTCGTCTATGTTTGCGAACATAATGAAAACGGTGCGATGGGCTTAATTATTAATAAACCTATCGAAGATATCTCTGTGGAAGGTGTATTAGATCAATTGGAAATTTTTTCGACTGATAGAGACGAAGCAATTAGCTTACAAAAACCTGTGATGTCAGGAGGCCCAGTTGCAGAAGAACATGGTTTTATCTTGCATACTCCAGTTTCAGGTTTTAGTTCTAGCATCAAAATTAGTGACAGCACAATGATCACAACTTCCAAAGATGTATTAGAAACCCTAGGTACAGCAAGGCAACCAGAAAAAACATTAGTCTCTCTAGGTTATTCCAGTTGGGAACAAGGCCAATTAGAGAAAGAGATTTTAGAAAATAGCTGGCTAACAGTTGAAGCCTCACCTCAAATTATTTTTGATACCCCTATTGCTGAACGTTGGCATAAAGCCGCTGAATTAATTGGGATTAATATCCACACCATTTCACCAATAGCGGGTCACGCATAATGTCAAACAGAACGGTAATGGGCTTTGATTTCGGCACTAAAAGCATTGGTGCCGCTATTGGTCAAGAAATTACAGGAACCGCTAGACCTTTAGCCTCATTTAAAGCAAAAGATGGTATTCCCGATTGGACTCAAATCGAAAAAATCATAAAAGAGTGGCAACCTGATTTAGTGGTTGTCGGCTTACCTCTTAATATGGATGGCACCGAACAGTTAGTCACAACTCAAGCTAAAAAGTTTGCTAATCGCCTTCATGGTCGATTTGGTGTACAAATTGCGTTGCATGATGAACGCCTTAGCACCGTAGAAGCTCGCGCTCATCTTTTTGAACGTGGTGGTTACCGCTCCTTAGATAAAGGCAGTGTAGATGCAGCATCTGCCGTTATTATTCTTGAAAGCTGGTTTGAACAGCGATCCTAAAAAATAGGTTCCACTTCGTGATCCCAACCTATTTTTACTTATAAGTTATCATTCAGCTTGAATTAAACCTTCATGTTGGCGTTGCTGCCGACTTAACATGAAGGTTTGCATTCCGTATTCACTACCTGTTTGCATTAATGTTGTCACTTGGTGGTATTTTCCTTCTCTTATAAGATGTGAAATACCCTGCGTAACCTGCATTATTTCAAATAACGCCACACGCCCACCTTCAGTTGAAGGCACTAACTCTTGTGAAATTATCGCCCTTAAACTGCACGCTAATTGCGATGAAATCCATTGTCGCTCATTACCTGTAAAGACATTAGTGACGCGCTCAAGCGTTTGTACTGCTCCTTGAGTATGCAATGTTGCCAGCACCAAATGCCCTGTTTCTGCTGCCGTTAATGCCAACTGAATACTTTGTGCATCTCTTAACTCACCCAACATAATGACATCTGGATCTTGGCGTAGAGCACTCTTTATTGCATTTGCAGTATGTTGAACATCTCGCCCTATTTCCCTTTGCTGTACAATGCTTTGCTTATTGCCATGTATAAATTCAATAGGATCCTCTAATGTCAAAATATGCTGACGTTGATATTGATTTAAATGGTTGATCATTGCGGCTAATGTCGATGATTTTCCACTTCCTGTTGCGCCAGTCACTAAAATAAGTCCATGAGAATAATTATCTAATAATGTTGAAACCGACTTGGGTACTCGAAGTTTATCTAAAGAAGGAATTTGTGTTTCAATTATTCTTAATACTGCTGAGACACCTTTTTGTTGGCGAAATAAATTAATACGAAGTCGTTGCCCACAAGACAGCGTAAGTGCCGTATCAACCTGCCCTTCATGCTCAAAAGTTTGCTTTTGAGCATCACTTAAAAAAGGCTTGAGCCACGTGAGTAGACTATCGGAAGTGATAGGTTTACATTGATTTTGTTGATAAAGTATTCCATTGATCCGCAATCGAGGTACATCACCACAACAAAGGTGCAGATCCGAAGCGTTATGCTTTACACTATATGCAATTAAATTTTCCATTTTCATCTTATTATCTCCTGAGTTGCCATGAATACTATTAAACAGAATCTCGTCAATGTCAGGTCTCACATTGACACAGCAGCGCAGAAATGCGGCCGTTCTTCAGAAGAAATAACACTACTTGCAGTGAGTAAAACCAAACCTGTGAGTGACATCGAAAAAGCAATAGCATGTGGACAAACTGAATTTGGTGAGAACTATGTCCAAGAAGGTGTTGATAAAATCCATTATTTTGCTAATAACCACACCTTAGTTTGGCACTTTATCGGCCCTTTACAGTCAAATAAAACACGCCTTGTTGCTGAGAATTTCGATTGGTGCCATACCATTGATAGATTAAAAATCGCTCAAAGATTAAGTGACCAACGTCCTGACTCATTGCCACCATTGAATGTACTTATTCAAATAAATATCAGTGATGAAAATAGTAAATCAGGTATTAATCTGAGTGAGCTTGATGGGTTAGCAGCACAAATTTCTATTCTTTCAGGCATTAAATTACGTGGATTAATGGCTATTCCAGCACCTGAAAGCAAGTATGACAAACAAGTTGAAGTGCTAGAAAAAATGCATCTCGCATTTAAGCAATTACAATCTCAATATCCCAATATAGATACGTTATCTATGGGAATGACGAGTGATATGGAAGCAGCTATTGCTTGCGGTTCAACACTCGTTCGTATTGGTACAGCAATTTTTGGCGCAAGAGATTACGCGGCTAAGTAGAAATAGAGGTTTATATGGAACATCGTAACATCGCTTTTATTGGCGCTGGAAATATGGCTCAGGCCATTATTGTAGGATTGGTTCAAGGTGGATATCCAGCACATAAGATAACCGTCAGCTCACCTTCTGCCGTTCGCCGTGAACCTTTAGAAAAAGAGTTTGGCATTCATAGTACTAATGACAATATTGATGCCGTTCAAAAAGCGGATGTTATTGTGCTGGCAGTAAAACCACAAATGATGGAAGAAGTTTGTAAGCCCTTACAAAATATCGATATGAGCAAAAAGTTAGTCCTTACTATCGCTGCTGGCATCCCTGCCACACGTTATAACGACTATTTTGCGACTCAATTACAGCTTGTTCGCATTATGCCAAATACTCCAGCACTGGTAGGTAAAGGCTTAAGTGGTATGTTTGCGCACAATTCACTTTCATCTCAAGATAAACAGTTTGCCGACGAATTAATGAAAAGTGTCGGAACAACTGTTTGGGTAGAGCAAGAATCTGCCATCAATGATATTATCGCCGTTGCTGGTAGTGCACCCGCTTATTTCTTCTTGTTTATGGAATCAATGCAACAAGAAGCTGAACGTTTGGGTTTTTCTCCTGAAGTAGCAAGAGCTATTGTGCAACAAGCCGCAAGTGGTTCTACCGCCTTAGCTGAGAAACAACATATGTTGCCTTTCTCAACTTTACGAGAGCAAGTAACATCAAAAGGTGGAACGACAGCGGCTGCACTTATGCAGTTTTATGAAGGAAAATTACCTGAAAACGTCGCTTCTGCCATGCAAGCTGCGATTAAACGTGCGCAAGAAATGGAAAAACAATTTTAATTTCATCAGGGCCAACTAATGAATTTTTTAAATTTCGTCATTCTGACTCTTCTTCAACTCTATACATCCGTACTTCTATTACGTGTTTGGATGCAATGTGTTAGAGCTGATTTTTATAATCCTTTTTCACAATTTATCGTCAAGATCACACAGCCAATTGTTCGTCCATTAAGAAGTGTTATTCCTTCTATTGGCCCTATTGATACCGCGTCAGTCTTATTAGCCTATATACTCATTCTGCTTGGTATTATTATTCCATCTTACTTATCAGGAACATCAATTCCTTTCGCTTTAATGTTCCCTTTTGCCTTTATTGAACTACTCACAGCAGCAGGTAAGATGATTTTCTGGTTGATTATTATCCGCGCAATCCTTAGCTGGGTAAGCCAAGGTCGTAATCCAATTGATCACCTTTTATTTCAATTAACAGAACCTTTAATGGCACCAATTCGTCGTGTAATTCCGGCAATGGGTGGCTTAGATTTCTCTGCAATGATTGTTATTCTGGTACTTTATGCCTTGAATTATCTACGTGTAGACGTTTTACAATGGCTACTTAGCGTAACGCTTTACTAAGGATAATACTCATGCAAAAAGTCGTTCTTGCAACAGGAAATCCAGGGAAGGTCAAAGAGCTAGCCTCTTTGCTTTCTGATTTTGGTTTAGATATTGTTGCCCAAACAGAGCTAGGTGTTGATTCAGTGGAAGAAACGGGCTTAACCTTTGTTGAAAACGCGCTGATCAAAGCACGTCATGCGGCAAAAGTGACAGGTCTTCCAGCCATTGCTGATGACTCAGGTATTTCGGTAGATGCTTTAGGCGGTGCTCCGGGTATTTACTCAGCACGCTATGCGGGTGTTGATGCAAACGATCAGCAAAATCTGGATAAATTGCTTGATGCAATGAAAGATGTACCTGCTGAAAAACGCCAAGCGCAATTTAACTGTGTATTGGTTTATATGCGCCATGAGAACGATCCAACTCCGCTGATTTTCCACGGTATATGGCATGGTGTATTAAGCACAGAAATGCACGGTGAAGGTGGATTTGGCTATGATCCTATTTTCTTTGTTCCTGAATTAAATTGTACGGCGGCGCAATTAACTAAAGAGCAAAAAAATCAGCATTCGCATCGTGGTAAAGCACTTAAATTAATGTTGGATGCCCTTAAGAATGCTTAAGTTGCCCCCATTAAGTTTGTATATTCATATTCCTTGGTGTGTACAAAAATGCCCTTATTGTGATTTCAACTCACACACCTTAAAGGGAGAAGTACCACATCAGGAATATGTGCAACATTTACTCAATGACTTAGATGCCGATCTTATTCACGTTGGCTCCCGTGAAGTCCAGACAATATTTATTGGTGGCGGTACACCTAGCTTATTAAGTGCTGAATCAATGGCTGATTTACTCTATGGAGTGAAAGAGCGTATTGCTGTTAGCTCCAATGCAGAAATCACCATGGAAGCTAACCCAGGAACCGTAGAAGCGGAACGCTTTGCTGGATTCCAACGTGCTGGTGTAAATCGTATTTCTATTGGTGTACAAAGTTTTGGCGACGACAAGCTTATCCGCTTAGGTCGAATTCATGATGCAGATGAAGCTAAAAATGCGGCTCGTTTAGCCAAAGAATTAGGCTTACGTAGCTTTAATTTAGATTTAATGCATGGATTACCAGACCAATCATTATCTCAAGCGCTTTCGGATTTACAGCAAGCAATAGCGTTATCTCCGCCACATTTGTCTTGGTATCAATTAACCATTGAACCTAATACACAATTTGGCTCTCGCCCACCTAAATTACCTGATGACGATATGCTGTGGGATATTTTCTCAGAAGGCGATAAATTACTGACAGCAGCAGGTTATCAACAATATGAAACATCGGCATATTGCAAGCCAGGATTTCAGTGTGAGCACAACCTAAACTATTGGCGTTTTGGTGATTATTTAGGTATCGGTTGTGGTGCTCATGGGAAAATAAGCTTTGAAGATGGTCGCATAATGCGAACAGTAAAAACCAAGCACCCTAAAGGTTTTATGGAAGGTCGCTATCTCGATCAGCAAAATTTTGTTGATAATGATGACCGTCCATTTGAATTTTTTATGAACCGTTTTCGCCTATTAGAAGCATTTCCAAGACAAGATTTCAGTGATTACACTGGGCTTTCAGAAGAAGTGATTCGCCATCAAATAGATGAAGCTTTGGCGTTGGGTTATATCAGTGAAACTGACTCTCACTGGCAAATAACCCCTCACGGTAAGCTATTTTTAAATTCATTACTTGAGCTATTTCTTTAATATTGCTGATTTCAAATAGCTAATTTTAAAATACCCATACTGTTATTCACAATATGGGTATTTTTTATTTATGATAAAACGATCATAAAAGTCTTAGAATGCGCTTTCTACCGCTTCAATCTGCTTAGTTAAGCTGTCTAATCCACCGCCAGAGAGATACCAAAGATCTGCTTGCAGATAAACAATATCGCCATTTTTATAAGCAGATGTCGTTTTAATTTCATCATTTTCAAAAGTAGCTTTTTCTAATTTATCAGCACCAATCGCTTCACTACGATCCACAATGAAAATCACATCAGGGTTTGCTTTTGCGATCATTTCAGAAGTGACAACTCGACGTTTATCTTTATCTTCTTCAGCTACAGGGGGTAATTCGGCTTTCTTCACTTTAACCACATCATAAATAACACTTTGGTTATTTGGCATTAAATTGCCTGCATTATGCAGTAACACTAAAACTTTTTTATCAGACTCTGCCGCTTTTTTCTGAGCCTGCTCAATCACTGTATTCAGTTTTGTCAGTTGCTCTTGGGTTGCTTGTTGCTTATCAAACAACTCTCCCATTAATTTAATATTCGCTTCAACTGAATCAAGATAATTAGCGCTATTGGTGCCTAAGTTAACGGTTGGTGCAATTTTCGCTAAAGCCTCATAAGAAGCGCCTTGTCGACCCGTAATAATAATTAAATCAGGTTTAATTTCGGCTAATTTTTCTAAGTCAGGCGCTTTCATACCACCGACATTAGCCACATTACTTGCAATACTTCCTTTAATATAAGCAGGCGCATTACCTAATGGTAACCCCACCACTTTATCAGCTAAACCTAACTGAACTAAAGAATCATATAAACCAAAATCAAATAGAACAACTTTTGAAGGGTTCTTAGTAACCGACGTTTCACCCAACAGATGTTTAATCACCATTTTGTCATTCTGCTGACTAATAACTTGGTTAGGTTGGTATTCGATTGGCGTTTTGCTTAACGCTGAGAAACTCGTTACAGAAAAGATAGATGCGATAACTAAAGGAAGGATCTTCTTCATTAATTTTGCCCTGTTTAAGTGGAATACTCAAACAGGGCATTCTAAACAGCTCTCCCCATAAGTCAATTGAACAAGAATGATTTTCATTATTATTTTCAATTATTGTGAATCCGCCATTTGTAAAGCTTATTAATTATCTGGTTAATAACCCAATCATTAGAGAGACGGATCAGCTACTTCTTTAATGCATTAATTAATTCAACACGTTGATTTTCCATCTGTGTGATTTTGCTACAAGCTTGCTGACCAAATTGAGTAAACGCAGCTTCTTGCTGCTTCCACTCCTGATCTATGATCTTTTGAAAACCATCTAAGCTTCCTAATAATCCGCCTAAGGCTTTTTTACTGTCGCCACCTGCAGCGGCTAATAACTGTTTTTTCCCCAATTCATTAATGCTGTCTTGCAACATACCACCAAGGCTGCTTTCTACGATTTCACGGCCTTTAGCTTCAACTTCTTTAATGGCTTGAGAATGGAACGTAATGTTATTCGGTTCTATGCTGACCACTCTATCCATTTGCTGATTAAGATCTTTCTCTAATCTACTTAATC
This sequence comes from Proteus sp. PR00224, assembly GCF_016238105.1. Taxonomy (NCBI): domain Bacteria; kingdom Pseudomonadati; phylum Pseudomonadota; class Gammaproteobacteria; order Enterobacterales; family Morganellaceae; genus Proteus; species Proteus sp. PR00224. The sequence continues at coordinate 516,687 of NZ_JAEHQU010000003.1, read as the reverse complement.
TATTGAGGATATTGCTTTCTTTACCAAAAGCTTCAATCACTACTTTATCAAGCACTTTGCGAGAATCTTGCAGTTTTACCCCAGTTTCAGTTCTTAGCCAAGGTACGTCTCGTCTTACTGTGGCTTGATATTTTTTTGCTAATTCTTGTTGTTGTGGTGTCAATGTGGCACTTTTTTCATTTTGAAATAATGTGCCATCAGGATAAATCACCATTAAACCATGTGAACCAGCGACTTCAACAAATTCAGAGGTTATGCGTAAATCATCTTTTGGCATTACAGCACAATCAAAACTTGGTGATGCATTTGCTGTACCCGCAACAAAAAACAGTGTGACAGCAATATTTCTTAAATTCATAACAACGCTCCTGAAAACACACCTAAAAAATTGAACGCCCGACTTTGTTTGCTAATAATTCAAGTGCTGCACAACCTGCTAATGAGTTACCTGATTTATCCAGCTCTGGTGACCAAACTGCAACCGTAAAAGCATCGGGAACGACTGCAATAATGCCACCACCCACGCCTGATTTTCCGGGAATACCAATACGAAATGCAAATTCACCTGCACCATCATACATGCCACAAGTTAACATTAACGCATTTATTTGTCGGGTTTGTCTTGGCGTAATAATCTGATTTTTATTAACCACACACATACCTTGATTAGCTAAATAGCTAAAACATCGTACTAACTCGGTGCAACTCATCTCTATGGAGCAATAGTGAAAATAAGTTTCAAGCACCGTAATAACATCATTCTCAAAATTACCAAAAGATTTCATCAGATAAGCGATTGATGCATTTCGGCTAAGATGCTCCATCTCTGATTTTGCAACCACTGAGTTATAGCAAATATCTGGAGTATCAGTAAGAAAACGGATCACTTCTAACATTCTTTGCTTAGGCGCACTAAGTCGAGACTGCAACATATCAGTGATAACAATGGCACCCGCATTAATAAAAGGATTGCGCGGTATTCCCTTTTCCATTTCTAGCTGTATCAAGGAATTAAAAGGCAGACCTGATGGCTCTTTTCCTACACGTTGCCAAATTTCATTTTCTTCATAACGTGTTAAAGCAAGCGTTAAGCTAAGTACTTTAGAAATAGATTGAATCGAAAAGCGCTTATCTGCCATGCCTGATTGATAGAGTTCACCATCAACCGTATAAACAGCCATAGCAAGCTGTTCTGGAGGTATTTGAGCCAATGCGGGAATATAATCCGCGACTTTTCCTTGCCCGATTAATGGGCGAATTTGTTGCAAAATATCTGACAGTAATGCGTTAGATAACGTTGTAGTCACAGTCCCTTCCCCAGACAGACAAGGGCATCCTTTTGGATGCCCTTGTAATTATTTGCTAAATGTATAACTTTCTATCAATCCCACCAAACATCAAATAGTTCAGAGGTCTGTACATCTTGCATTTTGCTTTCTTTGAGGAAGTTTTCGACTAATTGGCGATGTTCTTCTGTACATTTACCAATTTGTTGTAAGCAGATTAAGCCTTCCCAGCTCAGGTAACCACTTGCATCAAATGCCAGCCCGTTTGGCTCAATAACTTTGAGGATCAGTTCATCAACAAAGCGATCTACTTCCTCAATTGGGGTATTTTCTGGGAAAGTCCATTTAACTGAGAAACCTAATTCCTGAAATTCATCGATACGCATTTTTTTGCGTAAGCGGCGACTACGTTGTTTAGCCATTATTTTACCCTCTTAAACATAAGATCCCAGACTCCGTGCCCTAAACGATGACCGCGTTTTTCAAACTTAGTCACAGGTCGTGTTTCTGGTCGTGGTACATAATCCTGAGTTTCTGACAAATTCTGATAACCTTCAACACTTGTCATCACTTCAAGCATATGTTCTGCATATGGTTCCCAATCTGTCGCCATATGAAAAACACCGTCTAACGTTAATTTTTTTAAAATTAATTCTGCAAAAGGCACTTGAACAATACGGCGTTTATTATGACGCGCTTTGTGCCATGGATCAGGGAAGAATAGCTGAACCATTTTTAAACTATTATCTGGGATCATATGATTGAGCACTTCAATCGCATCATGACACATGACTCTCAGATTACTTAATTGCTCTTCTTCAGCATTTGCAAGACAAGCCCCAACACCCGGTGCATGTACTTCAATACCGAAATAATTATTTTCTGGTGTATTTTTTGCCATAGTCACGAGCGATGCGCCCATGCCGAAGCCAATTTCTAAAATTACAGGCGCTTCGCGTCCAAAAACCTGACTGAAGTCGATGGGTTCCGGTTGATATTCAATACCAAAAACAGGCCACTGTGTTTCTAATGCTTGCTCTTGACGAGGAGTCAAACGACCTTGTCTACGAACAAAACTACGAACGCGTCGTAAAGCACGCCCTTCTTCATTGAATTCCGGAGAAATTACATTCTTGATCATGTCTAATACTGTCAGTCGTTAGGCCAATTATTTACTTAAAATCGTTATAATGTCGCTATAGTACAACTTAACCGACATTATCCAAAGATCACTAAGTTTAGCAAGAGTCACTCATAGAAGCATCACTCTATAAGATAAATATTAAGAGTGTTTACAGTTTATTCTCTCTGTGGTGCAATCTTACCTTAATCAGAACATGAGTTAATAAAATAAAACATGATGGAAGTTCAGCAATTTTCGCAAGTCGTGCTCAATTGGTATCACAAATATGGGCGTAAAACGCTCCCTTGGCAGCAAGAAAAAACGCCTTATCACGTATGGTTATCTGAAGTAATGCTGCAACAAACTCAAGTTGCTACGGTTATTCCTTATTTTGAGCGTTTTATTGCACGTTTTCCTGATGTTAGCGCATTGGCTAAAGCACCTCTTGATGAAGTGCTTCATTTATGGACAGGACTTGGTTATTACGCAAGAGCCAGAAACCTACATAAAGCAGCACAACACATTGTAGATAAACATCAAGGGCAGTTTCCTGATACCTTTGAGGACGTTTGTGCCTTACCTGGTGTTGGACGTTCAACCGCCGGTGCTATTTTATCGTTATCACTGAAAAAACCTTACCCAATTCTTGATGGTAATGTAAAACGTGTTTTAGCACGCTGCTATGCTGTCGAAGGCTGGCCGGGTAAAAAAGAGGTTGAAAATAAGTTGTGGGAGATCAGCGAAAACATCACTCCAACTGAAGGTGTAGAGTATTTTAATCAGGCAATGATGGATTTAGGTGCAATGGTCTGTACAAGAAGTAAGCCTAAATGTGAATTATGCCCATTAAATACTGGCTGTATCGCTTATGCTCAAAATAATTGGGCGGATTATCCTGGGAAAAAACCGAAAAAAGTCATCCCAGAAAAAACAACTTATTTTCTTATTTTACAATATGATAATCTTGTTTGGTTAGATAAAAGGCCACCAGCAGGAATATGGGGCGGGTTATTTGCCTTTCCTCAATTTGAAACAAAAGCGCTTTTAGAACAGTGGCTAGCCGAGCATGGGCTCGATAATAATAAATCAGAGCAACTGATTTCATTTAGACATACTTTTAGCCACTTTCATTTAGATATTGTGCCAATTTGCGTAGAACTCTCAGCGTTTACCTCTATGATGGAGGCGCAAAAAGGACTTTGGTATAACTTACAGACACCTGCAACCGTAGGGTTAGCAGCACCTGTAGAGAATTTACTTAGACAATTAGCCTAAGCTAATCCCTGCGATATTGAGGATTTATTATGAGCAGAACTATTTTTTGTACTTTCCTTAACAAAGAAGCTGATGGACTTGATTTTCAGTTGTACCCAGGAGAAATTGGAAAGCGCATTTTCAATGAGATCTCAAAAGAAGCATGGGCTCAATGGATGACAAAACAGACCATGCTTATCAATGAGAAAAAACTTAACACCATGAATCCTGATGATCGCAAACTATTAGAACAAGAAATGGTGCGATTTTTATTCGAAGGCCATGATGTTCATATTGACGGTTACACACCACCTGAAAAATAATATTCACTTTTCCAGAGCCTTTAAGGCTCTGGTATTTTATTCACCATAGCGATGCAATTGACCATGAAAAAAATCCTTCTCTTGCTGATTATCGCCCCTCTACTCATTTCATGTAGTAGCCAACCACCAAAAACATTTGAACCTGATTACGCAAAGGATACCAATGCGTTCGATATTCTTATGGGGCAATTTGCCAATAATATCGAAATGATTTGGGGTATGAAGGAAGTATTAATCGCAGGCCCTAAAGATTACGTAAAATATACCAATGCTTATAAAACACGTAGCCATATTAATTTTGAAGCAGGTACAATTACGATAGAAACTTTAGGTGATGATGCGCCTCAATTCCAATTGCATAAGGCGATAGTCACAACGTTATTAATGGGTGAAGATCCAGGTTCTATTGACCTCTACTCTGACGTTAATAATATTCCTCACAGCACTGAACCGTTTTTATCTGGGCAGGTTCTTGATAATACGGGACAACCTATACGCTGGGAATGGCGAGCCAATAAGTTTGCAGATTATCTGATTGCCAATAAATTACAAAAACGCCAATCTGGTATGAATACCATTTGGTATGTCACCATTAATCTTGTTCCTAATCACCTTGATAAACGTGCTCATAAATATTTACCGCTCGTTCAACAAGCTGCGGCTAAATATGGGGTTGAACCATCACTGATCTTGGCAATTATGCAAATTGAATCAAGTTTTAACCCATATGCCGTGAGTAGTTCTGATGCGCTAGGTTTGATGCAGATTATGCCAGCAACGGCTGGACGAGATGTATTCCGAATGCAAGGAAAATCTGGGCAACCAAGTCGTAGTTACTTATTTGATCCAGCTAATAATATCGATGCTGGTGCGGCTTATATCTCAATTCTGCAAAATAGCTACCTTGGCGATATCAAAGATCCTGTTTCGCGCCGTTACGCCGTGATACAGGCTTACAACGGTGGTGCAGGTAGTGTGTTGCGGATATTCCACAACGATAAGAAACAAGCTGCTGCCATGATTAACAACTTAGAGCCAATGCAGGTGTATACCACATTACGTAATAAACACCCTGCCGACCAATCTCGTCGTTATCTTGAGAAAGTCAGTACAGCTCAACGTAACTATCGTTAGTTGATGCTTAATCCAAAAAACAAAGCTTCCTCAATGAATTTGGGGAAGCTTTTTTGTTATTGAGACTTAATAAACGATTTTATCGTCATGTATTTTTTGAGTATTGCAAAAGACTTTAGCTTTATTTTTACTCATCTCCCACGACAAATAGCGTTTTAATACCCAATGAGTTTAAAAAAACAGCAATCGAACGGTTTTGTGATAAATAACGTTGACGAGCAAGGCGATATCGGGTTTAATACGCCCCGTTGCCCGAATAGCTCAGTCGGTAGAGCAGGGGATTGAAAATCCCCGTGTCCTTGGTTCGATTCCGAGTTCGGGCACCATCTTTCATTTGTTCGTCAGTGAGTTAAATTACTGAGAGGGCAAAAAAGCTAAGATAAGACACAAATTTAACGTAAGTTATCTGTTGTTAAAATTAATCAAAAGCTTTGAATAAACAGTCTTGCTCAAACCAAGGCTGTTTTTTTATTTGTAACTTTTACTTTCTTTCCTAACTCTGTAACTCTGTTCTAGCAATCAAAAGAATCACCAATATATTGATAGGCAAATTTCATTGCTATTCTTCTTAAATAACTGGATTCTCTTCTTAATGTATCGCTATATACATCACTATAACTATAGTCTAGTTCATACTCAGTCATTTCTTTCACATCCTTATTTAAAATAAAAACTTAAGTAATATCTCATCCAAATTATCGGCTATTATAGTGTAATATTTAATAATTCTTATTAATAGTAAATATTTAGTTTTCTACTTAGCAGAGAGATAAAAGTCCATTTAACCAAAGCAATAAAATAAATAGGCTATAAATCTAAATATATAAGATAGGTTATTATTTATTTTTATAATTATAAAATTAATTTTATATAAAGACCTCTATATATTTACATGGTATTTATGATATTTACAGGAAAACCCAACATTCCCCTGATAATGTTATAAATATTATTTATATATAAAAAATGATATCTTTATTAATACGAAAAGTCAGGGATATTTTTAATTATCTTTTATTATTAGTATATAAATCACAATTTAAATAACTCTTAAAATAATAAATTTACCACCAATAATAATTCTTATTTTCATTTTGAAATTAAAAATATAATTTTAAATATACTTAACATAAAAAAGCGATCGCTTTTATAACATTTATAATACAATTTAAGTTCATTTAAGAAATACCCCTGCTATATATCTCTTTTTAATTGAAACCTACCTCACAGAATATGAAATTCACCTTAATTGTCATTGACGAAATATAGCTTCAGCAGTAAATATAATAAGCAATGATTATAAAAACAGTGACCATCTTTAAAGATGGCTTTTTTAATCCTTAAATTGTCTCATTTTTTAGACAAATAAATATTACAGAAACCACGGGAGAATTCTCTTATGACTCAACAAGATACAGCAACTCATTATTCAATTGATGATATGAAAGCATTAATTGAAACAATGCAGATTTATAAAAAAGACAACAGTGGCAAAGGGATAACTCGTATTGCTTATGGCGAAGAAGATGAAGCCGCCCATCTGTACCTTGCTGGTTTAATGAAAGAAGCGGGTCTTGAAGTTTATCGTGATGGTATTGGTACACTTTACGCACGTTTACCAGGTAAAGATCGTTCACTACCCGCAGTAGGTACAGGATCTCATCTTGATACAGTCCCTCAAGGCGGTGCTTATGATGGAGCTTTAGGTGTTATTGCAGGTTTTTATGCATTAATGCAATACAAACCACAACAACTTAAACGTGACCTTGAGCTTGTTGTTTTTCGTGCGGAAGAATCTAGCCGTTTTGGCTTTTCGTGTATTGGCAGTAAAGTATTAACAGGAAAAATAGATAAAGCTCGTTGGGAACAAAATAGAGATGATGACGGCAATAACTTCTTTGAAGTTTTAAAATCTTTAGGTTATCAGCATGATAATTTGGATAGTTGTTTAGTCAAAGCTGATCGTTATAGTGCCTTTGTTGAGCTTCATATTGAACAAGGTAAACGCCTTGAGAATGACAAAAAAACTATTGGTATTGTCAATGGTATTGCGGCACCAACTCGTTTTTCAGTCACTGTTAATGGTCATGCGGATCACTCTGGTGCAACGCCTATGTATCAACGCCAAGATGCGTTAGTGGCAAGTGCAGGGATTATTACCGATATCAACCGTGCAGCATGCACTGAAGCAGTTTATGGCACTGTAGGTACAGTGGGTAAACTCAATGTTGTGCCGAACTCCATGAACGTCATTCCAGGACAAGTAAAATTCTCTGTTGATATTCGTGGTATTGATACTGAAAGTATTCAACGTGTTGTACAACGCCTAAATAATAGTGTGGAAAAAGCAGAAAAAGATTTTGGCGTCTCTATTGATGTTCAACCGATTTCTGCTGAATCGCCAGTCAAACTAGATGATTCAATTTGCCAAGTTATTGAAAGCTTGTGCCAGAAACACGATATCAGCTATATGACAATGCTAAGTGGTGCTGGCCATGACTCAATGAATATGGCGTCACTTTATCCAACTGCGATGATCTTTACACCTTCAGTTGCCGGTATTAGTCATCATCCTGATGAGTTTACCGAATTTAGTGATATTGCTGTCGCTGCAGATTTATTAGCAGAAACATTAGGCACATTAGCCAATCAATAATGACTGACTATTTGTTTTAGAAGGTTAATTGCATCATCTCCCTTGGTTGCTTTTAACCATAATTTATCAAAGAGGGATTGATATTGAAATATCGCCTCAGTTGAAGAGGTTACAGTAGCAATGCCCGTGCTGACATTAGGAAATTCACCTAAACGGAACGGGCTAACGGCTAAAGAAAGAGGGATTTTGTCTTGATAAAATAATTGGAAAGTTAAAGACGGCATAGTATCTGAAATAATTGCAATATTAAGATAACTATTTTTTTGCTCTAACTTTTCAATTAAATGAAGAATTTCGTTTTTTGCTCGTTGTTTTCTTTCTTGTTGCAGTGTTTTAGTTAAATTAACCGAACCTAGCATGCCAACATAAAGAAATTTTTCAATTTGTTGCTGGCTAATAAGGTTATAAATATGGGGCGAATGTAAGGACTGATGTTTCTTACGCTCTTTTAAAATAGACAAAACTTCTTGTTGTTTTTCAGACAAAAGATTTAAAGGTGATGCCTCTGTTAGCATTTCAACCAATGTTTTGTCATAACAATCTGAAGTTAATAAGTAAGAGAAAGGTTCGAAGTGGGTATAAATATGTGAAGATTGACTTTCAAGTTGGCGCATTCGTTCAAAAAAGCCATTTGCACTTGAATAATATTCAGTATTAATACCCAACAAACTGGTTAACGAGGTATTTAATAATCTAGCAAGATTATCAAGTGTCTCAATTTTAACAATTTCGCCTTTTTCTAACCGATACACAGCAGCACGAGAAATACCCAAGCTTTCTGCTACATCTTCAGCTTTTAATGAAGAGGCTATGCGGTAAGCACGCAAGCGATAGCCAATGGCTTGATAATCTATTTTTTCTCTAGGTATGTAAGGCATATTTATAATTGGCTCCCAAATGCACAAAGTACCAGGGTAAAGTAACGGCACAATAATAAGATGTTAGTTCAGATAGTTTAAATTAAACCAAAAATAAAAAGAATCACCTTTCTCACAATGAGGTAAATAAAAAAAGTTTGCAGTAAAAAGTTAGTCTATATCAATAAACCTGTCTCCTAGCAGGTAACCTCACCAGGGTTAAAGCAGTAAAAACAAACAACAATAAAAAAACTAAAAGGCGATGTAATTGATATTACACCGCCTTTTTCATTATTTAATTAACTAAATGCTCTAATACCATAGCGCCAGCGCCTTGAGAAACGATTTCATAAGCGTGGCTTGCTGGATAAACTTCTGTTTTTATATTTGGGAAAAGAGCGAGTTTCGTTTCAATCGTTTTTTTGACGGTATCAAAAAACGTATATTTAGGTATTAATGTTCCGCCACAAACAACAATATCAGGTTGGAGCATTAAAATCGTATTTGCAATAGCAAGCCCATAGTAATAAGCCGCTTCTTCTAATGCATCAATACACAGAGGATCTCGCATTTCTATTGCTTGAAAAATCGTGTGATAGTTAATTTCATCATCGGTACTGACCAGAGAAGTTAATAAGGAGTGCTTTCCCCGCCTTATTTGATGAATAATACTATTTTTTATGGCGTCTAAAGAACACAATGTATTTAAACAACCATAAGAGCCACATTCACACAATAGCCCTTTTACATCAATCGTCATATGACCAAAACAATTCATCGTCGCTGAGGTATCAGTTAAAAACTGATTACCAATAATGGCACATCCTCTTACTTCGGTATCACAAGAAGTAAATAAAAATCGTTGTGTTTTTTGGCGATAATATAAACGAAATTCAGCTAAAGCAGCAAAATGCACTCCACTTCCCACTGTGACGTAAGTAGGAATTTTTTTACGTAATAACGCCTCTAATTCACTGAATTCTTCATCGAGGGATTTTGAAGTCAATTGATGTTCGACAACATGCTCAATAGAAATTCCTAACCCTAAAACTTTTTCATAGCTGATGTTATTTTTTAATAACAAGGCATCAATTTTAGGTAATAGCTTATCTGTCATCTCATATGCAGATAAGTAAGGTTCTGGCGATATTTTAATTTTATCCAACATATTAAGTTTCAGATCCATCAACACAATGGTTGAATAGACCTTACTTAATTCAATACCGATTAAAAATACCCCTTCTGTATTGATATTATACAAAATAGGTTTTCGACCACCCGTTGATTCACCTAATTCTGCGGTTGTAATTAATTGAAGAGCATTTAACTCGTCCAGTAGTCGAGCGCAAGTAGCAGGCTTCATTTGTGCCAATTCAGTGAGTGTTTCTGTTTTTATTGGGCCATTTTCTGCCACTAATTTATAAAGGCTTTTAAGTTTCAATGCTTTTGAAGTCTTAGAAGACTGAAGTTCTTTTAAATTTTTCAATAGCATAGCCATTTCCTTTATTAAATTATTTAGCCACTCAAAGAAGAATATCGCTATCTTACTGTAAAAAAAGCAATAGTTCCTTAGTCAAAACAAACAACATGATCTTAATCTCAAAATGAGAAAAAGTAAGTTGTTCATTTCTGTGTATCAGGCAAAGTACTCTCAAGCACAATTAAAAATGTAATGACGATTTACATAGGAGAGAGTCATGCACCAGATTTCTGAAATTAATAAAGCAAAAGAATTTGTTCAATCTAAAACCACAGAAAAACCAACTATTGGGATCATTTTAGGATCAGGTTTAGGTCCTTTTGCCGATACATTAGAAGATGCCGTACATATTCCTTATCACACCATTCCACACTTTGCAGCATCAGGAGCTGTGGGGCATGCAAATGAATTAGTGATTGGAAAAATTGCAGGAAAAACAGTTGTTGCAATGAAAGGTCGTTTTCATTACTACGAAGGTGTATCGCTCGATGAAGTCACCTTTCCTGTTCGTGTAATGAAAGCATTGGGTGTTGAAAAGCTGATTATCACTAACGCATGTGGCGCTGTAAATACAGATTTTAATCCTGGTGATCTAATGCTAATTACTGATCATATTAATCTAACTGCAAATAACCCACTGATTGGGCCAAATAACCCTGAATTAGGTGTTCGTTTTCTAGATGTAAGTGAAGTTTATAACAAAGCTATGCGCCAAATTGTTATTGATATTGCCAAAGAGCAAGACATTACCTTACGTCAAGGTGTTTATGCATGGTGGACAGGGCCAACTTATGAAACCCCAGCAGAAATTCGCATGATAAGAACATTAGGTGCCGATGCCGTAGGCATGTCAACCGTTCCAGAAGCACTTATTGCTCGCCATTCAGGTATTGATACCATTGGTATTTCATGCTTAACCAATATGGCTTGTGGCATTTTAGAACAGCCTCTTAGTCATGATGAAGTTATTGAAACCGCAGAACGTGTGAAATCTACCTTCTTAAAACTGATCAGTGAAGTGATCGCTCGCTTATAACTTTTTATCAATAAAAGAAAAAGTGGAGAATAGATAGCTGCCTATGCTCCACTAAAATCAATATCCCCAACAGTGGAGATTGTTATGGGTATAAAAATACAGCTCAAAGGCATGATGTTTATGCAATATTTTATCTGGGGAAGTTGGTTAATTACCCTAGGTGCATACATGATGCAAACATTAAACTTCACTGGGATTGAAGTTGGATTAGTTTATGGCTCTAAAGGCATTGCTGCTCTGATTATGCCTGGTTTATTAGGTATCATTGCCGATAAATTTATTCCTGCAAATCGCTTATATATCATTTGTCATCTTATTTGTGCTGTTGCTTTATTCTTTGCGGCATCAGTGACTGATCCAACAATCATGTTCTGGGTTATGTTCATTAATGCATTAGCATTTATGCCAACTATTGCGCTTTCAAATTCAATTGGTTATTTTTGCTTAAATAAACACAAGCTAGATTCTGTTGCTAATTTTCCCCCTATTCGTGTTTTCGGTACGATAGGTTTTATTATCGCCATGTGGTGTGTAAGTTTATTTAAATTAGAACTCAGCAACACTCAATTATATATTGCATCAGTAGCTTCTCTTTGTTTAGCTCTCTATTCATTTTGCTTACCTAAAATTCCAACAGCCCAGCATAAACAATCAACCTCTTGGGCATCTCGTTTGGGATTAGATGCCTTTGTTTTATTCAAAAAACCTATAATGGCAGTATTCTTTTTATTTGCCATGCTATTAGGTGCGGTACTTCAAATTACCAATACTTTTGGTAGTCCTTTTATTCATGATTTTGCTAAAAATCCTGAATTTGCTGATAGTTTAATTGTTCAATATCCATCAATTTTATTATCAGTATCACAAATGGCTGAAGTTGCCTTTATTTTAGCAATTCCTTTTTTCCTAAAACGCTTTGGTATTAAAAAAGTCATGTTAATTAGTATGATTGCATGGACTTTACGTTTCGGATTATTTGCCTATGGCGATCCATCTCCTTGGGGATTTGTATTGCTAATGCTTTCAATGATTGTTTATGGTTGTGCATTTGATTTCTTTAATATTTCAGGCTCTATCTATATTGAAAATGAAGTTAATCCTGAAATAAGAGCCAGTGCTCAAGGGTTATTTATGACCATGGTCAATGGTGTTGGTGCATACGCAGGCTCTATTTTAAGTGGTATGGTCGTTGATCATTTTACAGTTAATGGAATGAAAGACTGGCAATCTATTTGGTTAATTTTTGCATCCTATACACTTATACTTGCTATTGTATTTATATTTGCATTTAAAGAAAATAAGGTGAGTAATTATAAAAAAGATTTTTCATAATTAACTTATATATTCCCTCTTTTAAATGATAATAAACCTTTATTGGTTTATTATCATTTTTACTTTTCTCAATATAAATATTATTAAATCGCCTCTCTTTTTTCAAATGAAATCCATTTTTAAAAGAAATTTAATATTAAGAAAAATAAAATAAGCATGCTTTAACATGGAAAATGTTTATAAAAAAAGGATATTTATATATTATGAATGCTATTCATCAAAATGACCCTTTAGAAAATAGTGATATTATCAATTTAATAAAGAATTTTAAACCTCTACGCAGATGGAAAAAACAAGATCCTAATAGTGATTTTACTGAAGTTACATATAGCTTTCCTGACTGGAGCAATTTAAGGGGTGAGGAATATAAAACCATTACAACATTAAATCAATATCAACAAGATCTTGCCGAAAAAACATTACAACTATGGGCTGACATTGCCAATATTACATTCATTAAGAAAGACAATAAATATGATACTAATATTAAATTTGGTGTTTATAATAATATAAATGAACTAACGAAAGATAATTCTCATTTAGTCGCTGGTGTTGCAACATTCCCATTAAATAATATAGAGCCAGATAAAAAAATAGAAAAAATCACTGATTACAGTATAGGAGGACATGTTTGGATTAATATATCTTCAACTACACGTATAAAAAAATTCAATAAACATGAAATAACACCAGAGCAAAAAAATGAAATAGATTTATTTAAAGAAAAATCAGACAATATAAAATATTATTATATAGAAACAGATACTCATATTACTTTATATAAAAACAATAATGAAAATGGTCATATAAATAATCAACCTATAATATTACAAAAAGGAAATAAAGAAACTCAAACTTATATACATGAAACTGGACACGCTCTTGGTTTACCACATACCTTTAGAGTGAATGATCATAATAATCCTGATATTGAAGAAAATAGTTTTAAATATTCTATAATGTCATACCGCCACCCAAAAACAAAAGAAGCTGATTTCGTTGGATTATTTCCTATGTCTCCATTATTAATCGATATATATGTTATTCAAAAGTTCTATGGCGTAAATCTAACGACACGAACAGGTGATACTATTTATGGTTTTAATTCTAATACGCAAAGAGACTGTTATAGTTTAACTTCATCAGATGATGTCATTATTAGTTGTATTTGGGATGCCGGTGGCTGTGATACTCTTGATTTTTCAAAATATAATTTTGAGCAGAAAATAGACCTTAACCAAGGTGCTTTCTCTGATGTAGGTGGGCTAAAAAGTAACATTTCTATTGCGTATGGAACAATAATTGAAAATGTAATAGGAGGAAAAAACAATGACCACATCATTGGTAATGAAGTAAACAACCACTTAATTGGTAATCAGGGTAATGATATTATTTATGGATATGATGGGGATGATAAAATTTTTGGCGGTAAAGGTAGTGATGCACTTTATGGTAACGAGGGCAATGATTTCATTAATGGAGAAGATGACTGCGATATAATTTCTGGAGGTAATGGACATAATACGCTGTTCGGAGGAAAGAATGCTTATATGTTTTTTTTCGAAATTAGCAACAAGACAAATAGCCATAATAAAATTATGGATTATCATATAAATGAAGATTTCCTTATTTTTTTAGATGAAAACAAAATAAGCCTAAATATCAAGAAACTTATATCTCAAAATTCAATCTCGCTTAAGATGAGTTTTCAAGAAGAAGATAATTTAACAAAATTAGCAATAAAAACAAAAGAACAACTAGAAGTTCCAAATTTAACAATAGATATTGTTGGGAATTTCAGTTATGAAGATCTATTTTATTAATATAATTAATTACCTTAAAAAATAACGAAAAATTTATAAGGCTTGTATTTACCCAAGCCTTATAATAAGAGAATGAAATACATTATAAAATCATGACGGAATTATATAATAACATTAAAAAACATCTCTCTAGAGAAGATAACCTAAAATTTATTTACTTAGTAAAATTATTCTGACTTAAAACACACCTCACTTCACAATTATTTAAAAACTTATTTTTCCCCTCTAGATTAATATCAATAAATAGCTATCTTTATTATCGCTGGTGTTCGCCAGATAATTAAACTATTTTCAACATGAAAATAAACCTAACCTAAACTTGATATCCGGAGGATATTATGGGTTCTTCTTTATTAAAAAAAGCAGTAGGATTATCTAATGTTTCTGACTTATTAGATAAAAGTGGAATTTTTTATAATTTCTCAGCTAAGACTCTACCTTCTTTTGATTATGATACTGCTGGAAAACATATTGCACGCGAAAATTCCACATGGAATGGGAAATATGTTGTTGGACAAGCGGCAGAAGTGACATATTCATTCCCAACTTGGGCTGGTAAAAAGTTTAATGATTTTGGTGATAAAAATCCCTATGGATTTAATTCAGTACAAAAAGATCATGCAAGACAATCTTTAGATGCATGGTCTGATATTGCAAATATCAAATTTACCGAAGTAGCGCCAGGTGTAAAATCAGATATTACTTTTGGTAATATTACTGATCCAAACGGCACATTCCAAGCTTATGCGACGTTGCCAAATACCTATAGTTATGGACGTGATCTTTCAGGCCAAGCTTGGTTTAGTGATTATTATTATGCTGGTAATACAACACCTGAATTAGGTAATTATGGTCGTTTAACTATTATCCATGAAATTGGCCATGCACTTGGTCTAATGCATCCTGGCGATTATAACGCTGGGCAAAACGTACCTGGCTATTTAAAGTCTGACTACGCTGAAGATAGTCGCCAATATACTGTTATGAGTTATTGGGAAGAATATGAAACAGGTGCGCACTTCCAAGGTGCTTATGCAGGCGCTCCTTTACTTCATGATATTTCAGCAATGCAATATCTTTATGGCGCAAATACCACAACCAGAACAGGTGATGATGTTTATGGTTTTAACTCAAACACAGGTATTGATTATTACACTGCAACAAGCAGAAACGATAAATTAATATTCTCTGTTTGGGACAGTGCTGGTAACGATACTTTTGACTTCTCAGGATATTATCAAGATCAAGTTATTGATTTACGCGAGGGTCATTTCTCTGATGTTGGCGGACTACAGAAAAACGTTTCTATTGCACAAGGTGTAACAATAGAAAATGCAATCGGTGGCTCTGGTAATGATATTATCTACGGCAATGATGCTGATAATATTCTCATCGGCGGTGGCGGTAACGACATACTGTATGGTGGCGGTGGTCAAGATACATTATGGGGTGGTACAGGTAGCAATACCTTTGTTTATAAAGAGATCACTGACTCTCTGGTATCTGCCGCTGACAAGATAATGGACTTCAAATCAGGTATTGATAAGATTGATTTATCAGCATTAATCGAAAATACCTTTAGCCATAAACTCCTTAACTTTGTTGATAATTTTACAGGTCGCTCGGGTGAAGCAACCATTAAATATGATCAATCAACAAACTCAAGTGAACTTGCTATTAACGCTTATGGTTACAGCCCTGATTTCAAAATTGACATTGTAGGATTTGTTAATTACGAAACTGACTTTATTGTTTAATTTTTCATTGGGTAGGAGAGAGATATTTCTCCTACCTTTCTTTTACCTATAAGGAGTTATTTTTATATTATCTTATTAAAAAAAAGATAAATTGATCACTCCATATTGATAGAAGAAATGCAGTAAATAGCAATAAAACAGATAGGAATAAAATCAGGAATAACATTATGTCAGCAAGCAAAAAAAATAATGAAATAACAAATATTATAAAAGAAAGAAAGAAAGTATTTCTTTCCATTGGAATATTTACAGCCTTAATAAATATTTTAATGTTAGTTCCTTCTATTTATATGTTGCAAGTTTATGATCGAGTCTTACCATCAGGTAATGAAATGACTTTATTAATGCTAACACTCATTATGTTAGCATTATTTATTTTTATGGGAGGATTGGAATACTTAAGAAGCATTATTGTCATTAGAATGAGTAACAAACTTGATTTATCCTTAAGTTCAAGAATTTATACTGCTGCATATCAAGCAAAATTAAACAAAACGCCCAGTATTAATTCCTCTTTAGCATTTAATGACTTAGTGACTATTAGGCAATTTATTACAAGTCACGCCATTTTTGCTTTTTTTGATTTACCTTGGTTCCCAATCTATCTTCTCGTTATCGCATTATTTAATCCATGGTTAGGATTATTTGCATTATGTGGTGCGCTCGTTTTATTTTCTTTGGCTATTCTTAATGAATACTTGTCTCGATCATCATTAAAAAAAGCCAATGAGTTTGCTAATCAAGCTCAGGTAATACAAGGTCATCATTTTGAACATCCACAGCCTATTGAAGCAATGGGAATGCTAGGTTATTTACGTAACCAATGGCAAATTGCTCACTTTAAATATCTACAAGCACAAACTCATGCAAGTGATAATGCAGCAAGTATCAATGCAATAACAAAAGTCACCCGAATGGCACTGCAATCTTTAATGCTAGGATTAGGTGGATGGCTAGCAATAGATAATACAATTAGCCCAGGAATGATGATCGCAGGATCAATACTATTAGGTCGCGCTTTAGCGCCAATTGAACAAGTTATTGGTGTATGGAAAAACTGGGATAGTAGTAAAGAAGCTTATAAAAGGTTAACCACACTATTAAAAACGTATCCTGAAGAAAATAAAAAAATGGCGCTACCTGCTCCTAAAGGTGAATTAACAGTAAATATTAATCAAGCTCAATATCCTCAAACGGAACGCACACTATTAAATAATATTCATTTTTCGCTAAGCCCCAGCGATGTACTTGGCATTATTGGCCCGAGTGCTTCAGGAAAATCCTCTTTAGCTAAATTTATTGTTGGCATATGGGAAGTTAAAACGGGCGCCATACGCCTTGATAATGCAGATATATACCAATGGAATAAAAGTGAAGTTGGCCAATATATCGGATACCTTCCTCAAGAAATCGCCCTTTTCCCTGGCACGATTGCCGAAAATATTGCTCGCTTTTCTGAAATAGATCCTCAAAAAGTCACTCAAGCTGCAATGATGGCAAATGTTCATGAAATGATTTTACGTTTTCCTGATGGTTATGAAACCATTATTGGTGCTCATGGTGAAGGGTTGTCAGGAGGACAACGACAACGTATTGCGTTAGCTCGCGCATTATATGGTAACCCTGCTCTAGTCGTTTTAGATGAACCCAATTCTAATTTAGATGATTTGGGCATTAAAGCTCTAATGCAAGCAATTCAAACACTTAAGCAAAATAAAAAAACCGTTATATTAATCACGCATCAAAAACAATTACTCTCAGTGACCAATAAACTCTTGGTTCTTTTCGATGGTCACACAAAATTATTTGGCTCTACAACAGCTGTTGTTGCTGAGTTAAATAACTCATCAGTAATAAAGAGTACGCCAACACCAGCAACTACACCTATTACTCAAAGCAATATTTAATATTGAGAAGATTATTATGATCACAAAAAAAAATGAAATCGATATTGTTCATGGTATTTCAGATGATCCTAGAAAATTCTTAATAATAGGATGGTCAGTTATTCTTTTAGGTCTTGCTATTTTTATTTTTTGGGCTGCCTTTGCTCCTTTAGATAAAGGCGTATCTGCAAAAGGAAATGTTTCAATTTCAGGTAATAAAAAGAGTGTTCAAGCTTCCGTAGAAGGTATTATCACTGACATTTTAGTGAAGAATGGTGATAACGTAATCGAAGGCCAAACGCTTATTCAATTAAGCCCTATTCAATCGAAAGCTTTAGTCAAATCTTTATCTGATCAATATGATAATTTACTGATTACTCAACAACGCTTATATGCTCAATTAAATGAAAAAACAGAGTTTATCTTAGATCCCAATGAAAAATATTATTCTCCTTCAGAGAATTTAAATAAATTATCTCTACTGCAAAATAAACTACTTAATGAAAAGTATATTGAATTGCATAGTGAGATAAATGGCTATAAAGCTATTATTGATGGTATCTCTAATCGTTTAGTTCATTTAAAAAGATCTACGTTAAATAAACAACATCAAATTGATAGCTTAAAAATTCAAATCAAAGATTTATATACTCTTGCTAATGAGGGCTATATTCCCCGTCATCGTTATCAAGAAATTGAGCGTGAACTTGCTGAAAATAATAACCACCTTAATGATACATATGGACAAATAAGTACATTAGAAAAACAAAAATTGGAATATCAACAAAAAATATTGCAACGTAATGCTAATTTTTACCAATCGGCACGTACTGAACTTAACCAAGTTCAATTACAAATAAGTGAAACAGAAAAACAACTTATCATTGAAATAGATAAACTAAAAAAGATGCAAATTACTGCCCCAATTTCGGGAATAGTAATGGATTTATCTGTTTTTACCCAAGGTGGCGTTGTAAGAACAGGTCAAACATTAATGGAAGTTGTTCCTCAAGATCATCAATTAATTATTGAGGCACGTTTAGCACCTCACCTAATTGATAAAGTTACCCTTGGTCTTCCTGTTGATTTAATGTTTAGTGCATTCAATCAAAATACAACACCTAAAATTCCTGGAGAGGTAACATTAATTTCAGCTGATAGACTCATTGATGAAAGAACAACAGAACCTTATTACCAAGTATTTATTAATGTTAAAGATAATGCTCTTCTTACAGACAATAAAAATAAATTAAAGGCTGGAATGCCAGTTGATGTATTTATTAATACAGGCGATCGCTCATTACTAAATTATCTCTTCAAGCCTGTTTTAGATAGGATCCATACTTCATTAACGGAAGAATAATGATGCAAATAAAAAAACTCTCAACCATTTTATTTATATGGATGCTAAGTTTTCACGCTTTGGCGATCAATTTATCTGATCTTTATTTCTTAGCAGTAAAAAATGACCCTACGTTTAATGCTGCGATTAAAGAACAGGTTGCGGGTAAAGAGTATGAAAATATTGGATTATCTCAATTACTCCCAAGCGTACATGTAAACTATCAAAACAACCCACGAAATTGGCAACGAAAAGTTTATCCTATTAATACGAATCAAGGGGAAATGGAAAGAACAGAATATCAAAATTATCAAAGCCATTCTATCAGTGCAATTATTAGCCAACCACTCTTTGATTACACTGCATTTAGTGATTATAAATCATCGGTAATAAAAACATTATTATCAGACAGCCGTTATCAAGTAAAATTTTCCGAGCTAGTGATCAGATTAGTAGATAATTATATAGAATTGGCTTATGCACAGGATAAATTATTATTAAACCTTTCACAGCAAGAGATTTATAAAAAACAGCTAACATCAAGTCAGCGTTTATTCGAATTAGGTGAAGGAACAAAAACAGATATTTCAGAGATCCAAACGCGATTATATTTAACTCAATCTCAATATACAGATATTCAGCTTGAATTAGATAATGCTAAAAATAAACTAAGTTCAATGATTGGCACGCCACTACCTTATGCAGAACATATAGCAAAATTAAGCAGTAATCGCTTTATATTACAACCTATCACACCCAATAATTACGAGTCATGGGAAAATGAGGTTATGCAAAGCAACCTCAATATTCAAACAGCTCGTTATGAAATGGCAATAGCAAAACAAGAAGTAGAGAAAAATCGAGGTGAATTTTTCCCAACAGTACAACTCTATGCCTCTTACTCTAATAGTGATTCCGATAGTAATAATACTGTAAATCAAAAATATCAATCAGCGAATGTTGGTTTTTATGTCAGTTTGCCTTTATTTAATGGTGGAAAAACAACAGCTTCGATGCGTCAATCTACTGCATTGTATCAAATGAGTGCTTTTGAAAGAGATTCAATTATCCAACAAATCACGCAAGAACTACGTCATCAATACCAAATATGTACAACGAGTAATATTAAATTGAATGCTTATGAGCAGTCCGTTTCCTCTGCTAAATTACAATTAGATGCGACTCAAAAAAGTTATATTGGTGGGCAGAGGACAATGGTTGATGTTCTTAATGCTGAAGAATTATTATATCGCGCTCAACAGGATTTGATTAAAGCTAAATATGATTATATTCAGGCTTGGACATTATTACATCAATACACTAATACATTAGATATTGAAAAAATAAAATTAATTGAAGGTTATTTTCAATAGAGTTGTTAAATTGTTTAATAAGAGATATGAATATAATTATAAAAGTCCTAGATCATGGAATAGATATAGGACTTTTAGTTATAAGCAATAGTTAATCACTTATTTTAGCTAGCGGGTATCATCACTTCTTTTTAGTACCGTACAACGTTAATACACGGTGAGTAAGAGCAATTGATGCTAGACCGATAAAACATTCAGCTAGGAAAATCAGCATAAATTACCCCCATTCATAAGTACATTTTGTTTGGGCGGGGGTTCTGATAAAGTAAAGTGACTTGTCATATAGTGCTTAGCTAACTCCGATTTAATGGACACATTTTAAACCTACCATTAAAACTAAAAAGAGCAAAATATATTTCTCAACAAAATCCATTTTTGGGCTTTGATCACATAAAAACAACACAAAAAATCAAATTTATGTCATTTTAAAAGCCGAAGTTAAATTTATTTGCTCTTTTATAACCGTCTTTTGAAAAAATAAATAATATTTAAAATCAGTCAATTAAAGAAAACAAATGTTAAATCACCCTGTTTTTCTACAATAGGTTTTACCTTTAACTGGCTTATAACAGATAATATTTCTTTTCGCTCTGGTCGGACTAAAATAATCGCAAGCCCTTGATAGTTATTCTCTTCAATTAAGTTAACTAGCTGCTTAAGATCATAATATTTATTTTGCACATCAGGATATGCCAGACCATAAGCAAGCTCCCCTTTCGTCTCTGTTAAACGAATATCAGTGCGTTTTAACCCCCATGCTAAAGACGTTCCGATCCCAACTTCATCAGTTAAAATATAAGGCTTATCTGCTAGCTCACTATAATAGTAATTAATTGCCTTTTCAGGGGTGCTTTTGCTTTCTACTTTATGAGGAATAGCATACCCAATTGCTAAACTTAATCCTATCGAGCAAAATAAAGTCAGTAAGCGTGTGGGTTTAAAGAAAGAAGCAATCCCTATCACACTCCAAAATAAGAAGCCCACAATACCCAGCAACGCTTTATATTGCTCATTTGTTTCATATAACGTAAATCGTGTAGAGAGAAGCGAATAAACAATAATAGAGACGCCTACAAGCCCAAAAACAGTATTTATGATCGCATTAATATTATGAATTTTTTCATTTTGTTTATTTTTTAGCTCTTCCATATAATGTGCAATCAAGATAGAAAGTGGCACAAAACAAGGCAGCATATAGGTTAATAACTTACCGCTGGAGGCAGAAAAGAAAGCAAAAAACAGGAATAACCAAAACGAAAAATAAAGAGTTCCTTTCTTCAAGAAAATAGCTGATTTGATAGCCCCAAATAAGAACCCTAACCAAGGCAAAATACCCAAAATTACAATAGGTAAATAAAACCACATAGGTTGTGATCTTGCTGATCCCTTTTCAACAAAACGTTGAACATGCTCAACCCAAAAGAAGTAGTGCCAATAATCAGGTGCCTGAAGTGCAACTGAAATCACCCAGGGACCAGCAATAATAACCATAGAGATAAGCGCTATTGGTGTATAACAAAGGACTTCTTTAAAACGAGATAAGCTAATTGCGGTCACAAAAAAAACTAATGCAGGTAATACAACAGCAATAAAACCTTTGGTTAGAAAACCTAATCCACAGAAAATACCAACGAGAATATAAGCTTTAATTCTACTCTTTCTATTAGTTGCATGTAATCCAGATAAAAAATAATACATTGTTGCCGTGACAAACATTGTCACGATAGGATCAAGAATATTGTAAGTACCAATAGCTAACACAAGAAACGAGGATAAAAAAACTACCAGTGCATTAAACGCCAAAGTACGGTTATGCCAAACTAGCATAGCAGCACGATAAACAAATAAGCCGGTTAATAAGGTTGAAGTTACAACGACAATACGAACAGAAAAATTACCGCCGCCAAATAACCATTGTGCAATACTGTTTAGCCAATACCCCAATACTGGCTTTTCAAAATAACGAATATCCAGCATATAAGGTACAGACCAATTACCTGATGCAAGCATTTCTCGACTAATTTCAGCATAACGGATCTCATCTGGTTGCCAGAGCAGTCGCGTTTCGAGAGGAATTAAATAAGTTAAAAATATAAAAATAAAAAGTAGAAACCATTTATATCTTTCTACAAAATCAACACGCATATATTCCTCGTTAAAATAAAACAATATCACCTTATACGAACTATTCACTTAGAATAGCTATCCTATAAAAGATTCAATTATTATTTATTAAATTATAATTAATTAACATATTGCTTTATTTTCAACCAACGACAAAGATACTAAAAAAACAGTATTATCAATACTAATCAATAAGATATTGATAAAATTTAGTTAGTAATTAAAATAACGACACATTAATTTTTTATTAATCTTTTTTAAGTAACAGCAAGTTTTTTATCAAAAATCTACCTAAATAGTATTAAATTAAAAAATGAAGGATAAAGAATTAAACATAAACAGAAAATAAACAAAGTATATAAATAAAAAAACCAGAAGGAACTTATTCTGGTTTTTGATTACTTTGTTTAATTATATAATGATAAAAATCTTATTTACTAAACTCTTTAAAAGCGCCCATGGTGTTGGATGCATACATAACTGAAGGGCCTCCCCCCATATAAATAGCAACGCCTAATGCTTCAGCGAGTTCTTGTTCTGTTGTGCCAAGCTCCACAAGTGTTTTTGTATGAAATCCAATACAACCATCACAACGATTTGCGACAGCAATTGCAATGGCGATCAGTTCTTTTGTTTTTGCGTCTAAAGCACCGTCTTTACCACCCGCTTTTGTTGTACTCATAAAAGCTTTCATCACTTCTGGAATATTTTGAGACAATGCCCCCATGTTACCTGCAATGTCTGTTACTATTTCTTTGTACTTGCTCATTTTTGATCCCTTAACAATATACTTATTTATATAATATAAAAATATATTATCAAACCATATAATATAAGCAAGGGAATTTAATTTGAGGTGATCTTTTTTATTGTGATAGTTACCGAAAAAGAGGTTTAAAGTGTCTATTTTAGACGAGTGGGCTGAACGCCATATCGAAAAAGCGTTACAAAAAGGAGAACTTTCATCACTTAAAGGTGAAGGAAAACCGCTGATCCTTGATGATAATAGCCATGTTCCAGAGTCACTTAGAGCAAGCTATCACTTATTAAAGAATGCAGGTTTTTTACCACCTGAAATGCAAGATAGAAAAGAAGCCTTATCTCTAGCTGAAATCTTAAGCACATTAAATGAAACCGAAATAGACAATGGATCACTGCAAAAACGTTTGGCATTACTTGAGTTGAAATTACAGCAGGCTGGTTTAGATACTCAATTTTTACATGCGGACTATGCCACACAGCTGACAGAAAAATTGACAAATCATAAAAAATAAACCGATCAAAAATAATGAAATATCAACATAGAAAAAGCCTATACATCCCTGTATAAGCTTCTTTCATTTATCGCAGAGAATTAGCCTGCTGTTGGAGAATAATACGTTGGTGAGCCAGGTCCTACTGGCAAATTGAATACAAATACCCATAAGTAGAATAATAATGACCAACCAATTAAGAAAATAACGGAATATGGCAACATCATAGAGATCATCGTACCAATACCTGTGTCTTTCTTATATTTTGTTGCAACTGCTAATATCAAACCAAAATAACTCATCATTGGTGTAATGATATTAGTAACAGAATCTCCTATTCGATATGCTGCTTGGATTGTCTCAGGCGCATAACCTGCAAGCATTAACATGGGTACAAAGATAGGCGCGGTTACAGCCCATTGAGCCGAAGCCGAGCCAATCATTAAGTTAATAAAAGCACAGATTAAAATAAAACCTAAGAACAGTAATCCACTTGGCATATCAATGCTATTAAGTAATGCTGCACCTTTGACAGCAATAACCTGACCGATGTTTGTCCAACCAAAAAACGCAACAAACTGAGCCGCAAAGAAAATAATGACCAGATAAAGCCCCAATGTGCTCATCGAATTCGCCATAGCATCAACGATATCTTTATCTGTACGCATTGTCTTAGCAACCCATCCGTAAACAATACCCGGAATTGCAAAGAATAAGAAAATAAAGACAACAATAGATTTTAAGAAAGGAGAATTACCAATTAGCCCTGTTTCTTGGTTTCTTAATATGCCATTTTCAGGAACAACCGTTAGCGCCAAAATCACGCCCATAACAATAAAGGTTCCTGTTGCCGCCCATAATGCTTTCTTTTCTAGTGGCGTAACTTCAGCAGCATTCCTTAAATCATTTTCTTCATCATCAAGTTCATTACCGTTATAAGGCCCTAGTTGAGGCTCAACGATTTTTTCTGTAATGAAGTAACCTAAGAAAGTAATAAGGAATGTACTGACAAACATAAAGTACCAGTTTGCTTCAGCACCAACGATATAAGTTGGATCTATAATGCGCGCGGCTTGCTGCGTAATACCCGATAATAACGGATCTATCGTCCCTAAGAGTAAGTTAGCAGAATAGCCACCAGAAACTCCTGCAAATGCAGCCGCTAAACCAGCAAGAGGATGCCGTCCTAACGAATGAAAGATAATCGCTGATAACGGTATCAATACCACATAACCCAATTCAGCTGCAGTATTTGACATAATACCAGCGAAAACAATCGCCAACGTGGTCATCTTGCGAGGTGCTTTCATTACCACTAAACGCATAACCGCAGATAATAAACCTGCTCGTTCAGCAATGCCGACACCTAATAACGCCACCAGCACCGTACCTAAAGGCGCAAATCCAGTAAAGTTTGTGACAATATTTGCCAATATACGGCGAATACCATCAGCATCTAATAAGCTGATAATGTGAATATAGCCATCTTCTGCGCGTCCTTTGGCGCCTTCTGGTCGGGGATCTTGTACCGTAACACCGAAGTATTCACCAACTGCCGAAGAGACAAGTAAAATAGCAATTAAAATAATAAATAAAATAACGGGATGGGGTAGCGCATTTCCTAGCCATTCCACTGTGCGAAGAAAGCGACTGCCTCCCTGTTTTTTTGTTTGCATCATTTATCCTTTTTATAAAAAAACAGAAAATGCACAGTACACAACCCTTTTTATTATGACTATCTGTTAATCCTATTTATAAATGCTTTATTTAAGATAAACATCATAATAAAGTTATCAAATAAAATATTTTTCACCTTAATAAACAATAAAATAAAAATAAATTACACAATTACAAATCACTTACATTAAAATTAATTTATAATATCTAAAATTAAAAAATGTGCATAAGGTAACATTTTTTAACAATATTTTGATTAATTGTTAACCTTTAGTAGTTAAAGATCTGCTGAAATAATGGGAAGAATCGAATCAATACTCTGATAAACCTGATAGTAACGGACGAAATTACTATAAAGAGGAAATTAGTGGCGAATAAAAATACAAAATAGGTTAAAAATGAGTTTATTTGTAACGCAAAAGATAATAAACCAACCATCATTTAAACAGCAATAAAATAAAAAAATCGACAATAAATAATTATTATGGATAAAAAAAGAAGGCAAGATTTCTCCTGCCTTCTTCTGTATAACTTAAACCCAGTGTTAAAAATATCTGTAATTAGAAAATAAAATCGGGTGTGGATTCCGCCATAAAATATGTAGATTTGCGGATATTTTTATCTTCCGTTTCAGCTTCAACATGAAAACAATCTTCAAAGAACCAGTATATTGGAGTTTTTAAATAAACAGCTAATGTCACAAGGTAACTTAGGTCTATTTTATTTAACCCTCTTTCATAACGTGAGAACTGTTGTTGGCTAATTCCCAATTTATCAGCAATGTGAGCGCCTGTATAACCAAGCTCTTTGCGTTTTTTCTGTATTCTTTGACCAACTAACTCATTCACATTGATGTTTATAAGATCATAATCCATCATCGCGTTTTCCAACTTCGTTTATATTAAGGCATTGCCAAAATTAATGTACCTACCCCAGAAAATGAACCAGGAGCAACTCGACCATAAGGACGTAATACAGAGCTAACAACTACAGGTGTTGCTCTCCCCGCAGGTACAAAAATTGTCTCACCATTTTCACCGGGTCTATTATTAAGATATAAATCCGCAAATAGGCTACCGTCTGGACGTAATCTGACATTTGGACCATCTAGAGATGAGGCATAAACAACAACCGATAAATCTTTATTGCACGTCACTCGAATTGTTTGTGAACGTTTATTCTGTGTTGAGTCGCCTAGTTTATCTTCATCAATGTCGCCATAGTTGAGGTTGACAGAACCATCAATTATCTCACAAGCCCCAGCAGGAGGTGGTGCAATACCGCACATTGATCCTGGAAGTAGTAATTTTGTCGTTCCGGTTTCATAAAATAAACCAACACACTCTTGAATTTCACTATTAGGCACCCCTGAGTGGTGAGCTACAGTAGGTGACGTAGGAAAACTTTGCACTCGCATAACAGCATCACGCAATTCCGCCATAGTGCGATATTTTTGCGCCCCTGTTAAAACTGTTCTTGTCGCTGCCCCACCTTGTCCTGATGCATTATGTCGATGATTAATCGTAATTTTACAAGATGCGCCACCATAACAAGGATTCAAGGTCATCGTTGTTTCAGGATCCCAACGTTGAATAATGAAAGTATAATTTGCAGAGGAAGGAGTAAGAACTTTGGATTCAGTAATATAAGAAAAAATAGAAGCCATTGATGACGCAGAAAAGAGCATCATCACACTAAATAAACATAATGCTGATAATCGTTTTGGGGTAAACATATTAACCTCAATCTTAATAATTAATCATAATTCAGGTGGAATGTGGCTATAGCACTAAAACGACCTCGTTTTATTGATTCATTAGCAATAGCATTAGGCTCGGCTTGTATAAAAGCTCGGAACCTTAAAATAGAATCTCCTGAATTTAAGGCAATATTGCTTGTTTCCTGATTAATCCGCAGTGGACTGCCATCAGAGTTTTCTAACCCTATGGCAATACCTTCAGCTTGACTTCCTGTACTTAATGCAAGAAAACCTTGCCCAACCATTGCCTGATTTTCAGTACCACTAAATGTCACTCTCACCCTTTTATTAATAGAAAGGTCACATTCTGATAAATGAATTTGAAAATTTTGGCTATTTGTTCTACCTGCGCCAATATAAAACGTTTTATCAGGCACATTACCAAATTCTAGAGAAATGGTTTCATCCCCCGGTTTAATCACACAAGGTTCATCAACTAATGTGCCATAAAGTCGCATATTATTCGGTGCTGCATTGGCAGCTGTAAATATTCCTATTAGAAGCGTAAGCCCGCAAATAACAGGAAGCGGCAATGTTTTAAGCTTCATTTTCACACTCCTATTGATATTCTGCGAGCAACGTTGCTGTTACTTCAAATGGGCCTTCTACTAAAGTACTTCCTGGTCTTTTTACCGGTACAGCTTGAATAATAGGTGGCTTATCTGGTGAGATAACAAATCGCTCATTTAAAATAAAAGGCTCACCATTGCGAGTCATATGAATCGCTAAATCGGCAATATTAGTTTGTAATCCTGCATCATCAAACTGGCTTTTAGGGCCAATAATAGAAAGCCCCAGATCCCACCCTTTAATATTGGGATCGCACTTTAATTTGTAATTCACGGGTTGGGTGTAATTAATGCCATCAACTCTATGAATACCAACGTTATGGCCAAAATAAACTTCAATTAAGTTATTATTTTCGATCACACAAGGAGGCGGAATTAATAATGTTCCAAATAATTTCATATTCGGTTCATCCGCACTGACAAATAAAGGCGACATGACGAGTAATGTTGTCAGACAAACCTTTTTTAAATTAATAAGCATGTACTGACTCCTTACTGATATTCTACTCGAAGCGTTGCAGTAGCGTAAAAATCACCTCCAGTTAATGATGCAGAATAATCACGAACAGGAATTGCCTCAAATTGAGGAAAGTTAGGATAAGTGAAATTCACTTCTTGCCCCAATCTTAATAATTTATTTTGGTAAAGAATACGTACCCCTAATCCTGTAATATTTGTGGTCAAAGCATTTGAATCAAACCCAGTACCATTTCCAGAAATAGAGACTTTCATTGTATTTGTTGGCATTTTTCTACATTCAGCACTATAGGTAATAGGCTTTTTGTAATTAACACCATCAATACGCGTACTCATGACTTCACCAAAATCAACCTCAATCGTTTTTCCTCCATTGATAACGCAAGGAGGTGGAGCGATAACATTACCCGAGATATAGACATATACAATCCCAGGTATAGTGCTACCCGCTCTCGCTGTAGGTGGTGTATTTGCAACAGCAGCTGAACTCAGGACACCAGTAAATGTTGTCATTAATAAAATCAACACTGCTTTGCTTGTGTTAAACCGCTGTTCCATATCCATAAATAAACCTATTAATTTCCGATTGCTGTTTCTACAACCTTGCACTCATTGCCACTACAGCTAAATTTCAAACGAGGGCGTCCACCGTAATCATTGATATAACTAAGTACAGGGGATACACCAAGTGTAGAAGCTTTCAAATTAAGATCTGCGCTACTTTTTGGATCAACCATTAAAGGCGTAAACCCAGTAATACTTTCACCTTTTAACCCAGTTAACCCATCGACAATTGTCACAAAGTAAGGGGTTGGATTATTTACCTGATAAGTATCACCTTTTTTCGTTAAGGTGATTTTTTCCTGCCACGGATTAGTTAAATCCGTTTGTGTGGCATAAATCGCAGCAGGGCGATAAAAAAGTTTAATGCGTGTTTGTAATGCAATTTGCAGTACATTAGGCTTATCGCTACGTGGTGGAATTTCACGTAAATTAAAATAAAACACGCTTTCTCTATCTTGCGGTAATTTCGCAATATCGGGTAAAGCCTGTATTTTTATTTGGCTCTTATCACCTGGTTCAATACGTTGAATAGGCGGTAGAACGATTAAAGGGCTTTCTACTTTTTGCCCATTCACATCTTCCATCCAACCTTGAGCTAAATAAGGCGATTCTTTATTTTGATTGCTGACATTAAGGCTGACTGATTTATCAGTACCATTAAAAATGACACGAGTTCTATCCAATGCAATTGCAGCAATGGCTTGCTGAGTAAATACCATGCCTGTCAATAAGGTTGTTGCTACAATGAATGAGCGCTTTAATAACATCATCTTTAATTACTCTTTTGTTTATAAAATCGTTTAATTTTTCCCTTCTCAACCTTCAGTTTTGACTAATTGTGGCTGAGATGGTGATTCGGTTCTCTCTTGTGCTGAATAAGAGATTGATGGAGTGTCCCCACACGTTAATAATAGTGAAGAAATAAAGATACCTTCATCTAATTTAGGTACTTGTACTTCACACTGTTTTTTACCACTCCAACGTACATCTAAAATATCACCAGAGTTTATTCCACTTAAATAAACATTACCGCTATCATTCACGATGCCCAGTTCTCGGCCTTTTTCTGTGGTAATGCTAGCGCCAAATGGTGGATAACTACCGTCTTTCATGCGGACAATCGCCATCGCTTTTTGCCCTGAAATAACGTCAAACTCACGGTAACCTATCGCCCCTTCGGTCAGGGTTAATTGTTGAATTGAACGCACTGCATCAACATCATCAGGTAATTTATCTAAATCAATTGTTGCACTACTCCGATAGTAATTATTGATATCTGGAAGTACCGCTTTACCAAAATAGTTAGTATGGCTCACAGCCCCTAAACTTCTAATTGGTACATCAGCCACACCATTAGTATCGACCAATAAACGCGCAGCTCCTGGCATTGCAGTACGATGGAATGCTCCGCCTTTAGGTGTTAACGTTGCTCCGCCTTGTAGCGAAAGTGATGCTGAGGTATTTTCACCTTGAATATGACTCGCACTCGCTGTTACCAATGCTGTATCGCCATAACGCGTATAATAAGCATCAGCAGATGGACGACCACGGCTACTTAACCCCGCACCTAAGCGATAGTTATTATTGTCATCGAGGCGGTCAAAATAGCTCACATTATGAGAGTTACCATGCTTATTAATCACGGTGTTATAGCTAATTGTGGCTTTATCGCTCCAAGGCATGCTGACATTTAGATAAATACCATCATCATTCGTGCCTTTAAATTTATTGCGGTAAGCCGATAAATTGATATTGATATTTTTAAAACTACCAATGTCCATAAACTTAGATAAAGATAAGTTGTAATAATCGTTATTAGGCTTATTCCAATAAGTTTGATGGTTATAGTTAAGATAAGCACTCAAGCCTAAATCTGGGAATTGCTTACTTAATGTTATGGTATAAAGCTCTTTATTATTATCTCGATTGTTATCACGATAACGACGATCCAGATATTGCTCCATACTCATAAAATCACGTTCAGAGAAACGATAACCTGCGAACGTTACTTGACCATTAATCGCCTCAAAACGTTTTGAGTAACTGACTCGATAAGAACCACCATGATAATTCTTATCATCATTCGGAATTTTTGCCCATGAATGTGTGGCATCAAACGAAATTGCCCCCAGAGCCATCAAGTCACGACCAATACCTAAAGAAACAGAGTTATAATCTCCCGCAACTAATGAACCGCCATAGAGAGACCAACCATTACTTACCCCCCATGAAAATTCGCCCATTGCAAATACAGGTCCTTCAGCCTTGTGATCCATATCTGAAGGTTTACCTGCCGATAACTTATATTGCACTCGACCTGGGCGTGTTAAATAAGGAATACTTGCTGTATCCATTTGATATTCTTGTACTGAGCCATCTTGTTCTTCAACACGAATATCTAACTTACCACTTACCGCATCATTAAGATTTTGTATACGGAAAGGTCCTGGCGCGACCTGAGTTTCGTAAATGACACGACCTTGCTGGCTAATCGTCACTTTTGCGTTCGACTTTGCAACACCAGTGACTTCAGGTGCATAACCTCTTAAATTAGGAGGTAACATCTGATCATCCGTTAATAAACTAATACCCGTAAAACGGAAGTTATCAAAAATGTCAGAGCGTGAATAAGTCTCACCCATAACAAGGCGAGCACCCCATTGGGTTATTGCTCTATAAAGGTAATATTGACTCCAATCCCAATTATTCTCAGTACTGCCATTCATGCCTGTTGTGTGTTGATAGTTTGCTTGCCAATCCGCACGAAAACGCCACACACCTAAGTTAGCACCCGCAGTACCACTACCTGTAACTTGTTGTCTTTGTTTACCATTAGCAGGATCGGTCACATTAGCATTCAGGTTATAGTCAAAAATAAGCCCTGAAATACCTTCATCCCAACGAGATGGCGGATCCCAATCGTCGGTTGCATACTCAACATAGGCTTGAGGAATAGTAACAATAAAACTACCTGCACCTAAGTTAGTACTTGTTGTCATACCTGGTATCGATGACTCGTCAAGACAGGAGCCATCATCTTTCCAAGTTACCGCTTTGAGCCACTCAGGTTTCAATGTAAATTGATTGACTAATTCACGAGGAATACAAGGAATACTCGCTTTAGGATCATTTGCGGGGACAATATAATTAATGGTATAGAGATCAGGTAATTCATTATTGTTAACTTTAACAATAAATTCATACTTACCGGGCATAATATAGCCGGCACGAGAAAAATCTGATAAATCAATATTTTGTTTATCTTTTAGATCAAGAATATCAGAGTTAAACTCGATATCACCGGCTGCAAATACCATATTAGAGGCACTCGCCATACCAGCAATAATTAAATAGATCAGTGCTGCTACAGGTCGAATTGTATGCTGATTACTCTTTTTTTCTGCTTTTCTTGAAGCAGTTTTGAATGATTTAGCCATAAATAATCCAACCAATCCATTTAATAATATTCGAGTTTAAAACGCAGGGTTGCTTGATAATTACCTGCTCGTGGAATGTCGTTATTTTTAACAAGCCTTGCTTGATACAACAAAGACAACGATTTAGTATCGATATCCACAGGAGGTAAAGGTTTCCCTGGTGTTGCCAATCTTCCGTAACGGTCAGCAATAGCTAACGAAGCACCTTTGGCGTCGCCGAAAAGTTGGAATAATCCGTTCTGTGCAGGGCCTTCAAAAGTAGCAATAAAACGAGGACGTTCAGCTTGTGTACCTTTTTGGTCAACAAGGGAACATTCTGTTAATCGAATAGAGAAATGTTCAATAGGTCCTTGGCCTTCAACAGCTAAGGTCGGAATAGACACGGTACTCAAAGAGATAACTTGCTCTCGACTTCCTGCCGAGATAGTACATGTTGGCTCTAATATAGAACCTTGTAGACTAACCACGCCGAATCGCTGATGTGATTTTACATCTTGTTTTATATCGGTCACTGCCATTACAGGCTTAACAAATAGTCCTGTTGTAACAAGTAATAATAGTGGCACCATCTTGCGATTCATTGTTTTCTACTCCATAAGATAAACCATAAAAATACAGCTAAAGATAAAGCCCTATACATCCTTATACAGGGCCTAAAAGGATATCTATTATTGGTAAGTCAATGCAAAAGTAGCGATTGCAGTAAAGTCACCAGGTACAGCTGCATCTGTTGCAGAACCTTGTAAGTAAGCAGCAAAGTTCAGATCATTTGAACCGTCACGAATAGTTTGAGCTTTTGTTGGTTCACCTAATTTAATTTGTGTACCACCAGCATCAGTAATAACAACTGCTGCATTTTTCGCTAAACCTTCGATGCCTAAAGAGCCTGGCAGAATAGCCGCTGCTTCAGCACCAGTGAAGGTAGTTTGAACTGTTTTATAAGTTTCAGTAGAGCATTGCAGTAATTTAATTTTGAAAGTATTAGAAACACTACGGCCGCCATCTTTCAGTGCATTTGCTGAAACTTGTCCTAGTGGAACACGTTGGTCGCCTGAGTTAGGATCAATTGAACATGGAGCATCAATGATTGAACCCCAAAATTCTACAGTACCATGACCTTGATCAGCCGCGAATGCAGAACCAGCAGCAACAGTTAAGCCTAAACCTAAAACTAAACCTAATTTATTTAATTTCATCTTTATGTTTCCTGAAAATATAAGAACGAAGATATTTAAAATAATAAAATTCAATATAAGCAAATTGCTTAAATGAATGTCACACTAAATAAAGTTTCTATATTTTGATAAAGTTCACCCAGCCAATTTCATATTTAATTATGAAATTAGATAAAGGAAGCGTATCAAGTTGGATATATTATTCTCTCTGGTTTTATTTAAGTCAAACCACCCCAATTTCATTAAGTCTATTTTTATTAATTTACTGATATTAGGTGTATTTTTTACATTTTCATACAAAATATTACTTTTTGAAAATGACGGAAATGGACTTTAAAGCCAAATTGACACTCTTAAAAAGAGATATACAAGATTTAAATTCTGCTATTTTGGAATTTAAAGTGAAAAGATCTGATTGTCTTTTTACGAATAGGATTAATTGTCAATTAAATAACATTTTCTTATTTATTTATTTTAACTCAATATAACTAAAATTTTACATAATGAAACAAACAAGACTTAATTCATTGATTTGCAAGCAGATCAAAATAATGAATTTGTTAATTTATTTATTATCATTATTTAATCCCATGTATAAACCACATTAAATAACTCCTTTAATGATAATCCAAAATTGAAATAAGCATTAAAAATAAAACACCAAAAAAACATAAGTACTTGTATTTAATATAAAAATTAATAGTTACATTTTTTATAGTTACGTATATTTACAATAAACAAAATAAAAAGAGCAGAAAAATCATAAGTAATTGATTTACAATTTATTATATAAATAAACTAATCAAGAATAGAGTATTTTTATAATAATTTAACACTTGAACTTAAGTGTTTTCACTTAGGAAGTTAAGGTCATAAAGCGAGTTTTTTGTACAAATTGCATTTTTTGATTAAGAACACCCTTATAAGTTAACTAACTGATAATTCAAAAAAGAAATTCGTGTAACGCCTATTTTTTTCTCAGAAAAACCTAAAAATTTAATCATTTGATTGAGAATAATTACGCTTTTTTTTGGGTAAAAATTTTAATGTATTTATTAAGAGCTGCTTCAAAAAGTTAAATTAATTATTTATTGCTTCCTTGACTATTTTACGTATTGCTACTAATTTCATTATTAGCTTATTCATATTATTAAATCCCCATAGAATCCACATTTTCTTATCCAAATAGAAACACAGTAAAATACATTTTATTTACATTGCAAATTCATTAATTTAACATTACCCATATAATGCGTATAAATATTAGCCGTTATTACTTGTTTTTTAATTATCAAATTTTTTTCAATAAGAATATTGGTGTTTTTTTATTTTTACGATAAATTAGGAATAATTTTATATTATCTGAATAGATTTAACTCATTTTCGAATAGTTAATTAATCTAAAGAAGTAAGTTTTAAGGTATATATTGGAAACAATCCTTTATAGACTGAATAATAACAAGTTAATAATTTAAATAAAAATAGAGAATTACATTAGCATTATTTAATTATTTAACTAATAACGTCTTAATAAGAATATCATTATTAGAGTATCTTTATTTAATAAATTAAGTTAGCTTTATTTATCTTTTTCACGATGAAATAAAAAAAAGACATTTTCAACCTAATAGAAATCGATATTCTCTAAATACTCGCTTTAAGAGTATTCTTATCCTACATTTCAAGAAAAATACCTGTGTTAGATAATTATCATCATCATAAAATGACAATTTTATATTTATGCCCCATTTTCTTCTCTATATAAAAGAGTAAAAATTGATTATCCGTTCCTTCCTTTTTGCTGATCACACTATCAATAACTCGAGTTTGACTAACGGTACTTAGCTTTTTTAGCATAAAAAAAGGGCAGGGTTTCCCCTGCCTTACCAATTTGGTAATCAATCAAAGAAAAAGCATACGCTCTAAAACACCAAGTTTGAGTATCCTTTAGCGATATGCATTAGTATAAAAAAACATCAGGCATCGCTTCAGCAATGATGCTACTTCGTTTATCGGTACATTGATTTTCTGATGACGATTTTGATATAAAACAGTCTTCAAAAAACCAATAAATAGGTGTATTTAGATAGTTGGCTAATAGAACAAGATAACTTAAATCTATCTTGTTCATCCCGCGCTCATATCGAGAGAATTGCTGTTGACTTACACCAATTTTCTCAGCAATTTGCATACCGGTATAACCTAATTCTTTACGCTTTTTCTGAATACGTTTTCCAACCAACGCATTAACATCAATATCTGTAAAATCGTAATTCATCATAATATTCACCCATTATCATGATTAAGGCATCGTTAAAATAATTGATCCTGAACCAGAGAAATAGCCCGGTGCAACGCGACCATTTGTATGTAAAGTAGAACTTACTTTTACAGGCACTGAACCGCCAGCTGGAACATTAATTATGCTACCGGTCTCGCCTGGATAATCATCAAGAAATAAATCAGCATATAAACTGTTGTCTGAACGTAAAGGCACTCTCCCATTATCTGAACCTGATGCAATAACCATGACTTTCATCGCTAAATTACAAGTAACATTGATATTCTGATAACGCTGAGCACCTTCTAAACTATATTCATCTATATCACCATAATTAAGGTTTACAGCACCTTCTGTTATTTTGCAGGCACCAACAGGTGGCGGTGCGATACCACATAATGATCCCGGCAATAAACGTCCACTCGGTGATATTCCACTTGAATTTGGTTGATAAAATAATCCCACACATTCCTGATTAGAATTTAAAGCAGGCCCTACGTGATTTGTCTTTCCTTCAAGTGGAAAGGATATATTTCTTAAAACTTCCTCTCTAACTTCAGCCAAAGTACGCAACTTCTCAATTCTTGTGATAAGTTGCTTAGCTGATCCACCAGACCCATCAAGATCATGTTTATGGTTAATCGTTACATAACAAGTAGACCATCCATAACAAGGATTTAATGTTCCCGACGTTTCAGGATCCCAACGCTGAATAACATAGGTATAGGTTGCATTTGAGGGTGTTCCTGTCGATTCAGTAATATAAGAAAAGATAGATGCCATTGCGGGTGCCGAAAACAACAAACCTATTGCAATACATAAAGCCGGAAATCGCTTTAATATGGACATATAAAACCTCAACCCTAATAATTAGTCATAATTCAAATGGAATGTGGCGATTGCACTAAATGGGCCGCGTTTAATGGATTGGTTAGCAATCGCATCTGGCTCCCCTTGAATAAAGGCATAAAAATTTAAAATCGTGTCATCCGCATTTAACGAGAGTTTGTCTGTTTCTTTATTAACAGGTAGCGCATTTCCATTTTCAGATTCCAGTCCAACAGCAATACCCGCCGCTTGACTGCTTGGGCTAATCGCTAAAAAACCTTGTCCTGCCATAGCTTGATTTTCATCCCCTTTGAAAGTGATCTTGACGCTTTTACCAATCGTTAAATCACATTCAGACAAGCGTATTTGAAACAACTTGCTTGGTGTTCTTTGATACGCATAAAGGTTCTTGTCTGGTATATTGCCAAAATCTAATTCAACGGTTTCGTCACCAGGCTTTATGGTACAAGGCTCGTCAACTAATATGCCGTGAAAACGCATATTGTCTGGCGCTGAGAAAGCGGTTGATATTAATCCCGTAAATGTGGCAAGACCCAATATGAACGGGATCGATAACCTTTTTATATTCATCAATACGCTCCTATTGGTATTCAGCAAGCAGTGTTGCCGAAACTTCAAATGCACCTTCAGGCAAAGTGCTACCCGGTCTTTTAACGGGCACCGCTTGGATCACGGGAGGATTATCGGGTGATATCGCAATACGCTCGTTTAATTTAAAAGGCTTACCATCTTGCGTAAGATGAATGCCTAAATCTGGAATATTGGTTTGTAGCGCAGCTTCATCAAACTGTGTTTTAGGACCAATAATAGAAAGCCCTAAATCCCAACCTTTTAAATTTGGATCACAGACCAATCGATAATTCACCGATTCGGTATAGTTAATGCCATCTACTTTGTGAATACCTACGTTGTGTCCAAAGTAGACATCAATCAGTTCGTTATTACTAATGACACAAGGAGGTGGTACTAATAAGGTGCCAAATAATTTCATATTAGGTGCGTCTGCACTCATAACAGAATAAGAATTCAGTAATGCGATCAGACATAGGTACTTTAATTTATTCATCTTCTGACCTCTTACTGATAATCCACATGCAGTGTGCCACTTGCGACAAAATCACCACCCACTAAGGTTTCATTCTGATCACGAACAGGAATAGCTTCTAATTCAGGTAAGTTGGGATAGGTAAAATTCACCGCCTTACCTAAGTCTAATAAGTTTCCCTGATACAGAATACGCACCCCTAATCCCGTAATATTTGTTTGTAGCGCATTTGAATCGAACCCTGTTGCGCTACCCGTAACATAAACTTTCATGGCATTGGTTGGCATTTTTTGGCAAGTCGCGGTGTAGTGGACAGGCTCTTTATAACGAACACCATCAATACGTGTACTCATCACCTCACCAAAATTAACTTCGATCATTTTGCCGTCATTAATTAAGCAAGGCGGTGGCGCAATGACATTCCCTGAAATATTGATATAAACAATTCCTGGAATAACATCTTTCACCGCTCTAGCGGGTAAATTCGCAACAGCAGTAAAACTTAGGCCTCCAGTAAACGTTGCCAAAATAAGAATCAACACTGCTTTGCTTGGGCTAAACCGCTGTTCCATTTTCATAAAATAGACCTATTTAGTTTCCTGCTGATGTTTCTGTAACTTTGCATTCATTGCCATTACAGGTGAATTTCATCTGTGGTCGTCCACCGTAATCATTGATGTAACTGAGTACAGGTGATGAGCCAAACGCAGAAGTATGCAGATTTATCGTTCCTGTGCTTTTAGGGGCAATCATGATTGGTTCAAAACCATCTAGGCTTTTTCCTTGCAATCCTGTTAACCCATCCACTAATGTCACGTAATAAGGTGTTGGGTTATTCACTTCATAGCGATCACCTTTCTTTATTAAGGTGATTTTTTCCTGCCAAGGATGGGTGAGATCCGTTTGTGTGGCGTAAATCGATGCTGGGCGATAAAAAAGTTTAATGCGCGTTTGTAGTGCAATTTGCAGTACATTAGGTTTATCGCTACGTGGTGGAATTTCACGCAAGTTAAAATAGAAAACGCTTTCTCTATCTTGTGGTAATTTGGCAATATCAGGTAATGACTGCACTTTTACTTGGCTTTTATCGCCCGGCTCAATACGCTGAATAGGAGGCAAAACTAATAATGGGCTGTCAATACGTTCTCCATTTTCATTTTCCATCCAGCCCTGAGCCAAATAAGGCAACTCTTTATTCTGATTACTGACATTTAAGCTAATAGACTTATCGGCACCATTAAAAATGACACGCGTTCTATCTAAAGCAATCGCAGCAAGAGCTTGGCTAGTAAAGACCATTCCAGTCAATAAAGTGGTTGTTACAATGAATAAGCGCTTTGATAACATCATTTTAAATTACTCTTTTTATCTGAAATTATTTTTATCTTTCCCTTTTTTCCTAACCTTATTGCGTGATTAGTTGAGGTTTAGGTAAGGGCTCTGTTCTTTGATTGATTGTTGAAGGTGTTGCGTCACCATCACTACAAGTCAGTAATAATGAAGACATAAATAATCCTTCAACTAATGTTGGAATACGGACTTTGCACTGCTCTTGACCATTCCAACGAACACTCAATAGATCATCACTGTTAATCCCCGTCAGATAGACATTCCCACCATCATTGACAATACCAAGCTCACGCCCCTTCTCGGTTGTGACACTGGCACCAAATGGTGGATAAGTTCCATCTTGTAAGCGAATGACAGCCATGGCTTTTTGCCCCGAGACCACATCAAAGTGGCGGTAGCCTATTGCGCCTTCTGTTAGGGTTAGCTGTTGAATTGAGCGTAATGCTTCAGCGTTATCTGGCATCTGATCAAGGTCGATGCTGGCACTACTGCGATAATAATCATTGATATCAGGCAGTACTGCTTTACCAAAAGCATTGGTACGCGTAATAGCGCCGATGCTTTTCACTGGAACATCTGAAATACCATCTGTATCAACAAGTAAACGAGTACTACCCGTACGACTTGTTCGGTGTAATGCACCACCTTTTGGTGTTAATGTTGCCCCACCTTGTAGTGATAATGTGGCTGATGTGTATTCACCATTAATATGGCTCGCACTAGCAGTGACCAATGCAGCATCAGCGTAATGCATGAGATAGGCATCTGCGGATGGTTTACCGTTACTGCTTAAACCAGCACCAACTCGATAGCTACTATTGTCATCAATACGATCGTAATAGCTGACATTATGTGAATTACCGTGTTTATTAATCACCGTGTTGTAGCTAATAGTTGCGCGATCGCTCCAAGGCATACTGACATTCATATAAACGCCATTATCATTGGTGCCATTGAATTTATTGCGAAACGCCGACAGACTGAGGTTGATATTTTTAAAGCTACCAATATCCATCGTTTTGGCTAATGACAAGTTATAGTTATCGTTATTAGGCTTATTCCAATAAGTCTGATGGCTATAGTTTAAGTAAGCACTCAATCCCCATTCAGGGAACTGCTTACTAAACATAATGGTATAAAGCTCTTTATTATTATCTTCTTCACCACCACGATAACGGCGATCTAAATATTGGTTCATACTCATAAAGTCACGTTCAGAGAAGCGATAGCCTGCGAATGTCACTTGGCTATTTATTTGTTCAAAACGTTTTGAGTAACTGACGCGATAAGAGCCCCCATGATAACGCTTGTCATCACTTGGAATTTTTGCCCAAGAATGTGTCGCATCAAAAGAGATAGCACCCAGTGCCATTAGGTCACGACCAATACCCGCAGAAACCGAGTTATAATCGCCCGATACTAATGAACCGCCATAAAGTGACCAACCGTTACTGATCCCCCATGAGAATTCAC
The DNA here is from genome assembly GCF_016238105.1 of Proteus sp. PR00224. Classification (NCBI taxonomy): domain Bacteria; kingdom Pseudomonadati; phylum Pseudomonadota; class Gammaproteobacteria; order Enterobacterales; family Morganellaceae; genus Proteus; species Proteus sp. PR00224. The sequence continues at coordinate 475,992 of NZ_JAEHQU010000003.1, read as the reverse complement.
CCATACCAAAAATAGGGCCTTCAGTATTACGGTTCATATCCGACGGTTTACCCGCAGATAATTTATATTGCACTCGGCCGGGGCGTGTTAAATAAGGAATACTTGCCGTATCCATTTGGAATTCTTGAACAGATCCATCTTGTTCTTCAACACGTACATCTAATTTACCACTCACTGCATCATTGATGTCTTGAATGCGAAACGGTCCTGGAGCAACCTGAGTTTCATAGATCACACGGCCTTGCTGGCTAATCGTCACTTTCGCATTCGTTTTTGCCACACCCGTTACTTCAGGGGCATATCCCCTTAAGTTAGGTGGCAGCATATTGTCATCCGTAGACAAGTTAACCCCAGTAAAACGGAAGTTATCGAAAATGTCAGAACGAGAGTAAGTTTCCCCCATCACAAGACGAGCCCCTAATTGCGTGATGGCTCTATAAAGATAAAGCTGGTTCCATTTCCAACTATTTTCAGTACTATCAGGAAGACCTGTTGTATGCTGGTAACTTGCTTGCCAATCGGCACGGAAACGCCAAACACCAAGGTTCGCTCCCACGGTTCCTAAGCCTGTAACTTGTTGACGCTGTTTTCCTTTAGCAGGATCTGTCACGTTAGCATTGACGTTATAGTCAAAAAGCACACCTGAGATACCGTGATCCCAACGAGAAGGTGGATCCCAGTTTGGCGCTGAATATTCAAGATACGCTTGAGGAATAGTAAGAATAAGATTGCCATTTCCCAGACTTGCATTTACCGTCATTCCGGGAATAGAAGAGATATCAAGACAGCTTCCGTTATCTTGATATTTAACTTTTTCAGCCCATTCAGGTTTGAGCCCTATTTGATGAATCAATTCTGGCGGTAAGCAAGCTTCGCTACCTTTAGGATCATTGGCTGGTACAACATAGCTAATATTGTAGAGTTCAGGGAGTTCATTATTATTCACACGAACAACAAACTCATATCGGCCGGGCATAATATAGCCAGCACGAGAGAAATCTGATAAGTCGATATTTTGCTTATCTTTTAGATCTAAAATATCGGCATTAAATTCAATATCACTATTTGCTAAAGCTGAACTTGAAATACTGGAAGCGCCAGTAAGAATTAAATAGATCAGTACAGCAACAGGCCGAATAGTATGTTGTTTTTTCTTTTTTTCCGTCCCTAAACCAACGGTTTTGAATGTTCTAACCATAAGTTATCCAACCCGATCCATTTAATAGTATTCCAGCTTAAATCGCAGCGTTGTTCGGTAATTTCCAGCTTTTGGTATTTCGTTATTTTTGACTATTCGCGCTTGGTAAAGTAACGCCATTGATTTGGAGTCAATACCTACTGGGGGTAATGGCTTACCGGGGATGGCTCGCCTACCGTAACGATCAGCTATCGCTAATGACGCGCCTCTCGCTTCACCAGAAAGTGCAAAATTACCATTCTCGTTAGAGGGACCTTCAAACGTTGCAATAAAACGAGGGTTGTCCGCTTCCTGACCTTTTTGTTCAATTAGCGTACATTCCGTTAATCTGATAGAAAAATACTCAATAGGTCCTTGCCCTTCAGTCACTAGCATTGGAATAGAAACCGTTGTCAGTGGAATAACTTGTTCTCCACTTCCTGCTGCAATCGTGCAAGATGGTTCTAAGATCGAGCCTGAAAGATTAAGTACCCCAAATCGCTGATGCATGTTTTTATCTTGTTTTACATCACTCGCTTCTGCTGTTGTTATCAGTAAGCTGGCAATAAGGCATAGCCATAGTGGTGTCATCTTGCGATTCATATTTTTCTCCGTAAGAAAAAAATCGTTAAAAATAGACACAGGAAATAAAGCACTGTACATCCTTGTACTGTGCTTATTTTTTCTTACTGATAAGTCAGTGCGAAAGTTGCGATTGCAGTGAAGTCACCTGGAACGGCAGCTTCTGCTGAAGAACCTTGTAAGTAAGCAGCAAAGTTCAGATCGTTATTACCATCACGTAATGTTTGAGCAGCACTTGGTGTGCCTAATTTGATTTGTTTGCCACCTGCATCAGTGATAACAACAGCAGCATTTTTAGCGATACCTTCAATACCTAAAGAACCTGCTAAGATGTTTGCATCTTCTGAACCAGTGAAGGTTGTTTGAACAGTTTTATAAGTTTCTGTTGTGCAATTCTCTAAAGTGATTTTAAAATCACGAGAATTACTACGACCACCATCTTTTAATGAAGCAGTAGAAATTTGACCTAATGGAACAGTTTGATTTTCTGAATCAGGATGAATAGAACAAGGTGCATCAATAATTGAACCAACAAATTTAACGGTACCGTGACCTTGATCAGCAGCAAAAGCAGAACCTGCAGCAACAGTTAAACCTAAGCCAAGAACTAACGCTAATTTATTTAATTTCATCTTTTTGTTTCCTAAAATATAAAGGACGAAGACATTAAAAATAATAAATTCATTAGGATTGAATTATTCCTAATTGAATGACTCACTTATTGAGTTTTTGAATTTTGGTATACTTGTGCCCGTCCAAAACGAAATTAAATATCGTTAGAAACAAAACAAAATACACCAAATTGTTTTGTTAAAAATTTTCATCTCGAAATTAAACACATTTAGATAATCAAACTTTAAATATCGAAAAAAGAGTTTATAATTCTTAGTGCAATTACTATAATTTGTGAAAAAAGTAAAAAAAATTATTTCTGGATTTTAAACAAAGTAACCAATCATATTTGTTTTTTAAAATAATGATAAATATCAATATGTTAAATAAATTAAGATAAGTGATTAACATTAAATTTGACTTAAGTGAGAAGCCAGAGAATAATAGTAAACAATTTGGTGTATTCTGTTTATTTCTCTAAAGATAACCAAATTCCTATCCATACTCATTTTTCGCTTTTTCAATCAATCACTTTCATTTTCTAAAAATAAATAAACTTTCAATAAACTTGTTTAAAATGAACAAGTAAAAGTGTAAGCATAAAAAAAATACAACTCTTTATTGATGCATATTACTTGTTATAGTGATGCATCAATTGACTTTTGTTCCTTGTTATCTCATTGAAAAGGTTATGAAAATGAAGCAGCGCAAGTTTCTTACACGTTTTGAGATCAATTCTATTTTGAAGCAAGCAAAGGAAGGACGGTATCCAGAAAGAGATTACTGTATGTTTTTAATGTGTTTTTTACATGGGTTTCGCGTGAGTGAACTATGTAATTTAACCTTAAGCGATATTGATTTAGAAAGTCGAATACTCTATGTCAGACGCTTAAAAGGCGGTTTATCAACAACACAACCGATTATCGAAGAGGAGTATGAAGCGTTAGTTAACTGGTTGAAAAAAAGGGAAACATGGAGAGAGGCTGACTCAGAATGGGTCTTTTTATCCCAAAAAACAGGTCCAATTTCTCGTCAACAAGTGTATGGATTACTTCGCCGTTTAGGTAAAGATGCTAATGTATCCATAGCCCCTCATCCCCATATGTTACGCCATGCATGTGGCTATGCACTCGCTGATTTAGGTAGAGATACTCGTTTAATTCAAGATTATTTAGGACATCGTAATATTTCACATACTGTTATCTATACCGCAAGTAATTCAAAACGTTTTGTTCACATTTGGGACGCAAGAAATTAACAATATTTATTTAATTAATATATTCTCTAAGAATTAATACACTAAATAGAGTAGGCTATATTTTTTCAATAAGAATACAGTTAATTTTAATATAACTAAGAAAATTAGGAATTGTTTTATATTAAATAAATAATCACGATTGCAGGTATTAATAATTTATTAATAATCGTTTTCTAATTAAAGAATAACCCAATATCATTATTCTTTTTTTGATTATCTTTATTGGAAGGCAATAAATTTAATATCAGTCTTTATTTATTAATAATATTAAACATTATTTGTTTGATTTTCGATCAAGAAATAAGGGTCTTATTTAAAGAAAATATCTATTCTTAAAAATTTTATTCATTTGCATTCCATGCACACGCTTTCATATCTCACTATCCCCAACGTTATCGTTTGGGGATAGTTATTAATTTCCTTAAAAAATACAATTATCCTTTTACACAAACAACCTGTCGTAGTGTATGAACAACCTCAACAAGTGATAACTGAGCCTTCATAACAGCATCAATATCCTTATAAGCCATCGGAATTTCATCAATCACATCTTCATCTTTTCGACATTCCACATGTGCTGTTGCTCGAATTTGGTCTTCAACACTAAAAGCTTTTTTCGCTGCTGTTCGGCTCATTACACGTCCTGCGCCATGACTACATGAACAGAAACTTTCGGCATTTCCTTTTCCTTTTACAATAAAGCTCTTAGCACCCATTGAACCAGGGATGATCCCCATTTCACCTTTCTGAGCTGAAACGGCTCCTTTTCGAGTCACCAGTACTTCTTCGCCAAAGTGCATTTCCTTTTGTACATAGTTATGGTGGCAGTTCACCGCCTGTTGCTGTGTCGTAAAAGGTTTAGTTATTTGTGTCGATAATGCCGCCAACACGCGTTCCATCATAATTTCACGATTATGTCGGGCAAAATCCTGTGCCCATTCTACGGCTTCTATATAGTCATCATAGAAAAGCGTTCCTTCTTTTAAGTACGCTAAGTTTTTATCAGGCAAATTAGCGATATGCTCCCTCATATCTTCTTGTGCCATTTGTATAAATAACGTACCGATAGCATTACCAACACCACGAGAGCCACTATGTAGCATTACCCAAACATTATCTGATTCATCAAGACACAATTCGATAAAGTGGTTTCCTGTTCCTAATGTACCAAGGTGACGATAGTTATTCGTATTTCGTAAACGTGGGTACTTATCGGTTAAAACCTTAAAACGCCCTTCAAGTTGTTGCCAATGTTGATCAACAAGTTTAGGTGGGTTCTTCCATGAACCACGATCATTCCCTGATTGATAACTTGTTCTTCCATGAGGTACTGCTCTTTCTATTGCCGTTCTTATGGCAAATAAATTATCTGGTAGATCATTTGCGTGTAATGATGTTTTCACCGCAATCATTCCACACCCAATATCCACACCAACAGCAGCCGGAATAATCGCGCCTTTTGTTGGAATAACACTCCCGATTGTTGAACCTTTCCCTAAGTGAACATCTGGCATTACCGCCATATGTTTGAAAATAAAAGGCATCTTCGCGGTATTAATAAGTTGTTTTAGAGCATCTGCTTCAACAGGTACACCATTTGTCCACATTTTGATTTCAGCAGTTCCTGCTTCTTTTACTATTTGATGATCCAATATCATGCCTGTGCTCCTTTAATTTGTACTAACCCGTTTAATACTTGGTCTAAACCGCCATAAACGGAAATCTTATCAATACGTTCTGCAATACGTTCTACGGTTTCTAGCTCTTTTAATCGTAAGGCTACTGGATTGTTTTCCATCACTTTTGCCGTATTTAATAAAGAACGCGTTGCGGATGTCTCTTCTCTTCGACGAATAACATTAGCCTGTGCTGATTTTTCTGCCTCAACCACTTGCGCTAAAATCGTTTTCATTTCGCCTGGTAAAACAATATCTTTTACCCCTAATGAAGCCACTTCAATACCATATCCTTTAGTCACTTCACTGATTTTTTCACTCACTAAGGTGTCAATCAGCGTTTTATTCTCTAATAATTCATCTAATGTTCTTGTTCCTACGGCTTCGCGTAACGCAAACTGCAACTCTTTATATAAGAATTCAAGAGGTGAACTCAGTAATTGGTACGCTGAAAGCACATCGCTATAACGCCAACTTGCTGACAAATTAATGCGTAATGTTACTTTATCTTTCGTTAAGATCTCTTGACCACTCACATCGAGTGTTTGTAAGCGCATATCAACAACCTCAACATCAACTTTGTGCTGATAACGCCAATAGCCTTTTAATCCCGGTGGCAATAGTGATTGAACTTCACCATCAACACGGATAATGCCAGCATGCCATGTCGGAATATCCACACTTAATACACCTTCACTGCCTTTTACAGTTTGGTTACGTAATTTTGGATGCTGCAATTTTTTAACCAAAGTTGGCGAAACTTCCAATTCATTTGCTGACAACACTTCCATTGAGCGTTGTGCATAATTCCAATAGAGACGGCGAGTACTCGGCGCTAAGATCTCTTTGAGTGAGCTATTTTCATAGAGTAAGCCAATCTCTTCATCAGATAGCACAATATCAAAACAATATTCACTCACCCATTCTGGATGATATTGGCGTAAAAACTCGGCTTTCTCTTTTTCAATTGCAGGGCCGTTTAACTCCACCAGCTCAACACTTAATTGGCGACGAAGATCGAAAAATTTATGCTCACCAGCTACAAGGACGTCAATATACTCATCATCCTTCTTTAATAAACCCAGCTGTCCTTGTTTCACTTTTATTGTTGTTCTTATCATCATTGCTTCCTTTTGCTCTTCTTTATTATTAGCTTTCTTTTATTACCATTTTTATCGTGACTTGCTTTCCACGAACAAACTTGGCGAAATCGAAGGGAAAACAAGAGAGGAACGTTACTTTGTTTGTCTCTTCTTCTGCCTTCAATCCAGCGTAGTTGCTGGTGGATAAGCAAGGTGACGGTACTGCTGTCACAACGATTTTCTATCTTTAATTTTACATTTGGATTTGTAATGGTTTTTGGTGTCAGGAATCGAACCTGAAAATAACCCTCTTCACCTACAGAGTCCCGATGTGGAGGAACACATTTAGATAACACCACAGAGTGTTCTTTATGTGCCTACCAGATTTAAAATCTGCTCAAGACACTCATAATATTGCGAGGATCGTGCCAAGTTTTTAAATCTCACTAAAAATATTTTTAATTCATTGTTTTTATTTGAAAAAATATTTTTAACGTAATTTTTAAATATTTAGCCATTGAATTAAAAATGATAAAAACCTATCTTTTTATCTATACATTTATAAATATAGATAAAAAATAAGTAGGGATAACTTAATGAAACGCAAAGTGGTGATTGGTGTTTTAGGCACAACATTAGATAAACGAGGTAAAAGTCATAAAAGATGGAACTCATGGCGCCCAACAATTTCGATTTGCCATCAAAAAGATTTCCCCGTTAGTCGATTGGTCATGATCCATCAACCTAATGATTCAATGTTAGCGTCAAAAATCACTGAAGATATTCATACTGTCTCCCCTGACACAGAGGTATTACCTTACGAAATTGATATTTGTGATCCTTGGGATCTAGAAGAGGTTTATAGTCACTTTCTTGATTTTGCAGTAAATTACCCATTTGATACTGAAAATGAAGAATATTATGTACATATCACAACAGGTACGCACATTGCCCAGATTTGCTGGTTCCTCCTGACTGAAGCCCATTACTTACCTGCAAAACTATTACAAACCTCTCCTTCTTCTAAAATAGAAAATGAAGATGGCAACAAAACAGTACAATCATCCACAGGTAGTTATGCTGTTATTGATCTCGATTTAAGCCGTTATACAAAACTAACGAGCCGATTTGAGCATTACCATAATGAGTCCCTCTCTTTCTTAAAATCGGGGATCGCCACACGTAATGAACGTTTTAATACTTTAATTGCTCAAATTGAACGTGTTGCATTGCGCTCCGTTGCGCCTATTTTATTAACAGGCCCTACAGGCGCTGGGAAATCATTCCTTGCTCAGCGTATTTATGAATTACGACAGTCTCGCCATTTTGTAAAAGGTCGTTTTATTGCTGTTAACTGTGCCACTTTGCGTGGTGACAATGCGATGTCCACTTTATTTGGGCATGTAAAAGGGGCATTTACAGGTGCATTACAAACCAGACAAGGATTATTAAGAGAAGCCGATAAAGGGATTTTATTTCTTGATGAAATTGCAGAGTTAGGACTTGATGAGCAAGCCATGTTGCTTAAAGCGATAGAAGAGAAATCTTTTTATCCCTATGGCTCAGATACTGAGGTACAAAGTGATTTTCAGCTGATCGCAGGAACGCATCGTGATATGGACAAGCAAATTGCGAAAGGACTTTTTCGTGAAGATCTCTATGCAAGGATCAACTTATGGTCTTTTTCATTACCGGGTTTAGCCGATCGTAAAGAGGATATTGAGCCTAATATCGATTATGAATTGCATCACTTTGCAAAGCTTTATCAAAAGGCAATCCGTTTTAACGCTGATGCAAAATCACACTATATTCGATTTGCAACGTCTGAACAGGCATTATGGCGTGGTAATTTCCGTGAACTTAGTGCTAGTATAACGCGAATGGCAACACTTGCCGAAAATGGTCGTATTACCCTTCCTCTTGTTGATGAAGAAATTAAACGTTTAAAACAAAATTGGGGAGTTGCTTCCTCTTCTTTATTTAATAGCACTGATATTGATCTTTTCGATCTTAGCCAACTGAATACCGTTATCAAAACGTGTCAGCAATCATCAACACTCTCAGAAGCTGGTAGAAAACTTTTCGCAGTATCAAGACAAAATAAAAAACAACCCAACGATGCCGATCGCCTACGTAAGTATCTTGCGAAATTCAATTTAAGTTGGGAACAAATTCGACATGGAGAATAATATTTCATTATGGAGCTCACTTTTTTAGGCACTAACGCAGGCGTTCCTTCTAAAGATCGCAATGTCACCAGTATGGTGCTCGATTTACAAAATAAACAAAAAAGTATGTGGATGTTTGATTGTGGTGAAGCGACACAACATCAAATATTGCATACCCGCGTGAAACTACCGCGTTTAAATAAAATTTTTATTACCCACTTACATGGCGATCATATTTTTGGTTTACCGGGATTACTTTGTAGTCGCTCAATGGGTGGAACGGAAACACTTTTAACAGTATATGGTCCTACGGGTATAAAAGCCTTTATAGAAACGTCGCTAACATTAAGCCAATCCTATTTAACTTACCCTATTAATATTGTTGAAATTGACAAAGCGGGTTTTCTTTTTGAAGAAGAAGGTATGAAAGTCAGTTGTGAGGCATTGTCTCACCCCGTACCTTGTTTTGGTTACCGCTTAGAAGAAGAAAACAAACCAGGTAAGTTAGATGCAGAAAAACTGAAAGCGGAAAATATTCCAGCAGGCTCTTGGTTACAAGACTTAAAGCAAGGCAAAACTATAACATTACCAGATGGACGAACAATTGATGGTAAAGACTATATTGGTGATGAAATAGAAGGTCGTTGTATTGCTATTTTTGGGGATACTCAACCTACACCTAATGCATTAAAGCTGGCTAATAATGCCGATGTTATTGTTCATGAAGCAACGTTTAAGCATGAAATGACAGAACAAGCAAATAGTCGCGGGCATTCAACAACTGTGCAAGCGGCAACATTAGCAAAAGAGGCTAATGCTAAAAAGCTGATTATTACTCATATTAGTAGCCGTTATTTACCCGAAGACTGCGTTGAGTTACTCAATGAAAGCCAACAGATCTTTAGCCATACTGAAATGGCTTCTGATTTTGAGGTATTTAAGTTGTAATGGCATTTTCGCTAAATAACAATGGCGGCATGATGTCGCCATTTCGCTATTCACAAATCATCCAACCATTGATTTAAACTTCTTTAATTATCCTTCAATAGCGCGGTACGTTTTATCTTTCCATCTTGCAAAATAAAATTCACTTTGCCATCCCAAAATTCCGCCAAAAAAACATCTTCTGGTTTATCAATATGTTGATTTTTCATCTCATCTTGTAGCCACACTTCGTCTTTTTCTATTTGCGCTAATTCTGATGTTCGAATAACTCCGTCTTTCATGACAATAATCGAAGGCATTTTTGCACCATCACATACCACCGTGATTTGTCCATCAGGTTCAATCTGGGCGTAATTGACTTCCTGATATGAATGAATACCTTGAGCATGAAGACGAGACGTGATGTTAAGAATGTCTATTTTATTTTTTTTCTCCATGATGTTTTCCATAATAAACTCTCCCTTCTTGATAATAGGAATAGGATTACCAATGGTCACTGCACGGAAAAAATTGAAATGTTTGCTGATATAATTAAGCAAAGAGATAAAACAGACACCAATTAAGAAGACGATAATATATTGATAAAGAGGGATCGCATCGGTATAAATTACCCCACCCATAATGCCACCGAGCACAAAATTACCAATAAAATCAATAGGTGTTAATTGGGAGAGTTGTGTTTTACCCGATAAATTCATATGGGCTAGTATGATAGTAAAACCAATAATAAATTTGATAATAACCAGAAAGTAATATTCCATTTGCGTCTCACATTTCCAATAATTTCTGCACTTATTATAAAGCAGAAAATCTCATCTAGATAAAAATCTAAATTATTTTTACTTTGTTTTTCATGGGATTTGACTAAGAAAAAACACTTAATATACTTAGGTTTGTTGATTTTAAGACTCGCACTATACTTATTAAGATAGTTTTGCCGTAATCTCTTACAATCAACGCAATAGTTTCTCGCCTTTTCTAGTTTTTACGCGGGATATCACTGAATTGTTTTTGAACACATATTTTGGAGAAAAAAATGAATAAAAAACTACTTACTTCATTGGTTCTAGCGGGTCTTGTTACCATTACAGCTGGTTGTGATGATTCATCTAAAAAAGTTGATGAAGGCATTGACAAGGCGAAAGAGACAGCAACTCAAGTCACCGAAACTGCGCAAGATAAAGCGAATGAATTAACTGAACAAGCCAAAGATAAAGCTGCTGACTTGAAAGAAGATGCATCAGCAAAAGCAGATGAATTAACACAACAAGCTCAAGAGCTAAAAGATAAAGCTGAACAAAAAGCAGCTGAGCTAAAAGATGCAAGTGCTGCAAAAGCTGAAGAAGTTAAGCAAAACCTAGAAGCTGAAGGTAACAAATTATCTGAAAAAGCCGCAGAGTTAAAACAAGATGCGAGTAAAACAGCAGATAACCTAATGCAAGAAGCAGGCAACAAAATTGATCAGCTAAAAGGTGATGCTGCAAAAACAAGTGATGATGTAAAACAGCAAGCCCAAGAAACTGAAAACAAAGCACTTGATAAAGCGGATCAATTAACCGATCAAGCGAAACAAAAAATTGATGAGTTAAAAACTGAAAACAAATAATCCGATTTCAGTTTTTTTGATGATTTGTGAGCCAGTAAATTTTTACTGGCTTTTTTTGTTCATAAAAAAGACAAGGGTTGATCGATTAAGCAAAAAATGTAACCATGTTCTCCTTTTTTCAACAGGAGAAACCTATTAAAGTGCGAAAGCAGCTATAAACAAAAAACAGCAATAAATTGATTTAATTGTCATTTTCTTCATCTTACGGAAAAAATAATTTACTTCCGTTCTTTTTATAAAACATCACACTAATTTGATGCTTTATTCAAATTTTCTTATGAACTTTTCTTTTCTGATCACATAGACAATCAGAAAATTGATAGCGAAAAGTCTCTTTCTAGGAAAATAACAAAAAATAGGTTAGCTATGAGTCAACAAAACGATATAACCCCTCAAAAAGTTAGGATGAAAATTAATCCTCCCGTTTTTTATACATCTGCATTATTAATTTTATTGGTCGTTGGCTTCTCTGCATTATTTCCAGAGCTGGCAAATGATAAACTCAGTCATCTTCAGGAAAATCTCTTCACGAATGCGAGTTGGTTCTACATTCTAGCCGTTGCATTGATTTTGCTGAGTGTGACTTATTTAGGGCTTTCTCGATTTGGTGAAATCAAATTAGGCCCTGATCACGCTCGCCCTCACTTTAGTTATTTTGCTTGGTTTGCCATGCTCTTTTCAGCAGGAATGGGGATTGGCTTAATGTTCTTTGGTGTTGCTGAACCTGTTATGCATTATCTGATGCCTCCAACCGGTGAAGCTCAAACCATAGAAGCCGCAAAAGAAGCCATGCGATTAACCTTTTTCCACTGGGGATTACATGCATGGGCAATTTACGCCATTGTCGCTTTGATCTTAGCTTTCTTCTCTTATCGCCATGGTTTACCGTTAACACTGCGTTCTGCACTTTACCCAATTATTGGTGATCGCATACATGGCCCAATTGGTCATGCTGTTGATATTTTCGCTGTTATGGGAACCGTATTTGGTGTCGCAACTTCCCTTGGTTTTGGTGTTCTACAAGTTAATGCGGGTTTAAACCACCTCTTTAATGTACCTATTAACCCAACGATTCAAGTCGTATTGATTGTTGTGATCACAGGGCTTGCAACCATTTCTGTTGTTTCTGGTTTAGAAAAAGGCATTCGTTTTTTATCTGAACTTAACTTAGGATTGGCGGTTATTCTTCTTTTATTAGTCATTATTCTCGGTCCAACTGTATTGATATTAAAATCATTTGTTGAAAATACAGGGGGATATCTATCCGAAATTGTCAGTAAAACCTTTAATCTTTATGCATACGAACCAAAATCGAGTGATTGGTTAGGGGGATGGACACTGCTTTATTGGGGTTGGTGGCTTTCATGGTCACCATTTGTAGGGATGTTTATCGCACGTATTTCACGAGGTCGTACTATTCGTGAATTTGTTGTCGGTGTTCTGTTTGTTCCTGCTGGTTTTACTTTACTCTGGATGACCGTTTTTGGTAACACAGCGATTCATTTAATCAAAGATAAAGGGGCAGAAGCCCTCGCCAATATCGTACAACAAGATGTGTCATTGGCTTTATTTGAGTTCTTAAATTATTTCCCATTCTCATCTGTTTTATCCTTCTTTGCGATGTTGATGGTCGTTGTCTTCTTTGTGACTTCAGCAGACTCAGGCGCGATGGTTGTTGATACTTTAGCTTCTGGTGGTGATAGCGAAACACCAGTATGGCAACGCATTTTCTGGGCGGGTTTAATGGGCGTTTCTGCAATTACTTTATTGTTAGCGGGTGGTTTAACTGCACTACAAACAGTAACCATTGCAAGTGCACTTCCCTTCTCGATAGTATTGCTTGCTTCTATTTATGGACTAATAAAAGCATTGCGAGTGGATGTATATAAACGTGATAGCCAACAACTCACGACAATTGCACCACCAGCAAGCCGCAATCCGATCCCTTGGCAACGCCGTTTAAGAAATATTGCCTATTTTCCTAAACGCTCTCATGTAAAACGTTTTATGGATGAAGTGATCCAACCCTCAATGGAAATGGTATCTGCTGAGTTAAGTAAGCAAGCAACGCAATGTTTTATCCATAATGAAGAAGATGATCGAATTGGTTTTGAAGTCGATTTAGGCGATGACATGAATTTCTTCTATGAAGTTCGCCTACGTTTTTATACTCAACCTGCCTTTGCTTTAGCTGGATTAAGTGATGAAGAAAAAGACGAAGAACATAAATATTATCGTGCTGAAATTCATTTAAAAGAAGGTGGGCAAGATTACGATGTAATGGGTTGGACGAAAGAACAAATCATTCACGATATTCTTGATCAGTATGAAAAACACATTCACTTTTTACATGTGTTAGGTAAACAATAATTCTATCCACTGATAAAAGTCCAAAAGGTGATGTGCTAAACATCACCTTTTTTTCTTACTTTCAAGATAACTTATTTTTCAGCTTGCGCCGAGTCATCAGCCTCTAAAGCAATCAACTCTTTTAATAGACCTGACAGTCGCTGTAATTTTTCAGTGGAAAATTTTTGCTCAATTAATTGATAGCCCTTATCTATTTTAGGCTGAATTATATCGTATAAATTTTGACCATTAGCAGAAAGAGAGACAAACAGCTTACGTTGGTCACTCACGGGTTTTAAACGACAAATTAATTCGTCCCTTTCCATTCGAATCAGAATGCCCGTTAAACTAGGTCGAAGAATACACGCTTTTTGCGCTAATTCGTGAAAATCAATAGAACGCTTATCCGCAAGTACTCGAATAATCCGCCACTGCTGTTCTGTCAGATTATGCTCTTTGAGAACAGGTCGAAAAAAACCCATTGCAGATTCCCGAGCTTGTAATAGCGCGATAGTTAATGATTCATGCATAATCAAGAAGCTCTTTATATGGTGTTATAGGTGAAATGACAAAATATCACTCAATATAGACAGTGAAAAAGTACCGCTGTTTATGGTTTATAAAATGACTATATTCTAAGAATAGACTAATTGTTACAATTATTCATATTAACAAATAAATAAAGTTGACTCAATTTTTGCAATTTTCTTCCCTTTGTGCAATTTATCACCCATGTTCCTTTTTTAGGATTAATTTCATCTTCCGCAACATCTTGAGCTATACGCAATTTTTATGAATTGGCAATTTGTGTTATCTGTTTATCAATCAAAAAAAGTAGCCTAATTTGCCTATTATCCTACCTCTATATTAGGAATAATGGCGCTTAGCGATAAGGTTGTCTCACCGTTATTTGAGATAAAGTTAACGAGTTGTAACAAAGAAAGATTGCTATCTTTGTTCATGCGCGGTAGCGTTACGGCTTTAAAACAACGCAACAAAGAAACCGGCAATAACATCACAACTTTGTTAGCGAAGTAGTTAGGTGATTTTTTTAGTTATCTAACTAATAATTATTTTAAGTGAAGACGCCCACAGACGAGAAGTCTGGCAGTAGGAGTAAATAATGTCTGAGGAAAAACAGGCTAACCCACTTTTTCGGGATGCGATGGCAAGCTTAGGTGCTGCGGTCAATATCGTGGCAACAAATGGTGATGCGGGATGTTGTGGCTTAACAGCAACAGCTGTATGTTCTGTTACTGATAACCCGCCTACCGTGATGGTCTGCATCAACAGTAAAAGCCAAATGAACGCTATTTTTCAAGAAAATGGAAAATTAAGCATCAATATATTGAATCATGAGCAAGAAGAAATGGCATGTCATTTCGCCGGAATGACAGGGCTTGCGATGGCTGAGCGCTTTACCCAACCAGGATGGCAAAACGGACAATTACAACAACCCGTATTAACAAATGCGCTTGCCTGCCTAGAAGGTGATATTTATGATGTACGCCAAGTGGGTACACATTTTGTTTATATGACCGAAATTAAGAATATTTCGGTGCGTGAAGATGGTGATGGGCTTATTTATTTCAAGCGTCGTTTCCATTCTGTTAAAAATGAACAAGTACCAATCCCTGTTTAAATTTCACCTATTTTACCTCAAGATAAAAACGCACTTTTAATAAGGGCGTTTTTTTATTGATTATAATCACATCATAAATTAAATATTTATTTATATTAAATGAATATTTATTTAACCAAATAACATTCACTAGCGTTTAGATATTTATTAAATATTTATTAACATCTGTTTGTTATAAAAGATTAATTTTTAATTATAATGAAAAATTTCTTTCTAGAATCAATCAGTCACATAATCAAAAATATTTTCTCTCTACTTTTATCCTGTATCTTTATTTAATTTACTCAGATTAAAATACAAACAAATAATAATCTTCCTGATTATATTTTATACCAAAGATCAATTAAATGACTTTATTTTAAAATAAACTAATGAATATTTTTTTCAATCTGGTATTAATCTTACCCACAGTGTGATCAACCTTTGAGAAGTCATTCCATCAATATATTAGTCTACTCGACTTGCTGATTACCTTCTTAAATTTGCAAACATCACTCTAAATGCGACAGATAATGTTACCGTCGTGTAACATTCCTCGTGAATGTGAGTAAATAACATCGTTGTTGAAAATAAATAATAATTAGGGGCATTACAGATATGGATAAACCCGCTCAAGTCGGTTTATTACAACAGCCTAAACCATTCTTTATGATTTTCTTTGTAGAATTATGGGAACGTTTTGGTTACTACGGCGTACAAGGTATTCTTGCCGTTTATTTTGTTAGTAAACTCGGTTTCTCTCAAGAACAGGCTTTCATTACTTTTGGTGCATTCTCTGCACTGGTTTATGGGCTTATTTCTATTGGTGGTTATGTTGGTGACCACTTATTAGGAACAAAACGAACCATTGTTTTAGGTGCTATTGTTTTGGCTATCGGTTATTTCATGACTGGTATGTCAATTATGTATCCTAATTTAATTTTCTACGCATTGGGAACTATCGCAGTAGGTAATGGTTTATTTAAAGCCAATCCTGCAAGTTTATTAGCGAAATGCTATCCACCTAAAGATCCACGTCTTGATGGCGCATTTACGCTATTTTATATGTCGATCAATATCGGCTCATTAATTTCTTTATCTATCGCCCCGGTACTTGCTGAACGTTACGGATATGCACTGACTTATAATATCTGTGGTATTGGCTTGCTCATGGCGTTATTAGTTTATTTCTTCTGTCGTAAAATGGTTGCCAATATTGGTTCTGAACCAGACCATTTACCGATGAACTTTAGCAAACTGTTATTAGTTATTGCTGGCTCAATTGCTATGGTATTTGTTTGTGCATGGTTATTGCACAACGTTATGATTGCAAATATTGTCTTAGTTAGCTTGTCTATTATTGTTGTCTTCATTTATTTCCGTGAAGCGTTTAAACAAAAAGACAGAGTTGCTCGTAATAAAATGTATGTTGCATTTGTTCTGATGTTAGAAGCTGTTGTTTTCTACATTCTGTATGCTCAGATGCCAACTTCACTGAACTTCTTTGCTATTCATAATGTTCATCACACGCTTTTAGGCTTTGATATTAACCCTGTAAGCTTCCAAGCACTAAACCCATTCTGGATCATTATTGCTAGCCCAATCCTTGCTATCGCTTACAGCCATTTTGGCGCGAAAGGTAAAGATTTCTCAATGCCAGCGAAGTTTACTGCTGGTATGCTTCTGTGCTCATTAGGATTCCTTACAGCGGCAGCATCAGGTATGTGGTTTGCCGATGCTCAAGGCTTAACATCACCTTGGTTTATCGTTCTGGTTTACTTATTCCAGAGCTTAGGTGAACTGATGATCAGTGCGTTAGGTTTAGCAATGGTTGCAGCATTCGTACCGCAATACATGATGGGCTTTATTTTAGGTATGTGGTTCTTAACACAAGCCACGGCTTATCTGTTAGGGGGTTATGTAGCGACTTTCACAGCAGCACCAGAAGGTATTACTGATCCACTACAAACATTACCTATTTACACTGATGTATTTGGTAAAATTGGTATTGTGACCTTAATTGTTGGTTTAGTGATGTGGGCAACAGTACCTTTACTGAACCGCATGATGAAAGAAGAAAGCAAAGACGTTAAAGTCGCTGGCTAATCTTTCAATCAATATCTAATTGAATATTAAGCGCCTATTTATAGGCGCTTTTATTTTGGGCTAAGAAGATTATTCTCTTTTTGCTAGCCATAAAAAAACCCGCTAAATAAGCGGGTTTAGTTTAATCATTAAGAATGATTCAATTACAGAACATCAATTGCATTCAGTTCTTTAAAGGCTTGTTCTAAACGAACAACCATTGATGCTTGTGCTTGACGTAACCAGTTACGTGGGTCGTAGTATTTCTTGTTAGGTTTATCAGCACCTTCTGGGTTACCTAACTGACCTTGCAGATAACCTTCGTTCTTTTTGTAGAACTGTAAGATACCATCCCAAGTTGCCCACTGAGTATCTGTATCGATATTCATTTTGATAACACCATAGCCAACAGCTTCTTTGATTTCTTCTGCTGAAGAACCGGAGCCGCCGTGGAATACGAAATCTAAGCTATTGTGTGGTAAGTTGAATTTTTCTGATACGTAGTCTTGTGAGTTACGTAGAATTTTTGGCGTTAACTGAACGTTACCTGGTTTATAAACACCGTGAACGTTACCGAAAGATGCCGCGATAGTGAAACGAGGGCTTACCGCACTTAGTTTTTCGTATGCGTAAGCAACATCTTCTGGTTGAGTATAAAGCGCAGAGCTGTCCATACCCGTGTTATCAACACCGTCTTCTTCACCACCCGTACAGCCTAATTCGATTTCTAAAGTCATATCGATTTTAGCCATACGCGCTAAATATTTAGCACAGATTTCGATGTTTTCTTCTAATGACTCTTCAGATAAGTCAATCATGTGAGAAGAGAACAGTGGTTTGCCTGTTTTAGCGTAGTGTTTCTCACCAGCATCTAACAGACCATCAATCCATGGTAATAATTTTTTCGCACAGTGGTCAGTATGCAGGATAACAGGAACGCCGTAATATTCAGCCATTTGGTGCACATGGTGAGCACCTGAAATTGCGCCTAAAATAGCAGCTTGCTGTGGTACATCAGATTTAAGACCTTTACCTGCGATAAATGCAGCACCACCGTTAGAGAACTGTACAATAACAGGAGAACGAACTTTCGCAGCAGCTTCTAACACAGCATTGATTGAGTCAGTACCTACACAGTTAACCGCAGGCAGAGCAAATTTATTTTCTTTTGCTACCGCAAATACTTTTTGTACATCATCACCAGTGATGACACCCGGTTTCACGAAATCAAAAACTTTAGACATGTAATAAGATCCTATATTTGGAACAGGTAGAAAATAACTTTCTACCTGTATGAGCTGACTTAATTACTGTTTAGCGCGTTCTTCTAACATTGCAACAGCAGGAAGTTTTTTACCTTCAACGAATTCTAAGAAAGCACCACCACCGGTTGAAATGTAAGAGATTTTGTCTGCGATATCAAATAAATCAATAGCAGCCAGCGTATCACCACCACCTGCGATAGAGAATGCTTCACTATCTGCGATTGCATTAGCAATGATTTCTGTACCTTTGCGGAAGTTAGGGAATTCAAACACACCGACTGGACCATTCCACAGGATAGTTTTCGCGTTTTTCAGGATCTCAGCTAAACGTTCTGCTGTCACATCACCGATATCCAGCACTTGTTCATCATCTTTGATGTCACTTGCTGATTTTAAAACAGCTTCAGCAGTTTCAGAGAACTCAGTTGCAACACGAACATCACTTGGTACTGGAATATCACATTTTTCCATCAGTTTTTTAGCATCATCAACAAGGTCTGCTTCATATAAAGAACGACCTACTGGATGGCCTTCTGCTGCGATAAAGGTATTTGCGATACCACCACCAACGATTAATTGGTCAGCAATTTTTGATAAAGAATCTAATACAGTCAGTTTAGTTGAAACTTTAGAACCACCAACAATCGCAACCATTGGGCGAGCAGGTTTATCTAATGCTTTACCTAATGCTTCAAGCTCTGCTGATAACAGAGGACCCGCGCAAGCAACTTGTGCAAATTTAGCAACACCATGAGTTGATGCTTGAGCACGGTGAGCGGTACCAAATGCATCCATGACGAAAACATCACATAATGCAGCGTATTGCTTAGACAGAGTTTCGTCGTCTTTCTTTTCGCCTTTGTTAAAACGAACGTTTTCAAGAACAACTAATTCACCTGCATTGACTTCAACACCATTTAAATAGTCTTTAGCAAGGCTAACTGGTGCAGTTAATTTATCTTTCAGATAGTCAACAACTGGTTTTAAAGAGAACTCTTCGTTGTACTCACCTTCAGTAGGACGACCTAAGTGAGAAGTTACCATCACTTTAGCGCCTTGTTTTAACGCGGCTTCAATTGTTGGTAAAGAAGCACGGATACGCGCATCTGAAGTCACTTTACCATCTTTAACTGGAACGTTCAGGTCAGCACGGATAAGAACTCGTTTACCCGCTAGGTCTAAATCGGTCATCTTAATTACAGACATGATGAATCCTCTCATTGATTCTCTAAAATTTAGTAATCTTCTGTTCAGTGCCTTGTATTATTACGCGACACCGTCATTAAAACATGATTATTTAAAACCAGTTGCAGCCATTGCTAACGTTGTATCAAGCATTCTGTTAGCAAAGCCCCATTCATTATCACACCAGACTAAAGTCTTGATCAGGTGTTGCCCACTGACTCTTGTTTGTGTGCCATCAACGATTGCACTATGAGGGTCGTGGTTAAAATCAGTTGAGACTAATGGCAATTCTGTGTAATCCACTATACCACGAAATGCGCCAGTTGCTGATTTTTGAATTAACCGATTGACATCTAACACATTTACAGCAGTTTTTACAGTGACACTTAAATCAATTGCCGTCACATTAATTGTAGGAACTCGTACAGAAATTGCCTCAAAATGATCCTTAAATTTCGGGAAAATTCGAGTAATTCCTGCCGCCAATTTCGTATCAACAGGAATAATAGATTGTCCTGCTGCACGAGTACGGCGTAAATCCTTATGGTATGCATCAATCACAGGTTGATCGTTCATGGCTGCATGGATTGTGGTTACTGTTCCTGACTCTATATTAAACGCGTCATCCATCATTTTAATGATGGGAATAATGCAATTTGTTGTACAAGATGCGTTTGAAACAATTCGGTGCTCTTTTTTAAGTTCGTGTTGATTCACACCAAAAACGACAGTTGCATCTAAATCCGTTGTACCGGGATGAGAAAAAAGTACTTTCTTTGCGCCTTGAGCAATATGCGCTTCGCCATCAGCTCGTGAGCCGTAAGCACCACTACAATCAAGTACGACATCAATACCAAGTTCACCCCAAGGTAAATCAGTAATATCAGTGTGATGAAATAAACGAATAGTATCATCACCCACTTGCAATAAATCGTTATTAATTCGTACATCCCAAGCAAAACGTCCGTGGCTGGAGTCATACTTGAGAAGATGCCCAATACCTTGTGCATCAGCCAATTCATTTATTGCAATAACTGTTATTTCAGCTCGTTTACCTGATTCATAAAGCGCTCTTAACACATTACGCCCTATACGACCAAAACCGTTAATAGCGACTCTGATTGTCATGTGACTTCCTTGATAACTAGTGATTTGCAACCGCTTAGAATAATAGAGCAAGATACTAATCAACAACGATAAATCAAGTAAATCTAGAAATTGTGCAGTCACCGACATTTTAGGATTAACTGAAACGGTTCAGCTTACTGATAATCAGATTACGAGAAATGAGAGAAGATCGCAATAGTAAACAAAGATGGAAGGATAAAAAAAGAGCACATCTGAGAAATTCTTCCCAAAAATGTGCTCTTGTTAACATTTATTGATTATTTAAGTAAAGATTTTGCCTGTGTAACCACATTTTCAACAGTAAAACCAAACTCTTCAAATAACTCGTTTGCAGGTGCAGATTCACCGAAGCTACGCATACCTACAATCGCGCCATCTAAACCAACATACTTGAACCAGTAGTCAGCAATACCTGCTTCGATAGCAACACGCGCTTTCACTGATGCTGGTAATACTGCTTCACGGTAATCTGCATCTTGTTTATCAAATGCATCTGTTGCTGGCATAGAAACAACACGTACTTTACGGCCTTCAGCTGTCAGTTGTTCATAAGCGCTAACCGCTAATTCAACTTCAGAACCTGTTGCAATAAAGATTAATTCTGGAGTACCAACGCAATCTTTCAGGATGTAACCACCCTTCTCGATATTTGCCAGTTGCTCTGGAGTACGTGGTTGTTGTGCAAGGTTTTGACGAGAGAAGATCAGAGCTGTTGGACCATCTTTACGATCAATTGCATATTTCCATGCAACAGCTGATTCAACTTGGTCACATGGACGCCATGTGCTCACGTTTGGAGTTACACGCAGGCTTGCCATTTGCTCAACAGGTTGGTGAGTTGGACCATCTTCACCCAGACCGATAGAGTCATGAGTATAAACAAAGATACTGCGGATCTTCATCAGTGCAGCCATACGTACAGCATTACGTGCATATTCCATAAACATCAGGAAGGTAGCACCGTAAGGAACAAAACCGCCATGTAGTGCAATACCGTTCATGATTGCAGACATACCGAATTCACGTACACCGTAATGGATGTAGTTACCCGCTTTGTCTTCGTTCAGCGCTTTAGAACCAGACCACATAGTCAGGTTACTTGGTGCTAAGTCCGCAGAACCGCCCATGAATTCTGGTAATACTTTACCGAATGCTTCTAATGCATTTTGAGACGCTTTACGGCTTGCAATGCTTGAAGGGTTTTGTTGCAGATTTTCAATAAATGCTTTGGAATCTTTTTCCCAGTTTGCTGGTAATTCACCAGAAACACGGCGTTTGAATTCAGCCGCTAATTCAGGGAATTGTGCTGCGTATGCAGCAAATTTAGCATCCCATGCAGCTTCTTTTGCTTTACCCGCTTCTTTCGCATCCCACTCTTTATAAATTTCTTGTGGAATTTCGAATGCGCCGTATTCCCAGCCTAACGCTTTACGTGTTTCAGCGATTTCTGCATCACCTAATGGGGAACCGTGAGAATCAGCAGTACCAGCTTTATGAGGAGAACCAAAACCGATAGTGGTTTTACAAATCAGCAGTGAAGGTTTGTCAGTGATTTGTTTTGCTGCTTCAACAGCTGCTTTAATGCTTGCTGCATCGTGGCCATCAATACCACTGATTACATGCCAGCCATAAGCGTCGAAACGTTCTGCTGTGTTATCAGTAAACCAACCATGCACTTGACCATCAATAGAGATGCCATTGTCATCATAGAATGCAATCAGTTTACCTAATTGTAATGTTCCCGCTAAAGAACACGCTTCGTGGGAGATACCTTCCATCATACAACCATCACCCATAAAGGCGTAGGTGTAATGGTCAACAATGTCATGACCAGGACGGTTAAATTGAGCCGCTAATGTACGTTCTGCAATAGCAAAACCCACTGCGTTTGCAATACCTTGACCTAAAGGACCCGTTGTTGTTTCAACACCTGGGGTATAACCATATTCTGGGTGACCTGGTGTTTTAGAATGCAATTGACGGAAGTTTTTCAGATCATCTAAAGAAACTTCATAACCAGACAGGTGCAGTAAGCTGTAAATCAGCATTGAAGCATGACCATTAGATAAAACGAAGCGGTCACGATCAGCCCAGTTAGGGTTAGTTGGGTTATGATTTAAAAAATCACGCCATAATACTTCTGCAATATCAGCCATACCCATAGGGGCGCCAGGGTGTCCTGATTTCGCTTTTTGCACAGCATCCATACTTAAAAAACGGATCGCATTAGCAAGGGTTTTACGAGTGGTCATTTTCTACTCCAAGTCGGATAAAAAGCATCTAGATAGCTGATTCTCTCAATGCGGGCAAAAAACCGCAATATAAAAAATCCACAAAGGTGGCTATCGTAATTAGCATAAAGCAATAATTCTTTGATTTGCACAGCATTTTTTACAATCAAAGCGGAAAATAACATTACACCACCGCATTGTTGCGCAACAAAAAGCAAAAGAGACAATAATTTGCGCAATTGAGAAGCGTGCTATTAAACCCTAGCTTGATATGACTAATCAAGATAAAATTTCATTGCTGAATTATCCATCAAATCAAATAAATACCGTATTTGTGTTAATTATAGCCTAATAACTGACTGGACTTGTTATCAGGAAGTAGAATTATACAAATTTTAAAAAGATAAAAAGCAGATAATTCACTGATTCAGTAATAAAAATCCTATTTACATCATATATAAATAAAAGGAAAACATCGCGTAACACAGTTGTTACCCCTTTTATAAAAATAACTTATTTATATATTCTACTTATTTTTAATTAATTTTAGATAAGTAATATTCTAAGTGTAATTCCTTAAAATCTTCTTTTCTGACAAAAAAATGCAAATCAATAATTGATTTCAATAATAGAAAAAATTTTAAATTATCTCTTCTACAAAAAGCTTTTAATTTCAAAATTTCATTTGGATTGTTTTTCAAAATATAATAATTATAATTCATGATGATCATTTTAGACACAAAGACATTGAGTGCTGATTGATCTTTACTTAAGAAACTGGCTAATATTTTAAATATTTTATCCGTATCATTTTTATACGCTTTGATAAATTTCTCAGGTGATAGATAAATTAAACATTGATCTTCTAGTGTAAAAACAAAGTTTTCATCTTTCTCTAGAAGAAAATTAACGATCTCTATTTGTTGTTTTTTAATTATATTAAAATCATCATGATGTTTTTCATTACTGTATTTTAATACAAGATCATAAGTTACATTAATTAGCTCGTCAGCTTTTATTACTTCATCACTAGAATAACGAAAGTAGAGTTTATTATCTTTAACAATAAAATAATGATAATAAAAATCAGCAAATCCCATATCATAGAATAAATAATTAATAAGTTCGGTTTTATAGGTATTCTCTTTTTCTTTACCTAAAAAAGAAAGATCGGATTTTAATTGCGAAACAATATAGCTTGAAAATAAATTTTTATTATAAAAATTTTCATTTCTATTTATAGATAATAAATTAGGTAATATTCTCAGAAAAGAAAAAAATTGATAATAATTTTGATCATAAGGTTCATCACTAATAATCTCATCTATTTTTTTTGAATTAAAAAGCTCATTCCACCACGAAAGATAAAGAGCTGATTTATTTTTTAGTTTTACTGAAATAATTTCATCCAATTCCCCCTCCCAAGGCTGTAAAAATAAAATACCATGTTCAAAAGAAAGCGCTCTTGGATTAAATAATTTTCTTAATTTATATTGATAAATTTTAGTGATATCCATTTCTCTACGTCCTTACGTTATTATAAAACCTTAAAAAAACCAGCAAATTTAAATAGTTATTAATTTATTATGGTAGATCCCTATTGGCCAATATCCTTGATAGTAGATATTAACAATATTTTCCCAGTTGTCTCCAAGGGAAAAGTATTTTTCTGATAAGTATTGCCGAAATGCGTAACTAATCGCATTTTTAGCTGCAATATTGAAATCATGGGCATCATATTGAAATGGAGTACACGGGATATTTTTCACGCTATCCATCACACAACGCGTTATCTTTATACGTTGTTCTATTAATGCCTTAGGTAGGGTTTGCTTTGTATAAAAAGGATCATCTTGAGTTGGTGAGGTAGGTAACCATATAAAATCTAACTCAGAGAGCAATAAACTCTCCAGACCTGAAAATAAAATCACATTATCAGCCTGTAAATCCGCTTTTCCCATATTAGAAAAAAAAGCGGAGCTCTCTATTTTGTGTCGTACTTCGTCAAAAAAAATCATGATTAATCGGCTCAATAAACTCAACATCAATTCTATCAACAGTCACAGTAATATACTGATTTTCAAAATATGTGTAATGATAAAAAAGATCATCTTCAAAGACTAAATTAGCAACAATCAATTTGTTATCGAACAACATTCCAGTAAGTTGGTAAGAAAACGTATTTTCTATTAAACAAATTCCATTACTTTCCTTAAAATAAAAATATTAATGAGCCGTTATAAATTCGATATTCAGACTATGTAACGAACAAAGATCAACAAATTTTTGGGAAATAACTAATCAACCGATTTTTCATCCCTTTTACATCAATAAGTGCGCCTTATGTATTAGCAATAAAACCAAACTTATAAAATGTCATTATTTCTCCTTAGGATCAGTACCAACGTCCCATAGGTGAATTCTCTCTCAGATTTTTATCAATCAATTCTGGTGTGATAATATTTTGTTCAATAACAGGAAGCATAATTTCATCTAGAATTTCGCAATCAATATGACAACCTGTATTATGAAATATAAGGGTTAGCGCTTTATCAATTAATGCTTGCTCATCATATTTTTTTATTTCAAGAATAAATTGAACAATCGCTTGTTTTATCTCTTTATTTTTACTGTATTCGGCTTGTTCCGTTTCGAATTCTTGATAATAAAAGTTATCGAGTTCTTTGGATAGCGTATTTAAACGTAAACGAAATTCCTGCTTCATAAATGAATCCTAAATATACCTAAGAGTATGATTTGATGTCTTTTATCAATAGCAAACCATCCTTATAAATAAAGATAAGAAATAGCATGATTAAGACAGATAAGCAAAGTGCTTTAGTTTGATAAAAGGAACAGTTTAATAGGCTATAAACGCAAAAACCCCAGCATAAATGCTGGGGTTTGGAATGTTGGCGGAACGGACGGGACTCGAACCCGCGACCCCCTGCGTGACAGGCAGGTATTCTAACCAACTGAACTACCGCTCCGCGTATCCTTTCGGACGAGGTGAATATTACGAATCTCTTGCCTTGTCGTCAACTGTTTTTCTAACAAAAAGATGCATTTGGATAATTTTTAATCTCAGCTTACTCTTTGTGCTTTTTTTATATTCAAACAGTTTCATCATTTGGTGCAGGACGCCATAAACAATGCCCGCCTTTCTTCTCAACTAAATCTAATCGAGACTCATGCTCAGCAAGTTCATCTGCGGTTGCTCTTATTACTCTTAATCCTGAAACTGGGCGCTCGATACGCTGAATATCATTTTGCTCTTGCTCGTTACTTGATTCGCCTTCCATTGAAAATGCCAATGCTGTTTGTCCACCGGTCATAGCCAAGTAAACATCAGAAAGTATTTCAGCATCCAATAACGCGCCGTGAAGAGTACGTTTAGAGTTATCTATTAAGTATCTATCACATAAAGCATCAAGATTATTTCGTTTACCAGGAAATAATGCCCTTGCCATTGCAAGGCTATCGGTAATTTGGCAGAACGTTTCAGTAGGCGGAATATCACGATTAAGCTTTCTAAACTCATAATCCATAAAGCCGATATCGAACGATGCATTATGAATGATCAGCTCTGCGCCACGAATATATTCTAAAAACTCATCGGCAATATCAGCAAAAGAAGGACAATCCTCTAAAAATTCATCACTAATACCGTGAACTTCAAACGCTTCAGGATCAACTAATCTTTCAGGCTTAATATAAACATGGAAATTTCGCCCTGTTAGTCGACGATTGATAACCTCTACGGCACCAATTTCAATGATATTATGACCTTCATAATGAACGCCCAGCTTATTCATACCGGTGGTTTCGGTATCAAGTACAATTTGTCGTGTGATTGGAGTGCTCATAATCCGTTTTTATGTCAGACTTAGGGTTAGTTTTTCGTATTAATCAAAAAGGATAAGTCGCCTTTATGCACAAGCAGGTAGAAATATTCACCGATGGTTCATGCTTAGGCAACCCAGGCCCTGGTGGTTATGGCGCTATTTTACGCTATCAACAACATGAAAAAACCCTAAGTGAAGGTTTTTTTATGACCACCAATAACCGAATGGAACTTCTTGCCGCTATCGTAGCATTAGAAACATTAAAATTCCCTTGTAAAATTACACTGACAACAGATAGCCAATATGTCAGACAAGGTATCACGCAGTGGATCCATAGCTGGAAAAAGCGCCAATGGCGCAAAGCAGACAAAAGCCCTGTGCTTAATGTCGATTTATGGAAACGCTTAGATAGTGCTATTACTCGTCATGAAATTGAATGGCATTGGGTAAAAGGCCATGCAGGTCATGATGAAAATGAACGTTGTGATGAATTAGCAAAAACGGCGGCTCAATCACCTACACAAGAAGATACTGGCTATATTGAAAGCCAGAAAGATAAAACACAATGAATCATATTTTATAGCTCTGAGTGATTGCGTGTAGCACCTAATACTCGACCTTTTACACTCATGCGTGGCAATGCAAATTTCAATGCAGTGGGTGTTAAAGGAAGCGTTCTTTTACGAGCAATAATTAAATTTAAACAGCCACCGGCGTGATAGCGGCTACCATCACGTTTTATTGGTCTTGAACATGGCATAATCTGGAAATTCTGTTGTGTCATCACTTCGTAATTTAGCACACTAAGCCAATCAATTTGGCGTCGAAGTGAAAACATACGACTTGAATAAGGCTGTTTTTGTCGTAAAACAGGCGTGCATTTACCCAGTCCTAATAAACTAATAGGGTTAAAGCTCGTTAATACTATCCAGCCATCATCAATTAAAACACGATCAGCTTCTCTTAATAGCCAATGAGGATCTGCACTATAATCAAGTACATGAGCCATAAGGCAAACATCAACCGATTTATTTTCAAAGGGTAGATAATCTAAAGACGCGATAACATCCGCATTTATTGCATTTGATGTCACATTGACTTGATGTGAAACGATACTTAATTTGGTATCCAACTCGGCACTGAGTTGACCGAGTTTTAGCAAATGAAAGCCATACATTTTCGGCCACCAGTTTTGTAAACGCAATTCAATCGCCATGCGATAATATTCCCCCCAAGGAATATCACGCCAAGAATCCGGCATTGTAATTGGTTTTACTGAACGCGCTGCTTTCATTGTTTACCCCTTTATATTTTATAAGTAAGGTAACTTATATGGAGCTTATCAGAATTCCTGCTTTATCCGATAACTACATTTGGCTATTAAGTAATGAAAATAGTGAATGTGTGATTGTGGATCCGTCACAAGCAAAACCTGTTATTGAAATGCTCTCTCAACGCTCACTAATACCTATCGCGATTTTATTAACCCACCATCATGATGATCATGTTGGTGGAGTTGCTGAACTTGTAAAAAAATATCCTAACATTGACGTTTTTGGCCCACAAGAAACACAAAATAAAGGTGCCGAAAATATTATTCATAATCAAGAGCGTATTATTGTTGGCTCTTTCACTTTTAATGTAATTGGCACACCAGGTCATACATTAGGTCATGTTGCTTATTATTGTGAACCATATTTATTTTGTGGCGATACACTTTTTTCTGGTGGTTGTGGTCGTTTATTCGAAGGTACCGCACAACAAATGTTTAGTTCATTACAAAGATTGAGTGCTTTACCTGATAACACATTAATTTGTTGTGCTCATGAATACACCCTATCAAACATGGTCTTTGCACATCATATCATGCCAGAAAATGCACTTATTACCGATTATTTAGCCCAAGTTAGTGAAATGCGTAAAAATTTGCAACCTACTGTGCCAATAACACTAAAAAACGAAAAGAATATTAATCTTTTTTTGAAATCTGACGATATTGATTTACAAAGGATTTTAGGTATAACCCCTAATACTTACGCGCCAATTAAGACATTTACAAAATTAAGAGAATTAAAAGACAACTTTTAATTTCTATTGGTTGTTTTATTTTGGCACACTAAGTATTATTTGGTTCAAAAAACACACAGGATGAATTTTTCTATTATGAAGACAAAAGCGATTTTGTTCTCCATATTGCTCTTGGCGGGTTGCCAGCAATCGGAGAACATTAAACCTAATTTGTCTGCGATCACACCAACATCAACGAAAGGGACTTCAACTTCTCACCAACCTCAATATGATGTAAAAACCAATTTATGGGGTTATGTGGTAAGTGAATTGAAAATGGACCTCCCTGAAAATGAAAGGATCTCGCAGCAAGAATTATATTTTTTAAATAATCCCAAACATATACAGAGTGTTGCTTCTCGTGCTGAACCTTATATGTATTCGATTATTGATGAAATTGAAAAGCGTGAATTACCGATGGAACTTGCACTTGTTCCTGTCGTTGAAAGTGCGTTTAATCCCCATGTTACCTCTTCTGCAAATGCCGCAGGTTTATGGCAATTTGTACCAATAACCGGTAATTACTATGGTTTGGCACAAAACCAATGGTATGACGGTCGTCGTGATGTTATGGCATCAACTAAAGCTGCCCTTGATTTACTTGAGCGCCTTTATGTGATGTTTGATAGTGATTGGGCACTTGCCCTTGCTGCTTATAACGCAGGTGAAGGCCGTGTTATGCAAGCAATAAAGGCAAATGAAAGTAAGAATTTACCAACAGACTATTGGTCGCTTTCTTTACCCAAAGAAACTATGAATTATGTTCCTAAAATTCTAGCATTGAGCAAAGTTATTCGTGAAAACGAAGAAACCATTACTTTTCCAAAAAGTAACTACCGAGATAAAGCGTTAGCCTCATTTGATGTCGGCGAGCAAATCACGTTAAATAAAGTCGCTGAATTAAGTCAGTTACCTATTAATACAGTAAAAGATTATAACCCCGGCTATAAGCGTGGAATAACCGCACCGAATGGCCCTCATGTCATTATGTTGCCTCGCAATAAGCTTGACCAATTCCGTAACGCTTTTGAAGATGAAGCTGTATTAGAAACTATTCGCTTGGCTGTTGCCAAAACGAATCAATCTATTAAGCAAGAAGGCGTTTATAAGGTTCGTTCAGGAGATTCGTTTTACGCTATTGCTCGTCGCTACAATATGAGTGTAAAAGACTTACAGCGTATTAATGGATTGAATGCAAAGAGCACATTACTGGTTGGTCAAACATTAAAAATTCATAATGCAGGTAGTGTCAGTAATACCACGACAACGAAACCAACAAAACCTTCACCAAGCTACTATAAAGTACGCCAAGGTGACTCTTATTACAGTATTGCCCGCCGTCACGGCATTAATCTTAAATTATTAATGAGTTGGAACGCCGACATTAAGATGTTAAAACCGGGTACACAACTCACGCTTTATACTAAATAGTTAATATCGTCTCTGTTTTATGCTTCTTTAAAAGCCATCGATATGTTTAATACCTTACAGGTGATAAATGTCGATGGCTTTTTTATTACCAATAAAAAAGCGCCTGATATTAACTTATCAAGCGCCTTGTTTTTTAACTCTACCTGATTAATTCAGCGTATTCACTTACAGCCAGAAGAACCAAGCAAACAGAGAGATAACAAAGATACACACTAAGTTTAGTACACCACCAACACGTACCATTTCAGTTTGTTTAATGTAACCTGAACCAAAGACAATCGCATTTGGTGGGGTTGCAACAGGCAACATAAATGCACAAGATGCACCGATACCGATAATCATTGTTAACGCCATTACAGGCATGCCTAATGCTTGTGCTACTGTTGCAAAGATTGGCACTAACAATGCGGCACTTGCTGTGTTACTGGTAAATTCAGTTAATACGATGATAAAGGTGGTCACGGCAAGAATAATCACAAACCAATGGCTATTACCGAAAGTATCTTTCATAAAGTCAGCCATAACAAGGCTTGCACCAGAAGACTGTAAAATTGCGCTCAGCGTTAAACCACCACCAAACAGCATTAATACGCCCCACTCTGTGTTTTCTTGTATTTGACTCCAACTTGCGACACCAGTTACACCAATAACAATGGCCGCGCTCACAGCAATAACTGTATCTAAATCTTTTACACCACCAAAAGCACTGCTGATGAAAGAACTGAAGATCCAGCAAAATACGGTAACTAAGAAGATAATCATGGTGATAACACGTTTGTTATTCCACTCTAACACTTCTAGTTTTAAGTCAAATTTGTGTTTTAAGTTAGGACGTAGCATCAGGTACATCACAATAAACATGATAGGCAATAGCACCAACATGATTGGAATACCGTACTTCATCCATGTAATAAAATCTAAGTTCAGTTGAGCTGCGGCAATCGCATTTGGAGGGCTACCAACCAACGTACCTAAACCACCAATACTGGCACTATAAGCCACACCTAATAATACGAATACAAAAGTATTACGCTCTGAACGAATATCTAAGTTAGATAAAATACCTAAGACTAAAGGGAGCATCATTGCTGCTGTTGCAGTGTTACTGATCCACATGGAGAGTAATGCAGTAACGCCAAATAACAGTAATACCGCGACTGAAAGTTTACCTTTTGCAATCATTAGTAAGCGGTTAGCAATTAAGCGATCTAACCCTTGAATATGAAGCGCTGTCGCTAAAGCAAATCCACCAAAGAATAAGAAAATGATAGGGTTAGCAAATGATTTTAATGACTCATTGGTATTCATTAGCCCAAGTACAACGGCTAAAATAGGAATGAATAATGCCGTGATCGTTACATGAATAGCTTCAGTTAGCCATAGTACCCCTACAAATACCATTAATGCTAGGCCAGCATTAGCCTTTGGATCATAAGGTAAAAACTCTAACAATAGCAGTAGCAAAACAACATCTATTGCTAGAATAATTAACCCTCTCTTATTTATCGGGCTTGATTTTGCCGATGGGGCTAAATTGGACGCGTCCATGATAATACTCCACATTAACTGATGTGAACATTAGGTTCACTAAGCTTGAATTGTTAACGAAATAGGTTATATGTGAAATATAAAAACATTTCGCACCATTGAAAATGCGCAAAAGCGATAATTGGGATCTCATCCACGAGAATTAACCAATTTATTAATAAAAGAGTAATAATTGAACACTATTATCTCTTATGCATCACACTTTTTGATCGTTTAAAGGCAGCGGTAATTTTATTTTTTTTATATTTAGGCAAAAAAAATGGGTAAACATCAGGTTTACCCATTTAGAATCAATTAGATTTTCTAATCAAATAAGCGATTATGCTTGGCCTTTAACTTCTTTCAGACCGTTGAAAGGCGCTTTATTACCTAATGCTTCTTCGATACGGATCAGTTGGTTGTATTTAGCAACACGGTCAGAACGGCTCATTGAACCCGTTTTGATTTGGCCTGCTGCTGTACCCACTGCTAAGTCAGCGATAGTTGCATCTTCAGTTTCACCAGAACGGTGAGAGATAACTGCTGTGTAGCCAGCATCTTTCGCCATTTTGATTGCTGCTAAAGTTTCTGTCAGTGAACCGATTTGGTTGAATTTGATCAGAATTGAGTTAGCGATGCCTTTATCGATACCTTCTTTCAGGATCTTAGTGTTAGTTACAAACAGGTCGTCACCAACCAGTTGGATTTTGTCACCAAGAACTTTAGTTTGGTATGCGAAACCATCCCAGTCAGATTCGTTTAAACCATCTTCGATAGAAACGATTGGGTATTGTTTAGTCAGTTCTTCTAAGTAATGAGTGAACTCTTGTGAAGTGAAGGTTTTACCTTCGCCTTTCAGTTCGTAGTTACCAGTTTCATTGTTGTAGAACTCAGAAGCTGCACAGTCCATAGCCAGAGTAACGTCTTTACCTAAAACGTAACCCGCTTTCTCAACTGCTTCTTTGATAGCAGCTAATGCAGCAGCGTTAGATTCTAAGTTTGGTGCATAACCACCTTCGTCACCCACTGCAGTGTTCATACCTTTTGCTTTCAGCACTTTAGCTAAGTGATGGAAGATTTCTGAACCCATACGCACAGCTTCTTTCAGAGTCGGTGCGCCAACTGGTTGGATCATGAATTCTTGGATATCAACGTTGTTATCTGCGTGCTCACCACCATTGATGATGTTCATCATTGGCAGAGGCATAGAATATTGACCGTGAGTACCGTTCAGATCAGAAATGTGCTCGTACAAAGGCATACCTTTTGCAGCAGCAGCCGCTTTTGCGTTTGCTAAAGAAACCGCTAGGATTGCGTTTGCACCAAAGTTTGATTTGTTTTCAGTACCGTCTAAATCGATCATGATTTTATCGATGTTAGCTTGGTCTTTTGCATCCTGGCCAAGGATCGCTTTAGCGATTGGACCATTAACAGCAGCAACCGCTTTCAGAACACCTTTACCTAAGAAACGTGATTTATCACCATCACGTAATTCTAAAGCTTCGCGAGAACCTGTTGATGCGCCTGATGGAGCAGCCGCCATACCAACAAAACCACCTTCTAAGTGAACTTCTGCTTCAACTGTTGGGTTGCCACGAGAATCAATAATTTCACGACCAAGTACTTTAACGATTTTGGACATTCGGTTTTCCTCTGTACAAGTTAAATTTCCGAGAAGAGATACCCTATCTCTTCTCATATATCCTATTTCAGCAGACCTTTTTGGTTATCAAAGGCTGCTTTCACAAAGCCTGCAAATAACGGATGGCCGTCACGCGGCGTTGAGGTAAACTCTGGGTGGAACTGACAAGCAACAAACCAAGGGTGGTTTGGATTTTCAATAATTTCCACCAGCTTGTTATCTACTGAACGACCTGCGATACGTAAACCCGCATCTTCGATACGTTTTAATAGCAGATTATTCACTTCATAACGGTGACGATGGCGTTCTGTAATGGTGTTTTTGCCATACAGAGTACGTACTAAGCTATCACCACTTAAATGGCAAGGCTGAGCACCAAGGCGCATCGTGCCACCTAAATCACTGTCTTCTGAACGCACTTCGACATTACCGTCTTCATCACGCCATTCTGTGATTAACGCAATGACTGGATATTTACAATCTGGTGCAAATTCAGTGGAGTTCGCATCTGCCATATTGGCAACATTACGAGCAAACTCAATCATAGCAACCTGCATACCTAAGCAAATGCCCAAGTAAGGGATTTTATTTTCACGGGCAAATTGAGCGGCCATAATTTTGCCTTCAACGCCACGTTCACCAAAACCGCCTGGTACTAAGATTGCATCTAACCCTTTAAGCATATCAGCGCCACGGGTTTCAACATCTTGTGCATCAATCAATTTGATATTTACTGCAACACGGCTTTTGAAACCGCCATGTTTTAACGCTTCAATCACTGATTTATAGGCGTCTGGTAATTCGACATATTTACCCACCATACCAATGGTCACTTCGCCTTCAGGATTAGCTTCTTCGTAAATAACTTGTTCCCACTCTGCAAGATTTGCAACTGGGCAATCTAAGCTGAATCGTTTACAGATATAATCATCTAATCCCTGTGATTTCAATAGTGCAGGGATTTTATAAATGGAATCGACGTCTTTTAATGAAATAACCGCTTTTTCTGGCACATTACAGAACAGTGCAATTTTGGCACGTTCGTTTGCAGGAATAACGCGGTCTGAACGGCAAATCAACGCATCAGGCTGGATACCGATCGACAGTAACTCTTTTACAGAATGCTGAGTTGGTTTGGTTTTCACTTCACCAGAAGCGGCTAAATAAGGCACCAAAGTTAAATGCAAGTAGAATGTGTGCTCACGACCCACTTCTGCTGCCATTTGGCGAATCGCTTCTAAGAATGGTAAAGATTCGATATCACCAACTGTCCCGCCGACTTCAACTAAAACGACATCATGACCTTCACCGCCACGGATGATACGTTCTTTGATTTCATTAGTGATATGAGGAATAACTTGAATTGTAGCCCCAAGATAGTCACCACGACGCTCTTTGCGTAATACTTCAGAGTATACGCGACCTGTCGTGAAGTTATTACGACGAGTCATTTTCGTGCGAATAAAGCGCTCATAGTGTCCTAAGTCGAGATCAGTTTCAGCACCATCGTCAGTGACGAAGACTTCCCCGTGCTGAATTGGGCTCATAGTACCTGGATCGACGTTGATATACGGATCCAACTTCATCATGGTGACATTGAGTCCACGGGCTTCGAGTATAGCCGCCAGAGAGGCTGCGGCAATGCCTTTACCCAGAGAGGATACGACCCCGCCGGTCACAAAAATATAATTCGTTTTCATGCTGAACCTGAAAGTTTAGGTGTATTAGGATGATGGATATAACTGGACGGGAACACAGTATACCCGAACCTTATTTTCGCTACAAACATTCTTAGTAGTATAAAGTTCTTTTTCATCACGCCACTTATCCGTTTAAACACGAAAAAACAGTAAAAATTCAATTAACTAAACCCGTGAAAATATTTCTCAAGCATTTTAGCTTAATCCTTTCAGCTAAGATATCACTTTTAAACAAGAGATGCTTTATTTTTTTCACGATATTAAGTGTAGCAGGTTTATAGCGAGATCTTTTGCTTATGATCATGCTTTTAATTTTTTTGAGGTTAATCACATTTTTAATGCAATAAAATGTAACTGCGAGATTTTAAATTACCCAAAAACAAAAAAACGAAATTACCTTTTATAATTTCGCTTTTTAAATATTTTTATAAAAATAGCTGAAAAAACGAGATGTTATAGACTATTTTTATCGCACTTTATGTCACGTTGACGTTAATTTGCGTGTCACAATTCACTCAACCTGTTGTCTTTT
Organism: Proteus sp. PR00224; assembly: GCF_016238105.1. Taxonomy (NCBI): domain Bacteria; kingdom Pseudomonadati; phylum Pseudomonadota; class Gammaproteobacteria; order Enterobacterales; family Morganellaceae; genus Proteus; species Proteus sp. PR00224. The sequence continues at coordinate 440,278 of NZ_JAEHQU010000003.1, read as the reverse complement.
TGCTTTCTGCCAACAGATCTCCATCTCTTCCAATGAGGCATTTTCTATGCCTATACCTTCTTCTGAGAGCATTTTTTCAACAAAACGAAAGCGTTGTTCGAATTTTCGACAAGCTCGATTTAATGCTTGCTCCGGTTTCTGTTTTAAATGGCGCGATAAATTCACCACAGAAAACAGTAAGTCACCCAGTTCATCTTCAACTCGAGAAGCATCTTGAGGCTCTTTTTTCACTTCAGCCATCACTTCATCAATTTCTTCATAAACTTTACCTAAAACAGGCTCTAGTTCATTCCAATCGAAACCCACTGAAGCACAACGCTTTTGAATTTTTTCTGCTTTCATTAAGGCAGGCAAAGTAGCAGGAATATCGTCTAACAGAGAAAATTGATCTTTGGCTTCACGCTCTTGGGCTTTGAGTTTTTCCCAACGATGCTTTTCTGTAGCTAAATTATTGTCACTTTCAGATGCAAAAATATGAGGATGGCGACGTTCTAATTTATTGCTAATAGCTTCGCAGACATCATTAAAATCAAATAAATTTTGCTCTTTTGCCATTCGTGAATAAAAAACAACTTGATAAAGCAAATCACCCAACTCTTCTTTTAAATCAGAAAAATCTTTACGAGCAATAGCATCTAACACTTCATAGGTTTCTTCTAATGTATAAGGTGCGATAGTGTCAAAAGTCTGCACTTTATCCCATTCACATCCACTATTAGGATCACGTAGCTGCGCCATAATTTCTAATAAACGAAAGATTTCACGATTTTCTGACATCATATTGCCTTTTAAATAAGAGTTAGCTTTATTCTACCTAACACGTTTTTAGATAAAAAAATGCCGAGAACAGTAGTCTCGGCATCTTATCATTTTAATATTTTAGTGAGAAAAGCGTTTCGCTTCTATCACATCAGGCAACTGATTAAGTTTTGCCAATATACGACCTAATACTTGGAGATTATAAATCTCAATATTCATATCGATTGTCGCAATTTGTTGCTTCACATCGCTACGGCTACTCACACCCAGTACGTTTACTTTTTCATTGGCTAAAATTGTCGTGATATCGCGTAATAACCCACTACGATCATTCGCTACAACACGTACTACCAATGAATAACCACTGGAATAATTCTCTCCCCATACCGCATCAACAATACGCTCTGGTGCATGAGAAAGTAATTCAGCCAGTTGCTCACAGTCAGCACGGTGAATCGAAATACCACGACCTTTAGTAATAAAACCGACAATATTGTCACCCGGAATAGGCTGGCAACAACGTGCAATATGGTGCATTAAGTTACCCACACCTTCGACAACAATACTTCCACCCGAACCAGTGGTTCTTGGTGCTGGCGTTTTGTTTTCGAGTGTCCGCAGTGCTTCTTTATCTTCATCTTCTGCTGTGGCTTTATTCAATCGACTTTGAATAAAGTTTACCAACTGATTGATTCGAATATCACCGACACCAATACCTGCTAATACTTCATCAACACTATGAACGTTATAACGTGCGATCAGCAGTTTTTCTGCTTCTTTCATGTTGATATCCATATGCGCCAATTCGTTATCTAAGATCTGACGCCCCGCAAGAATATTTTTATCGCGATCTTGCTTACGGAACCAATTGTGAATTTTCGCACGTCCTCGGCTTGTCGTGACATAACCTAAGTTAGGATTTAACCAATCGCGGCTTGGATTTGGGTGTTTTTGCGTAATAACTTCAATTTGGTCGCCCATCTGTAATTGATAGCTAAATGGCACAATACGCCCGCCAATTTTTGCTCCAATACAACGGTGCCCCACATCACTGTGAATATGATATGCAAAATCAAGCGGTGTAGAACCCGCAGGTAAATCAACCACATCACCTTTTGGCGTAAACACATAAACCCTGTCATCAAAGACTTGGCTACGAACTTCATCCAGCATTTCGCCAGAATCCGCCATCTCTTCTTGCCATGCAATCAGTTTACGTAACCATGCAATGCGGTTTTCATAGCTGCCTGTACCACCTTTCGTCGCAGCGCCTGTTGCACCTTCTTTATATTTCCAGTGCGCAGCCACACCCAATTCAGCATCTTCATGCATTTGTCGAGTACGAATTTGAATTTCAACCGTTTTACCTTCAGGCCCTAAAACAACGGTATGAATAGATTGGTAACCATTTGGCTTTGGATTTGCAACGTAATCATCAAATTCATCGGGTAAATGGCGGAAATGAGTATGCACAATACCTAATGCGGCATAACAATCTTGAAGACGTTCTACGACTATACGCACCGCTCTCACATCAAACAGCTCATCAAATGCAAGATTCTTTTTCTTCATTTTGCGCCAGATACTATAGATATGTTTGGGACGACCATAAATATCTACATCAACATTCTCTTCTTTCATATAACCGCGTACTGTACTGACAAAATTATCAATATACTGTTCGCGGTCGATACGACGCTCATGAAGCAAGCTGGCTATTTTCTTGTATTCATCAGGATGAAGATAACGGAAACAGAAATCTTCTAATTCCCATTTTAATTGTCCAATACCCAATCGGTTGGCTAATGGTGCATAAATATTAAAACACTCTTTTGCAGCCAGTACGCGCTCATCTTCTGTGGCATCTTTCACTTCTCGTAAATGGGCTATACGCTCTGAAAGTTTGATGACCACACAACGGAAATCTTCCACCATAGACAACAACATACGGCGAACATTATCCACCTGAACAGAACTTGTTTCATTGGTATGCGTTGCTTTTAACTGGCGTATGGCGTCCATTTCCATTACACCACGAACTAAGCTCCAAATCGCATCACCAAAATGTTCAGTAACGATTTCCTGATCAATAAGATTTTCTTCAGCAAGTGGGAAAAGAAGCGCTGCCCTCATGCTGTCTTTGTCCATGCTTAATGTCGAAAGAAGCTCAACCATTTCAACACCACGCCACAATAGCAGTTCGGCATCTTCATGCCCTTGAACAGTACGATGGCAGTATTCCCAGGTTTGCATGATTTCACTACCCGCATTGACATGGGTTAAGTTCAAGCTGTTGACCCATTTATCAACAGCAAACTCTCCTGCAGGTGTTAAGTGAGCACTTCTTACTGCAACCATATTCTCTCCCTACACGGTATAAATCTTATTTGCGACTTATTTACTGGCTAACTGTTTATTTTCGACTAAATTTATTTTCGACTAAACAGTGCCATTGATTCCAGATGACCCGTTTGTGGAAACATATCCAACATTTTTAAACCAGTAAGCTGATATCCAGAATCTAATAATATCTTACTATCTCTGGCTAACGTGGTCGGATTACAGGAGACATACACGATTTTTTCTGCGGATAACTTCACAATATGTGACATTACCTCCAAAGCCCCTGCTCTTGCAGGATCTAACAATACTTTGTTAAACCCTTCTTTCGACCACGGCATCGCAGAAAAATCAGACGATAAATCTGCATGCCAAAAATACGCATTACCTAATTGGTTTAGTTCTGCATTTTTTTTCGCCATTTCAACCAGTGCGGGCACACCTTCTATACCCACCACTTCACTGACGCGTTTTGCAATAGGCAAAGTAAAATTCCCCATACCACAAAACAGATCTAACACGCGATCTTCTGGCGATAAATCAAGCCACTCAATGGCCTGAGCAACCATCTTAGGATTTATTTCATCATTCACTTGAATAAAATCAGTGGGTGCAAAACGTAAATTAAGACCTTCTATTTGATAGAAGGGTTCCTTCTCAATTGAAGTTAATCGTGCTATCTCGCTATTATCACCTGCAAGATACATCGTAACTTGATGAGTTTGAGAGAAATCACGCAAACTCTGTTTATCACTCTCAAGCAATGGCGATAAATGGCGTAAAATAACCAGCGGTCCATTATCAGCGAGTACCATTTCAACATGCCCTAAATCACGTACTGATGTTAAATTTTTAAGGCATGTCCAAAGAGGAGACAATAAATCATTTAGCTGTGGCTTTAATACTGGGCATTTTTTTATCATGACCAAATCATTAGAGCGCTCTTGGCGAAAACCCATCACCAACCCTTTTTCTGGTTGATAACGTAATCCCAATCTTGCTCTACGGCGATAGCCATATTCGGCTCCCGCAATCACAGGCTCGGCTGAAATAATTACACCCGTTTCACGCTTAATAAGGTGCGATAACACACCTGCTTTTGTTGTACGTTGTAGCGCAATAGGTACATGCTGCTGCTGACAACCACCACAACGCTCATAATATTCACAATGAGGCGCTATACGCTGTTCGCTGGTAGTCAAACGCTTAATAACCTCGCCTTTAGCAAACTGGCGCTTTTCTTCTGTTAAACGAATACGAGCAGTTTCTTGTGGGAGTAATCCTTTTACAAAAATCGTTTTGCCCTCAGCATGAGCAATACCTTGACCATTTGCATCCAATGCACTGGCGGTCACTTCCAGAGTTGTTGCCTGTTTTTTCACAGGACGTTTTTTAGGGGAATAAAACTGCACCATAGTATTAAATTAAGTATCAATGACGGATTAACAGTGAAATGACATCGTTTTAGAATACGCTGTATGTTTTTCAGCGTTACATGAATGACTATGCATTTCAGAAGAAAACATGGGGAGAGTATAACATCGAACAAGTTATTTACTTAACTGATATAAGCAATATTTTTGTTAAATTGAGAAAACTTTTAATGATAACAACCTAAGATACTTGTTTTATGGATTTTATATTGTTCTATAACTAACAAATATTATATATAACTTTTATATTGAATATATTTACAATTAATAACATCTATTTTCTGTTATTTTAATAAATCTTTATTATCACTAAGAAAAGTCTAAAAATTATCACCAATCAATTAGATAGCGTTTCTCTTAATGATTATAAATTAATCACAAACCATTAATTTCCTATATTCTTCATAAGCATAATGATCGGTCATTCCACTGATATAATCTTGAATTAATCTTGTTCGATAATAAAACTCTAAAATCTTTCCTTTTTCAGAATTTATATCATCTAGCTTTTCTAACATCTCGTTATAAGCCAGTTTATGTTTAACAGAAAGCTTATGATATAAACGCGTCTCAATTACATATTTAGGATGTTCATTATATTTATGCAATCTTAAAAAATCTTCAGTTGATAATAAAAGTAAGGGCTTATAGATATCAAGTAATCCACTGATTACACGATATCCTTTCATTTCAAGCTCTTCAACTTCAGGATGGCTAAATACCCATTTTTTAGCGACACTTTTTAATGTCGTTAATAAACGATGCTCCGCACTATTTCCTTCAAGCAAGGCATGATTAAAGCTCCCTTCATAAACTTGGGGAAGGTTTTTTATAAAACGGTACGCCGTATAAGGCACTAATTTTCCAGTAATATAAACTCGTAAATACATAAAAAACTGGTCTTGCATACTGCGTTTGGCTTCATTTTGATCGACTTTTTTATAAGCACGATTCACAGTAATATCGAATAAATCACCTTCGATCACATCACCATTTTCACGCCATGCATCTCGTAAAAGCTGAACAAGGCGGTTGATATCAAAAATCCCCTTTTCTACCGCATCATCTAAATCCGCAATGCAATAAGAGATGTCGTCAGCCGCTTCCATAATATAAGTGAGAGGAAAGCGACAAAATTCCCCCATATCTAATTTTTCTTGCACTTCTTTTACGAATGCTAATTCAGACCAGTAATACCCCGGTTTTTTCATTAAATAGCTATATTCTTTAGGCACTTCCCCTTGCCAATAAGCAGGACGGGTATATTTCAATACACAACCTATTTGAGCATAGGTTAAATTCAATTTAAGCAGATGATGCGCCATTCGAATCGCTTGAGCATTCCCTTCAAATTGACATAAATCTTGGCGTAAAGTTTGTCGCAATTCATTTAATTGCACTTTAGCTGAATACTGCATAGGAATAAAAGGACAACTATCGAATTCGGCTGTCGCCTCTGGTGATAATACTTTTTGAAACCAATGCTTAATCGCGGCTTCACCAAAATGTCCAAAAGGCGGGTTACCAATATCATGCATTAAGCACGCCATCTCAATTAAGCTTTCTAAACTATCAATACGATCACTTAAACCATATTCTTCAAGCTTATTTTGTTTCTTTAATTCGCCAATAATCTGTTTAGCGATATAACGCCCAATTTGTTGAACTTCAAGAGAATGAGTAAGACGGCTACGTACAGCAGAATTTTGCTCTAGGGGAAAGACTTGCGTTTTTTGTTGTAAACGACGAATAGCGGCTGAGTTAATAATACGTCCACGATCACTTTCAAATTGACGAGAAACCTGTATTTCATCGTTAATATCGATATCACTGCTGTTATATTTGCGTTGATAATTTAACTTCAGCTTAAAATCGATCATTTCTGTCCTCTTTCTGGTTTCGATGAAACGAATTCTCTATTCTTTGTGTTATATCGTGTTTTTCCGATAGATGTTAAACTCTATTTAAATTTCTATTTATTATTAACCTACAAGTGAGTATGACACAATGAGAGTTGGCGTAATAGGTGCAATGGAGCAAGAAGTCACACTTCTGCGTGAGAAAATTGAAGATTGCCAAATCTTATCTCGTGGCGGCTGTGAAATCTATACAGGCACAATCAACGGTGTTGATGTTGCATTATTAAAATCAGGTATTGGTAAAGTTGCAGCAGCGATTGGTACAACATTATTACTTGAGCATTTTCGTCCTGATGTCGTTATCAATACTGGCTCTGCGGGTGGCTTAGACTCAAGATTAAATGTCGGTGATATCGTTGTTTCAACGGAAGTTCGCTATCACGATGCAGATGTTACTGCGTTTGGTTATGAACCTGGTCAAATGGCACAATGTCCTCCTGCTTTTATTGCTGAACCCAAACTTGTTCAAATAGCAGAAGAATGTATTGAATCGCTAAAATTAAATGCTGTTCGCGGTTTAATTTGTAGTGGTGATGCCTTTATTAATGGCGCTGAACCTTTAGCCCGTATTCGTCGCACATTCCCAGATGTTGTAGCCGTAGAAATGGAATCAACCGCGATTGGCCATGTTTGCCATCAGTTTGGCACACCATTTGTTGTTGTTCGTGCTATTTCTGATGTAGCCGATAAAGAATCGCACTTAAGTTTTGATGAATTTTTATCTGTTGCTGCAGAACAATCAAGCTTAATGGTGACAGCGATGTTGGATAAATTAAAAGACTAATTAAGTCGAGATAATTCTAATATTGCTTTATCAATATCCCGCCTTTATTTTTTGCTTATTCTAAGATAAAAAATAGGTGGGTATTTTTTACTATTGGAAATGTAATGCGTTTATTTATCAATTTAGGGTTATTACTCTGTTCATTATTTTGGTTCAATTTCGCCATTGCTATCACGCCCGCTGATCGTGTTATTACACTATCACCATCTGCCACTGAAATGGCTTATGCCGCAGGTATGGGTGATAATATTGTCGGAGTTAGTGCTTACTCTGATTATCCAGAGGATGCTAAAAATATTGAACAAGTTGCCAATTGGCAGGGTATTAATATAGAGCGCATTCTATTATTAAAGCCTGATTTAGTGATTGCATGGCAAGGCGGTAATCCACAACGTTCATTAGATCAATTAAAAGCTTTGGGTATTTCTATCATTTATTCTGATCCACAAAGTATTGAAGAAATCGCAGACGATCTCGTTACTCTTTCCAATTATAGCCATCATCCTGATATAGCATTAAAAAATGCCCAACAATTGCGCCAGCAATATCAAGCGTTACAGCAAAAATATGTATCAAATATATCGAATCACCCTAAAAAAAAGGTGTTTATTCAGTTTGGGATGCAACCTTTATTTACGACATCAGCTCGCACATTACAGAGCCATATTACAGCGCTTTGTGGTGGGGAGAATATCTTTGCTAATAGCCCTGTCACTTGGCCTCAAGTAAATCGTGAGCAAGTACTTACAAAGCGACCTGATTTGATTGTATTCAGTGGTAAAGCAGAGCAAATACCTACCGTACAAACATTTTGGCAACCCCAGCTTACTGTTCCAGTTATTGCTATTGATGAAGACAGTTTTAGTCGCCCTTCACCACGTATTATTAATGCAGCACAGCAAATCTGCGAAGCCATCGCTAATAATGAATGAGTGATTTTATGAAATAAGCTCAGAAAGAATAAAGAAGAAAAAAAAATTTTAACCGACAGACAAAAGTCGTGAGCGAGCAAGCAGTGCAACAAGGCAGACAGCGCGCAGTAAGCGGAGCATACATAAGTATGTGAGCATTACGAGCACTGCTCTAACGCCGTGGCACTACTGCACAGCCACGACGCCAAAGAAGATAAACAGCACAAAGCATTACGAGCGGTGCTATAACGCCACAGCACTACTGCACAGCCACGACGCCAAAGAAGGATCAGATACTAAAAGAAGAGCCGCAACCACAGGTACTCTTAGCATTAGGATTAGTTACAATGAAACGCGAACCCTCTAACCCCTCGGTATAATCCACACAACCGCCCACTAAATACTGCAAGCTCATAGGATCAACCACTAAGGCAACACCTTGTTTTTCTATGGTCATATCGCCTTCGTTCATTGCATCATCAAAGGTAAAACCATACTGGAATCCGCTACAACCGCCACCCGTGATATAAACACGTAAACGCAGATTTGGATTTTCTTCATCTGCAATCAGATCTTTTACTTTATTTGCAGCCGCGTCAGTAAATTGTAACGGCAGAGCCATATCATCACTCATTGTTCACTCCAGACTGGGTATTCCAGCAAAAAAACAGCCAGCAAAAATTTATCTTTCTTGCTGATATAATGTGATGATTATCTAATACCTGCTCATAACCTTCAAGTTTGTTGTGGACAAAATACACTTTTTGCTACCTATCACTTTTTACGATAATTCACATACTCACAATAACAGTGATAAATCAAAATCTTGTTGCCGTGTATTTGGCTTCATCTGCGCGGTGCTTTAGAATACGCCTTAATCTTACGCTCACCCATCATTAGGAGTCTGACATGAGCAAGTCTGAAACGCTTTATAATCTCGCACAACAAGTGATCCCCGGCGGTGTCAACTCACCTGTTAGAGCATTTAACGGTGTAGGTGGAACCCCTCTTTTTATTGAACGTGCTAATGGTGCGTATATTTATGATGCCGACGGACGCGCTTACCTTGACTATGTTGGCTCATGGGGACCGATGGTATTAGGACACAACCACCCTGCTATTCGCGATGCAGTGACTGATGCGGTACAAAAAGGTTTAAGCTTTGGAGCCCCAACAGCCGCTGAAGTTGAAATGGCAAACCTAGTCACTGAACTTGTGCCATCAATGGACATGGTTCGTATGGTGAACTCGGGCACAGAAGCGACAATGAGCGCCATTCGCCTTGCTCGTGGCTATACTGGACGTGACAAAATCATCAAATTCGAAGGTTGCTATCACGGTCACGCTGACTGCTTATTAGTAAAAGCAGGCTCTGGCGCATTAACTATGGGACAACCTAATTCACCAGGTGTACCTGCTGATTTTGTCAAACACACCTTAACTTGCACTTACAACGACTTAAACTCTGTACGCCAAGCATTTGAAAACTATCCTGAAGAAGTCGCTTGTATCATCGTGGAGCCCGTTGCTGGCAATATGAACTGTGTACCACCTAAAGCAGACTTTTTACCGGGTTTACGTGCGTTATGTGATGAGTTTGGTGCTTTACTGATTATTGATGAAGTTATGACAGGCTTTCGCGTGGCATTAGGTGGCGCACAAGCCTATTACGATGTTGATCCTGACTTAACGTGCCTTGGTAAGATTATCGGTGGCGGTATGCCTGTAGGTGCTTTTGGCGGACATATGGATGTAATGTCTAAACTCGCGCCAATTGGCCCTGTTTATCAAGCAGGAACCTTATCAGGCAACCCTATTGCAATGGCAGCAGGTCTAGCGTGTTTACACGAAGTTTCACAGCCAGGTGTTCATCAAACATTAGATGAGCTAACAACGATGCTAGCTGACGGTTTACTTGAGAAAGCTCAACAAGCAGGCATTCCAATGGTTATCAACCATGTTGGTGGTATGTTTGGCCTATTCTTTACTGATGCGAAAGAAGTCACTTGCTACCAAGATGTGATGAATTGTGATGTCGAGCGCTTTAAACAATTCTTCCACTTAATGCTGGAAAAACGCGTCTACCTTGCGCCTTCTGCATTTGAAGCGGGCTTTATGTCTATCGCTCATACAAAAGAAGATATTCAACGCACTATTGATGCGGCGGAATATGCTTTTGAAAAAATGAAAGGCTAGTTTAAATATCCCTTTATAAAAGCCAGTCAGTTCACAATTGTGAAGTGACTGGCTTTTTATTATTGGCTTTAGCCAGTTTAAGTCGCGTCAGCGTCTTAAATCATAACCACCCGTTTTACGGGCGGTTATGGTTTCTTTTTCCTATCCAATATCAATAGAAGTATCATTTTTGACATCTTTGAATTAAATTCAACCCATTGTTGCCATAATGACTTTAAAACACAAATCGAAGCGTCATATTTGATACTTTCGTGTTAAATTTAATCATTTATTGCCATAGTGGCTTTAAAATACGACTCAAAGTATCAAAAATGAGCCTTAATAAAATTTTGAAGACAATCGATGATTTATCAGCTGAAGAAAAAACAAGGCTATTCTTAGAATTAAACTCTAAGCAAAAATCAAATAACTATCGTTATTTCAATGAGATATGCAACCCTGAAAAATCACTTAATCTATTTGCACTAGAAGAGCATGAGATTAAAAAAATCATTACCTTAGAGCTAAAAAAGCAAGGCATTACCTATGAAGAGATGGCTATGCAAATTGATATTAATCTTAAACTTGCTCAAAATAACTACGCTATAGCAACAAAAAACAAACGGCACTTACGTGCCGTTTTTATTTTACCTAACCTACGTGATGACTTACTCAGAAAACAGATCTTGTAACCACTTTGGCGCGCCACTTTCATCGGTATCTTGCTGAACGGGCGTACACAATCCATCTGGGTTTGATGTCCATACTGGCAATGTACGCACTCCACCGCCATAACAAGCAAAGTTACCTTGGGCATCAACAGACATCTCTGCGATATCTTCTGGTGCTGGTGGATTTAATTTCAACGGTGCCTGATTCTCTAAATAGTTACGATACAGCAATAATGCCCCTGTTGAACCCGTTAAGTTCGTTGGACCATTATTGTCACGTCCCATCCATGAAATCGTCACTTCTTTGCCGTCAATCCCCGCAAACCAACTATCACGTAAATCGTTAGTGGTACCCGTTTTACCCGCAAGGTTGTAATTACCAAATTTTGGTTTTAATACACGCCATGCTGTTCCTGAATTCACCACTTGCTGCATACCAAATAGCGTCATATAAGCCGCTTGAGGTGAAACAGTGGTTTCCGCTTGAGGATAACTTTGATAAAGCACTGTACCATCTTGGGCAATAACAGAGCGCAATGATGATAGTTTTGCACGATTACCTAAACTACCAATTGTTTGGAAGGTTTGAGCCACTTCCATTGGTGTTAAGTTTAATGCACCTAATAGCATCGCGGGTACTTTTTCCAGATTTTCCGCTGGGGCGCCCAAGTTAATCCAAGTTTGAATTACTCGATCTAATCCGACTTCTAAACCAAGATTTACAGTAGGTATATTGCGTGAGGTTGCTAATGCATCCACCAGCATTAATTTACCTTTATAACCGCGATCGTAGTTACGGGGTTGCCAAGGCTTACTCCCCGGAATAGGCACTGAAATAGGTTCATCAGCAAGCCATGTATTTAAACGAAAACGATCAGGCTCACTTAATGCCGTTAAATATGTGGCAGGTTTTGCCAGAGAGCCAATAGAACGACGTGCTGATAATGCGCGGTTAAAGCCCGCATATTGTGGTTGAGAGCCTCCTACTAACGCCCTAACTTCACCACTTAAACGGTCAACAACCACCATTGCCCCTTCAAGATCGTCTATTTTACGTGTTTTACGTAAATCAGCGACACCCACTTCAACCGCTTTTTCAGCCGCGTCTTGCGAGACAGGATCTAATGTTGTGAAGATTTTCGTACCCGATAAATCTTTTACTTTATCGCCTAGGGTTGTTTGTAACTCTTGGCGAACCAATTGCATAAACGCAGGTTGAGGCGTTAACGCTTCACTACGTGGCTTCACCCCTAAAGGACGCGCACTAAGCACGTTATAAAGCTCTTGGTCGATTATCTCTTGGGTTTCCAGCAGTTTTAATACTACATTACGACGCTCTAACGCCGCTTTTGGATTACGCCAAGGGTTATAAGCTGATGCACCTTTAACCATACCCACTAAAAGCGCTTGCTGATCAAGGCTTAGTTCATCAACGGGACGACCAAAATAATAAAGGCTAGCTAATGGGAAACCACGGATCTGTTCATCACCACTTTGCCCTAAAAAGACTTCGTTAAGATACAGCTCTAAAATGCGATCTTTGCTATAACTCGCATCCATAATGATTGCCATATAGGCTTCATTAAGCTTTCTTTTTAGCGTTCTTTCGTTAGTCAAAAATAGGTTTTTCACTAACTGTTGCGTTAACGTACTACCGCCTTGAACCGCTTTACCCGCAGTAAAATTCGCTAATACAGCACGACCAATAGAATACAGGCTGATACCGTCATGCTCATAGAAGCGACGATCTTCTGTTGCAATTAACGTATCCACTAATAACTGTGGAAATTTGTCTCTTGCTAAGAATAAACGTTGCTCACCATTTGCAGATTGCATCATGGTAATCAGCTTAGGATCAAGACGGAAAAAACCAAATTGGCGCTGATTATCCATGTTAGTGATACTAACAAGTGAATTTTGCTCAAAGGCTAATTTAGCTAAAATTTGCTCTTCACGACCATCAGGGAAATCAAATGGTCGGCGCAACATTTCAATGGTGTTGCCTCTTACCACAAACTCGCCAGGACGTGTGATTTTGTTAACATTGCGGTATTGCATACCCTCAAGTAAGCTCACCATCTCTTTTTGGCTATAATTCATGCCCGGTTCTAAGTTAACGGTACGTCCGTAAACCGCAGCAGGTAATTCCCAAACATTGCCATCAAGGCGCTCTTTGATTTGAGAATGTAAATAAACACCATAAATGCCCATTAAAACCGCAACCACAATGGCGATTTTGACAAATAACCAAAACCAAGAACGACCTCTTTTGGTTTGTTTCGCTGGTCTTTTCTTTCTACTCATGAACTGTATCTCTCATTAAAACCCCTTTATCACGGGATAAAGAAGCCTAACATTGTCGCTATTTTTCTGTGTGATCCCACAAGAAAGCTCTCAAATACGAATAAAACTAGAGCATATTGATCTGGGGTGAAACTAATATTCATTTATTGGCTATATTTTTTTACTCGCCGAGTCGGTGCCGTATTCGCTGGATCATCAGGCCATAAATGCTTTGGATAGCGCCCTTTCATCTCTTTTTGCACCTCTTTATAACTTCCTGCCCAAAACGTGGCTAAATCTTGTGTTTTTTGGATAGGACGATGTGCTGGTGACAATAATTCCATGACTACAGGCAATTGACCATTCGCAATAATAGGGCTTTGTTGTTCGCCATAAACTTCTTGAATACGAATAGCAATCACAGGCGGCAACTCCAAATCATAATTGATAATCACTTTTGTCCCTGTCGGCGCCAAATAATGCGTTGGAAATAAGCTTTGAAGCAACTGATTTTCATGCCATGTTAATTGATTTTTAATAATCGTATTAATATCAATTTGTTGTAATGCTTTTAATGTCTGAACTTCTCCAAGTTCAGATAAGAGCCATGTTTCTAACGTTTCAAGTAACACAGCTTCTTCTAAATCAGGCAATAACGCTTCTGGGCACCACTTTTTCGCTAAAGAAAGACGAATAAAAAACTGTTGAGTCTCTTCACTAAGTGCTAAAGCACTTAAGCCGTTCTCTCTTAACCAATTCAATAACGCTTGTTGCATTTGCTGTTTATTGGGCTTGTCGAGTTGACGCTGACTTAAGGTTAATCGCCCTAATTGACGTTGTTGCCATGCAACTAACGTACCGCGTTTTTCATCCCATTCAACCGTGGTATTATTTTCAATAAGCTTAGGAAAGGTAGCTGATATTTCATCAATATCAATAGGCAAAGCTAATAAAATACGGACATCAGCATAATGTGCATTTTGCAGTAATAATGGCGCTAAAATCCACGGTGCATTACTCATAGATTGCGAGTCATCCATCATAGCACCTTGCCCATTTGCTAAACGAAAACGCCCTTGATTATCACGATTTTTAGCAATCCTATCAGGAAATCCTACCGCTAATAATGAACCTAACAATTCCGAGCAAAACGTTCCTTTTCGATGTTGAGAGAGCTGTTTTTCACGTCGCGACCAGAAGGTATTCTTTTGTTGTGCAATCCACTCTAGATTAATTTCTTGTCCTCTTGGAGGCTCTTCTAAAATTGCACATAGACGTGCAGCAGTAACAAGATGATTATCACTTTGCTCACTCGCATAATCCAAAATTGCTGCTAATCGAGGCTCAATGCCCCATTGCGCCATACGTGAACCTCGTGGTGTTAATCCACCTTGTTTATCTATCGCCCCAAAACGATACAATAACTCTTTAGCGGCATGTAATGCTTGTGGTGTTGGTGTATCCAACCAGTTCAACTGATTAATATCACGACATCCCCACTGCAAAACAGAAAGCCATAACGATGATAAATCACTGCTTAATATTTCAGGCAATTGATGAGAAGCAACGCGCTCTGCTTGTTCTTGGCTTATTAAATGCCAGCAAATACCTGCCTCAAGACGCCCTGCTCGCCCAGCTCTTTGCGTTTGTGATGATTGACTAGTTCGTTGACGCAATAAGCTAGTGACACCACTTTTCAAATCAAATTGAGCGCGCTTTTCAATAGCACTATCAAGGACTAAACGAATTCCTTCAATGGTAAGACTCGTTTCTGCGATATTGGTCGCAAGAACGACTTTCCGATAACCTTTCTCTGTGGGTTCAATCGCTTTTTGTTGTTCAGCTAATGAAAGCGCACCATAAAGAGGAAATAACAAAACATTGTTATCCACTTTATCTTTTAGAATGTCAGCAACACGCACGATTTCGGCACTACCCGGCAAGAAAATCAGCATGGAACCCGATTCTTGCGCAAGTAATCGTAAAGCCATAGTGGCAATTTCTTGCTCAAAGGGTTGATGTGTATTGATAGGAAAATAGACTCGTTCTACAGGATAGCTACAGCCTTCAGCGCTGATCATAGGAGCATCCGGTAATAATGCGGTGAGCTTTTGATTATCCAATGTTGCTGACATAATCAACACACGCAAATCATCACGTAATCCCATTTGTACATCGAGCAATAAAGCCAATGCTAAATCAGCCTGTAAACTGCGTTCATGAAATTCATCTAAAATCACAAGGCTTACGCCAGCCAACTCAGGATCTTGCTGTAACATACGGTTTAATACCCCTTCTGTTACCACTTCAAGTCGAGTTTTTGAGCTGACTTTGCTTTCCGCTTTCATTCGATACCCCACCGTATTGCCAACTTCTTCATTTAGCTGACTGGCTAAACGATAAGCAATACTTTTGGCAGCAATTCGTCTTGGCTCTAATAAAATTATTTTGCCATCAAAGCAATTTTGCTCCAGTAAATAAAGGGGAAGCGCCGTGGATTTACCTGCACCAGTGGGAGCATGAAGCAAAACTTGTGGGGATTGTTTTAACGCAGCAACGATTTTTTCTGTTACATCAAAGATTGGCAATAAATGCACACAGGCTCCATGATTCATTAACTTTCTTGGCTTGGCATTGTAGCATTAGCGCTTTATTAAAGGTCATATTTTCCTCGGAGTCATTATGAAATTTGAGCAACCGCTACAATCCGCCACTTTACTAAAACGATATAAGCGTTTTTTAGCAGACGTTGTCACCCCAAATGGGGAAGAATTCACGCTCCATTGCGCCAACACAGGCGCAATGACGGGATGTGCGACTCCCGGTGATACTGTTTGGTATTCCACCTCTTCAAATGCAAAAAGAAAATACCCGCACAGTTGGGAACTTACACAGACCCAAACCGATGATTGGATTTGTGTAAATACCTTAAGGGCAAACGGTATTGTTGCAGATGCCATTGAAGCAGGTGACATTCCAGAATTATCTGAATATGACGAGATAAAACGAGAAGTGAAATACGGTAGTGAGAACAGTCGTATTGACATTTTACTTAAATCAAATCATAAAGTTGACTGTTATATTGAAGTGAAGTCAGTCACCTTACTCGACAACGGTATGGGTTATTTCCCTGATGCAAAGACAGAACGTGGCCAGAAACATCTTAGAGAGTTGACCGCTATCGCAAAATTGGGTTTAAGGGCTGTCTTATTCTACGCAGTTCCCCATACTGGCATTACGGAAGTGACTGTTGCTAAAGAGATTGACCCTAACTATGCTTCACTGCTAAAAGAAGCGAGTGATGCAGGGGTTGAAATCTTGTGTTATCGCATCAATATTAGTGAATACAATTTAACAATTGGACAGCAATTACCTTTTATTTCAAATAGTTAATTGAAACGCATGGCATTAGTTAAGCATTTTTTAACTAAAAAGGGACATTTACTTGCGTGCCTTCACACCATGAGAAAACTTATTGAAGGAATAATTGCTATCCTCGCGGGCATCTGCTATTTATAGCGCCCTATTTTTTCCCCTTCCTGTTTTGAAGGTGGGGATTATTCAGAAATGCGTATGTAGGAGAAGCATTATGCAAGAAGGGCAAAAGCGTAAAACATCGTCCATGAGCATTCTCGCTATTGCTGGCGTTGAGCCATATCAGGAAAAAGCGGGCGAAGAGTACATGAACGAAGCCCAATTAGCGCATTTTAAGCTAATACTTGAATCTTGGCGCAATCAGCTCAGGGATGAAGTCAACCGCACCGTTACTCATATGCAAGATGAGGCGGCAAACTTCCCAGATCCCGTTGACCGTGCTGCACAAGAAGAAGAATTCAGTCTTGAGCTGCGTAACCGTGATCGTGAACGTAAACTCATTAAGAAAATCGAGAAAACACTGAAAAAAGTCGAAGATGATGACTTTGGTTTCTGTGAATCTTGTGGAGTGGAAATCGGTATTCGCCGTTTAGAAGCTCGTCCTACAGCAGATTTATGTATCGACTGTAAGACATTAGCTGAAATCCGTGAAAAACAGATGGCTGGCTAATAATGAGCAAACGCCTCAGCCTAATACGTTGAGGCGTTAATCTGAATCTTTCGATGCACGAGATTACAGACTATATTGGGCGCTTTGCGCCATCGCCAACGGGTCAACTTCATTTTGGCTCATTGGTTACTGCACTTGGCAGTTATCTTCAAGCTCGCGCACACCACGGGCGTTGGCTTTTGCGCATCGATGATATCGACCCTCTTAGAGAACCTCCCGGCACTGCATCCCAAATTATTCGTACATTAGAACATTATGGTTTGTTCTGGGATGAAGAGATCCTCTATCAATCGCAACGCCATGATGCTTACCGTGAGATTTTACACACTCTTTGGAAAGAAGGTGTTTGCTATCACTGTCATTGTAGCCGTCATCGTTTACATGACTTAGGGGGTGTGTATGATAACCACTGTCGTCATCGCGAGCCACTCACAACTAATGTTACACCTTTTGATAAAGAGAGTGCATGGAGGTTGATCCAACAGCATCCTGTTTATCATTTTGAAGATGTCATTCAAGGTACATATTATTCAAAGAGTACGTCTATCGTGTTAGAAGATATGATTATTCACAGAAAAGATAACTTATTTGCGTATAATCTAGTGACAGTGATTGATGATAGTTATCAGGGTGTAACCGAAGTTGTTAGAGGTGCCGATCTACTTGATCCCACATTGCGACAAATCAGTTTACATAAACAACTGAATTTACCTATTCCGCGTTATGCTCATTTACCTTTAGCAATAAATCATGACGGTAATAAATTATCAAAACAAAATCACGCAAATGCGTTACCAGATACTGATCCAAGACCCGTCATTATCGATGCTTTACGGTTTCTTAATCAGCCTATTATTGCGGGTTGGCAAGATTATTCGTTAGCATCATTGTTAGAGATTGCGATAGCGCAGTGGTCACCTTCTGAGATTTTAAAACAAAATCATCAGCAACAAGGGTATGAATAAACCACACAAAGCATTCTCAAAAAATGTTCAGTAGGCTATGATTAGCCGCTTAATTTTTTAATTATTAGAATTTATTATTCGAGGTGTCATATTTTTAATCGAGTAGCACATTTCTGCCGTAATCTGCTAGGGCGACAAACAACGTCATCAGACACACAACCGGTAGCGAGTGAAAGGCCAGTCACTGCATCTGACCGACCAATACAAGAAACACAGAAACCTGTGCGTCGGCGTCCTGCTATATCCGCAGACCGTCCCCGTAAAAAAAAGAGTAATAAAGAAAAGGCGAACGGGAGTGATTTGCCAATGACTGTGATCCCAAGAGATCAACACCCAATTTCACGTAACGACATCAGTGATAATACATTAAAAGTGCTTTATCGCCTAAATAACTCTGGCTTTCAGGCTTATTTAGTTGGTGGCGGTGTCCGTGACTTATTACTGGGAAAAAAACCAAAAGATTTTGATATTGCCACTAATGCAACACCTGAAGATGTACGTCGATTATTCCGTAACAGCCGTTTAGTCGGTCGTCGTTTCCGTCTTGCTCATATTATGTTTGGCCCTGAAGTGATTGAAGTTGCGACTTTCCGCGGCTCTCATGAAGATCATGAAGTTTCAGACAATAACCAATCCCAGCAAGCACAAAGCGGTATGTTACTGCGCGACAATATTTTTGGCTCAATTGAAGAAGATGCCATCCGTCGTGACTTTACATTAAACAGCCTCTATTACGGTGTTGATGATTTTGCTGTACGTGATTACGTTGGCGGCTTAGCGGATCTGAAAGCGGGTATTATTCGCTTAATTGGCGATCCTGAAACGCGCTATCGCGAAGATCCCGTCAGAATGCTTAGAGCCATTCGCTTTGCTAGTAAATTGGATATGCAAATTGCGCCAGAAACCGCAGAGCCAATTGCCAGACTTGCTCCTTTATTACGTAATATTCCATCGGCTCGTCTTTTTGAAGAATCGCTGAAATTATTACAAACGGGGCAAGGATACAAAACTTACAAGTTAATGTGTCGTCATCAATTACTTGAACCGCTGTTTCCGCTGATTGCATCTAAAATGACAGAGCAACATGATACGCCGATGGAGAGAATGCTAGATCAAGTTCTCAAAAACACGGACTACCGCATCAATAAAGAGATGCGAGTCAATCCGGCGTTCTTATTTGCGGCGATGCTGTGGTATCCATTAATTGAACATGCCGAAAAATTAGTCCAAGAAAGTGGTCTTTCTTACTATGACTCTTTCTCTATGGCGATGAACGATATATTAGATGAGCAATGCCGTACTATTGCGATACCAAAACGCATTACCACAACAATGCGTGATATCTGGCAATTACAGCAACGTTTACCTAAACGCCAAGGTCGTCGTGCGAATAAATTACTTGAGCACCCTAAATTCCGTGCAGCATTCGATTTACTGGAATTACGTGCCAATGTACAACACAATCCAGAGCTTCAAGCGTTAGCTGGTTGGTGGGCTGATTTCCAAGCCTCTAACAATACGCAACAGCGCTCAATGGTCTCTGAATTAGGCCAAGCACCCGTTCGTAAACGACCGCGTCCACGTAAACGCCCTCGTCATCCAAGCGCAAAACCAGCATCAAGACACGAGAATACCAATGAGTAAACAGAAAAAACGTGTTTATATCATTTTAGGTAGCAATTTGAATTCACCTGAAAATCAGGTGAATTCAGCGATTAAGGCAATCAGTGAGATCCCACAAACAACATTGATTGCACAATCATCTTGGTATCGTACTCGCCCAATGGGACCACAAGATCAGCCTGATTATCTTAATGTCGCTGTTGCGGTTGATACAACGTTAGCACCTGAAGAGTTGCTTAATAACACACAAGCGATTGAATTAGCGCAAGGTCGTGTTAGAAAAGAAGGCAACCGTTGGGGCCCAAGAACGCTTGATCTTGATATTATGTTATTTGGTGATGACGTGATCCAAACCGAGCGATTAACCGTACCTCATTACGGGCTTAAAGTACGTGAATTTATGCTTTATCCATTAGCGGAATTAGCACCCGATCTTCGCTTTCCTGATGGTGAGTTATTAGCAGATAGATTGGCGTTAGTGCCTGAAAACGGCATGGAAAAGTGGTAATTTCACACTAGTACGTTCTTAATGCTAAAGGTTGATACTGTAAAAAATATAAACAGTATCAGCCTATCTCTTCTCTTTTACTTTCCCTCAATTTTTCAAACACATCTCTCCTCCCCAATATCTAAACTCTTTTATATTTATTTTTCACATATAGGCAATTGATAAATATAAATAAAAATTATCATTTATTATTTTTCATTACTCATTTAATTACTTTTTCTTCGTTTTTAGTCCTTAAATGCTACAATCGAAAGCGGCTTTATTTTGATGATCTAACATTTTCTTTAATAAACAAACAATTATGTGAAGTAATTAATTTTATCTACACACAAAAAATGACAATGATGGAGTTTGTTACAATGAAACCCACTACGCTTTCAACGCTGAACCGCTATAAGCAAGAAAAGAAAAAATTCGCCACAATCACCGCTTATGATGCAAGTTTTGCTCGCCTTTTTGCACAAGAAGGTATTCAAGCCATGCTGATTGGTGATTCATTGGGTATGACACTACAAGGTCATAACAGCACCTTGCCTGTCACCGTTGAACAAATTGCCTACCACACTCGTTGTGTAAGAGCGGGTGCGCCTAATGCTTTCTTGATTGCAGATATGCCGTTTATGTCTTATTCCACCCCTGAGCAAGCTTGTCTTAATGCCGGCATTCTGATGCAAGCAGGAGCTAATATGGTGAAGATTGAAGGTGGAAGTTGGTTAATTCCTACCGTTAAAATGCTCACTGAGCGTGCGGTTCCTGTCTGTATTCATTTAGGTCTAACACCACAATCTGTCAACGTCTTTGGAGGTTATAAAATCCAAGGTAGAGAGCACGATGAAGCCGAGCAATTGAAGCAAGATGCCATCGCCCTTGAAAATGCGGGTGCTCAATTGGCGGTATTGGAATGTGTTCCTGTTACTCTGGCTAAAACAATTACAGACGCATTAACGATGCCTGTTATTGGTATTGGGGCAGGCAATGTCACAGATGGACAAATTCTTGTTATGCATGATTTATTAGGTTTAACACCTCAAGCCCCTAAGTTTTCAAAAGACTTTTTACAAGAAGCAGGCTCCTTAAAAGGTGCGGTTAGTCTTTATGTTCAACAAGTTGAACAAGGCCTGTTTCCAGAAGAAAAACATTCATTTAACTGATTTATTATCTTAATTATCAATATTGTTTAAAAGGAGTCACGCCGTGCTAATTATTGAAACTACGCTTATCTTACGCAGAGAAATCAAGCGATTAAAGCAAGAAGGTAAACGCATTGCATTGGTTCCAACAATGGGTAATCTGCATGAAGGTCACCTAAAATTAATTGAAGAAGCGCGTATTCACGCAGATGTTGTGATCACATCTATTTTTGTTAACCCACTTCAATTTGATAGAGAAGCGGATTTAGCAAATTATCCTCGTACTTTACAAGAAGATTGCGAGTTACTGCGTGATAAACATGTCGATATTATCTTTGCGCCTTCAGCAAAAGAAATGTATCCACACGGTATGGAAAATCAAACAACTGTTGATGTCCCTGTATTATCTACCGTATTAGAAGGCGCAAGCCGTCCTGGTCATTTCCGTGGTGTCACGACAGTTGTCAGTAAGCTTTTTAACCTTGTACAACCTGATGTTGCGATGTTCGGTGAAAAAGACTTCCAACAACTGCAAATTATCAAAAAGATGGTAAGCGATTTATGTATGGATATCAGCATCGTTCCTGTTGCTATCGTACGTGACAAAAATGGTTTAGCGCTCAGTTCGCGCAATCGTCTATTATCTGATAACGAAAAACAACAAGCCCCTGCACTTTATCAAGCGATGCAAGAAATTGCAGAACAACTAAAGTCGGGTAATCATGATGTTAATCAGCTACTGCAAAATGCAAAAAACACCTTAGAGCAACAAGGTTTTCGTGCAGATGAGTGCTTTATTTGTGATGCGGATACACTCACACCATTAAATGAAGAGAGCCATCGGGCCGTGATTTTAATGGCTGCATGGCTAGGTAATACACGCTTGATTGATAACCAGCAAGTTAACCTTGTTTAATATTCATTATTAGAAAAATAGGAAACACAACAATGCTACGCACTATGTTACAAGGCAAACTTCATCGCGTAAAAGTCACACAAGCTGATCTTCACTATGAAGGCTCTTGCGCAATTGATCAGGATTTTATGGATGCCGCAGGCATTCTTGAAAATGAAGCGATTGATATTTATAACGTTGATAATGGTGAGCGTTTTTCAACCTATGCCATTTGTGCCGAAAGAGGCTCTCGGATTATTTCAGTCAATGGAGCAGCTGCGCGTCGTGCCGCCGTTGGCGATCGCTTAATTATTTGTTCTTATGTGCAAATTCCTGATAGTGATGCGCGTAGCCATAAACCTAATATTGCTTATTTTGAAGATAACAACGAGATGAAACGTATTGCAAAAGCGGTTCCTGTTCAAGTTGCTTAATCAATAAGAAATAACACATTTCCCCATAAACAGAGGTTCCCTGTTTATGGGGAATTATCACCTGAATAATAAATAATCTATTGTTATTATTTGCTTGTCACGATTCACCACGACAAAAACGAGACATAAGATTCAAAACCGTGTTTCTTCTCCATTTTTCCTCGCTTATCTTTCTGTAGCTTGTTATAAATCATATAAGTATTGTCTGACTACTCTCTGACTAATAAAAAATTATGATAAAAGTTGCTTTAGTAGATGATCACATTGTTGTGCGTTCAGGATTTGCACAACTCTTAATGTTAGAACCCGATATTCATATCGTGGGTGAATATTCTAATGGGCAAGAAGCATGGCCTTATTTAGCACATGACGATATTGATGTTGCTGTGATGGATCTCTCTATGCCTGGCGAAAGTGGTCTACAACTCCAAAGTCGCTTAAAACAAAAGCGCCCTGATTTTCGCACCATTATTTTAAGTATCTACGATACGCCCGCTTTTGTTCAAAGCGCATTAGATTCGGGCGCCCGCGGTTATTTAACAAAACGTTGTGGCCCTGAAGAGTTAGTACAAGCCGTACGCGCTGTACATCAAGGTGGCTGTTATCTTTGTTCTGATGCAATGAAAGCGTTACGACAAACACCCGAAAAAGAAGATGCATTACATACGTTAACACCTCGCGAAAGAGAGATTTTCAATCTTTTAGTTCAAGGCGTTAATGTCAAAACAATTGCGGTACAACTTAACCTTAGCCACAAAACCGTTCACGTTCATCGAGCCAATGTTCTTGGTAAATTAAGCTGTGAAACCACTATCGATCTGGTTCATTTCGCCTTAAAAAATCAATTGATTACAGGCTCGCTGTAAAATGAAAAGGGGACTGCGTTTTTTTCTTCAATCCCTCTTTTTATTACTCACCTACTCTTTACTTTGGCTATCACTTTGGGTGATTGGCTTCTATTTAAGTAAAAACGGGCAACAAGCCGCCCTTTTCTTACCTCAAGGTCTACGATTAGCCCTAATAATTTTACTTTGGCGGCGTTTTTGGCTACCAATGTTATTTGCTGAATGGGGGCTTTATTACTGGTTAGCGCAAGAGCAATTAATTACCCACGCCATTATTTATCTCTCACCAATACTAAGCCTTATTATCGCGTTAGAAGTTCAGCGTATTTGGTGGCGATATCCTCTTTATTGGCAACGCCTAACCCTATTAATTAGTGCCGTTGGCTTTAATAGCCTGCTACAAGCCTTTATTCTTGGTTTTGTAATTAATACCACCAGCGGTATTTTTCTGACATCCGTTACTGGTGGCATATTACTCGCCCCTTTTGTTTTTTTACTTTATGAATATCTACGCGAATTACAAAGTCGCACTTTAGTCTCTGACGGCACACTCGATCCGCCATTAAGAACCTCCTTACTCATGTGGGGATTTCTATTTTGCCTTATCGGATTAAGTGCACAGTTTTTCTTAACACCCGAAATAGAACGCTTATTAGTTATTCTTGTTTTTATCCCTAATGTATTTATGGCGTATCGTTATGGCTGGCAAGGCGGCGTATTATCTGCAATATTAGGCAGCTTAATTATCACCTTTGCTCGACAAGTTAATGGCGCGTTTAATGACTTACGTGAGTTAGAAATGTTTTTAACTACGCAAGCTATTATTGGCATTGGTTTAGGGATAGCAATAAGCCGCCAACAGCAATTAGCCCATAATTTACGTCACTATCGATTACGCTTAGAGCAAGAACTTCAGGCTAGACGCGAACTAATGGAGCAACTTGTTCACACCGAAGAAGATGTGAAAAAAGCCATTGCTCGTGAATTACATGATGAGATTGGGCAAAATATTACAGCCATCCAAATTCAATCAATGTTAGTAAAAAAGATGGCTGATAACGATAAAACGCGCCAAACAGGGGAACAAATCGAACGGCTTGCACTGCAAATTCATCAATCTACACGTCAACTACTCCGACAATTACGCCCGCCTGTTTTAGAAGAAATGTCGCTTGAAAAAGCCCTTCACCATTTAATTAATGAGTTTGCTTTTGATGACAACGGTATCATCTGTAATTTTAATTACTCGTTAGATAAAGAGCCTAAAAATGAAACCATTATTTTTACCCTCTACCGTTTAGTACAAGAGCTGTTAAACAACATTAGTAAACACGCCAACGCGACCTATATCCAAATCTCACTGACTCAAAACCAAAACCGATTACGACTGATGATTAGTGATAATGGTATTGGCATGTTACCCACGTCATTATCAGCACAACAAAGTAGTGGCTTTGGATTACGCGGAATTGAAGAACGCATTCGTGCTTTAGGTGGAGAATGGGAAGTGGTAAATCATCACGGTACGAAAATAATTGTTAACTTACCCACAAATTCAAAAGAAAACAGTGAAAACTAAGAATAAGTCTTAGTCATCTACAACCTTATCTCATTCTTTTTCGCGACATTTTTTTTACATTTGCAACATCAAAGAGGATGTTATGTCAGGTAAAAATTCGGCATCAATAAATAAGACCTATAACTTTTGGCGCAAAAATTTAATGCTGTCGATGATTATTGGTTATGCCACCTTCTACCTCACACGTAAAAGCGTCAACTTTGTGATGCCCGTTATGCAAGTTGAATTGAATTTAGATAAAGGAGATATCGGTTGGATAGCCAGCCTTTTTTATCTCACTTACGGTTTATCTAAATTTGTTTCTGGTATTTTCCACGATAAGTGGGGATACCGCTGGTTTATGGGTGTTGGATTAGTAATGACAGGCATTATGAATATTATCTTTGCCTATTGTCTTTCGTTTCCTGCACTGCTTTTGGTCTGGGCACTAAATGGTTTCTTTCAAGGCTTTGGATGGCCACCTTGTGCAAGGTTGTTAACACACTGGTATTCACGCAATGAACGTGGCTTCTGGTGGGGATTATGGAATATCTCAATCAACCTTGGCGGGATGAGTCTTCCCATTTTAACTGCGTGGCTAGCGACGCATTATAGTTGGCAAGTCGCACTGCTTGTTCCCGGTATTATCGGCATCATCATCGGGCTATGGTTGTGTGTACGATTAAAAGGGACTCCCGCAGAAGAAGGACTTCCTACTGTGGGTGTGTGGCGGCGCGATGTGTTTGAATTACGTCAAGAACAAGCCTCTCCGCCTAAACCTATGCTAACTATTTTGAAAGAGAGCATTTTATTTAACCGAATGATTTGGTTGCTAGGGTTTTCTTATATTTTGGTTTATCTCATACGTATGGCGATAAACGATTGGGGAAATATCTGGTTATCAGAGACACATGGCGCCAATTTATTAAGTGCAAATGCCATTCTTTCTTTGTTTGAAGTAGGTGGCTTGCTCGGGGCGTTATGTTCAGGCTGGGGCTCGGATTTATTATTCCGCGGCCAACGAGCACCAATGATATTGCTGTTTTCACTCGGGCTTTTTACCGCAGTAACAGCACTTTGGTTAATTCCAATTCATCATTATGCGTTACTCGCAGCCTGTTTTTTTAGTATCGGTTTTTTTGTGTTCGGACCACAGATGTTAATCGGGCTTGCTGCAACAGAATATTGCCATAAAAACGCAGCAGGCACGGTAACTGGCTACTTGGGATTGTATGCCTATTTAGGGGCGGCAATGGCAGGTTGGCCATTAAGTCAGGTCATGGCGCATTATGGTTGGACTGGGATGTTTGCATTATTAACCAGTGCTGCGGCCTTAATGGGACTCTTACTAATGCCGTTGTTGATTGCTGATGTTAGCAAACAAGAGCATTCAGTTGGCCCACTTTCATTTTCCGATGACGACACATTTAAAAGGTTCTGAACATGAAATTGAAAACCCTCTCTACACTCGTTGCTGCTGGTCTGGCTCTTTCTGCGGTTAGCTTATCAACAAATGCGGCTGGTCGTTTAGTCGTTTACTGTAGTGCGACAAATGCGATGTGTGAAGCTGAAACAAAAGCCTTCGCCGAAAAGTATGATGTTAAAACTACCTTCGTTCGTAATGGTTCTGGGAGTACTTTAGCTAAAATTGAAGCTGAAAAACGTAACCCACAAGCTGACGTTTGGTATGGCGGTACAATGGATCCTCACTCACAAGCGGGTGAAATGGATCTGCTAGAGCCTTACGTTTCTCCTAATCTCGATCAGATCATGCCACAATTTCGTGATCCAGCTAAACGCAAAGGAAACTACTCTTCTGCGGTCTATGTCGGTATTTTAGGTTTTGGCGTCAATAAAGATCGCTTAAAAGAAAAAGGCATTGCTATTCCAACCTGCTGGAAAGATTTAATTAAGCCTGAATACAAAGGCGAAATTCAAATTGCTGATCCACAAAGCTCAGGTACGGCTTACACTGCACTGGCAACCTTTGATCAATTATGGGGCACTGAACAAGCCTTTGATTACCTGAAGAAAATCAATACAAATATCTCTCAATACACCAAATCAGGTATTGCTCCTGCACGAAATGCAGCCCGTGGTGAAGCAGCCATTGGTATTGGTTTCCTACATGATTACTCATTAGAAGTTGAAAATGGCGCCCCACTTGAATTGATCTCGCCTTGTGAAGGTACAGGGTATGAAATCGGTGGTGTCAGTATCATTAAAAATGCCCGCAATATGGATAACGCAAAATTATTCGTAGATTGGACACTCTCAAAAGAAGCGCAGGAAATTAGCTGGAAAGAAGGTAAATCTTACCAAATTCTAACCAATACCTCGGCTGAATCTTCACCTATGGCACTGAAATTATCAGACTTAAAACTCATTAACTACGACATGGATAAATATGGCGATAGTGAAGTACGTAAGGAACTGATTAATAAGTGGGTTACCGAAGTAAAAATGGGTAAATAGCTCATTAACAGAGCGAGATAACCTCTCGCTCTCTTTTTCTCATAATAATAAATACATTTACTCTCGGGGGATTTATGTCTCACACACTCGCTTTACCTGAAAAAAAGAGGCGGGATCCCATATTTTTATGGATCCTAATTGCATGGATGGCATTTGCGTTACTGCCATCATGGAGCCTTGACTACGGTCTTTTAGACTCAACAGCAGATGAATTGCTCACCTCTTATGGCTGGAGTAGCCTAAATATCAGTTGGCTCTGGTTTTTATTACCGAGTTTACTGCTATTTCGCCCATTAACTGCACCTAAACGTGAAAATCGCTCTCGCCACTATTTTGATGCAGGTTTTGCCCTATTTTGTGCATTTATTACGATAGTCAGTGCAACCCTTGAAGGGCGTGGCTTAGGTTATTCTGCGATCATCCTTTTTATTTCTCTGGGAATGATCATGAAAACCGCCTTAACACGCCTTGAATGGCTGGGCGGTGATAGCTTTGTTATCGGCTCTTTGATAGCTGTTGTTGCACTGATTGGCGCCTTTATTATCTTCCCTAGTATCGCTATTTTTATTCCGATGTTTAAAGATAGCGCGGGCAATTTTGCACCTTTTGAGTTTATCGCGATTTTAAGCCAAGCCCATATAGTGCAAGTGATGCTTAACTCAATTGTGCTTTCTATTGCTGTGGGGATAGGTTGTACTTTCTTTGGTTTAATACTGGCCATTTATACGTCACGTATTGCGGTGCGCTCTGCCATTATCGGCCGTGTATTTTCTATCTTACCTATTGTTACACCACCTTTTGTTGTCGGTTTAGGGGTGACGTTAATGATGGGACGTTCGGGTTATGTGACAGAGTTTCTGGCCACTTACGCAGGACTTGAAAATACCAACTGGTTATATGGCTTTACAGGGATTTGGTTGGCGCAAGTGCTCGCCTTTACCCCTATGTCATTTATGATTTTAGATGGCGCCATTAAAACCATTCATCCTTCATTAGAAGAAGCCTCTTACACCTTAAGAGCAAACCGTTATCAAACTTTCTTTAACGTCTTTATGCCGTTGCTTAAACCTGCGTTAGCCAATGCGTTTTTAATTGTAATTGTGCAATCTCTTGCTGACTTTAGTAATCCGTTAGTTTTAGGAGGCAACTTTGACGTTATCGCCACACAAATTTATTTCTATATCACAGGCTCTCAGCTTGATTATCAATCAGCTAGTACATTAGGCGCATCACTGTTAGTTTTCTCACTATTAGTGTTCTGTGTGCAGTATATGTGGATTGGTAAACGCTCTTACGTCACGGTATCAGGTAAATCTTATCGCGGTGATGTTCAACCTCTTCCATCGTCACTGATCGCATTTGTGACTACTGTTTTAGGTATTTGGGTTGTCTTTAATATCCTGCTCTATGGCAGTATTTTCTACGGTAGCTTTACCGTTAACTGGGGAGTTGATTACACCTTAACACTCGATAACTTTATCAAATTATTTGGTCAAGGAATGAGTGACGGTGCATGGCCTTCATTATTAGATACCTTGTTATATGCGGGTATCGCCGCGCCGATCACGGCAATTCTCGGACTATTAATTGCCTATATCGTGGTGCGCCAAGACTTTAAAGGTAAAAAAAGTATCGAGTTCACAACCATGCTTTGTTTTGCCGTACCAGGAACCGTCGCAGGTGTCTCTTATATTCTTGCGTTTAACGACTCGCCTTTCTATTTAACGGGAACGGCGGCAATTGTGATTATCTCTATGACAATGCGTAACGTGCCTGTGGGAATACGTGCGGGTATTGCGGGATTAGGGCAAATTGATAAATCGCTTGATGAAGCTTCTCTAAGTTTAAGAGCGAACTCAATGAGAACCATTTTCTATGTGCTGTTACCGTTATTACGCCCTGCTATTTTATCTGCGCTGATTTATAGCTTTGTGCGTGCGATAACGACAGTCAGTGCCATCGTTTTCCTTGTTACACCAGATACACGCGTTGCAACCGCTTATATTTTAAACCGCGTTGAAGATGGTGAATACGGCGTCGCAATTGCCTACGGCTCGATTTTAATCGTCGTGATGTTGGCAATTATTTTCTTATTTGACTATTTGATTGGCGAAGCCCGTGTTTCACGCTCTAAAGCCAAAAATGCACAGTAATACGGAGTATAAATCATGACACAACAACATTTCGTTGAACTGAAAAATGTAATTAAGCGTTTTGGCACTAACACGGTGATTGAAGATCTCAGTTTGTCTATTCCACAAGGCAAAATGGTTTCATTATTAGGGCCTTCAGGTTGCGGTAAAACAACCGTATTACGTTTAGTGGCAGGGTTAGAAAAACCGACAGAAGGCAAAATTTTTATCGATGGCGAAGATGTTACCGACCGTTCGATCCAGCAACGCGACATCTGTATGGTGTTTCAGTCTTATGCCCTTTTCCCTCATATGTCGTTGGGCGAAAATATTGGCTATGGCTTAAAAATGCTGGGGCGTCCTAAGGCTGAAATCAAACAACGTGTTTCTGAAGCCTTAGAGCTGGTGGATTTAGCAGGCTTTGAAGACCGTTTTGTTGACCAAATTTCAGGTGGTCAACAACAACGTGTTGCATTAGCTCGCGCCTTAATTTTGAAACCTAAAGTGCTGCTTTTTGATGAACCATTGAGTAACCTTGATGCTAACTTACGTCGTAGTATGAGAGAGAAAATTCGTGAATTACAACAACAGTTTAATATCACGTCTCTTTATGTCACTCATGACCAAAGTGAAGCATTTGCCGTTTCTGATATGGTTTTAGTGATGAATAAAGGCAAGATAATGCAATTAGGTTCACCACAAAATCTTTATCGCCAACCCGCATCTGAATTTATGGCAAGCTTTATGGGAGATGCAAACTTATTCCCAGCCACATTGGGCGCTGATTATGTTGATATTTTCCAATATCGCCTACCAAAACCAGATACATTTAATACGACTAAAACCGAAGTTAGAGTTGGAGTTAGACCAGAAGCGATTACCTTATCTCAACAAGGCGATGTCTGTCAGCAATGTAAAATAGTGCATGTGGCTTACATGGGACCACAATATGAAGTCACGGTAGAATGGCAAAATCAAACCTTGCTATTACAAGTCAATGCCACACAGCTTCAGCCGAATGTAGGTGACAGTTATTATCTGCAAATTCACCCTTATGGTATGTTTATCTTAGAATAAGCGTCTTTATCTTATTTATCTTAAAGGCACCTTTGAGGTGCCTTTTTTTATCTCTTCTCCCTCTTTCAGAGAAAATATTTTTATATATAAATTACAATAACTTATAAAATTTTTATCATTTTGAAAAAATCACCACTTGCTAATGATAATTATATTTACTTACAATATTTACAAAATGTTATGTTATAACATTATAAAATACAGGAGGTAAGTAAAATGAAAAAATCTGTTTTTAGTTATACAACGCTTTTTATTTCAATAAGTTATTCATTATTTGCAAACGCAAACACCACAACGAAATCAGAAGAAAAACCACAAAATGAGGTATTAAAGGTTTATTCAACGCCTTTACAAACACCACAAGAAAAAATGGCAACACCCGTTGCTGTCATTACACAAGAAGAGTTACGCGCTAATCGTAGTGCATCTATTGCTGAAACATTGACATCTCTACCCGGTTTTCATGCCAGTTTTTTTGGTGGAGGCTCAGTGCATCCCGTTATTCGTGGGATGTCAGGCAACCGAGTAAAAGTATTGCACAGTGGTAGTGATCTTATGGATGTATCGTCGATTGGTGCAGATCACGCAATCACGAGTGAACCTTTTTTAAGCCAGCGTATTGAAGTATTAAAAGGATCTTCAGCATTACTTTATGGAGGAGGCACAATCGGTGGCGCCATTAATGTTATTGATAGCAAAATTCCTATGTCAGTGCCTGAAAAAGGTTACGATGGCGAATTACATTATCAATATGATTCTGTTTCTAAAGGAAATACCGGTGCAGCAGGTTTGACATTAGGGCAAGATAATTTAGCTCTGCGTATTGAAGGCACGAAACGTTACCAAAGTAACTACAAACAACCCGAGCCATTACATCAAGGGGAAGCAAGCCGCTTAGCTGGTTCTTATCAAGATAACCAATCTGCAAATATCGGTGCATCATGGATCTTTGATGAGGGTTATATTGGAATTGGCTATGGTGAGCAACATCGCCGATATGGATTACCTGGTCATACTCATTTTCATGATCATGAGGAGGAGCATCATCACGCCCCTACTCACCCACCTTTAGTTGGTCATCATCATCATGATCACAATCATGAATACCCTGATGAACAACATGAGCATGGCATTCCCTATATTATTATGGAGAGTAAACGATGGGATCTTCGTGGTGAAAAAAGTAACCCATTTGCCGGTATTGAATCGGTACGTTTCAGTGCGGCCAGAACCCATTATCATCATGATGAAAAAGAAGATCATGAAGTTAGTACCCAATTTAAAAACAAAGGAGATGAATTAAGATTTTCTTTCACACATCAACCTATTTTAGGCTGGCATGGTGTTATTGGCGGGCAATTTAATCAACGTGATTTTAGTGCTTATGGAGAAGAGGCTTATGTACCGTCAACAAAAACAAAAAATCACTCACTCTTTTTATTAGAAGAATACCAATTCGGCGATTTTCGCTATGAATTAGGTTTTCGCCAAGAGTGGCAATCACTGTTAAATAGAGAAACTCAAAAAAACAATAAACAGAGTGCATCTTCGATTTCTGCTGGATTAGCGTGGAATTTTACACAAGATTATTTTTTAAATTTATCACTATCACACACGAAAAGATTACCTGTTGCAGAAGAGCTTTACGCGAATGGTGTTCATGCTGCAAGTCGAACTATTGAAAAAGGCGATCCTAATTTAACCGCAGAGACGGCAAATAATATTGATATTGGGATAACTAAAGTAACAGGTGATATTCAATTCAATATTAGTACCTATTATAACCATATTGATAATTATATTTATGGCAAGTTTACTGGCGCTGAATTAAATAATGGATATCGACCATTACAATACGTACAACATGATGCTCAATTCAAAGGTGTAGAAGGTAATATTGACTATTACTATCACCAAGATAGCTTAATTGGTATTTCTGGTGATTATGTCAGAGCAAATTTACTGCATAATAAAGGAAATATTCCAAGGATCCCCGCTTATCGATTAAGCGTTTATATTAAACATAGTTTAACAGAAAATCTAAATGGACAAATTCGGGTTGATCACTTTGGAAAACAGAATAAAACAGCCGAATATGAAACGCCAACAGCATCTTATAATACAGTTAGCTTAGGTAGTGAATATATTGGCTATTTAGATAATACCAATTATACCTTGTATGCCAAAGTTAATAATATCTTTGATGCAAAAAGGAAAGACAGTACCTCTTATATTAAAGATGAAATGTATTTACCAGGTCGTAATATCATATTAGGCACTACTCTTACATTCTAAGTATAAAAAATAATTATGAAAAAAAGTAAATTCTCTATTATTTTACTTATGCTTTTGTCGTCTCCTTTATATGGAAAAGAGAATAATGAAGATAAAAGCAAAGGAAAAGAAATACCAAACGATGTTATTACTGTTAAAGCAGCATCAATAAAAAACAAAGAGACTTTCTCTTCATTGTTACTGAATAATCGGGAAGAGATAAAAGGAAAACAACTTGAACAAATAAAGTCCAATACCATTGGTAATACCGTTTCAAAAGTCGCAGGAGTACAAGCAGAAGGTTTTGGCCCTAATGCCGCAAGACCCGTTATTCGTAGCATGTCTGGAAATAGAGTAGGTATTTTAGTCAATAATCTTCCTATTAATGATGTTTCATTTATTAGTGGAAATATGCCTATTCCCATTGATATGAACAGAATTAATGAAATATCGATCAGTAAAAACTCTGAAGCACTACTTTATGGAGGTAGTAGCAGTGGTGGTGCAATTCATTTGTGGGATGATAGGATAATGACACAGTTGCCTGAAAAAGCGATTTCAGGCGCCGTGACATTTAATGGAAGTACCAATAACGGTAATGGTGGATCAGCAAATATTAAATTCAGTAATGAAGAAAACTGGGTTTTTAATATTTCAGGTGCCACTAAACGAGTTACTAGATATAAAATTCCAACACATTCTAAAGCAGCACCGTGTTATAGCTATCAACAACTAAAAAGTCACTTTGCGTTACGTGATCAATGCCAAGTTGATATGAAAGTGTTTACCAGCCGTAATCCTGAAGCTTACCCTTACATTAGTGAGTTTTGGAAAAAATACAAAGTTGAATATGAATTAAGCGAAGATGATAAATATACTTTTAAAGATAAAGATTATTTTTCAGGTATTGGTTATGTTGATAATGAAGCTAACTCACAATATAAACCCGGCAGTCCCACATCCATTGAACATGTAACACCGCCTAAGCATTATGTTGAAAATAATAATAAAGAAATTCCTAATAGCTTTTTAAAAAGCCAAAGTGGTAATGCATCACTCTCTTATATTGAAGATGATGGTTATTTAGGCCTATCTATTACTGATTTTCAAACATCTTATGGTGTACCAGGATATGCTTATCTCACGTCGAAAACGACACGAGAAATGTACAAACCTATTTCAGTTTCAAACCATAATCGACGAATAGATATACAAGGAAAACATTATCACTTAACGCCATTTTTCAGAGACAGCGCTTTTTATTACTCTTATTCTGAATCGAAAGATGAGGAGTTGGTCGGTCAAATTGCATCATCGGTATTTAACACTAAAAGCCATCAATTAGCGATAGAAACTGCACATACTCCGCTATTTAATCGGCTTAATGGTGCTGTCGGAATTAACGGTAATTATCGTGATCTGAAAACGTCTGGCTATGATGCTTATTTACCAAGTGTATTGACCAAAGAGTATGGAATATATTGGGTTGAGTCGTTAAATTTATCTCCTTTTGAAATTACTGCGGGATACCGTAAAGGCTATACCCATCATCATCTAAATATTCCCGATAATTATAATAGCGGTCGAGGACAAGGTTCAAATCTGCAAAATCGTCATTTTGATACCAGTGCAAATACATTAGCCTTATCTTTTACACCAATTGATGAATGGACATTAAAGCTACAAAAAAATATTTCTTATCGTGCTCCTGAAATTAATGAACTTTATACACATGGTCCCCACTATGCTTATTTAATTGAAGAACAAGGAAACAGTAAATTTAATACAGAAAAAAGTAAGAGCATTGAATTATCATCCATTATTGAGATTGGTAATTTTTCTAATAAACTCAATCTGTATAAAACTGACTATAGCGATTTTAAGTTTAGACGCTTAACGGGCGTAAGTCGTGGTGGCGTTACAGTAATGGAATGGGATGAAACTGATCTTGAAACAAAAGGTTTAGAATACGAATTTAAATATTTATATGAAATGCCTCACGACCATAATCTTACATTCACACTATTTGGTGATTTTGTTGAAAACAGAAGTAAAAGAAAGCTCTTTATTGCAGGTAATTATTTGCCTAATCTTCCCAATGAAAAACATGGTATTAGCCTTAATTATCAGCATGAAGAGTTAACCGCATTTAGTACTGCGACTTACTATAAAAAACAAAAAGAAAGTGGTGGATTAATGTATGGTGGGGATATTACTTTTCCTTCTTACACATTAGTTGATGCAGGAATTGGCAAAAAATATCATCTTGATAAATTAGATGTTTCTGTTGATTTTATTATTAATAATCTCACCAATACAGAAGCAAGACCCGCTTCTTCTCAGTTGAAATATTTAGCCCCTTTGCCAGGTAGAAATTATGGAGTGAATATCAAAATTGATTTTTAATATTTTCTAATTTAGCAAGATATAAAGTAAGCGAGGCACCCAATGGGTGCCTCTTTTTTATAATAATACTACGACATTTTCCCCTGGTGTGACATCCTGGTGTGAATGTTTGAGGTAATGCTTGGTGTAGCATATTGCTACGTTTTTATTGTTTTAGAAAAATACTTGTACTACTCCCTTTATTTTTTGAGAAGCTATCAGAACAAAAGCTGATAGCCTCCGTTCTCTCTCTATTTTCCTTGAGCGAGATATTTTTGCATTTCATCTGCTGGAACCATACCACCACCAGTAGCCCATACTAAATGCGTTGCATTTTGCATTTTTTGACTGTCTAGTGATAATCCTTGCAGATAATCTTTAGCTTGAGTGACATGTACAGCACCTGTCATTCCAGCTAAAGCCGAAGGTTCTAACTTAATCCCTTCTTCTTTATTTAATAAACTGAGTAAGTCATAAAGCTCTTGGTCATCAATAGTGTAATAACCATCAATTAAGCGCTCCATTGCTCGACCAACAAAGCCTGATGCACGACCGACAGCAAGACCATCAGCCGCAGTTACGTTATCGATACCAATCTCTTGTACAGAGATGCCTTCATGTAATTGGGTATAAACACCCAATAACATACAAGGTGAGTGCGTTGGCTCTGCAAATAAGCAGTGTACGGCATCCCCAAATGCCAGTTTTAGCCCAAATGCAACACCACCAGGGCCACCACCGACACCACAAGGCAGGTAAACAAACAGAGGATGCTCACTATCAACACGAACACCTTGCTCTTCAAATTGGCGTTTTAAACGTAATCCCGCTACCGCATAACCCAAAAATAATGTTTTTGAGTTTTCATCATCGATAAAGAAACAGTTAGGATCTTTCTCTGCTTCTTTGCGGCCTTCTTCTACCGCAATGCTGTAATCTTGTTCATATTCAACAACATTAACGCCATGAGAACGTAATTTATCTTTCTTCCATTGACGTGCATCAGCAGACATATGAACACTCACACTAAAGCCTAATTTCGCACTCATGATCCCAATAGACATACCTAAGTTGCCTGTTGAGCCTACCGCGATACTATATTGGCTAAAGAATTCACGAAATTTATCAGAAAATAATTTTTCATAATTATCGTCTGTGCTCAACAATCCCGCGTTTATCGCTAATTTCTCAGCATGAGTCAGTACTTCATAAATCCCACCACGCGCTTTAATTGAGCCAGAAATAGGTAAATGACTGTCCTTTTTCAAACGCAATTGACCGCTAATGGACGTGTTATAACGCTTTTCAAGTGCGACTTTCATTTTAGGAATATCAACCACTTCTGATTCGATAATTCCTTGAGTAACAGCTGTTTCTGGAAATGCTTTAGCTAAATAAGGTGCAAAACGTTGTAATCTCGCTTGTGCGTCAATTACGTCATCTTGCGTTAAACCAACATATGGAAGTCCCTGGTCAGTGGTGGTCACTTTTGGGTTAAACCAAACCACTTCTTTTAAGTCCACTAAGTCACGAACTAGTGGAAAATTGCTTGTTAATTTATTTATATCTATATGGTTCATAGTCGTTCTCTTTTATATGACAAAAGAAAGCATAAATGTACCGCCTAGTGCGACAAAGGAGGCAATAAAGGTCGCGACACTGTAAAAACGAAAAGTTTCACTTAAAGTTGCATTACAATACTGTTTCACTAACCAAAACAGTGAGTCTGTGACGATGGTACAACCAATAGCACC
This sequence comes from Proteus sp. PR00224, assembly GCF_016238105.1. Taxonomy (NCBI): domain Bacteria; kingdom Pseudomonadati; phylum Pseudomonadota; class Gammaproteobacteria; order Enterobacterales; family Morganellaceae; genus Proteus; species Proteus sp. PR00224. The sequence continues at coordinate 402,903 of NZ_JAEHQU010000003.1, read as the reverse complement.
TGAACCAATTGCTAATGTAATAATTTCAGGGCTAATGTCTGGGTATAAAGGCATTAGTGGTGCAACAATTGCAGTCGCGCCCATCATTGCAACAGTTGCAGAACCAACAGCAGCATGAAGGATAATGGCGACTAACCAAGCCAATAAAATAGGATGCATATCTAAGTTAGAAAGAATTAACGCTAAAGATTCACTTAAACCACTACCTTTTAAAATGCCATTAAAAGCACCACCCGCACCAATAATTAATAAGATGTTGGCAATAGAGCTAAAGCTATCTTCTGTTTTCTTCAATAACGTATTCATGCCCATATTACGACGAATACCTAGAATATAATAAGCAACAAAGGCAGCAATAAACATCGCTGTAATTGGGTTACCAATAAACTGTAATGCAGTATAAAGCGATGTTCCCTTTGTCATATTTAATTCTGCTGCTGTTTTTATCAACATCAGAACAATAGGCAGTAATACAGTAAAGAGAGTGGCACCTAATGAAGGTAAATCTTTTTCTTCACGAATTTCCATATCAGAAAATTCTTCAGGTACTGTTTTAAATGGTAAGCGTTCACCTAATATTTTTAAGAATAAAGGACCACCCACTAAAGATGCGACTAAACCAACTGCAAGACCCGCAACAATAACGGTTCCCATATCTGCCCCTAATTCATTAGTCACGAATAATGCAGCAGGATGAGGAGGAACAATACAGTGAACAGCCATTAATGCTGTACATAATGGAATAGCTAATTTTAATAATGAAGTATTTGTTTTTTTCGCAATAGAGAAAGCAAGAGGGATCAGTAATACCACACCCACTTCAACAAAGAGTGTAATACCACAAATAAGACCAACCAATACCATAATAACGTCTGGAGATAACCAACGGCATTTTTGTAATGTAATACCGATGCGTTCTGCGGCACCTGATATTTCCATCATCTTACCAAGAATAGTTCCTAAACCGATAATTGCTGCTAAAAATCCTAACGTACCACCAATACCGTTTTCAATCGCATTTACCATTTCTAAAGGATTCATCTTCATTGCAGTACCCACAAAGAAGCTTGCCAATAGTAAGGCTAAAAACGGGTGAAACTTAAGTTTTATTATAGTAAAAACAATGAGCAAGATACTAATTATAAGAGTACCTAGCACCCATAACGTTGAATCCATATATCCATCCCAAATATTTTATTTATTGTTAATCATATTGAATATTAATCATTCGGTACTTACAAATGATGAAAATTTACACTAAGATGAAATCAATTAACTCAAATAAGTGACACAATGCACAAATAATCACATTATGATAAGTAGCAGCATGGTATTTCATCTTAACATTAGCTTGATTGTTAACCTACGTTACTATTAACAACAAAACGAGAATAAAAGAATGTTTGAATCTTCTAGCGTGATTTTAAGAAATAAACGATTATCTAGTTATCAATTAGCAAGACTTCACACTTTTGAAGCAACAGGTCGCCATCTTTCATTCGCTTTAGCAGCAGAAGAACTGTCCTTAACGCCAAGTGCTATTAGTCATCGTATTAATACGTTAGAAGAAGAATTAGGTATCAAGCTATTTGACCGCTTTCATCGCCGAATAGAGTTAACAGAAGAAGGTGAACGAATTTATTGGGCGCTTAAAAAAACGCTAGAAGATATTAACCAAGAAATTTTAGATATTCATAACCAAGAAGTCTCAGGCATTCTCACCGTTTATTCACGACCTTCTATTGCCCAATGTTGGTTAGTTCCTCTTATTTCAGATTTTACTGAACGTTATCCCTCTATTGAATTAAATCTACTCACAGGAAATGATGATATTAACTTTCGAGGTTATGGCATTGATCTGGCGATTTATTTTGATGATAAACAACTACAAAATCTTTATTGCGAAGATTTAATTTCAGAATCTATTATTCCCGTATGTAGCCCTGAATATGCTAAAAAACATGAGCTTATTGGCAATATTCATCATCTATCCAATTGCACCTTACTGCATGATAGGCAAGCTTGGAGTAATAACTCTGATTTCGACGAATGGCGAGCTTGGAGTGAATATATGGGGCTTTCACTTTTTCCTAATCGTAGCAATATCTGTTTTGACCGCTCTGATCTTGCTGTTATTGCTGCGGTTAACCACTCAGGAGTAGCAATGGGAAGAAAACGTTTAGTGCAAAAACAACTGGCTAATAAAGAATTAATTATTCCTTTTGATAATAGTGAGCTTTTTTGTGCTCAGCGTTATTACCTCGTCACTCGAAATGAAAAAAATAATGCTAAAGTACAGCTTTTCATTCAGTGGCTGAAAAAACAAATCAAGGAAAGAATGTAATTTTCTAAGGAAAATCCGATGAAAGAGATGACCTTTTCAACACAACAGATCGTCGCTATTGCAAAATATGCAGGTTTAATCGTCGCAAATAGAAAACATATCACTGAGAATATTATTTATTAAAATAAACCCGCCAATTAGGCGGGTCTATCGTTTATTAATTCTAAACGTCTATGATCTTATTTAGCTAGAAAGTGTTTATCTTCAATCACAATTAAAGGTTCAATATCACTCTCTTTTTTAATAACTAGAGTTGGGTCTGAACGTAAACAACAACCGCCATAATGCCCGCCCACTGTAAAGGTGCAAACTTGGATATAACGATTTGCCACTTTTGGTAAACACCATAATTCTTGGTAAATATTTTCTTGATGATCAAACTGACCACTGGTTTCATCTAACACATTATCTTTATGATCGACTAAACCAATGTTACTACCACAACGACCTGCAATCGGTTTAACCGCATAACCACTTTGTGCAAGACGAGGTGTCACTGTGAAATCAGTATCTAACAAATAAGGATTATCAGGGAACAATTGCCATAAAATAGGTAGAATCGCTTTATTACTAGGAATAAGTGTCCAAAGAGGTTCAAAAACGGTAATTTCAGGACGTAAAAGCACATCGACCAAGCGGACTTCGCCTTCAGGATGCCCTGTACGAATAGGGATCAGTGCTTGTTGTTCACTCTCTTCTCTTAGTTGGTCTAATGCTGTTTCCCAAGCCCATGTTTTCCAGACACATTCAACAACCCGCTTGTCTGCATCAATCAATTGACCACGACTATTCCAATGAAGTTCATCTAATCCACGTAGAATTTTACTGTTATAACCTGCTTGATTCAGTGATTGTTGCATAAAGAGAGCGTGATAATCTTCTTCACTATCATCATCTTGAAGAATATGCACAAAAGGTTTTGCATCACAGTGTTTCCAAGCATCCGCTAATGCATCAAGTAAGCGTTCACCAGGGTTAAAACCCTCTTTAATTCCACCTTTCTGTGCCCATTTCTCGATGATTAAGCCAGCTTCGGTATGGCAAGAGGCAGAGTCAGCATTATATTCATAAACTTTGACACCACGTTCATCCATACAAAAATCTAATCGTCCCGTGATCATTTGATGGCGTCTGTTTTGCCATGACAAACGAATACGAGGCCACAACACTTCAGGAATATCGAATAAACGCAGTAGATTATTGTCTTTCAACACTTTTTCAGTTGCATGCAAATACATCAAATGCATTTCATTACTTGCACGAATAAGTTCCTGCTCTGCACTTTCTGAAATGGTGAAATATTCATAGCTATCTTGATTGATGATATGACCGTGTTGTGCGACGACATACGCTTTTTCTAGCGGTGAACTTTCATCTAACCATTTGCCATCCAACTGGCCTTTATTCTCAAGTTTTTCCGCATGAATGGCTAACAGTTCAGGCGCAATTTTAGGTTGAGGAAGGCTATAAGCATTAGGCTCTGTTTGGATCATCCAACCTAATAGAGTTGTATTATCAAAAGTATCTTGAATAAAGTAACCGTTATCCGTCACTTTAAGCGGTAATTCTCGAGTCCACTGTTGCCCAGCAGGTAATCGAGTGTGGATAACATTTTGTTCCGCAATACGAATTTTATCTTCAAGCACTTCAGTAATAACCGCAACATGCCCTGTTACTTTAAACTCACCACCTTCTTGCCAAATCAGCAAAGCACCCACTGCTGGCGACTGTTTACTACCATTGGCAAAGGCTTGTAATGGCAATATATCGTCATTTATGGTTTTGCGTAAAAAACGCAGCGAGAATATCTCATAAGCCATTCCCACATCAGTAAATACAGTTCCATAATGTAAATAGAGAAAACGGCGAGCAAACTCAACACACTGCCACTTATGCCCCATATATTCATTACCAATATAACTACGGAATGAATCATTAGCGGCATAGTCTTCTTTATCAATACTGCTGTAATCTGAAGAGTAAATCGCGACACCACCAGGCGCATAGCCTAGCAATGTTCCAAATGGTTCATGACGAATGATATCTTTTACATTCATAATCTCGACCTTGACGATAAATAGATAATTACCCTGCAATACTTATAATTTGCCTAAGTATTATAGATAACAATCTTAACGCCATAGACTATTAGATGTGAATGTAATTTTATAAATGACAATAAAATGAAAATTATTGTTTGGGTTTGACGCTATTTTAAGAAGGGAAATCTCAGCGAGATAAAAAAAAACTCAAAAATAACCCATTATAAAAAGCCTATAAAAGGTATTTTCGAGTATAAATACAGTCAAAGAGGGCTTTATCTTTTTTATTGTGATTGCATTATTTACTCTTTATTAATCATAAATGCGAGCATAAATAACAGAATAAATGGTGTTTAGGCAATATATAGCACTGCTTATCAAAAAATCCTCGATTATCCTGCTAGAAAAAAGAAAGATCTCAAAATAGTTTAATGAAAATTAATATCATCTTATAACGTAACGGGTATAAATAATTCATCCAATTAACCGATAACACAGTAGTATGGATTTGACTCATTCAAGCTGGAGTGCTTGTTTATTTTGAAGATCCATCACGGAAACTTAATATTCAATTTATTGGATATTATTGGTGGTTGATAGGAAGAATGAGGTCACTAATGTCAAAGATTTATCCCATTTCTCAAATTATTGGGCATAAAATTCGTAAACAACGCCAGCAACTTCGCTTGTCAGCAAAAGTTGTCGCGGAACGAGTCGGTATTAGCCAGCAACAATTTTCACGTTATGAGAATGGGCTATGTAAGATTGATGTTGATATGCTCTTTCATATTGCACAAGAGCTAAAAGTCACTCCTGCATTTTTCCTCCCACCAAATGAAGAGCAAGTTTCAGCTGTAGCGCTGACACAGTCCAAACAGTTTTGGAGTGCTCAAAGTCAAATTTAATATTCTTAATATGGAAGTCTTCTATTTTATCTTCTTATTATGATAAATAAGATTTCCATATATTATTCTTAATTAGATGATTTCATTGAGTATTATTACCTGGAATTATTAATCCCATTCATATATTTCTTTCAGAACAACAAATTTTTTTCTTTTATAAAAGAAAACGTTATCACTATTTTCACTGACTTCCCTGCCAACTTAAGCGATATTTTTCGTATAGATTATCTCCTATTTCTAATACAAATTATGTTAACCTTATTAAGAATAATAACAATTATCATTCAATAATAGGGGTTAAACATGAAATATCGCTATGCACTCTCTCTCACTGCACTCTCATTTCTTTCTGCGTCCGCTCTTGCTGTCGAGTATCCAGTTGGTCATCCTATTCTTAAAAATGGTATGGAAATTCAAGGGGTTTATCTCCAACCTATCACAATGGATACCGAAGAAGGTCATCATGCGATGAATCACTTGGCTGCTGATAAGGCAGATATCCATTTAGAAGCAGATATTCATGCTACGGAAGATAATCCGAATGGATTTGCTGAGGGTGATTGGATCCCTTACCTCACCATCGAATACACTGTAACAAAATCCGACGCGCCTGCGAAAAAACAACAAGGTACATTTATGGCGATGGTTGCCAACGATGGCCCTCACTATGGTGAAAACCTGAAACTAGACGGGAATGGTCAATATAACGTGACCTATAAAATTTACCCGCCTTCATACAACAAAGATATCGCTTTTGGTCGCCATATAGATAAAGAAACGGGTGTTTCACCTTGGTTTGAACCCTTTGAAGTGTCATGGGATTTCACCTATAGCGGTACGGGTCGTAAAGGCAGTTACTAATTAGCTTGATAACGGATAAATCCAACCCTTTGGATTTATCCTTTTTCTCTTTTTTTAAGTGAAACGCTGATGATCAAAACTCTCTCTAAATATACATTATTACTACTGTTAATGGTGACATCCTCTGTTTTTGCAGCAGAGAAATACACCGTTGAATTAGAAATGAAAGATGGCGAACTTATTCCCCAAGTACTTGAAGTCCCCGCTAAAACACCTATTAGAATAAAAATTCGTAATACAGGCACTAGCCCTGTTGAATTTGAAAGTACACAGCTACGTAAAGAAAAAGTATTAGCACCGGGCGCCAATTCTGTCGTTGTAATCGCACCACTAAAACCAGGCCGTTACACCTTCTTTGATGATTTTCACCTTTCTCATCCTCAAGGTGAAATTGTTGCAACTGAAAAGGCAGAGTAATTATGGGACAAGTTCTGTTTGTTGTTTGGCGAGAAAGTTTTGAAGCGCTATTAGTGGTAGGCATTATTTATGCGTGGATAAAACGTTCACCAACACCACAACAAGGTATGAAATATTTATGGGGTGGCGTGGTATTTGGGTTATTTCTTGCCATTATTCTAGCGCTAAGTATTTATGGCGTATTTAGCTCACTCGAAGATATGTGGCAATCTCTATTTATGATCGCAATGGAGATCCTCGCTTGTGTACTTATTGTGCAGATGGTTTATTGGATGAATGGGCAAGGAAAATCATTAAAAGCAAATATAGAAAATGAACTCACCCAAAAAACACAGCAACAAAGTGCATGGGGTATTTTATTGATTATTGCCATTGCGATTGCCAGAGAAGGCAGCGAAGTCGTGGTATTCCTCTCTAGCCATATTATGGCCCTAAATGCACAAACAGCACTACCTTTCTTTATTGAGGTCTTTATTGGCTTACTTGTCGCTGCATTCACACTATGGCTATTTTTGCTGACTTCAAAAGTTATTTCATGGCGCTATTTCTTTACCGTAACAGGATTTTTATTACTATTCCTTGCCGTTTCTCTGTTATTAAAAGCCGTAGAAGAAATTGCAAATCTATTGATTGAAATGGATTTTGAATTACCTGATTTCTTTATTTATCCGCTTTGGGATATTAGCCATATTCTTGATGATTCCAGTGTCTTTGGTAATTTTTTAGTCTCGTTTTTTGCTTATCGCTCTCAACCCATTGGTTTAAGCGTGGTGACATTTATTGTGTATTGGGTGGTTGTAGCACTGTTATTTAAGCGAGGCGCTCGCCATGCTAAATAATGTAAAGTTGTTAAGTAAAAAGATCACCATTTTTCTATTTATCTTGTTGTTTTCTTTTCCTATTTATGCCGAAAAAATTATTCAGGGTATTATTCAAGATAGCGACAATGTCGTTATTGCCAAAGGGGATATCCCCACTCCTAAAAAGTTTGAAACCGATATTTTAAATTACCGAGAAAAGGCTGTTGAAAAATTAACGCTAGTTGAAAAATCGCTCGATAAATTAATCGAAAACAGCGAAAAAAATCAGCTTATTAATGCACAAAATGCTTATCAACAAGCGCATTATCATTATGAAGTGATCCGCCCTATTATTGCCCTTTTTGGTACAAGCGAACGTTTATTGAATAATCGAGCCGATTTCTTTCTTGAAAGAGAAAATTCACCTCGTTTTGCAGGATTTCATTTAGTTGAATATCAACTGTTTAAATTAAAAGATCTTCAAAAAGCCACCGAATCAGCAAAAGCCCTTTTAAGAGGCATTAGTGACTTAAAAAAACGTGTCGCGATTGAAGATATTCCTATTCCTAAATTGGTTCAATCTGCGGGTGATAGCTTAGAGTTTATTTTAACTGACAAACTCGCTGGTATTGAAAATCAATATTCAAACAGCGATCTGGGTGATAGTTATGCCAATTTATCTGGATCGCGCTTAATCGTAGAGATCTTATCTAATCATATTCCAACGACAGAATATCAACTGCTTATCAAACAATATGACGATATAGGTGCTCTGCTTTTAAAATATCAGCGCGATGAAGGTCTATTCCAGCCTTTAACCGCGCTTCCTGAAACAGAAAAAAGTTGGCTTTTTTCTCAAGTGACACAATTAGCAGAGCAAGTGGCAAACTTGCGTAGCACGCTCAATATTGATGTTTACTATCACTATAAAGAAGCAAGTGATGAAAAATAAAACTCTCTTTAAATCGCTATCAAAAAATCCTGTTAACCTAAATAAACGTACAACGTTAAAATGGTTAGGAGGGAGTCTATTACTCGCCAGTATAGGAGCGAAAGCAGTAGAAAAACAAAGCGCTTCTTCAATACCTCGTTATCAGCGCGCTATTGCCTATTTAGGTAAACATCAAGCGGGTGTTATTACGCCAGAACAAAAACATACCTCATTGATTGCACTTAATCTGACAGTAACAAACGCCGATGATATAAAAAGAGTATTTACAACACTGACACAACGAATTGCATTTTTAACTCAACCCAGAGAACTTCAACAAAGGGCTAACCCGCATCTTCCCCCTGCTGAATCTGGTATTTTAGGAACACAATTACACCCTGATGAATTAACCGTCACCGTTGCTTTAGGTGATAGTTTTTTTGATAGCCGTTTTGGTTTTCAAGCTAAAAAACCTAAGCGCTTAGAACCAATGAAACCCTTTCCTAATGACCGACTCGATCCTAAATGGTGTGGTGGCGATGTATTACTGCAACTTTGTGCGAATAGCCCAGAAAGTGTAATTTATGCGTTAAGAGATATTTTAAAACACCTGTCAGGAAAGGTTTATGCTGTATGGAAAATCGATGGCTTTCTTCCTTCTCGTGATATCGATAATCGACAAACACCTATTAATCTTTTTGGCTTTAAAGATGGCTCGGGCAACGCCCCTTCTTCAGATAATAGTTTGATGGATGATCTTGTTTGGATCACTGAGAAACAAAAAGAGCCACAGTGGTGTTTAGGTGGAAGTTATCAAGCTGTTCGCCTTATTCGTTTTGCTTTGGAATTTTGGGATAGAACACCGCTTGAAGATCAAGAAAATAACTTTGGGCGCCATCGCTCAACGGGTGCACCAATAGGTATGAAGCAAGAGATGGACGATCCTCAATTTGAAAAAGATCCCCACGGTGACAGAGTGCTATTTGATTCTCATATGCGACGAGCTGAACCAAGAAATCCAGAACGTTACAGTGCAAAATTACGCCGACGTAGTTATAGCTACTCATTAGGATTAACGCCTTCAGGTCAACTAGATATGGGGCTGATCTTTATCTCATTTCAAAATAACCTTAAAAAAGGGTTTATTGATACCCAAAAACGTTTAGATGGTGAACCCTTAGAGCGTTATATCAAACCTTTTGGCGGTGGATATTACTTTGTGTTACCCGGTGTTTCACAAGAAGGCGACATTCTGGCAAAAGGACTATTCGATTAATCAACACACGATTTTAGGCACTTTGCTTTTAATGCAAAAGTGCCTAAATACGTTCTTTAGCAAATTAATGGGAGAAATGCGCCATTTTTGCTTTTAATGCATTGCCTAGCTCCACTTGCCTTTCAGGTTCAATAAATCCCATCGTCAATACTGCCGCCACCATTTCCCCTTTTTTATTAAATACAGGACATGAAATAGATTGTGCGCCAGGAATACCATCAGCAGGCTCCTGACGAATAGCAAAACCTTGTTGGCGAATAGTATTTTGCTGCTTTTGTGATAAATCTGCTTCAATCATCAAATCACTAAAGGTGGCAAAAACAGCACCCGCGGCACTAATTTTATGAGGAACAGGAGTATCAGGCAAAAAATCGATATCAACATGTTTAAAGCTACGGTTGTAACGTGTTAAAAACAGTTGATTACCTTGAGATATCACCAATCCCGTAGACATATTATGTTCGTCTCTGAACTCACATAATAGCTGATTAATCTCATCCACAAAGGATTGTGGTTTTGGCGTTGCCTGCGCTAAAAAAAGAATTTTACTGCCCAAACAATACTGGCTTCCTTCACTTTCTTGATACAGCATTTCTGAGCGACAAAGTGAAACTAAATACTTATGTAAGCGACTTTTTGAAAGCGAACAGGCTTTTGCAATATCTGACGATCGGGCAATACCCCCATTCGACGCAATAAATTCGAGAATGGTAATAGCGATATCAACCGAGTTAACTCCTTGAGAATTCTGCATTTATTTTCTTCACACCTATTCGTTATTTACTTTGCTTTATGACGATATCCCATTATTCTTTTTTTGTCATTTTTACTAGTTTATTTCACTAAAACCTTATTTTAAATAGGGCTTTTTAATCATTTTCTATCGATTATTTTCTTTGTCTATTTTTAGATGATCTAACTCAAGGTTAACTATATATGAATTGAGTTTATATATAGTTAACTTTTCTTGTGCGTGAGAATGTCTATGTCTAAAAATCAAACATGGGAATTAAATAGAAGAACGTTGTTAAAAGGAATGGGCGCCATTGGCGTGGCCGCTCTTTCTCCTAACGCGTTCAGTCTAGTTAATGAAAATAAACCCATATATAACCAAAAAGTACGGATCAAATTATCCGAATATAAAACCTTTCGTTCAACCTGTGCGATGGAATGTTTGCACTGTAACCTAACAGCTTTTACACATAATGGGCAACTTATCAAAGTTGAAGCCACTGAAGGCTTTAATGTGAAATGCTGTTTGCGTGGTATGAGCCGAACTAAGTGGGTATACCATAAAGATCGTTTAACCACACCTTTATTACGTGTTGGCGAAAAAGGGAACGCCGACTTTAAACCGATCAGTTGGAATGAAGCGCTTGATCTTATTGAAAAGAATATCAGAGAAACCATTGATAAGTTTGGCAATGAGGGGCTATTTATCTCCACTCATGCAGGCAATATGGACTCGATTAAAAACGATATGGGTAAAGCGTTTTTCGATTACTTAGGAGGCTCCACAAAACAAGCTGGCTCTTTATGCTGTTCTGCTGTAACCGCAGCGATGATCCCAATGGTGGGTCTACGCTATGCAGATACTCGAGATACGGTAAAAGATAGTCGCTATATTCTTTGTTGGGGTAATAACCCAGCAGTCACTATGCAAGCCTATTTTAAAAACTACAACCAAGCTCGCCGAAATGGCGCCAGAATGGTGGTTATTGATCCTCGCTTTAATGAAACTGCGGCTAAAGCCGATGAATGGATCCCTATTGTACCTGGTACAGATACCGCACTCGCTTTAGGAATGATTAAAATTATCATTGAAGAAAATCTCACTGATAAACCTTTTTTACGGGCGCATACCGGTGCCGTTTACCTTGTTGACTCACAACAAAAACTATTACGCCAATCTGATGATGATAAAGATAGCTATCTGGTTTTTGATACATTAAGTCAGCAACTTGTTCACCATGAAACAGCGAATATTGTTCCTGCGTTAACTCATGATGAACTGCCTGCTAATGCTGACTATGTGACAGTTTTTGAGCAAATTTATCAACAAGCACAACCTTGGACTATCGAAAAAACCAGCCAAGAAACGGATATTCCAAAAGAAACGATCATTCGTTTAGCTCTCGATTATGCCACCACCAAACCAGCGATGATTGTGCAAAATATGTCAGGCGCTCAACGAACAGAGTTTGGTGCTTATGTCGCAGCAAGCCAGTTTTATCTCGCCTTATTAACCGGCAATATCGGTAAAAAAGGTACAGGAGTTTGTGATGCGGGCGGTGCTCGTCAAATGGCGAAATTTAGCCCGATTATTCCACCAGCACCTAATGCAAAACCCATTAAACCAATCCCTGTTGCAAAAGTCGGTGATTGGATTGTCAATGAAAGACCACACCCAATTAACTTTTGGTGGATCATGACAATGGGGGTGATGACGCAACTTCCTAACACAAATATGGTGCGTAATGCACTGAAAAAAGTACCTTTTGTTGTTGTCGCAGATAACTTGATGTCATCCACGGCACTTTATGCCGACCTTGTGCTTCCTGTTACCACTATTTTTGAAGATACCAGTTTAATGGCGGGTGTTCGTAGTCAGTATGTGCAATTAATGGAAAAAGCCGTTGAGCCACCAGGAGAAGCAAAACCTGATTATTGGATCTTTGCTCGCCTTGCTGAGCGTTTTGGCTTTGGTGAAGTCTTTAATCAGCCTATCGAACATTACATTGATGCTTGCCTAAAAGGCTCTGGCATTACTCGTGAAATGCTTGAAAAAGGCCCAGTACGCCCAGTTGAAGGCGATTGGATCCCATTTAAAGATGGTATGTTCCGAACTTCAACGAAAAAAGCGCACTTCTTTATTGAAGAGTGGCAGGGAAAAAATTACTCCCCTATTGTCACCTATTATCCAGTAAAAGAATCGATAAAAGGCTCACCTGAACTTGCCCAAAAGTATCCTCTTATGGCGGTACAACGCAAACTCGCCCGTAGTGTTCACTCCAGTCATGGTATGAATGAATGGATCTTAGAAGTACAACGTAATCAGCCGAATATTCTTATCCATCCTAATGATGCCTTAGCTCGAGGTATTAAAAATGGTGAATGGGCTATCGCGTTTAATGATCGAGGTGAACACCGCGCGATTGCCGTTGTGACCACTCACATTAAGCAAGGTGTTATCTCATTAGACAATGGATGGTGGGAGCAACAAGGCGGAAGTAGTAGCCATGTCACCAATGATCACGTAGAGCCTTTAGGTAATGGTCATTGCTGTAATAGCACCTTAGTTAACGTAAGACGGGAGGCATGATCATGGCGAAGAAACAGTATGGTTTTCTGATAAATACCAAAGATTGCTACGGTTGCCGCACCTGCTCTATGGCATGTAAATCTGAAAACGTAACACCACCCGGTGTGCTATGGCGTCGTGTTCGTGAATTCAACGAAGATCAACCTAATGCACAAGCCTTTATTACTATGTCTTGTAACCATTGTGATGATCCACAATGCCTAAAAGTCTGTCCAGCTGACACTTATACCAAACGTGAGGATGGTATTGTCGTGCAAGATCATGACAAATGCATTGGTTGCCAGATGTGTATTATGGCCTGTCCTTATAATGCACCCGTTTATGATCCCGTTGAAGGCAAAACCAGTAAATGCAACATGTGCGCAGATAGACTGGATGAAGGCTTGAAACCACGTTGCGTCGAGTCTTGCCCTACGAGTGCCATCGAATTTGGTGACATTGAAGATTTACGTAAAAAACATACAACAAATTGGACTTTATTGGAAAAACGCTATGGCGTTCCTGATCACACCATCAGTAATCCTAATATTGTCATTATTGGTATGGAGGATTAATCATGCATGATTATCAACTGCCGTTAGTCCTGTTTACGGTGATGAGTCAGTGGGGCATTGGTGCCGTATTAGCACTTTCACTGTATCAATGGCAAAACCAGACACAAAACTCAGCGATATTAAATACCAAAGCGTTACGAACAACGATTGCACTAATTTGGCTAATTGAAGTTGTTGGCTCCTCAATGTCGATGGGGCATTTGGGTGATCCACTTGGCGCTTATCGTTCTGTATTAGGTATCGCTCACTCTTGGTTAAGTCGCGAAGCTATTGCTTTCGTGATGCTAAATGGATTGATTTCATTATGGGCATTAGCCAGTTGGGTACAACCTCATGCCATCCGCCGTAATAGCCTACTTGGCTTATTTTGTGGCGTTATTGGTTTGCCTGTTATTTTGGTTACGGCACAAATCTATTACCAAATGCAGGCACACCCGTTATGGCATACACCAGCAACACAAATTAGCTTTATTGGTACAGCCTTGTTGCTTGGCTTTGGCTCGATGATCCCTTGGTTACGTTTACAAGGTAAAACCATTAGCAATTCATTAAAAATAGGGACGTTAATCGGCGCATTATTAGTACTTGTGGGATTAGTTATGAGAGCACAAGTACTCGGTGCAGATGTAGCAAGCCTATTATTATGGTGGCAAGTCATTGCTAGTCTGATTATGGGTATTTGTATTATTACGTTGTCTCATAGTGCTTCATTTAGCAAAACATCGCTCTCTATTATCGCTATTTTGATGCTTTTTAGTGGCGAAATTACAGGAAGAATGTTGTTTTATGGCAATGTAATGGCGCAAGCACCTTGGTTTTAAGTATGTTATCTCTCTAGGTTAATAGCTGGGTTAAATAGCTTAGTTAGCTTGCTTATTTAACCTAGTTTTATCCCCGATGTTTCACTTGATATTTTTTTATTTACCCTAGCATTACTTTTCATTTTACCCCGAATTTATTCGGGGTATTTTTTTATCTCGCCCATATTATTGATTTTACCTTATCAGTACTCTTTTTATCTTTGTTGAAATAATCATCTGGCTATCTTTATCAATAATAGGCAAAATTAACATTAATAATTTAGCACAATTCCCTGTTTACTATTAGAAAAGAGAGCGCTTCACATGACTGGATTAATTATTACCATCGCGTTATTAGGTCTTATTTTTTATTATTACAACCGTATTATCTCTATGCGTGAAGCGGTTATCTCAAGTGAGACTGAAATTTCAGTGCAATTAGATCGTCGTGGCAAAGTGTTTGATAGCTTATTAGCCACCGTTAAAAAATACCTTAGTCATGAGTCTGAAGTATTTACTAAAATAACCGAATTAAGAACACAATCTCAAAGCGCAAATACCAAAGAAGCCAAAGCGGCTGAAGATGAGTTATCAAAAATTGTCTCAAGTGGTGCCATTAATGTCGCGGTTGAAAATTACCCTGAATTAAAATCCGACACTATCATGGCGAATTTACAAGAAGAGATTGTTTCAACAGAAAATAAACTCTCTTTTGCAAAGCGCGGTTACAACCGTACTTTAGAGCAATACCGTGCTTTCATCGCCTCTATTCCTGCGGTATTTATCGTCAAAATTTTCCCAAGCCTTGTTATTGATAAAGAGTACTGGCGCCTTGATGAAGAAACCATTAAAGCAGAAGAAGCACGCCGCATTAATTTCGATTAATTTGATAGTGATAAAAGATACTTATTACTTCTAGATTGATAAAAACAGCACTTAACGGTGCTGTTTGGAGTCACTAATGGATTTCAGAAATGTTCTACGAAAAAATGCTATTCGAACTCGTTTTGTTATAGCAACATATTTACTCTTAATGCTTATGATCGGTTTGCTGGTGGATACTGCTATTGGAGCCAATCCTTATTTAGATCTTACTGATAATATGTTGGCATTTCTGACTTTCAAAACGCTCCCTATTGCAACATTAATTATTCTCGCCATCTCGATTTTATTGCTTATCTTTATTCATTTTAAAGGGCATAAAATTATGCTCACGGGAATGAATGCGCGATTAATTAGCCCTGATGACACTTTAAATGCACAAGAGCGCCAACTCCTTAATATTGTTGAAGAGCTTAGCTTAAGTGCAACTCTTGGCTACATTCCTAAACTCTATCTTCTTGATACACCAGAAGCGAATGCCTTCGCAGCGGGTTGGTCTGAGAAAAACGCCTTTATTGGTGTAACAACAGGCTTATTAAATCGCCTTAATCGCCAAGAAGTACAAGCAGTATTAGCGCATGAAACAGGGCATATTATTCATGGTGATTCACGACTAACGTTATATGTTGGTATATTAGCTAACGTTATTCTGACGGTAACAAATATCTTTGGTAGCCGCTTATATATTGCCTCTGGTAACCGTGGTGGTAAAAGTAATGATGCAGCAAGTAAAGCACGACTCATTTTAATTATTCTAAACTTGGTGTTGCCGATCATTACACAGGTGCTCTATTTCTATTTGTCCCGTACTCGTGAATATATGGCAGATGCCGCTGCGGTTGATTTAACCCAAGATAATCAAGCGATGATTAATGCATTAAAGAAAATTTCAGCACAACATGACACTGAAAATTTTGAAGATGGTTCGACGGGACGTGCTTATCGTAAAGCAGCCTTTATTTTTAATAAAGGAGATTCGTTTTTCTCAACGCATCCCTCCATTGAAAATAGGATCGCAGTGTTAGAAGGTCGAAAAACGTTTTAATTCATGTTGATACAATGTAGTAAAAAGAAAAAAGCGTTTTCACCATATTGATAAACAGGTGAAAACGCTTTTTAATTCTTATTTCTTAGCAACAATCCGACTAACGATATTTTTCACCGTGATGGAAAATAGCCGTACGTAAACGCTCTTGTTGCTCATAACGCTGTGGAAACTCAATCGTTTTATCTTTACCTAATTCCACTAAAAGTTCATTCATGGTTTGAATACTGGTTGTGGCAATAGCATCATCAACCTGTTTAACCACTTCATCATAATGAGACATCGTTATTTCCTTTTTCTCATAAAAATCTTAACTGCTATCATATTACAAGAAAGAGAAATTCTATATTTTTAGTCGCACAAAGCATGACTAAATTGAGTTAAGTGGCTTATTTTTTGTCTCTTGCCCCAATAACATCACCGCTAATATTCCAATTACAATCGAAAAACTGAATATCAGAAATATTGAGCTTATTTCAAATTGATATTGAACCAAATATCCCACCATTAAAGGTCCTAATATTCCACCAATACGCCCTATTGCAGTTGCTGTTCCAGCACCCGTTGTTCGAATTCCATCGGGGTATTGTTCTGGTGTATAAGCATATAAAGCCCCCCATGCCCCCAAATTAAAGAACGATAACAACATCCCGAAAATAAGCAATGTTGCAGTAGAGTCAGCCACACTGAAATAATAAGCACTAATGGCTGTTCCAGCTAAATAAGTCACTAAAACAAACTTTCGCCCATAGCGCTCAATTAACCAAGCTGCCGTAAAATAACCGGGTAACTGCGCTAATGTCATAATAAGCACGTATTGAAAGCTCTTAATTAAACTAAAGCCTTTTAACATAGCGACACTAGGCAACCACAAGAAAATACCGTAATAAGAGAAGACCACACAAAACCATAATATCCACAACATTAATGTTGAACGACGATATTGAGGTGACCAAATCAATGCCATTGATTGGCGAATTGATAAGCGTGTTTTTTTCTGTAAAGTGTGAGGAGATACAGGTTCAGGTAATTTTGAACGTAGATAAAGGGCATATACCGCAGGTAATGCGCTTAATAGCATTGCCATACGCCAGCCATAATCAGGGATAATAAAATACGCAATCAGAGCCGCAATTAGCCAACCTACCGCCCAAAAACTTTCGAGTAAAACAACAATACGACCTCGTTCGTGGGTTTCAACACTTTCACTGACAAGTGTTGAAGCAACGGGTAATTCCCCACCTAATCCCATACCAATAAAAAAGCGTAAAACAAGCACGACCATTAAAGAGCTTGCTAATGCCGTTAATCCACAACCTAAGCTAAACAATAGCAATGTGAAGATGAAAACAGGCTTTCGCCCTTTTCTATCCGCCATAATGCCAAATACAAAAGCGCCTACGGCCATACCAATTGAGTTTACACTACCAATCCAACCCAATTGTGATGCGGTTAATCCCCAATCTTCTTTTAATGCTGTGAGTAAAAAAGCCAATAGTCCCACATCCATTGCATCAAAAGTCCATCCCATACCTGCAATACATAAAAGTTTATTACGAGAGATTGCCTCAGGCGCTTTGCCTGTTTGGCTTGCCGTTGTCATTACATTTCCTTTCCATCCCCATCAAAGTGTTTAGTATACTAAACAAGAAAAACCATTTTGTTAATAGCGAAGTCATTATTTAAATAAAAATTAACATTTATGCTGAAAAAATAGCTAAAAAAAATCGGTATCTCTAATTAAGATACCGATTTCAAACTTTATAACTATCGATCGTGTTTTTTTGATTAGCTTCTTAAACCACGACCTTTTTCAATTAAATACCATGCAATAACATAAAACACAGCAATGAAAAGACACAGTACGCTAATCGTCACTGTTAAAGAGACATCAGTAATGCCCAGAAAACCATAACGGAAACCACTGATCATATAAACAATCGGGTTTAATTTAGATACACCTTGCCAGAATTCAGGCAAGAGTGACAGTGAGTAAAACACACCGCCTAAATAGGTTAATGGTGTTAAAACAAAAGTTGGAATAATACTAATATCATCAAAGGTTTTCGCAAAAATCGCATTTAATAACCCCGCGAGTGAAAACACAATTGAGGTCATCAGTAATGTCACGACGACCATTGTCCAAGAGTGTATTTCCAATGGTACAAAAAAGAGTGAAACTACCGTCACTAATACTCCAACACAAATACCACGAGCAACACCCCCACCGACAAAGCCCGCAATAACAACATGCGTTGGAACAGGTGAAACTAATAATTCTTCAATGCTACGTTGGAATTTAGCACCAAAAAAGGAAGAGGAAACATTGGCATAAGAGTTTGTTATTACTGCCATCATAATCAGGCCAGGAACAATAAACTGCATATAATCTACGCCCCCCATATCGCCAATTCGTTTACCAATTAGGTTCCCGAAAATAACAAAATAGAGAGACATTGTTATCACTGGTGGAATTAATGTTTGCACCCAAATACGACCAAAACGGGTGACTTCTTTAATCCAAATTGTTTTGAGGGCTACCCAATACAGCTGAATCATTCCCTCTCTCCTTCTACTGTATGATCTTCATTCACTAAATGAACAAATAATTCTTCAAGACGATTGGCTTTATTTCTCATACTTAACACTTGAATACCTTGTGCATTAAGTTGAGCAAAAACACTGTTTAATCCTTGTTCTCTTTTAACATCGACTTCTAAAGTAGATGTATCAACCAAGCGATATTGATAATTTTGTAATTCAGGTAATGGGCTTTTAGGTGCTAAGTCTAAAATAAATGTTTCAGACTCTAATTTACTTAATAAACCTTTCATACTGGTATTTTCAACCAGCTCACCACGTTGAATAATACCAATATTCCGACACAGCATTTCTGCTTCTTCTAAATAGTGAGTCGTTAAAATAATGGTGGTACCTTCAGCATTTAATTGTTTTAAAAACGTCCACATTGAGCGGCGTAATTCAATATCAACACCCGCGGTAGGTTCATCAAGAATAAGCAATTTCGGTTGATGCATTAATGCACGCGCAATCATTAAACGGCGCTTCATCCCCCCCGATAAAAAACGTGCTCTATCATCACGTTTTTCCCATAAATCTAGCTGAGTTAAGTAAATTTCGGCACGTTCTAATGCTAATTTACGAGGCACGCCATAATAACCCGCTTGGTTGAGAACAATTTGTAATACGGTTTCAAACGGGTTGAAATTGAATTCTTGTGGCACTAATCCTAACTGGCGTTTTGCATTTACCATATCGGTATCGGTGTCATAACCAAACACTTTTACTTTGCCGCTACTCTTATTGACTAAAGAGCTAATAATACCAATCGTGGTCGATTTACCCGCACCATTAGGACCTAATAAAGCATAGAAATCGCCAGCCTCAACGGTGAGATTAATACCTTTTAGCGCTTTTACGCCATTGTGATAAGTTTTCGTTAACTCCGTTAACTCCAATGCATACGTCATAAGTGGGAATTACCTTTTATCAACTGCATTATTCAGCATTGACTGAGCTGAAATCAGAAAATAGCTATTCAACTAAACCTTGCTAATGCTAAGCATTGCTCACACGCTTCAATTCAGAAAATAGGCTTAGTTCAATAAGATCAAAATGGAATAAGGATATTCTAGAGAAAATAAGGTCGTAAATAAACCGTTTTAGGGTTTATGACACAAACGAATAAATAAATATTTTTTAACTATTTTAATAACAAAGAATAAGACCTGAAGAGAATGTAAATTAGCAATCAAGGCTCAAGGTTCTTTTATTTCTTACTGATATTCTGATGTTTTAATAAATTTATCCCTTAGTGCAATCATTTAGCCTAATTGATACCAATAAAATTATTGCCTTTGTTTCTCAAGTTTACTGATGAATATTATCTCGCCATTCATTACCTCAATCAATGATGTTCTTTATTTTTTATCATTTATGCTTTCAGTATAAAAATAAAACCAATAATCATAATCATTAAATTTATTTATATAATATTTATAAGTGTCTATTTTTGAATAATACAACAGTAGGCTTAACAAACAGTTATCTTTTTATACATTTGATTTACATCAAAGAATGTATTGATAAATTCATTAAACAAATGCTATAAAAAGATC
This sequence comes from Proteus sp. PR00224, assembly GCF_016238105.1. NCBI lineage: Bacteria > Pseudomonadati > Pseudomonadota > Gammaproteobacteria > Enterobacterales > Morganellaceae > Proteus > Proteus sp. PR00224. The sequence goes on along the minus strand of NZ_JAEHQU010000003.1, from coordinate 382,585 downwards.
TATCTTATTTGAACGCGAAAAAATACAAGCAATTATCTGTCACTTGGCTTTAAAAAGCCCTCTGATTAATTCAAAAGTAATGGTATAAAAATACCCTTTCTTAACGGATCTCTCGCATCCAACAATAACACAAGAGCTATTTCGTGTTGGCGTACTGTCAGCGCAAATGGTGGGAAACCGAATTTACAGGCAGTCACGTCATGATGAGAAAAATTGAAGAGCTGTTAGCCAATAACAAGCAATGGTCAGAATCTGTTACTGAAGAAAACCCTCAGTTTTTTAAAGATCTCTGTAAAGGTCAAAAACCTCACTTTTTATGGATCGGTTGCTCTGACAGCCGCGTTCCAGCAGAAAAATTAATTAACGCAGCACCTGGTGACCTCTTTGTTCATCGTAATGTCGCAAACTTAGTGATCCACACTGATTTAAACTGTCTTTCTGTGATCCAATATGCAGTTGATGTATTACAAGTTGAACACATTATTGTCTGTGGTCACTATGGTTGTGGTGGTATTGAAGCAGCGATTGAAGGCACTGAATTAGGTCTTATCAATAACTGGTTACTGCATATCCGCGATATTTGGTACAAGCACAGTTCCATGTTAGGTGAACTGGCACCACATGATAGATTAAACCTACTTTGTGAGCTAAACGTTATCGAACAAGTGTACAACCTTGGTCACTCGACGATCATGCAAGCAGCGTGGAAACGCGGACAAAAAGTGATGATCCACGGTTGGGTTTACGGTTTAAATAACGGTGAGCTACACGACCTTGATGTCACTTCTGATAGTCGTGAAAAACTTGAACTTTCGTATCGCCAAGCGATGGCAAAATTAAGCCATCCGCGTTAATTTACTCACCATAAAAAGTCATTAGAAGCCTTGATATTTAAAATAATATTAGGGCTTTTTCATATATTAAAAATATGAAGTTGCCTATTTGGCAACAACGAAAAAGAGTGCTATGCTGTTGTCAAATAGGAAACAAGGGACAGGGAATGCACGTAATATCACGAGAGCCTTTTGATTTAGCATCTACACGTTTCCCCAATTGTACTCAATCACTTACTGATACTTACAGAACGCTAAAGCAGAATACTTATCAAACACCTGAAGCATTAAAAAAATCTTCCCAAGTTTAGATAGAATGAAATATAGAGAAAAATGGTGGGTTATCAATATTGGTGGAAATACGCTAAGGATCCTATTTTTTGCAGATTTTGAACGCGACAAAATATTTGTAAAACATATTTCTACTCATGCTGAATACGATAAACTCATTGATTACTATCGGAGAACAAAAGAATGATGATTATTGATGCAATTAAGGCTGCTAATAGCCTAGTCAATATAGTTCCTATTCTTGGTCGTAGCCAATCTCGTAAAGACTATGAAGAAGGTGTCAAATTAGTTGAATACTTAGTAGAACACGACCCAGATAATCCTTTAATTGATATGCTTTGTCATAAAATTGACGAATATGAGAATAGTGCCCCTGAATTTAGAGCATTCAATGCAAGACTAAATCAATGTGATGATGCCATTACTGTTTTGCGTACATTAATGGAGCAATATCAATTAAACACCACTGATTTTAAAGAAGAATTAGGTTCGCGCTCTTATGTAAGCCGTATTTTAAATGGTGAACGTAATCTCACGCTAGAACATATTAAAAAACTAGCAGCTCGATTTAATTTACCTGTATCTATTTTTATTAAATAAGACCAACAAAAAACCCGCCTACAGCGGGTTTTTCACTTCTATTTTAAGTAAATTCATTACTCATCTAATAACGTTACATGCCCAATATAAGGCAGGTGGCGATAACGCTGTGCGTAATCGATGCCGTAACCGATAACAAATTTATCTTCAATGGAGTAGCCAATCCATTCAACAGGTACATCAACTTCACGGCGTGATGGTTTATCCAATAAAGTACAGATAGAAATAGAAGCTGGCTCACGTAAGCTTAAAATCTCTTTAACGCGATTTAAGGTATTACCTGAGTCAATAATATCTTCAACAATCAGAACATCTTTACCACGAATATCTTCATCGAGATCTTTAATGATTTTAACGTCACGCGTTGACGTCATACCATTACCGTAACTTGATACAGTCATAAAATCGACTTCGTGGTTCACATTAATTTCACGACATAAATCTGCCATAAAAATAAAAGAACCTTTTAACAAGCCGATTAAGACAAGATCGTGTTGTTCTTGACGTGGGCGGTAATGTTCTGTGATTTCACGACCTAGCTCAGCAATACGCTGTTTGATCTCTTCTTCAGAGATCATGACATCAACAATATGTTTCATGATTTATTTCGATTGGGTTAACGGGGAAAGCAAACGATTGTACCAGAACTTCCTTCATCATGCGATGATCTGATTTAATGAAAATAAAGACACAAAATATTAATCTTGTGCCTTCCATTAGTTTATCTTACTGATATTAATCAGTTTTATAGCGACAAATCATTTACTAACGGTAAAACCTGCCATCATACCGGTATCTTCATGCTCTAATAAATGGCAGTGCGCCATAAATGGATGCGCTTTTGTGGCTAAATGATCGAATTTCACCAAAATTTCGCTAAATTGACCTTCAACTTTCACGATATCTTTCCAGCCTTGGCGATGTTTTTCTGGTGCTCGACCATTTTCAGATAAAATACGGAATTGCGTACCATGCACATGGAATGGATGTAACATCATGTCACCACGACCAGAAACAACCCAACGTTCATAAATACCCTGTTTCACATCGAATGCAGGCTCTGTCATTGAGAATGGAATACCATTGATACTATTAGCAGTATAAATATCTAGATCTCCATTACCATGACCACAATTCATTCCACCGCCCATCATGCCATTGCCATTACCTTGGCGCATATGACTCATTCCATGATGAATGCCCGCTAATGCTTTATCACCATAACGCTCTGTTAATGCCATCATACCTTGCATATCTAAACGCATATCCATACGTAAATGTAATGTACGAGTTGCAATGTTACTGAGGGTTGGTAATGCTGGAATTAATGCTAATTGATCGGGTAAAGTACCTTGTGCTTTTTCTGCTGACGGTAATAAACGTAATACAGGTAATACATTATCAAACGGTGCTAACACCATGCCCATTTGACGTACAGGTAAAGTGACAATATCAAAATCACGACCATCTGAGGTATCCACTAAAACCTCAAAACGCTCTCCCATTAAAATAGGGAGTTCTGTCACTTTTACAGGTTCTGCTAATAATCCACCATCACTGGCGATCACATACATGGGTCTGCCATCACTAGTGGCCAGATTTAAGCTACGTGCATTACATCCATTTAAGAATCGTAATCTTACCCAGCCTTTTGGCACAATATGCTGTGGTTGGATCGCCCCATTGGTCAACATCATATCGCCAAACCAGCCAATCGCCGCACTCATCACATCAAGCTGATAATCAATTTGTCCTTCACTATCTAAACGTTTGTCTTGCAAAATAACGGGTAAATCATCAATACCCCAGCGATTAGGTAATTTTCGGCTTGCGGTTTCATCATCTTCAATAATCACTAATCCGCCTAACCCCATAGCCACTTGTTGACCTGTTACACCATGCGTATGAGGATGGAACCAACACGTTGATTCAACTTGGTTTGGTGTAAAAGTCACTGTGCGAGATTTCCCAGGTGCAATCGTTGCTTGAGGGCCGCCATCTTCTTCGCCACTAATTTCAAGCCCATGCCAGTGAACGGTTGTCGTTTCGGGGAGTTGGTTATTTATATTGATAGTGACAGGTTGACCACGTTTCAATTTCAATGCAGGCCCTAATAAACTGCCGTTATAACCCCAAGTTGTTGTACTTGCCGTCGGAATAAATTGAGAAACACCTTGTTGAATATTAAGAACAATCTTTTGTTGAGCATCTGGGGTAATTTGAGGTGGAATAGCCAATGAAGGCGTGTTACTTTGGGCAAACGCAAAACGACTCCAGCTCGGTAATAATGTTACAGCACTTAATGTGGCGCCTAATTTTAAAAATTCGCGACGTTGCATAATATATTCCTTTGAATAAAAACAAGTTATTATGTATTTATCGAAATAAGATGAATAAAAAAGCTTTGTAAACTATTACTGATGCTAAAGTTTCCCCTTACTGGAAGGTCAATTTAAAACCCAACAAAATAGAAGGTCTTTGCAAAACTTTTAACTACATTAAGCCAAATAACAAAACTTGCTAAATCATCACACAAAGGAATAGCACGCCTAATGAAAAAAATGTTCGCCTTGTTCTGCACACTAACGCTTTCTTTTACTATGCTCTTTTCTTCGAGTACAAAAGCGTTAACTTACACGCAAGCAGAAGACTTGGCAGATTTAACCGCTATCTATCTTTTTCTAAATAAAGATTGTGGTTATGAGCAAATATCAAAACCTAAAATTGAAAGAGCATTAATGGTTTTTTCACGATCACAACAATGGGATGTCAGTAATTACTCAACGTTGCCAATGAGCCAATTAAATGAAGATAGCTATAAAGATTTAAAAGGTATTGAAGTAACACACAGTAAGAAATGTCAGCTATTAGCGAATAAATCGCTAAGTTTATTAAATTATTAATAATTGTGTTAATTCACTATTGGATAAATAAAGCGAGATAACCTCTTTAAATACAGTTGTGATATAAAATGACTCATAGAGGTTATCAAAAGATTTTTCTACCTTTCTTTATGCTAATTATTTTTCTTCTGTCTATATTCGTTCCAATACAAAGCCACAGATGGAATACTTTGAATAATCAGCATTCGAAAAATATGATTCGACATAACAAAAGCCGCATCTACATTCATGGTTATCGCAGCAAAAGTCATTGCTTCCATACTTCCCGGCGCCCAAGCTAATACTAACGTTGCCCAAGGCACACCTGTTAGATAAGCCGCCCCATACGCCACAATCACGGTTAAAATCACATTAATAATCACAACTTGCACAGAAGAAAATGCATTTTTAATCAGTGATGAAAGCGGGAAAACAACAAAATGTGCGCCAATATTCATACCAATTAATACCATGCTCAATTCATTAAGAAGCATTGGAAACGTAATAGGCTCACTCACAAAAGATTGAACCAATATCGCGCTGCCTAATGAGGTCAGCATAAAAGGTGCAGGAAATCGGATTTTCTGTAATAAAAGCCCAGAGCCCAACCCTAACGCAATAATCAACAATAACCACAACAGAGAAATTATCGTCATTTCGGGTATTGCAAATTCAGGCATATTGGCTTTATCGGCTCCCACAATAAAACCCGCCATAATAATCAGCACCATTAAACGAATGGTATGAGAAATAACGATTTTTTGTGGTGGTGTTTTAGTATGATCAGTAAGAGCCAAAATAGCCGCCATCGCACCGGGTACGGCACCTAACATCGACTCTTCTTTTGTCCAACCGATATGACGATGAAACCAAAAGAAACTCACAAAAAACTGAATGGCTAAACAAACAACTAATGTCAGTAATAGAATAATTAAGTTATCAGCACTGCCTAAATGAACTTGATTAAACATTAAGCCAACCGACGAACCTAAAGTCAGTTGAATAAATGTCAATGTGTGCTTAGGCACTGACAGTTCCCATTTAAAGCGATAAGCAATGATGACAACAATAATCGGCCCAAACATCAGTGCCATAGGTAAACCAGAAAGGGTTAGCACACCACCAATTAATGCACAAAACAAAATACCCGGTAGAGTTTTCAAAAACGACATGTTGTGTTATCCAGCTTTTTTAATTATTGTTTCCATCCTAGCATTTGTATAAATATTTAATAACCAAATAGTGATAATGTAATTATTATTTTTTTTAATGCATAGAGCCGATTATGTCGCTGAAAATAACCACAAATCCCACATCAAATGAGATCAATGAAATTTATGAAGGTTTATTAACACATAACCTCAACTATATTCATATGGATCAATACACACCACTTGCGGTCTTTAAGGAAGAAAATGGTAAAAAGATGGGTGGGATAACAGGTGATATTTTAGGAAATTGGTTACGTATTCGTTATTTGTGGGTAGATAAAGCCTATCGAGGAAAAAATATAGCAACAGAATTACTGCAAGCTATGGAATTTGCTGCAAAAGAAAAAGGTGCCAAATATGCTGAAGTGGATACCTTTAGTTTTCAAGCCCTGCCTTTTTATCAAAAGCAGGGATTTGAAATATTTGGCACGCTAGAGAACTATCCGATTAGTGATAAGAAGTATTATTTAAGGAAAAATTTATAGTTTTTTGTTAGTTTTGTCTTCTTCACTTATTTCACTCGTATTTTCTTCCGTATTAACATTCAATTGATAATTATCTGGTGAAAATTTTAATTTATCACTTAAATCTAAAGGAGTCTCTTCTTCTGTAAAACTATCATCTATATCGAGTATAATCGAGTCTAATTTATTATTTATTTCATTGAAATTCTTATCTGACTTTAGCTCTGAATTTAAATTCTTTATTTTTTTCATTAAAGCATCCAATTCTGATTTTTTATAATGAACATGATTTATATTAAAACCTTCATAATCCCATTGATGACCAAAATCATCATCTTCATTCATTTCTTTTAAATTATCTAATTCACCATCATCAATATCTTGAGTGTCATCCTCATCAATTTCACTTATATTATCTATTTTTATTTTTAATAACTCGTTATTTCCTTTAACATCAAAATCATCAATATTGATATATTTTCTACTCAAGTCTTCTTTAGGTCTATGTCTTGGTAATTCTATTTTTGTTTCTTTCTCTACATCATTAATTATAATTATATTTGCTTGTATATCCGTGTCTACAGTCGTATTTGTATCTATTTGTGTAGCTGTATCTACTGTTATATTTGTATCTACTTGTGTACCAGTATCTACAGTTATATTTGTATCTACTTGTGTACCAGTATCTACAGTTATATTTGTATCTACTTGCGTACCAATATCTACTATCGTATTTCTTTTTATCGAATTATGGTTATCACTAATATATTTTCCTATCCATTCTTGCATTAAGTCATTAAAGGAATATTCACTGCCCATATTTTTATTAAGTGCTATCATCATAATAGTAGATAATTTATTTTCTATTTTATTTTTTATAGTATCATCAAACTTATTAAGCACTTGGGCTTCTTCAATACCAATAAGTAAAATGTTCATTGATTTTATAAAATTATCTCTTTCTTTCTCTGTTGAAAAGTTACTCATAAAATCATATCTTTTATTTAAATGAATATTTTCAAAATTAAAAATTGAATTTATTAACTTGAAAATATTTTTCATACTTTTATCATTTATTGAAGTTATTCTATTTACAATAATTTCATTTAAATATTCTACAATTAATTTACTGTCAGAGCCTTCATTCTCTATATCATCTAGTCCTGAGAAAAAATCTTTAGCTCTTTTTACTTCAGTTATATAATCACAGAAACTGTAAAAATCAAATTTATCATTTGCATGAGAAATTATGTTATTTATAGAATTTAAATTTTTATTTTTTATTTCAATATTTTTTTTATCTATTTCATTAAAAATATTACTATATTTGTTTATATTAACAGTATCAAATAGCTTATTATTTTTTATATCTTTTATAAGAAAACCAATCTCTAGTTTATGAAATAAAGAAGTCAACACATGAATAATTCTCTTACCAAAAGAAGGTGAAACTGGTGTATTTCTTATTTCAGTTATTTTTTTTGTAAAAATATAATCTTCCTTTTTGGGAAGATAATGCTTTTTATTTACAAATGACACGTTGGATTTAAATAGATTTGTTTTGCTAATCATAAATCACCCACCTATAAATCAATAAATATAATTAACTCATTAAAAATACAAATAAAAATAATTTAATGAAATTATTAAACATGCTCAAAATAATTAGCAAAATACTTTCTTAGCACTTCATCTTTAGATTTATCTAAATCATCAATACTTAACCCTAGCCGGCTAAAAATACCTTTTAAGTTATTTTCCACTACTGTTTTTTGTGTACTACTAGCACCATTACCGCCATCTGTCACTTTACCATCACTAAAGTATTCAGTTGTTTCATTCTTTTTATTTCCAAAATAACTATAACTAATTAGTAAAACAACAGCATCTTGCGCCCATTTATAATTAATATTATTACTTGAGTTTTTAAATAGCCGAGTAAGAAAATTATGTCCATTATCATTTTTCTTTATATTTTCATAAAAACTATCATTAATTAATTTTATTTCTTTATCCGTTTGTTCTCCCATATTCTTATAAATATCTTTGCTCACCATCCTTATTAAGTTGTCTACTTTAGCAATAGAGTCTTTCTCGCCAATAAATTTTTCATCTTTTGATAACTGGTTAAATAATTCTTTTGTTAAACTTAAAGATGTTTCTTGTTTGATTTCTTCGAAATTACCATCAACAGTTTTTTCAATTTCTAATATATTCTCTTTATTAAAAATAGAACCAATAATTTTATCAATAAAATTCTCAATCTTTACATCCTTATCCTGACTATTGATTTTTTCTTTTATTAAATTTTTTAACTTATCGGTTATCTTAGAAGAGGATAATTCATCTATATTTGAATTTAAAATAACGTTTAATTCATTCATTATTTTACTAGGCAAATCAGAATAATTATTCTGGAATTTATTTTTAGCTAAATCAGCTTTAAATTCATCATTTATCAGTTTAATATCATTAACAAGCTTACACTCCAAAGCTTTTTCTAATGTATGATATTTGATCATAATATCTATTTTGTTATTACTATTTACTTTTTTAGATATTACCTTATTAACATTATCAGTAAATGTTTTATTAAGTTGTTCTAACTTAATTGAGAAATTGTTAAACGCATCATTATCATTTGATATATTATCAAATTTAAATGTATTTAACGATTTATTTATATTTTTATTCTCAAAGTTTATTTTTATAGGTAATAATGTTCTATTTATAAATTTAAATGGTGAAATTAAATTTACAATTAGATTTTTAAAGCTCCTTTTTTTCTCACTTCTAAAATAAAGTTTTTGTTCTGTATTTAATTCCTTCTTTCCTGAATTAGTAATCGAATCAGAGAGTTCATATCTAGTTTCTTCTTTTTTAAAATTACTCCCAGAATATATGGCATCCTCAGCATTATTGCCTAAGTTAATAATTGAATTCGCACTTTCTATTATTTCATTAAAATATTTTTCTATTTCAAGTTCATCCGTATTTTTATTAAATATATTTTCTTTATCAACTACATTTTCTGCTCTAAGATTTCCAGAATGGGGTTTATAAATATCAGTATTTGTTTTATTTAATATATTCTGACATTCTTTAATATACTTTAAATAATTTTCTTGTAATATTTCTTCTCTTTTTTCTTTATCAAAAGGAACAGTAGTATTACCGATGGAATTTATATTTTTTGTTAAACCAAATTTTTTATTTATTTTATTATCAACCGTATCTATAGATGAAGATAAAATTGGTTGTATTCCTGAAATTTTCATTTTAACACCTATCAATTAAAAATTATTATAGACAGTCTATTCCTTTTATTTTTTTATGTTTATAAAAATCAAACACAAGTAATTAGTTAATCAATTTCAATAAAAAAACACTATATTATTAAAATTTAAAAACAGAAATAAAAAAAGATATCAACAAGTGATATCTTTTTTTAGTTTACTGATTTATATTCCGCTGGAATTTAAAAATAATTTATTTGTTAATCATTCTTTTAAATCGTTATACACCGTTGCTCTTGAAACACCGAGGTATTGTGCAGTAATTTCCATTGCTTTACGCAGCGAAAGATAACCTTCATCTTGTAAACAGAGTAACAACTCGCGTCGTTGATGCGGTTTTAATGCTCTTGGTGTGACTGAATAAGTCGCAGAAAACTCATCAATACGTTTTTTCAGCGAATCTTCCGTCACTGAACTAAAGGTTTCAATAATGTCATTACCTTCTTCAAGGGTTGCAAATTGGTTAAGTACCATTTGTAATCCTTTGATCATTGAAATATCAATATTTAAACATAACGCTGCAACATAATTGCCTTGTTTGTCTTTAATACCGATAGACGTACTTTTTGCCGTTCTTCCATCAGGAAATTGATTGGGGTAATTTGCCACAATCTGAGGGAAATCGGACGATTCAATACGTGCCATTCCCAATTCTGTTGCTCTATCCCCTACTTTTCTACCTGATAGATTATTTTCAATGACCATAATGGTATTTTCACTATCGGTTAGATCATGAAGTACAACTTCACAAAAAGGCGATAATGTTTTACCAATGCCTTGTGCAATAAATTGTAGTTGTTCTACCAGCCACTCTTGGTCTTCTGTTTTATGTGACATAACGATCCCTGCAATAGCTAAAACGTAAATGATTTATACAATTTTAACTGATTTATTCAAATAATTAATCGTTATCTGCAGGATAATCAGATTTTGCCTGATTTAGAATAGCTTTTGCCATCCATTGAGTCATATCAATGACCTGCTGATCATCCATTTTCCAGATATCTTTCATTACCAAAAAGACTTCAGACCCATAAATTAAAGAGAAAGATTTAATCACCTTATCCCACATTTCTTCAGGATAGTGTGCTTTTAACGGTTCAATAACTTTGAGTAAAATCTCTTTACGGTGACCGCGAATAAATCGTTTTTCTGCATATTCACTTGATTGCCTCTCTTTTGCCCACTGCTGTAATGAGACTTGTAATGCACCACGCAGTGCACCTTCATGTTTAAACATTTGAGGATAGGCAAGATTGAGCAATTCAGTAATGCGCTGTTGCGTATTATCTTCAGGAGTGGGGTTCCATGCAATGATCGGTGCTAAACTTGCATCAACAGTGGCACTAATTAAATCACTTTGTGTTGGAAAATAACGATATGCGGTTGCTCTCGAAACACCTGCATGTGCCGCTAATTCCGACACTGTCGGTAACATTCCTTGCTCAAAAAGTCCCAATGCTGTTGTCACCAATAATTGATGGGTTCTTTTTCGTGTACCGGACATAGCATCCGTTTCGTCATTGTCACTCATAGAAAATCCTTCGTTATTTCCACACTTTATGTGTCTAATTTATTTTAAGTCAAATACTCACAACACTTAACGTTTACTTTAGGTGATTAATCACACCTTATCGACCTCTAGAGTATAAAAATAAAAATAATGAGACAAGAGTCTCAAAACGATGTTATGATAAATGAAACTCGAGTCTCATTATGGTTATAATCTATTCGTCGATAATCATAAAAGGTAAGGGAAGGCTTATGAAACAGTATTCTGGCTCTATTTATATTGCCACAACGCTTGATACTAAAAGTGCTGAGATTTTTTATGTCAGTGATTTAATTAAAAAAGCAGGCCTTCCTGTTAAAACCGTCGATTTGACAACTAAACCCACGACACTCGCCAAAGAAGCTGATGTCACCGCAGCAGAAATCGCAAGTTTTCACCCTAATGGTAAAGACGCGGTTTTCTGTGGCGATAGAGGTAAAGCCATAGAAGCGATGTCTATCGCATTTGAACACTATTTAACTCACCAAGATGATGTCTTAGCCATTCTTGGACTAGGCGGATCGGGGGGAACGGCACTGATTACACCAGCAATGCAATCTTTGCCAATTGGTGTACCTAAATTGATGGTATCAACGATGGCGTCTGGCGATATTTCAGGCTATATCGGTGCAAGTGATATCTCAATGATGTACTCCGTCACAGATGTATCCGGCTTAAATCGCATTTCTCGCAAAGTCCTAAGAAATGCGGCGAACCAAATAGCTGGCGCTGTTTATTTTTACCAAGAAGAACATGTTGTTGATAAACCGGCTGTCGCATTAACGATGTTTGGTGTAACTACGCCTTGTGTACAACAACTTACACAAAAACTTGAAAATAATTATGACTGCCTTGTTTTTCACGCAACAGGAAGTGGCGGTAAAGCCATGGAAAAACTGGCAGACAGTCACCTACTTCATAGCGTGCTCGATCTTACAACAACAGAAGTGTGTGATTACTTGTTTGACGGTGTACTTGCTTGTGATGAAGACCGTTTTGGTGCAATCGCCCGAACCAAAACCCCTTATATAGGTTCTTGTGGCGCATTAGATATGGTGAACTTTGGTCGCCCATCGAGTGTTCCTGAGAAATATAAAGGGCGTCAATTTTATCATCACAATGCGCAAGTCACCTTGATGCGTACAACACCAGAGGAAAACCGTCAATTAGGTATCTGGATCGCTGAGAAACTCAATCAGTGTGAAGGTCCATTGCGGTTTGTATTACCACAGGGCGGTTTTTCAGCTCTGGATATTGAAGGAGCCCCTTTCTGGGATCCTCAAGCAAACCAAGCTTTTTTTGATGCATTTATAACAACATTTAAAGAGACAGAGACTCGTCAGTTAGTCATCAGTCCTTATCACATAAACTCTGCTGAGTTTACTCAGCAAATTTATGATTTACACCAGGAACTTATTTGTTAACCACGGAGAAAGAAGAATGACTCATTCACGTGAAACGTTACTAAAAAAATTCAATGAAATGATTGCACGCCATGAGCCAATTATTGGCGGTGGTGCGGGTACAGGGCTTTCAGCTAAGTGTGAAGAAGCCGGTGGTATTGACCTTATCGTTATTTATAACTCTGGTCGTTATCGTATGGCTGGCCGTGGCTCTTTAGCGGGTTTATTAGCTTATGGTAACGCCAATGAAATCGTTATGGATATGGCAAAAGAAGTATTACCTGTTGTTAAACATACACCTGTACTTGCTGGCGTTAATGGTACAGATCCTTTCTGTAACTTTGATAAATTCTTAGATGAAGTTAAAGCAACAGGCTTTGCTGGCGTACAGAATTTCCCAACGGTAGGTCTGATTGATGGTAATTTCCGCGCTAATTTAGAAGAAACAGGTATGGGTTATGGTCTTGAAGTGGATATGATCCGCAAGGCTCATGAAAAAGGTTTATTAACCACACCTTATGTCTTTAGTCGTGAAGATGCGATTGCAATGGCTGAAGCTGGCGCAGATATTATTGTACCTCATATGGGATTAACAACTGGCGGTAATATTGGGGCTGAAACAGCATTAACCTTAGCGGATTGTGTTCCTTTAATTAATGACTGGGCAAAAGCGGCAAAAGCAGTGCGTGCTGATGTGATTGTGCTTTGTCATGGTGGTCCAATTGCAACACCAGAAGATGCACAATATATCCTCGATAACTGCCCTGATTGCCACGGCTTCTATGGTGCAAGTTCAATGGAACGCTTACCAACAGAAGTGGCATTAACCGCAACAACCAAAGAATTTAAAAGTATTAAACGCTAATTCAAAATCATCAAGTTTGCCTAAGCGTTAATCTATATTGCCCACGTTATGTGGGCAATATTTTATGCAGATACTCTTAATCGATTAGACGAGTCTTGCAATTAATGTATTTAAATCCCCAGCTAAGAAATCAACTGGTGGAATTTCAATAACCGTATAAGCACCTGCACGTTGTTTCATACTTGCTCTTGCAGCAGACACCATAAATTGAGACGTCAATGCAGGGTTGTTAATACGCATTGAATATTCAAATAATTGATTATGTGTTTTACCCGAAACCCCTTTATGAGACATTTGCACACCATGTCCCACATCTTTTAAGCTATCAACACAATCGACTTGCTTAATATGAGTTTCATCAGAAGAGAAATAGCTATCTGCTTTAATGGCTTGCTCTACTTGATTAAAATCTACTCCAGCTTCTAATTCCACGTAAACCATACGACGATGAACGCCAGTTCCTAATGGAATAGTCATTGAAAGTGCATCTTTTACACCATCAATTGCTTTAGCCGCTACGCTATGCCCCATGCTCATACCAGGTCCAAAATTAGTATAAGTGATCCCTTTTGGTGCCATAGCTAACATTAGCGTACGAATAATAGAATCAGAACCCGGATCCCAACCTGCTGAAATAACAGCGACACGGTCATGTTTTTTTGCAACTTCATCTAACTCTGTTTTTAATGCCACAATTTCACTGTGAACATCAAAACTATCTACTGTATTAATGCCTAAGCTTAAAATAGATTTAGCTAATTCTTTAATTGCACGAGTCGGTGAACATAAGAGAGCAACATCAACATTACCTAATGTTTTAATATCGTTAGTCACGGTAATATTTTGCAGTTCTTCTGGAACATTATTGATATCACGACGAACAACACCCATTAATTCAAAATCTTGAGCAGCTTGAACCGCTTCTAATGCAAATCGACCAATATTGCCATAACCGACAATCGCCACTTTTATTTTAGTATTCATTCATTCCCCTGACTTTAACGTTAATCATCTCTTAATGATAATAGTGATTAGTTATCAATGAATAAACCATATAAATATCTTTTTTGCCAGATAAACATTATTTGCACTATTACCTTATAAATAAACCTTGTAGAATCTCTTATCTTCCTACGCGTTATATTAATAATATCGATTTCACTCTGTTTTTAAGAAGGTTTTCAATGCATCAGTCTGATGTAGCGGATCGCTCGCTTTTTTCCCTTAGTTGGCCAATATTTATAGATATTTTCCTACATCTAGCCACACTATTAATTAATACTTACATGGTAAGCCACGTTTCTACGGCTTACTTAGCTGCTATGGGCGTCGGTAACCAAGTCTTTGATCTTTTTATCACTATTTTTAGCTTTATTAGTGTGGGATGTAGCGTTGTTATTGCCCAATACTTAGGCGCGGGTAAAAAAGAAAAAGCCAGCCAAGCAATTCATATTTCTATCGCGTTTAACTCTTTGTTAGGTATTAGTAGTGCCTTGATCATTCTTTTCTTTGGCTACAATATTCTTAACATAATGAATACGCCTGAGCACTTGGTGCAAGATGGCTACAACTACCTGCATATTATTGGTATTTGCCTTATTCCTGAGGCCATTTCGATTATTCTTGCAGCTTGTCTGAGAGTTTATGGTAAATCTAAAGCAGCAATGTATGTCACACTGATCGCCAATATTGTTACTGTCATTGGTAATATGATTGTGCTTTATGGCTTTTTTGGTTTACCACAATACGGATTAGTGGGTGTTGCGTGGTCAACGGTTGTTGGTCGTATTATTGCAGTTATTTTATTATGTGGATTACTGTTCTACGGTTTGCGTATTAAATTCGAAGCCAAACAACTCGTCGTATGGTCTAAAAATATGTTAGGGAAAATCCTACATATCGGTTTACCTGCTGCGGGTGAAAACTTGGTTTGGATTTTACATTACATGACTGCATCGGCTTTTATTGGATTAATGGGCGAAGTTCCTCTTGCAGCACAAACTCTCTATTTCCAACTGTCACTGTTTTTAATGCTTTTTGGCATAGCGATTAGTATTGGTAATGAAATATTAGTGGGTCACTTAGTGGGTGCAAAACGCTTTGATGATGCTTTTAATCGTGGGTGGAAAAGTTTAAAAACGGGTGTGATATTTACCATCGGGGTGGTTATTGTTTATTGGTTTATGCGTGATCCTATTTTGTATTCGATCACAGAAGACCAACGCATCATAGACCAATTGATCCCGCTGTTTATTTTGTCCGTCTTTTTAGAACCAGGTCGTACTTTTAATATCGTGATGGTGAATGCCTTGCGTGCTGCTGGTGATGCTAAATTTCCGCTGATGACAGCTATCTGCTTTATGTGGGGTGTTGCTATTCCGGTGGGCTATTTCCTTGGTATAAAAATGGAAATGGGCCTAATTGGTATCTGGATTGGTTTTCTTTGTGATGAATGGCTACGTGGCTTAACTAACGCATGGCGTTGGCGCTCTCGTAAATGGCAAACTAAGCGCTTGGATATTTAAATTAATATTAATAATTAATTTTCTGATAAAAAAGCTCCCTCATATTTCAATATTTTTTGAGGGAGCAACTTAATGTAATATCTATTTACTCTTAAAATAAAGAAGTGTTAACTCTATATCAATCATATAATAAAACTGGATATCATTAGGTATTTTATTTATATTATAATCTTTGAGTTCTTCAATAAAAGAATTAATTACACCATTGGTAAATTTTCTATTTTCTTTACTTAAAAGCAATTCCTCTGGTATATACTCTATTTTTTTTAAAAAATCACTCGTTATTTTCTTTTTTACTTTACTTTCATCAATAATTAAATTTGATAAATTATCCATTGATAAAAACGATCCATTTACACTTTTTTTTATCATTTTTATTATCAGCATTTTTTTACTTTCTTCTGATAGTTTTATTTTATTTAATAAACCAGTTTTATTTAATTTTTCCACACTGGATTCAATTATTTTCTTTAACTGATTAAAAGCATTTTCCTTATTTCCAATAAACTGCCCCTTATGTTTAATTAATTTACTTAAGTAATCTAATTTTCTTTTTATCCCGTTTTCTTTATTATTCAAAATAATTACTAACGATTCAATTAACGTTTTTTTATCAATAATACAGTCTACTATTTTCTCTACAATATCTGCATATAAATTTATCTTTTGGAGTTCATGTAATTTATTAATCTTAGAAAAGTCTTCTGTAAAAAAACCAGTAACATCTTGTTTCACATTTTTATTAAAGATATAAGAATACACAAATAAATAGTTTTTAATGTCATTAATTAATTTTTCATCATTTTTAACTATCTTATAATCCAAGGGTAAACCACTATCAATATAGTAATATATCAAATCTTCAATATTTACATCATCTATATTTTTTAGTGAAAATATTTTCAAAGAAACTTCGTTATTAAATCCTTCAATTAATTTATGTTTATATATTTTAATTTTTTTATTAGTAAAAGCATTTTCTATATATCCTGCTAGTTCTGATTTTATCTTTGATGTAAGAATTTCTTTTTCTTCAGAGGTCAAATTTCTTTGGGGGAGTTTTGGTCTTGAATTTCTAATTTCTTGTAGTTCACGCTCATTAAAATCGTTATTACCACGCTCTGCTTCAGCATTCTGTTTATCTGTACTATCATTCTTTTCAAGAACAACATGATGTAATGCTCCAGTCATATCCATATAGATACTCTCAGTAGCTTCTGAGGACTGATCGCTATTGCTAACAATATCCGTTGAAACATTGCTATCATCTAACGGCATATATTTTACATAAATACCCTCTTCTACATAGTTTGAATAGCATTCTTTATTTTCTTTTAAATCATGAGAGGTTAATTTTACGCTTGATTTATTAGCCATGTTTTTATTTTCGACTGATAAAATTTCCTCACTAACATAATTTATAGGTTTTTCTTTATTATCACTTACAAAATTGGATTCTAAATATATGTTAGGAGTAAAAACAATACATCCATTATCTAATGATGAAAATTTTTCAGCCATGATATTATCTGATTTTTTTTCGAAACTATTATTAAAAAAATGATTTAGAACTATATTAGATGAAGTAATATTAGAAGGCATAATTATATCCTTATTAATCTATTTGTCATTATTATAATATCCTTTATAACTTATCTAACTATCAATTAATAACCTAAAAAATATTTTATTTTAAAAAACTTTTTGATGGTTTTTCACAAGAAATATGGCTTAACATAAATTTAAAAATATTAACAATAAAAAATAACCATTAATCAATATTAAATATTTATTATAAAAAATAATTATTTTTCTATAATTCTAATCGTTTTTTATGGTACAAGTAAGTGTTGGTTTTTTCTTATCAAGAAAATGACTTAGATTAAATAAAGAGAGAATACAAAAATAAAACACAATGTAATCTTATAATAAATCTCGTTGATGGTTTATTTCTTATCCGAAAGTTAATACCACCACAAATAGGGAAAATGACTCTGCGGGAATTATGCCGTTATCAAAAGACCCGCGTGTGCTTGTATTATAATGAGTTAAAGAATTAAAGGCGTTGGATGTTAAGAATATTAAAATCCACGACACTATAATTGTAACAGCAATACTACCTTCAGATCTTAATTACGATATTCCTACCATTGCCTTCTTTGGCTATTTAGGTACCAGTGCAGAACAAGTTAATAAGAAAAAAGCGCAAGTTATTCCTTATAAAGGTGGTTATCTTTATTTAAACAAGTAACTTGATATCTATTACGTCATTTAGCATGGTAACAAAACCATTTTGTGTGTTTTTATTTTTAAACATTATCAATTTCATCATTGAAATTTAAAATACAGCCACAATAAAAACCATGGGCACCACCATCATAATTTTAGCTTTTTTTAACTTTTTCCAATAATTCTTTTAATGTAAGATGCTTATTTTCATTCGATATTTTAAGCTGTTCGTCTATTTCATCTAAAAAATCACCAATTAATTTATTGTTATTTATTAAATTAAATCTAGCTTTATGTACTTTCTCTATCAATGCTAGATTTCTTTCATTTATCTTATCCTTTCCTGCTAGAATTTCTTTTTGTTCCTCTGTTTCTTTTAATTTCTCCTCTTCACTAGGCTGCTTAATAATAATTTCGCCTACAACACCATTTTCATGCTTGCTTTGCTCATTTTTTAAATATTGTAAGTAAATAATATCATTAACTTTTTTATTTAATTTGAAAAAAGAATCTAATTCAACCAATTTATTTAAATAATTTTCCTTATTAAAACCGTTTGATTTTTCTTTATTTTCAATCCCATTATAATCTTCTAAAAAATTAGAGACTTTAGCAAGAAAAGTATAGCCATAACTATTATCGCCATCTGATAATCTATCTAATAATGATATGTCTTTTGTTGTTTCAATCAAGGAAGATTTAAATTTATCCTTTTCAATATCTAATTTGTTTTCATTAGAATGAAATTCAACTTTATTATCATTAGATAATATCAGTGTATCATCGTTATTTAAATTAGATAGCGTTGATGATTCTTTTTCATCATGTTCACTTATTTCATGAGAATGAAAATTTACAGATTCATATCTTGCATCATCAAATTCACTTTCTTTTAAATAATTAGAATTGGATTTCTCTAGTAATTCAACATTATTATTCATTAGAGGTTTAAATTTCATATCTGTAATATAATCAATTAATAACATCTTACTCTTCAAAAAACTATCTTGTTTACATGAATGAAGAGCATTAATAGCTTCATCAATTGGAATCAATTCTCCATTCGGAAGCTCAATAAATTCCAAAACACTCTGTTTCTTTTTAAATAATATTTTCTTTTCATCTGCAATATTATATTCTGGCGTTTCTTTTTTTATCTCAGGTTTTAAAAATTCACTTTCAAATTTAAGAATACTTGTTCCCTTCATCCCATAATCTACATTATTTTTCTCTTCATCACTAACAATTAACTTTTTGTTTTTTAAAGATTCACTCTTTGAATTAATAATATTAGACTCTATCATCTCATTATCTATATTGTTTTGTTCTTCATTACTGATAATTAAAATTTTAGGTTTTAAAAATGTACTCTTTGTATTATATATATTTTTATTTTCATAGCGATTAGGGTAAATAAATTCATTTATTGTATTCATCACCTTGATAGATAGATTAGAAATAGAGAGTTTTATTTTCCCGCCTATGGAGACTATTTTATTCGCAATAGAGGGTGATTTTCTACCAATTTCATTGATACCATTCATTATCATAATACTCATGTTATTTATATATAAATAATATTTTACTCTCAGTATTTCTCTCATCTATCACTTCTCTTTTCTATTTTTTTAAATAAATAGCATTTATTTTAAGAAAAAAACTTAATAACTTTCAAAAAAATATATTAATTATGATAAAGAAATAATAATGAATTAAATGAAGTTTAATGATTAACTTCACAAAAATAGAAGTCATAAAGTAAATAAAAATAACCTCACCTATACAAAACACGATTTTTTTTAATAAAGAAAAAACCAAAAATTAAACATTGATTAACATTAAAAAATTACTGTAAAAAAAATTATTTTCCTCTAATTCCCTGCTGGTTTTTTTATGATACAACAAGTAGGTGTTGCTCTTTCCAATAAATGAGACAACTAAGCTTTAATAGAGAGAATACAAAAAATCAAACACAATGGAGTCTTGTCATGAATCTCGTTGAACGTTTTATTTCTTATACAAAAGTTAACACCACCACTAATAGGGAAAATGGCGCTGCTGGCATTATGCCTTCATCAGAAGGTCAGCGAGTGCTTGCACTACAATTAGTTGAAGAGTTAAAAGCGTTAGGTGTTGAGGATATCAAAATTCGTGATACTGCAATTGTTACCGCAACACTCCCTTCTAACCTTGATTATGAAGTGCCAACGGTTGCTTTCTTTGGCCATCTAGACACCAGCGCTGAACAAACGAACGATACCAAAGCTCAAATTTTACCTTATAAAGGTGGTGACCTTTGCTTAAATAAAGAGCTCGATATTTATCTACGTCAAAGCGAATTTCCTGAATTAGAAAACTATATTGGTGACGATATTATCGTGACCGATGGCACAAGCCTATTAGGTGCTGACGATAAAGCCGCTATCGCCTCTATTATGGATATGTTGCAGTACTTTAAACAGCATCCTGAAGTTAAACACGGTACAGTTAAAATTGGTTTTGTGCCAGATGAAGAACAAGGTTTACGTGGTGCAAAAGTTTTTGATACTAAAGAATTCGGTGCTGATTTTGCCTACACCTTAGATTGCTGTGGTATTGGTGAATTAGTGTACGAAAACTGGAATGCAGGCGATGTTGAAATCACCTTTACAGGCGCATCAGCGCACCCAATGTCCGCCAAAGGTAAATTAAAAAACTCACTGTTAATGGCACATAAATTTGTTGCTATGTTACCGGGCGGTGAAGCACCTGAATATACAGAAGGCCGTGAAGGTTATTATTGGGTAAAACAATTAGCAGGTAATAGCGCGCGTACTGTATTAAAAATGGATGTGCGTGATTTCACCGAAAAAGGTTATGCGCACCGCATGGCATTTTTAAAACAACTCTCAGATTATTGTGAAGGTTTATGGGGTGAAGGCTCTGTCACTTGTAAACTCGCAGATCGTTATGCCAACGTGTTTAATAGCCTGCAAGGCGATAAGCGCTATCCTATCGATATTGCAGTGGCTGCTTATGAAGCGAATGGTATTACACCTCGCCCAATCCCAATGCGCGGTGGTTATGATGGTGCAGCGCTCTCTCAAAATGGCCTGCCTTGTCCTAATATTTTTACTGGTGCTCATAACTTCCACTCTATTTATGAATATCTGCCAGTTAAATCGCTTTATGCGGCAAGTGATGTCTTAAAATCTGTCGTTAAGATCACCGCTGAACGTTTTGCACCTGGAGCTAAAGCATGATCCAAATTCTTGCGGTCTTAGTTGTCGTTGTTATTGTCGCTAGAATGATCTTGAAAGGATATAAAGCAGAACCTGTTTTGTTAGTGGCGGGTTTAGCCTTAATGGCGCTAACGATGATGTTTGGTTGGGGAGATATTCTTCCTAAAAATGTCAAAACAACAGGTATTGGCTGGCTAGATCCTTTTGAAGTAATGCGTGATCTCTTTAGTAGCCGTGCGGCTGATCTTGGTTTAATGATCATGGCGCTGATGGGATTTGCACATTATATGGATCATATTGGTGCCAATGAGGCCGTTGTCCGTGTTGCAACTCGCCCATTGAAAAATATGCGCTCACCTTATGTGTTGCTATTTTTCTCTTTTTTACTCGCAAGTATTTTGCAACTTGCTATTCCTTCAGCAACAGGATTGGCCGTTCTATTAATGGGTACGATGTTCCCGATTATGATAGGACTTGGCTTATCCCCCGCTTCCGCGGCAGGCGTAATTGCAACATCATTGGGCGTTGCTTATACCCCAACAGCAATTGATGCCATTCGTGGTGCAAAAGCGGTTGATTTAGGCGTTGTTGAATATGTGCTTTATTACCAAGGACCTGCGGCGATTGCTACCGTATTAGCCGTTGGTATTACACATATCTTCTGGCAACGCCATTGTGATCGCAAAGCTGGGTTTGTGCCTCAATTAGGCAAAATGTCTGAAGAAGCAAAGAGTGATAAAAATGTACCCGGCTTTTATGCCTTACTGCCAATGTTACCTATCATTATGGCAGTAAGTTCATCAAGCCTATTTGTTGAAGGTATTCACCTTGATGTAGTCACTATTGTATTGATTTCAATGGCAATTTGTATGCTGATTGAAACATTACGCTTACGTGATTTTAAATCAGTGTGTGCGGGCTTCCAGCATTTCTTAAAGGGTATGGGTTCTGCATTTAGTAATGTTGTGGGATTATTAGTCGCAGCGGGTGTTTTTGCTCATGGTATTAAAGTCAGTGGTGCAATAGACAGTCTGATCGTTATGGCGGAATCTGTTGGCCTACCACCATTTGCAATGGCATTGGTCTTCGCTGTCGTAACATTAGCTGCCGCGATTATTATGGGGTCAGGTAATGCACCTTTCCTTGCCTTCGTTGAACTTATTCCACAAATTGCCCATAGCATGGGCGTAAACCCAATTGCGATGATTTTACCAATGCAACAAGCGTCACATATGGGACGAGGTATGTCTCCAGTGGCGGGTGTGATCATTGCCGTATCGAGTGGCGCAAAATTACAACCGTTTGATGTTGTAAAGAGAACAGCAGTACCGCTTATGGTCGGTTTTGTATTCCATAGTGCTATTATTGCTATCTTCTATTATTAATAAATATACCTGAAGCAATAATTGTTGCTTCAGGTTATTTTCAAATAATAAACTTCTTAAAAATAAGTGAAGATAATTTATTGTTATTTTCATAAATAAAAAATTAGTTATATTTTATTTAAAATATATTTACTCAATCATTTTAAAACAAAGATAAAATCACTAAATTAATGAAAATATTAACAAAAAAATAAGATATTATTCTTATACAGCAGAAAATAAAACGCCTATTATTTATTTTGTTAAAATGATGACATGATATTAAACGCACTCACTCATTGCCATTTATTTTAACTATTCTGAGTTAGCCCACATTAAGTATGATAATTATACTAGCAATAGAATGGTGTATTCGTTCTATTGCATTTTTATTTAATCTTATTATTAGATATTAAAACCATCTCATTCTTTTTTATTTCTCATCACTTCTTTTTAAGAAAAAAACACAAAATGCCTCTCTTTTTATCAATAAATACTGCAAGAGAGCCAAAACGGTTGCTTTATCTTTGATATAGAAAAAATTACCAGTTTTAAAGTTAATAAGGGTGATATTTTCTCAAAATTTGTGCAATCTTAGTAAATTCAGAAAAAACTTTCTCCCATAAATTCAGTATGATGTTTGTATTAAAAATAGAATAACCTATTGAATTTTCATACTGTTTATTGGATGCATGCAATGAAAGAACAATTATCTTCTCGTTGGAAAATATTGATAGCGGCAGTTAAGCAACAAGTAAAACCCGCTTTAGGTTGTACAGAGCCTATTTCGCTTGCATTAGCGGCTGCAACAGCAGCAAGTTACTTACAACACGCGATTACCCGCATTAGTGCTGAAGTCTCTCCTAATTTAATGAAAAACGGTATGGGCGTAACCGTACCAGGTACGGGCATGGTGGGATTATCCATTGCCGCAAGCTTAGGTGCCGTTGGTGGTGATTGTAAAGCAGGTCTTGAAGTATTAAAGAATGCAACACCAGAGCATGTTGAACAAAGCAAAGCACTATTAGCCGCGGGCATCGTGAATGTTTCAATTAAAAAAGAGTGCCAAGAAGTTCTATATAGCGAAGTGACTGTTGAAGATAGTGAAAACAGCGCAACTGTCATTATTGCAGGTAACCACACTAATATTGTTAAAATTATTTATAACGGTCATGTTGTTCTTGATAACACTTGTGCTGGCGCAGAACAATCTGCATCACCTTGCGAAATAAAAGAAACGTTAACCCAAACCAATACTCAAGAAATTTACCAGTTTGTTACCCAAACGCCAGTAGAAGAAATTTCTTTTATCCTTGAGTCAGCACACTTAAATGATGCGCTATCAAAAGAAGGTTTGAACAATACTTATGGTTTACATATTGGGCAAACTTTACAGCGCCAACAACAGCGTGGCTTATTAGCAAAAGATTTATTATCAGAAATCATGATCCGTACTTCTGCGGCGTCTGATGCACGTATGGGGGGTGCCGTTTTACCCGCAATGAGTAATTCTGGCTCAGGCAACCAAGGTATTGCCGCAACGATGCCTGTTGTCGTGGTTGCTGAATATTTACAAGTTGGCGAAGAGAAAATGGCAAGAGCATTAATGCTTTCCCATTTACTGGCTATTTATATTCACCATAAATTCCCTGCACTATCTGCGTTATGTGCAGCAACAACCGCATCAATGGGCGCAGCTGGTGCAATTGCATGGCTAATGGATGAACGTTACGAATCTATGGCTATGGCAATTAGTAGCATGATTGGTGATATCAGCGGTGTGATTTGTGATGGTGCTTCAAATAGCTGTGCGATGAAAGTCTCAACTGGCGCGAGTGCAGCTTATAAAGCTGTGTTAATGGCTCTAGATAACACTTATGTGACAGGTAATGACGGTATTGTCGCTCATGATGTTGATTCTACAATTGAAAATCTATGTGCACTAGCAAGCCGTGCAATGCAACATACCGATGTTCAAATTATTGAGATCATGGAATATAAAGCCGTTGCTAATGGCTAATTTGAGCGTTTAAAAAAAGCACCCCATAATATTGGTTATTATGGGGTGAAACATAAGATCCTAGGAACAGGATCCTCCTCAAGTCAGGAGCTTATCAATATTCGTTACTGCTATTTACGGATACTACGGTTCAACGACTACGGTTACTTTACTGCTCTACTTCTTACTGCTTTTTAACACTCACTACAGGGTATTAGGTTAATAAACCTTCTCTTCTGTGCTAGGCATCAATGCATCAAAATTGGCTCTTATCTCTTCTTCTGGTAATTGAATACCAATAAAGACCAATGTACTTTGACGAGTTTCATCTTCATTCCACGGTCTATCCCAATCAGCACTATAAAGGCGTTGCACACCTTGGAATAACAAGCGATTAGGTTGGTCTTTAATATTTAATATCCCTTTATAACGCAAAAGATTATCAGCAAAGCTTAATAATAATTTTTCCATTACGTCTGAAACTTCTTGTAACTCAACAGGGTAATCAAACTTTAGTACAATCGAATTAATGTCATCTTGCTTATCAGCCTGATAACGAAACAGAGGCTGTTTTACATCGAGGTTATCGTTCAACATAAAACCTTTTACGTTAAACAGTAATCCTAAATCAATTTGTCCATGAATAACGGTATGCACAGGCGCTCTAGCATTAATACGTCTTAGTCGTGCCATTAATTCAGGAGAGGCTGGAGTGACGTCTGTTTTCGTTAACAGAATGCGGTCGGCATAACCAATTTGTGATTGTGCAATCGTAAATTGATCCAGTTGTTGCTGAGCGTGAACATTATCAACAAGCGTGATAATGCCATCTAATAAGTAGCGCTGGCAGATGATCTCATGAGAAAAGAATGTTTGGCTAATAGGACCTGGATCAGCCATTCCTGTGCATTCAATAACTAATCTATCAAATTCGATTTCACCACGATCTAGGCTGTCACATAAGTCTAATAGCGTATCTTCTAATTCATTCGATTTACTGCAACAAATGCAACCATTGGTCAGTGTTTTAATTTGAGTAGCTCTATCACCAATGATTTCATCATCAATAGGGACTTCACCAAATTCATTTTCAATAACGGCAATTTTATAGCCATGCTCTTCATTAAGCATATGACGTAAAAGTGTTGTTTTTCCCGATCCTAAAAAACCGGTCAGTATTGTCACTGCAATAGGTTCCATCATTTATCTCCTTTACGGATCATTAGCAACAGCGAAAACCGCCTTTACCATCACCACCGCCATAACGGGCTTCCTGACGCTCACGGAAAAACTCGTTATAGGTCATAACAGGCTTATCTGGATGGTTATCTTTCATGTGTTGCACATAATTATCGTAATCAGGAATACCTATTAGCATACGTGCTGCTTGTCCTAGATATTTTCCAGCTTGTCCTAAATTACCAAACATAAGTTTCTCCTAAGCCCCGTACTGGCAAGCCAGCACGGGGGTTTAACCTATCTACCTAAATTAGTGACCTGAGGACACTTTTACATCTTTTGGCATAGGAACATACGGTGTTTCTTGTGATGTATCTTCTGGGTTTTTACGTGCTTTCATTGCAGTACGGAAACCGTAGAAAATGATGCTGTAAACAACCACTAAGAACAGAATACTTAAGCCAGCATTGGTATAGTTGTTAATTACAATATGATTCATATTGGTAATTTCAGCCGCAGTTAAGTCAGCACCACCTGCTAAGATCTTCGCTTTGTATTCATTTGCTAAGTAGAAGAAACCTTCCATTTGTGGATCATCGCTGAGAAGTTTCAGACCTAATGCCCATGTTGTACAAATTAATAACCATACTGCTGGAACAACTGTCACCCAGATATATTTAGTACGTTTCATCTTAACTAAGATAACAGTACCTAATACCAGAGCAACTGCCGCTAACATTTGGTTTGAAATACCAAACAGTGGCCACAAGCTCTTAACACCACCTAATGGGTCAACAACACCTTGGTATAACAGATATCCCCATAATCCTACGCAACCCGCAGTACCAATCACACCCGGAATGAACGAATTTGTTTTCTTCAGGTAAGGGATAAAGTTACCTAACAAGTCTTGGAACATAAAGCGACCAGAACGTGTACCCGCATCTAACGCCGTTAAAATAAAGAGCGCTTCGAACAAGATCCCAAAGTGATACCAGAAGCCCATATCCGCAGCAGGAATGATTTTATGGAATACCATCGCGATACCAACAGCTAAGGTAGGCGCACCACCAGCACGGTTTAATACAGAAGGCTCACCAATATCTTTCGCCGTTTGTAGAATTTCTTCTGGCGAAATAACAAAGCCCCATGAACTCACCGTTGCAGCAGTATGCACAGTAACTTCTCTTAACTGCTCCATAATAACTGCTGTATTTTCACCACCTAATTCATGAAGGTTCGGCATAGTAATACCTAAACCTGCTGGTGGTGTATTCATTGCAAAATACAGACCAGGTTCAATAATAGATGCAGCGACTAACGCCATGATCGCAACGAATGATTCCATTAACATTGCACCATAACCGATAAAACGCGCATCCATTTCATTGGCAATAAGCTTAGGTGTTGTACCTGAAGCAATCAGTGCGTGGAAACCAGAAACGGCACCACAAGCGATAGTGATAAATAAGAATGGGAATAAAGCCCCTTTCCACAATGGTCCTGTACCATCGACATATTGAGTAACCGCTGGCATTTTCAGTTCAGGATTTAGGATAACAATACCAACGGCTAAACCAACGATAACCCCAATTTTCAGGAACGTCGCTAAGTAATCACGAGGAGCAAGGATCAACCAAACTGGCAGTAATGCAGAAACAAAAGCATAACCAATAAGACCAAAGGTGATTGTTGTATCTTTAAAGGTGAGTGCAGGTCCCCAGTATGGATCATGAGCAATAACGCCACCAAACCAAATCGCAGCAATCAGTAATACAATACCGATAACAGAGACTTCACCGACACGGCCTGGACGGATATAGCGCATATAGATACCCATAAACAGGGCAATTGGTACTGTTGAACAAACAGTAAACACACCCCATGGGCTTTCTGCTAATGCTTTAACAACGATAAGCGCAAGCACTGCAAGAATGATGATCATGATAAGGAAACAGCCGAATAAAGCGATAGTACCCGGAATAGGACCCATCTCTTTCTTTATCATCTCACCAAGTGAGTTACCATTACGGCGTGTTGAAATAAACAACACCATAAAGTCTTGTACTGCACCAGCAAGCACAACCCCAGCTAATAACCAAAGCGTACCCGGTAAATACCCCATTTGAGCAGCAAGAACAGGCCCTACTAAAGGACCAGCACCCGCGATAGCCGCAAAGTGGTGACCAAATAAAACATAACGGTTAGTTGGAACGTAGTTCAAACCGTCATTATTAACAACAGAAGGTGTTGCTCTAGTTGGATCAAGCTTCATCACTTTTTGAGCGATATAAAGACTGTAATAACGATAAGCAACTAAATAAACGGCAACAGAAGCAACAACTATCCATAGTGCACTGACGTGTTCACCACGGCGAAGCGCAACCACTGAAAGACAAAAAGCACCGATAATCCCTAGGATCACCCAAGGTACGTGCTTTAAAAATGCATTTTTGTTCATGAGACACCTTTTTTTCAGGCAAGACCGAACAGCCAAAGAGTAATGCGGGACAGCTGAGAATGATTTGAGCGAATATGAGAGACAACTGCCCGCTACTACATAATAAGAAGAATGAGATATAAACAGTGCGACAAAATCGCTTAGCGGTTGTATAACGAATTAAGCGGTCTGTTTTTTGAGTTGAGTGGTTCTGTCTTTTTGAAATGGCTATTTTTTTGTGATCTAGATAACAATTTTATTTCTTTCAATAAGTTAGAAAATCATTAAATAGAAAAAAACCTCCTTTTCACTAACAAAAAAGGAGGTTTTTTATAACATTATTTAATTAAGTAGTAATTATTGGCTAAATTGAACGGATATCAAAAGCACGTTACCTTTTCGAGCAGGTGAACCATTAAAACGCCATTGATATGCAGCATCAATAACGGCATTATCTATGCTCATATCACCACTGCCAGATTTCAATAGCACCACAGTAGGAACACCTTGAGGGTCAACATCAAGTTGTAAGATCATATCCCCTGTTTTAGGTGCTGTATCAGGTGCATTCACTTTCGGTAATGCCTGATCACTGCCTTTGATATTCGCTGATGAGAAATCAATACTAAATGCCCGATTTGATTGCTCAACAACCTTGTTGTTTAGCGACTTACGTATCACTTTACTATTAGGATCTGATGCTGGTATTACACGTTGAGCTAATTGAATCTGAGTTAAGTCATCACTGAGATAATCATCTGAAGGTTTAACTTCAATACCTTCAGGTAAATAACGCATATCCATTCGCGCTCGCAAGGTTTGATAGCGATCTAAGCGAGCACCCTCAAGTGTATGTATCACCATTCTCATTTCTAACATTTGCATCAGCGAACCAACACTTTCTTTTGATTTTTGCTGTGACGCTTTAGCAAATGCCCCTGCTGCAATTTCAGGATCTTCATCGAGCCATGTTATGCCCCATCCTAACCAGACATCTTCACGATCGGGTTCTAATGCGATGGCCTGTTCAAAATGAGTACGCGCATTGAGTAATAAAGTTTGCCAATATTTTTTCTCTTGAGGATAAATTTTAGGAGAACTGGTTAAATTGTTGGTTCCTACGTTGTAATATTGCAATTCAAAACGTGCCACTGTTCTCACGATATCGGCATTATCCTGATGAAGAGCGAGTTTTTCATTTAAAAAGCGAATACTGTTATCCCAACTTTCATGGTTATTTTTACCATTAGGCAATGTCTGCAACTCTTTTAAGATGGCTTGTAACGCAGCACGTTTTTCTTGCTGTTGTTGAGATAATCTAGGGTAATAAGATGAATAAGGATCATAGCTGGAGCGAGTTGCTTCTCTTCCATCATCTAATTCTGGCGCTTGCTTTTTCAGTTCTGTATAAGCATTTTCAGTCAGTGTTATCCCTTTTGCATCTTGTCTCGCATAAGCTTTAACCAGTTTTATCAATGTTGATTGTTGCTTAACCGCATACTCTTTCCAACCAAGACGGGTACTTTCAAAACGAACTGTCACACGTTGGCGATATCCGTCTTTGTTTGGCATAAAACGCCAATGACGAGCCGCTTTCACTGCTTGATCATCGAAAGCATCAACACCACTACTGTTTTGCACCCAAAGCCCTGAAATACGCCCTTGAGGATCGACATCAACGGATAAAATAACATCTGCACGAGGGATATATTTTCTGATTGTTGGATAACGGATCTCAGTTAAGTTTTTCACTTCATTAGGTGATTCAACAATCACTTCTCCGGGATACTCTTTTCCCATCATTGATTGCATTTCAAGATAAGTGGTTAAATCATTATTGATTGCATTACTCACTGGTAATCGCTGATTAGCAAGCTTAGTGACTTCTTCTGGTGGTGTACTGTTTTGTCGATAAAAACGATCTTCAATAACACGCGCTTGTAATATCTGATAAACCTGACGCTGATTTTCAGTAAGCTCTGAAATTGCTTTTTTCAACAATTGTTGCGCTGAAATATCATTATGACCTTGCTTAGCCTGTTTGAGCGTATCTGCCACCATTAAAGCTAACATCGCTTTTTCAATTTGTGCATCCAAAGAACGATGGGCGATATAAGTAAGTGATAAAACTTGCCATGCCTCAGGTGATAATGGCGCAACAGCAATAACATTAATACCTGATTGCGTTAATTGAGCATCATTACTATTTGAAAGGGAAGCTAATGCCTGAGCGACCATAATCTCAGGTTGATTTAATAGCCAGTCGCCATAAAAATTGAGTGTTTTTACAGCTTCCGCACGTTCTGATGTTCCCTTGGTATGAACTAAATAAGCTTCTTTCGCTTTTGTCGCCACAATCACATCATCACTAAAATAATCCAATCCTGGTAAAGCAATTCGCGCTTTCTCAATAGCACTAATAGATGCCAGCGCTTTCGGTTGATTAGACCGAATAATGTTACGGATCTCATTTTCACTATTAACAACAAAATAATGATAATTTTGCCATTCAGATTGTTCTATATTTTGTAAAACAAAGCGACGACGATCTTCTAATTCACTCTTTGGTATCACCGAGAATGACACCCCCAGCGCCATTAAAAGGACTAATCCACCACCACATAAATAGTAAATGTTTTTAGCTCGCCACGATTGCAATAACATAACAATCGTCATAATAAGAGAGCCTAACCATAATCCCAGTAAGAAATTACGCTCATCAAAGCGAACAGATGAGGGGAGAATTTTACTATTAAAACTATCAATCAAGCTAAAGGTTGAAACTAAGAAGGCTGGCAACCAGAAAGGGAACAGTAACGTTATAACGCCAATAATAATCAGGATCAGCTTTATTCTTTTTTTCATGTTATTTTCCCTAAATTATGGCTTTCTTTTCAAAATATGCATTGAAGGGAAAACAAAAAGAACTAACAAGATAATGGCTAAAACCATTAAAAACATCACACTCAACATCGTTATTAGTATTTGCTCAATATAATCCGCTTTGATTAAATCTGCGATCCAGCTAGAACCTAAACCACCGCTGGCTCCTTGTGGAATAAAATTCATCAGTAATAAACCCAAAAATACAGGGACTATCATGGCAATAGCGGTATGTAATATGACTTTGGGTACTTGGTTTATTGCATTTTTAACCGCAATAAATATCGCTGGCGGTTGAATAGGTTTCGCTGGCGTAGTTTGAGTTGGCGCTTGTCGGATATTCGCATTTTGTACTCTTTTTTGACGAACTGGCTCACGTTGCGTTTGGTTTTGTTTCTGAGTAATTGCAACTTGCTGTAACTTCGCCTCTCTTGCACAAGCTGCGCAAGCTTTACCTGCAAAATGCTGGTGGTTTTTATCTTTTTGACAAATGACTAACTGTTGCTTTTCGGGTTGTGCATATTCATAAAGTGCTGTCGTCCATGTTTTTGCACTTGGTCTTTGCGAAGGTGTGCCTGAAAATGCTTTATCAAAGAGCGTTCTTAGCTTATCAGGTAATTGTTTATGTCCACTGGCGACATTTGGGGTGATCAAATTATGCGCCTTTATGCCATAACCATAAAAATGCCCCGCAATACGTCTTGGTATATCCGTAGGTACAGTGTCATTTTTAGGTCGGCCACTAAAAGGGTGGATACCAAAATTAAGCAACTGAAAAATAATAACGGCTAAGGCAAATCGGTCTTGCCACTCTTCTTGAGATTCTGGAACGGTTTGTTTTGCTTGAAATTCAGGGGCAAGATATTCAACAGTAAATTGCCCAGCAGGAAAACGCGTATTCTCACCTTGGATACTAAATCCATCACAATCGAGAAGAGACATATACAGACTTGATTTATAAAACCGCAAATTCAGCGGTTTCATATCAATAATACGGTGCCCTTGCTGATGTAAAGCATCAATCAATGAGCAAAGGTTATATGCGAGACTCACTTTCGCCCCCATTCCCGTGGGTAAGCCATGCGCTTTGGCTTGGCGTTCTTGAAGAATGTATTCCAACTCAATCGTATTTTTCACATCAAGTTCAGGCATCACAAAGCCAACAAATTGCTTTTGGCTATTGTATAAACGTGCTTGAGGCCATGCGAGTTGGATAATGGGCGTATCGTTAACAGAAACGGGCTTTAATGCAGGTTCTAACTTCTGCATTGCCGTGATCTTTTTCAGATAATAGGCTTTATCAATTTTGTCATGATAAACTTTTGAGACTTGGAAAGGTGCATTATTAATATGGCTAACGCTACCCGCACCACCACTTTTTATCAAATCACCTATTTGATAAATCTTACCGTTTTCATCTTGTAATTGCCTAGATACTGGTTGAACTATCCCTTTCTTTCTCGCTTTTACCACAACTCTTCATCCCTGATGCAAATAACTAAGGTTTTATCATCGCCTGTGATTGAGTGTGTTCGAGGATCAGCTAAAGTCCCTGCTAATGCCTCACTTCCACTATCTTCTGATACAGTTTTTAAATAACGGATCACAGGGGTGATAAACGGTTCATAAAGGGCATCACCCGCTTTATTCATGGCAAAAGGCTGTACACCATCAGACATCAAAATAACTTGTTTTACAGGTTTATTTAGGGGAATAACGCGTAAATGCGCTTCCCAATTTTCTGACGTTACAAACCAAGTTTGATTCGCATATTCTCCATTTTCAGGTTGTGATACATAACTTGTACCATCACAGTATTCCACCACAGCAATACCGTCCCCCAAATGGAATAAATAGCCACTATCATCACCGACCCAACATGCAACCAGTGTTGATGCATATTCATTAAGCGCACACTGCTTTATTTCTGCATATTCAGCAAGTTGGAGGCGAATATCTTCAATAAGTTGTTTAGCTCCTTGTGTTATCTGTTTTTCGGTTAACAAATCAATGTTTGGCCACTCTGTAATACGTAGCGTAAATAACCGAGCAACAAGCTGAGCACCTTGTTCACTATAACGAGAAGAACCAGCACCATCACAAACAGCAGCGATAAGATATTCACCTTTACGACGAATAAAATAAGCATCCTGACAGGGAATTTGACGTTCTTGATGGGCAATGCCTGTCACAGATGCCCCATAAGCTAACCAATCATTCATCAAACAGGTACACTCGCCCAAGAATCAGTTGAAGGTAATTGTGCCGTACCGCCTGGTGTAGATTGTGAAACAACCTGCATACTGGCGCTTAGCCACAAGAACAGTTCTTTAAATTGCAACCCTTTAAGCATTTTCACGCCGTTAACGCCATTACGACTAAAACTTCCCATGACTTCTGCTGATGCGCCATCAACCATAATCGGAAACACCGCTGTTTTTTGGCTTTCTTCTGCTTGGCGACAAAGCTGTGCAGCCTGTTCCCATTGGTCTGTCGGAACACCATCAGACATTAAAAATAGCCAAGGACGTGTATAAGCAACACCCGCTTGTTTAAAGCGCTGTTTTTCAGCTTCAATTTCTTCAAGCGCTAAAGTAATGGCTTGTCCCATTGGGGTTGTGCCATTAGCTTCTAAAACAGGGGCTGTGAAATCCATAGCATCTTTCCAATCACCATGAACCGTACATTGGTCATATCCACCGTATTCAATCACTAAAATACGTACACGTTTAGCCGCAATCACATCATTTTTGAGTTCTTGTTCGAGTAATTTAAGCCCTTCATTTAATTGTTGAATAGGTTGACCATACATACTGCCAGAGCTATCTAGCACTAAGATCAGAGGGGTACGTTGTTCACTGTTATCAACCAAGGCTACGTCAGGGATCATGGGATGCTCCATCATTCAGTTATTATTTTTCATGATAATGATTAATGTAACATAAAGACGCAAAATTCATCAGAAAGAAAAAAGCGATAAAAGGAAGATAAAGATATTTCTGAAAAAAAACAGGTTTTGAGGTTTTAAATAGAGTGTTTTAAATTAAATTTTAGAACATTTACGCGATTTTAGATGAAAAAAAGCACCTCATTACATTAAGTAAAAGGTGCTTTTTAAATAAAATATTTATGATGTTAATAGTGGATCTTTTGGCGTCCAGCAATAGAGTGTGAAAGCGTTGTACCGTCAACCATTTCAAGTTCGCCGCCCACTGGAACGCCGTGAGCTATCCGGCTTGCCGTAATATCATACTGAGCACAGATTTCAGCAATATAATTGGCTGTAGCTTCACCTTCAACAGTCGGATTGGTTGCCAAGATCACTTCAGAAATCGTCTCTTGGCTTAAGCGCTCTTCAAGTCTATCTAAACCAATGTCCATAGGACCGATACCATCTAAAGGGGATAAATGCCCCATTAAGACAAAGTATCGCCCTGCAAACTGCCCTGTCTGCTCGATAGCATGAATATCCGCAGGACTTTCGACAACACAAATTTGCCCATTTTGCTGACGACGAACATTCGCACAGATGGTGCAACGCTCTTCTTCAGTAAAAGTTCGGCAATCACAGCAATGACCGATTTCAGACATTGCACGCGTGAGTGCTTGTGCAAGTCGCATACCACCGCTTCTATCGCGTTGAAGTAGTTGGAAAGCCATTCGTTGCGCTGACTTAGGCCCGACACCGGGTAAACAACGCAACGCTTCCATTAATGATTCAAGAAGTGGGCTGGTTTGCATTAGAATGGCATCTTAAAGCCTGGTGGCAATTGCATACCGTTAGAAACAGAGGCCATTCTTTCTTTTTGTGTTTCATCAATACGACGCGCAGCATCATTAAAGGCAGCAGCAATCAGATCTTCCAGCATCTCTTTGTCATCTTCTAGCAGGCTAGGATCGATTTCAACACGACGGCAATTATGAGCACCATTGATAGTGATCTTAACTAAGCCAGCGCCAGATTCACCTGTCACTTCTAAGTTTGCGATCTCTTCTTGCATTTGTTGCATTTTTTCTTGCATTTGTTGGGCTTGCTTCATCAGATTACCCAAACCACCTTTTCCGAACATAATTGTCTCTCTTTGTAAAAGCCACACAGTATGAAGTCATACAACATGTTGCGATTAAACAGGTCGGATACTCTCTTCATCCAATTCAGCATCAAAATATTGCTGTAATGTTTGAATCGTTTTATCCGTAATAATCGATTGACGCGATAACGCCAATTTTTCATCATAAATGGCTTGTCGCCACTCCAACGGTGTTTTTACCGTTGGATCATCATCTTCTATAATTGTGAGTGAAATTGCTTTTCCATGCAATTCACTTAACGCATTAGTAAGCGTGCGTAACGCATTTGCAGAATTTAAATGTTTCTGTTTAGTTCGTAAATGCAAAATAACGTTTTCTTCGTTTACTGTCTCTTTATACGCATTTAATGCCAGTTGTTGCACCAATTTAGGGAGTGGCATTTTGTCAATTTCAGCCGCCCAAGCATCTCTTTCTTGCGACTCTTTAGCAATTTTTGCTGCTAATTCAGGTGTTTTTTCATATTCGAGAACTTCTTTGATCTCTTTTGGTGAAGAAACAACCTCTTGCGTTGACATTAACTCAGGGTTTTGCGGACGCCACTGATACTCTTCTTTTTTCTTTTTTTCAGGCGCATTAGTCTGACGCTTCGCTGCTTGCTGGCGTTTTTCACTCACGGCTGCTAGCCGCTCTAATGCACTAGCAGCCGGCTTGGCCCGATTAGGCGTCGCCGGTTCAGACTTTTTTGGCGGGGTTTGTTGTTCCGTCCCCTTTATTGCCTGCCTTGCCCTTAGAAGTTGTGCTGCGGGGCTATTGCCTAATGAAGCACTATTTTCTATTGGTGAAGAAGATGGGTGATCCACTTGAGGCGAATGAGTCTGCACAGTTTGCGGAGCATAATGTTCAGACATTCTATTTGTAGGCAATGATGCTGAAGGTAAAGTTTGTGCTAATGGCGCAGAAGGTATTTCATCAATCACTGTTTTAGGATGAAAAGCAAGCGCACGTAACAGAGTCATTTCAACCCCCATGCGTCTATCTGGCGCATAAGCCAGTTCTTTTCGCCCTACTAATAAGGTTTGATAATAGA
This sequence comes from Proteus sp. PR00224, assembly GCF_016238105.1. Taxonomy (NCBI): domain Bacteria; kingdom Pseudomonadati; phylum Pseudomonadota; class Gammaproteobacteria; order Enterobacterales; family Morganellaceae; genus Proteus; species Proteus sp. PR00224. Next base: position 346,229 of record NZ_JAEHQU010000003.1, on the reverse strand, counting down.
GTTGTAAATCTTGTGGAGAAACAGATTTTGCCAATAAACGTAGGCGTTCTTGAGTAAATTGTTCTTGAGGATTTTCTTCACTAGGCAATAACTGCAACATCGCAATTTGATGCAGTAATGAGAGTGTTTCAACCAAGAAATTTTCCCAGTCAGTACCTCTTGAAGCGACTTCATTAACCAGCGACATGACCTGTTGACCATCCGCTTTTACTAACGCTTCAATCAATGCTAATGGTTGAGCGTCATCAATCGTGCCAAGCATTTGGCTAACCACTTCTGCACTGACAACACCTTCACCACTTGCGATAGCTTGATCTGTTAAGCTTAATGCATCTCGCATACTGCCATCAGCAGCGCGAGCAATAAGTTGACGCGCTCTTACATCATTTTCAATATGCTCTGCTGATAGCACTTTTTCGAGTTGTGTCGCAATTTGGTCAATATCTAATGCTCGCAGATGAAATTGCAAGCAACGTGATAAAATCGTGACAGGTAATTTTTGTGGATCAGTCGTCGCTAATAAGAATTTAACGTGCTCTGGCGGTTCTTCTAATGTTTTTAGTAGCGCATTAAAACTGTGACGAGAAAGCATGTGAACTTCATCAATCAAGTAGACTTTAAAGCGTCCTCGCGCTGGCGCGTACTGCACATTGTCCAGCAGTTCACGGGTATCTTCTACCTTAGTACGAGATGCAGCATCGATTTCAATTAAATCGACAAAACGCCCTTGTTCTATTTCAAGGCAATTTGCACATTGACCACAAGGTTTACTCGTAATACCTGTTTCACAATTGAGCCCTTTGGCAAATAATCGGGCAATAGTGGTTTTTCCGACACCTCGTGTGCCAGAAAAAAGATAGGCGTGATGAAGTCGCTGATGATCAAGACCATTAGCTAAAGCAGTCAACACATGACGTTGACCAACAACATCGTTAAAAGTTTGTGGGCGCCACTTGCGGGCAAGTACCTGATAGCTCATTGATTCCGCTAAATTTGAACAAGATTTATCTCTATGCTAACACAGGGACGACCTATTGAGCGAGATCTGTAAGAAACAAATGAGATATTGGAGAAAGAACCAGCAGAAATTTAAGGTAAAGATAAGAGGTAACAATTGTGCGGGCAATATACATTTATAAAAATAGAAAAATTATAAATGATATATAAACACCCGCACTCTTACTTGTGTTTACGATAAGAACTTAATTAGTTCTTCTCTAAACAGTGAAGATATTAATGTCCTGGAAAATCAACCAGTGTAAAGCTATGAACACCTTGTTTTTCTAAGCGTTCGATACCGCCTAAATCAGGTAAGCAGATAATGAATGCAGCTTCTGTCACAGTACCACCTAAACGGCGGATCAGACGAGCAGTTGCTTCAATGGTGCCACCTGTTGCTAGTAAATCATCAACCATTAATACTTTGTCTTGATCCGTAATGCTATCTTTGTGGATCTCTAAAGTATCTGTGCCGTATTCCAGATCATAAGTTTCACTGAGCGTTTCGCGAGGCAATTTACCTTTTTTACGAACAGGAACAAAACCAACACCTAGGCGTAAAGCGACTGGAGCACCAAATAGGAAGCCACGCGCTTCGGTACCCACAACTTTAGTGATACCCTGACCTTGATAGTGTTCTACCAATAAATCAATGGTTGCCTGATATGCAGCAGGATTATCCAATAATGTAGTGATATCACGGAATAATATCCCTTCTTTTGGATAATCAGGAATGGTTTCAATACTGTCTTTAATAAATTGCAGTTGTTGCGCGTTAGCAGTCATAATCAGTGCCATAATAAAAAACGAAACGATAGAATCTATGCAATATGCCGTTAAAATGCAACAGAAAGCCAATTAACAACTCTTTTTTGTTGCTTTAAGTCAATTCATGTTTTTATCAAAACAGGGGCAAGAACCAGATGAATAAACCTGATCCTTTAAGCTTATTTAAAAAACAGATAGACAATCTAGCCGAAACAGTGGCGCCTATTGCAAACAAAAAAATTGCAGCACCTTGCTTCGACACGACACTATTCCACCGCCGAAGTGATTCCCTTGGTGGCTACATGCAACAGATCCGCGATAATTTTACCCAGTTAATCGCTTGTGTTGAGGCACAACGAAGCCAGCAAGTTAAATTTCTGGCCACACAAATCCTACAACAAATTGAAGCATTAACTCGTGAATTATCGACACAAACACTAAGAAAGCAAGAGAACCAGCTTACTCAACGAAAAAAAAGTGTCGATTTATACCAAAAGCTTGCCCAACATCAGGATTATGAGCGCCGATTACAAGCCATGATCCAAGATAGAGAGCTTTCATTAACGCAAGCACAGAGCTTTATGAAGCAACAAGAGTTACAAAAAGAGATTGCCGCTCTTGAAAATCGCCTTGCGCGCTGCAAAAATGCCCTGTTCTCTATCGAAAAGAGCATTGAGAAACAAGAAGATAAATTTTAAAGGGAATGATAATGAGTTTAAAAGACGCACCAGAGTCTGTTCAATTGGCAGTCGATCTTATCTATTTACTTGAAAGCCACCATATTGATCCTAAAACAGCACTAGAAGCCCTCGAGATTGTGCGCCAAGATTATGAAAAAAAATTAGCGGCACAATCTACTCATTCATCCCTTTAATTAAGCAAAAGGCGTATTGGCTTCAGGTGTTGAGCCATCAAGAGGACGTTTTATCTCTTGTACTTCATCACCTTGTTTATTATGCAAATAGACATCAAGTTGGTTAAACGCAATATTGATATTATTTTCATTACACAGCTTATCAATAGCGCGGTTAACTTCATCTATTGCAATATTTCTGTCACCTAATGTTCTGACATAAAAACGCAAATCATGATTCAGGGTGCTTGCCCCAAATTCAGTAAATAGCACCACAGGTTCTGGTTCAGTCATCACTCTGGCATTCTCTTTAGCGGCCTTCATTAAGATATCTTTGACCTTATCGAGGTCAGATCCATAAGCAACACCCACTTGAATAATAATACGTGTCACCGTATCAGATAATGTCCAGTTAATAAGCCGTTCAGTTACAAACGCTTTATTTGGAATAATCACTTCTTTGCGATCAAAGTCAGTCACTGTCGTTGCTCTAATACGAATTCGGCTAACCGTACCAGAATAAGTACCAATAGTAACCGTATCACCAATTCTGACGGGTCTTTCGAACAAAATAATTAAGCCAGACACAAAGTTTGCAAATATTTCTTGTAAACCGAACCCTAAACCAACCGTTAAAGCTGCGGCTAACCATTGCAGTTTTTCCCATGCTACACCTAATATTCCCAGTGATACGATGGTTCCGATAGCAATAATAATGTAGGTCAAAATGGTTGTGATCGCGTAAGAAGCGCCTTGTTGCAGTTTTATACGAGATAAAATTAATACCTCTAATAAACCCGGTAAATTTCGGGTCATAAACCAAGAAATTGCCATAATAGAAACAGACAATAATAGGTCGGCAACAGTAACCGCTTTAACGACATTACCAAGCTCTGTCGGCAAAGTGTAACTCCAGAGCGTTATTCCATCTAAATAGGTAAAGACCGTAATAAAATCAGACCAAATACCATAGAAACTAGACGCAAAGATGATAAATAAGATCATCGTTGTCAGTCTTAATGATTGTTGATTGATTTGATCCATATCCATTGGAGGTTCTTGAATAGGTTCAAGACTGTTATCTTCGCCTTCTTTTTTCTCTTTAAGCATTGCTTGTCGACGCTCAAGTGCACGACGATAGGCAAGGCGTCGAGCCGCAACAGTTAAGCCGCGCAAACTGGCGTGATAAGCAATAAACCACAGCATGAGTAGATATAAGCTATCAATCCAACGATTTGCTAAACGCAATGCGGTGTAGTAATAACCAAAAATAACCAATCCCATTAAAATAAGGGGGGAAAACGTTAATAAGGTAATGACGACCGTTCTAACAACATGATTGCCCTTTTCTTGCCACATTTCACGGCAAAATGGCAACGCACATAAACTAATACCAAATAATGAAATAATCGCAACCAATTGCCCAATGACATCCCCCACCAACAGCAATGGATTATTAATGCCATAAGCTGAAAGCAGAATAATTGGCAACATTGGCAGTGATAATCGTAATAAACGTTTACGATTTTGCTGAACGCGTTCGAGAGGAATTTTAAAATGTTTTACTGCAACACCATTGTCAGACATTAAGCGATAAGACCATTCAAACATCAGCCAAAATACCGCAAATTGCCATGCAAAAGACCAAATAAATTCTTGCTGAACATTAAAGCTATTAATTAGCCAATACCCTATTGCTAATACAATACAAGAAAGGGGTAATGTTTTTATAAATACAATCCCTAATGCTAATGGCGTATGCAGTTGTGAGTCTTTATTAAGCTTATTAATATCCGCATTCAGTTTTTCAAATTGCATATCTAGCTTTTTACGTTGCCAAATAATCAACAAACTGAACGAAATAAGTGCAATAAGTACAGGAAGTGATTTCTTAGCCCCGATCAACAGATTTTCATTTGACCAGTTAAGTTTAAAACCTTGAAATTCGGCAACCGCTTGAGTCGGAAATACTGCAAACCAATTAAGGTTAATCGGCTTATTACTGCTTACCCAGAAAATTTGCTGAGCCAATGTGTTTTCGAGTGAACTTACCACGCTGCGTAATTGTTGCTGATCCATTTGGAGATTAATCGAACCCGAAATTTGATTACCTAATTGGTTATTCAGTTTATCGAGCAGTTCTCTACGAGCATCAACTAATAGTTCCAAAGCATTGCGTAACTCTTTTTGCGCATTAGCATCAGCAGTTTCAGGATGTGTTGATTGATACTCTTTCATCAACTGATCAATATAAATATTAGGTTGAATAATTTGATCACGTTGCTTGTTTATTTCAAATTGTTCTAATCGCAGATCGGCAATTTTATCAGGCAGGTTATTAATAAATATACCATCGGGTAAATCAACTTGTTCTTCAAAAAGAATACGTGACAGCAATAAACTGCCTTTAAGCACATCAATTTGTTCTTTTAAATTACGTTCAGATTGAATAGCTCTATCTAAGCGATTCTTGACTAGTAAGCTATGGCGATTTAAATCATTATTATTTTGCGTGGTAACAATCAACTTATCGCTAAGCTGTTTATTGATTTCTGTTTGTGCCAAATAAAATGGATCATTATTAATGATCTGATTCTCAAGCCCTGTACTTTGAGCTTCTTTGGCAGTTTCCTCTGAGCTATCTAAGCGTTTATCATTGATAGCATCCTGAAGTAATTGAGCATGCTCTTGTGAAAGGTCGATATAAGCAGAACTATAATCTCGCTGTAGTTGCAATAAGCTTTGCAGTTGCACATTTGATTGGAGAGTTCGCTTTTGAAAATTATTTTGTTGTTGAAGATAATATTGTTCTAATTGCAACAGTTGCACTGCCGAAGTACGCATTTGTGCTTTATCAGCACTGCTTTTATTCAACAAGGTTCTTATTTGTTGCAGTCTTTCTGAATTGCTAAATAAAACAGATTGCGCCCTTTCAGGTTGTGTTTGTAATACAATAAGCTCATTACTGTAGTTGGCTAAATCATCTTGAGATTTTTGTAATGACTGTAATACCGTTTCAAGTTGAGATTCTAATGTTGCAAGCGGTAAAGCCTCTAATGATTTTTTATAATCGTCAGCTTCTTTATTAGCGACTTTTTGTTTTAATTGATCGAGTTGATATTGAGTACTACGCAATTTTTCTGGTAATTGATCGACTGTTTTATTGTAGCTTGTCGATTTTTTTTCTAATTGTTGAATATCATCAAGTAATAAAAGCGATTGCTCGAGATCAGCAATAGTTAATTTATCTTCTGCACTTAACTCACTGCGCTTATTTAATAAATTAAGCTGGTTTTGAATGCTTTCTTGAGTCGGTAAATTACTCGATACCGCGGCTAAAACAGCGGTAATGGAAAGGCTCCAAAGAATAAAGACAATAATCGAGGCTGTAATAACCGTCTTTATTTGACTATTAAATTGAGAAAAAAGAGTTTTTGTACACATGGTTAAGCAACTTGTTCAATTAATATTGAAAAACTGTCTCTTAGTATAATCCAATTGCTTTAAATTGGCAGTGTAAACAGAACAAGTTGCTTGGGATGTTTCTCGCCTGAGAAAACGAAATAGTGATCAGAAAGTCAGGATTTTATCGGCATCTAGTGTCCACTGCGCTAAATCAACTAAAGTTCCTAATTCTGCACCATCAACAAGTGGTAAATCACTGATACCACGGGTGTCTGTACAGGTTTTACATAACTTAACAGGCACATTTTGCGCTGTTAAAATTTCCAGCATTTGCTGTAAGTTGTAGCCTTCTTTAGGTTGTTGACGAGCTAAAGCCCCAGTCACAGCATCAGACATTAAAAAAATATTTAATTGAGTTTCTGGATGCTGTTCTTTTAATGTAATCGATAAACGCAGTGCGTTAAATAATGATTCATTGCCATAAGCTGCACCATTAGCAATAACTAACACCTTACTCATGAATGTCTTCCTTTTGTTTAAAAATAAATTAAGAGGTCGCAGATATTCTCATATTTGCACTGTGCTTTATCATATCAATAAAGCTATCAACCAAATATTGACTTTCATCTTTGATAGAAAAACTTTCTGGTGAAAATAACCAATTTTCGGCAAGACCTGTCATCATGGCTCTTAACATAATGGCGGCTCTTCTTAAATTAAGGTCCGTAGGAAGCTGTTTTTTTTCAATACAACGAGATAAAGACTGTTCTATTCTAGAGTGATCCGCTGCACACAATTCTCTGCGAATTTCAACAATTGGTGTCATTTCACCGACAAATTCGCATTTATGGAAATATATTTCTAAAAGTGCATTATGTTTGGGATCTTCGACAATTGATGTCAATATGTAAATAAGCAATTCTCTTAATACAAATAGTGGATCATCTGGGTATTTTGATTGATACTCTATTTCTAAAGATTCTATTTTTAAGTCGGTGAGTTCGCACGCTTCAGTAAATAAATCCACTTTATTTTTAAAGTGCCAATATATTGCGCCACGGGTAACACCTGCCGCGGCTGCAATATCTGAAAGTGATGTGGCAGAAACGCCTTGCACAGTAAACAGCCTAAGTGCAGCATCAATAATCTGCTGTTTTGTTTCTTGTGCCTGCCGTTTAGTTTTTCGTGCCATTAATCCTCGATTTTGACTGAAGTTAATTTACATACATTCATGTATGTTTGTACTATACATCGCAATCAATCATCAACTTAATTATTTTTATCCCGGGAAACAACGTTTGAATAGAGGTTTTCTTATGCGAAAAAACAGAGGGGTTTTGCCTCTGGCTCTGTTAGTGCTATCAGGCAGCTTGGTTCTTGCTGGATGTGACGACAAAGCTAAACAGTCTGCTGGAGGTCCACCTCCTGCACCCGCTGTAGGTGTTGTGACGTTAGGAGCGCAAGCTCTGACAATCACTACTGATTTACCAGGTCGTACATCAGCCTTCCGTATTGCTGAGGTTCGCCCTCAAGTTAGCGGCATTATTTTAAAGCGTAACTATACAGAAGGTAGCTATGTAGAAGCAGGTACATCACTGTATCAAATCGACCCAGCTCTTTTTGACGCAACGTTAAATAGTGCGCAAGCTGAATTATCAAAAGCGAAAGCAAATGCTGAAATTGCTCGCCTCACTGTAGAGCGTTATAAACCGCTACTAGGTACAAATTACGTCAGTAAACAAGATTTTGATGCCGCAACATCACAATATGCACAAGCGGCTGCCGCAGTTAAAGCAGCAGAAGCAGCAGTGACAAGCGCAAAAATCAATCTTGAATACACCAAAGTAACATCACCAATTTCAGGTCGTTCAGGCAAATCAACCGTAACTGAAGGCGCTTTAGTCGCCCAAGGTCAACAAGTTGCACTGACAACAATTCAGCAAATCGATCCGATTTATGTCGATGTGACACAATCGAGCGAAGATTATCTGAAATTAAAAAATGAAATTGAAAGCGGCATTATTCGTCAAGAACAAGGTAAACCTGTTGTTCATTTAACACTGACGAATGGGCAAGCTTACGCACAGAAAGGGCATTTAGAATTTTCTGATGTGACTGTTGATGAAACAACAGGCTCAATTACAATGCGCGCTATCGTACCTAACCCGAATGGGGAATTACTACCAGGTATGTTTGTTCGTACTAAGTTAGAGAATGGTATTCGTCAAAATGCAGTTTTGATCCCACAACAAGCCGTTATTCGTACAGCGCGTGGTGAAGCGACAACAATGGTTGTAAATAAAGACAATGTTGTTGAAGTTCGTACCATTGAAGTGTCACAAGCTGTTGGTAATAAATGGCTCGTTAATAGTGGTGTTCAGGCTGGTGAGCGCGTTATCGTTTCTGGATTGCAAAAAGCAAAACCAAAAATGACAGTAACGGCTCAAGAAGAGAATTTAGATGCGAAGCCATCACCTGAACAAACTGAGCCAGCTAAGAATCCTCAATAAGGAGTCGGTGATCCATGCCTAAGTTTTTTATAGATAGACCGATATTTGCGTGGGTAATTGCGATAATTACCATGCTCGCAGGTCTTCTGGCACTCATCAAACTGCCTGTTGCCCAGTATCCAACGATTGCACCGCCAGCGATTTCTATCTCTGCGGTTTATCCTGGTGCTGACGCCACCACTGTGCAGAATACTGTTACCCAAGTTATCGAACAGAATATGAATGGTATCGATAACATGGTGTATATGTCTGCGACCAGTGACTCAGCTGGTATGATGAATATCACTCTGACCTTTGAAGCAGGTACTGATCCTGATATCGCGCAAGTACAGGTGCAGAATAAACTGCAACTTGCCATGCCGTTATTACCTCAGGAAGTGCAACAACAAGGGATTAGTGTTGATAAATCCTCAAGTTCATTCTTGATGGTTGCGGGTTTCATCTCAAATGACGGCTCAATGTCACAAGATGATATCGCAGACTATGTGGGTGCAACGATTAAAGACCCATTAAGCCGTGTAACCGGCGTGGGTGAAACCCAGTTATTTGGTACTCAATACGCGATGCGTATTTGGTTAGACCCAGATAAACTGGTGAAATACAACATGACCACACTTGATGTTATCGGTGCGATTAGAGCACAGAATAACCAAGTGGCCGCAGGTCAATTAGGGGGTACACCTCCCGTTCCTGGCCAGCGTTTAAACGTATCTATTATTGCTCAAACTCGACTCAATACCGCAGAGCAATTTGGCGATATCCTGATGAAGGTTAACACCGACGGTTCACAGGTTAAGCTAAAAGATCTTGGTATAGTTGAAATGGGTGCTGAAAGCTACAGCACTATTGCTCGCTTTAATGGCCTACCCGCTTCTGGTATTGGTATTAAATTAGCAACAGGTGCTAACGCATTAGATACAGCAACCGCGGTACGTGCAGCATTGGCTGAAATGGAGCCATTCTTCCCTGCGGGATTAGAAGTTGTTTATCCTTACGATACAACGCCATTCGTTAAGATCTCTATTTTCGAAGTGGTAAAAACGCTGATTGAAGCAATTATGCTGGTATTCGTAGTAATGTATCTGTTCTTACAGAACTTCCGTGCTACGTTAATCCCAACAATTGCAGTACCCGTTGTATTGTTAGGAACCTTCGCCATACTTTCGGCGTTTGGTTATTCGATAAATACCTTAACGATGTTCGCGATGGTACTTGCCATCGGGCTTCTGGTGGATGATGCCATCGTTGTGGTAGAAAACGTCGAGCGTGTTATGCAAGAAGAAGGCTTATCGCCTAAAGAAGCAACACGTAAATCCATGGGACAAATCCAAAGTGCGCTAGTCGGTATCGCCCTAGTACTTTCTGCGGTATTTATTCCAATGGCATTCTTTGGTGGTTCAACAGGTGCAATCTATCGCCAGTTCTCTATCACCATCGTATCAGCAATGGTTCTGTCTGTTTTCGTTGCGTTGATTTTAACACCAGCACTTTGTGCAACGATGTTAAAACCTGTACCGAAAGGCAGTCACGGTGTGCAAACAGGTTTCTTTGGTTGGTTTAACCGTACCTTTGAAAAGAGTAGCCACCACTATACTGACAGTGTATCCCGTACTCTTCGTGGTACAGGTCGTTACTTACTAATTTACGTTTTATTAGTCGCAGGTATGGCGTTAATGTTTATTCGCTTACCAGCATCGTTCTTACCTGAAGAAGACCAAGGTGTATTACTGACAATGGTTCAGTTGCCTGCGGGTTCAACACAAGAACAAACACAAGACGTACTAGAAAGAGTAAACGACTACTTCAATACTGATGAGAAAGAACTCGTTAAATCGGTCTTTACCGTAAGTGGCTTCGGCTTCGGTGGTCAAGGCCAAAATATGGGTCTGGTCTTCGTTGTATTGAATGATTGGGATGAACGAAAAGCAGATGAAGACAAAGTTCCCGCAATTGTAGGACGTGCCAATAAGGCATTATCCCAAATTAAGGAAGCCTTTGTTTACTCATTTAACATTCCAGCGATTGTTGAGTTAGGCTCTGCGGGTGGTTTCGAATTCGAGTTAGTGGATAAAGCTAACCTCGGTCACGAAAAACTCATGGAAGCTCGAAATCAATTACTAGGAATGGCAGCGCAACAGCCTCAAATGTTAACGGGTGTGCGTCCTAATGGTCAGGAAGATACTTCACAGTATCGTCTGTATATCGACCTAGAAAAAGCACAAGCTCAAGGTGTTGCAATCAGTGATATCTATTCAACATTAGGTACGATGTTTGGTGGTAGCTATGTAAACGACTTTATCGACCGTGGTCGTGTTAAGAAAGTTTACGTTCAAGCTGAATCACAATACCGTATGTTGCCACAAGATATCGGTAATCTTTATGTTCGTAACAATGTCGGTCAGATGGTTCCATTCTCATCGTTCATTGATACAAGTAAAGATCCTTGGTTATACGGCTCTCCTCGTTTAGAGCGTTATAACGGTTTACCAGCAGTTCAAATTCAAGGTAGTGCAACACCAGGCCAAAGTAGTGGTGATGCAATGCTTATGATGGAAGATCTCGCAAGTAAACTACCAAGCGGTATCGGTTATGAATGGACAGGAATGTCATATCAAGAACGTTTATCTGGTAACCAAGCGCCTGCGCTGTATACCATTTCCTTGATAGTTGTATTCCTTTGTCTTGCTGCTCTTTATGAGAGCTGGTCAGTACCATTCTCCGTTATGTTAGTCGTTCCACTGGGTGTTATTGGTGCTCTTGCATTAACATCAATAAGAGGTCTTGAAAACGACGTTTACTTTAAGGTTGGGCTCTTAACAACCATTGGGTTATCGGCGAAAAACGCAATCTTGATTGTTGAATTCGCCAAAGACTTGATGGAGAAAGAAGGTAAAGGACTCATAGAAGCAACGTTAGACTCTGTTAGAATGCGTCTACGTCCAATTCTAATGACTTCACTTGCCTTTATGTTAGGGGTTATTCCTCTAGTATTAAGTAACGGTGCAGGTTCTGGTGCTCAGAACTCAGTAGGTACAGGTGTATTCGGTGGTATGATTGCCGCAACCTCTCTTGCTATCTACTTTGTTCCTATTTTCTTCGTCGTGATCCGTAGACGATTTGCGAAGAAAAATGAAGATTTAGAGCATCCAAATCATTCACACTAATTTGAATGAATTTGAGTAGTAATGCCAAAAAGGTCGCGAAAGCGACCTTTTTCTTTATCTATTGATGCAATATCTATTGATACACTGTTTTAAATGAAAACTTATCTCATTATATTATTTTTAGAAAATATCTCTTTAATCAATAAATTCATTTTATTTTTTTTCTTATATATGACTTTTTGTCAAAATTAAGCAGTTCTGTTATTTATAAATAACAACGATAATTATGCCTCATTTACACGCTTAAACATTTAAAATATAATAAAAACAAATAAAATCACCAAGTTAAGAGAAATGCTCTTTAATCGGGGTTTCTTGATTTTTACGAAAATAGACAAAATTCTGTTGTTCAGATAGTGACTTATGCAATAATAGTGCTATATTAAGCAAAGAAATACTTATTGTATAAGTTTTAAACTCATTCGTGTGCAATTGAGTGTTTAGTGTTGTCTTTCGATATGCTATTACTTTGTTAGAAATAATAAATATAATTATTAAACTCTTTTAGCATACGAGTAAATATAAACACTCATTTTCAAGTTTATGTTTTTTATTAATCCATTAATGAATTATGTGATGTATACCGTTAATAAGTTCAACTTTAAGTATTTATCATTATTAATGAATATTTTCTATTAATTCAATTACGATATGTTATGGACGAATATTCACCAGAAAAAGTAGATTTAGCCGAATTGTCGTTTTTGTGCGAAGAGCTATTACAGCAAGCTTTAGGCTCATTAGATAAAGGAAGCACAATTTGGCACAACGATCTGAGTAGCACAAAAAGCGTTGACCTTAATGTTCTAATTGAACACATTATGGACTTTAGTTGGAAATTTAAGATTAAACACCCAGATAAACATGTAATTAATACGCTTATAGAAGAGTACCTTGAAGAGACTTATCGTTTATTTGGTAATACATCAATTTCTTACTCAGATATCAATAATTGGAAAGAGTTAAACCAGTCACTTTTAGCTCTCATTGCCAAAAACCCAAAAAGTTATATTAAGTAATTTTAATTATCTATAGTTTTATTTTAATAATAGAGAAAAGACAACATGACTAAGACAGACTATCTAATGCGTTTAAGAAAATGTACTTCAATCGAAACATTAGAACGTGTGATTGAAAAAAACAAATATGAACTCTCTGATGATGAACTGGAGCTGTTTTATTCAGCAGCAGACCACCGTTTAGCAGAACTCACAATGAATAAGTTATATGATAAAATTCCAGCGTCTGTTTGGAAATTTGTAAGATAATCTAATTCTATTTAATTGCCTTAGTTTTATTTTTGCTATTTTTATTTTTTATAGTAGTAGGGTTATTAGTTCTTAATTTAGATATCGTTTTATTCACGTTTTCTTATCAGTAGAATGATTACACACCATCATGCCGTTGACTTATTACGGCATGACTGCACTGCTTTACTCAAATATTCCTTTCATTTATAAATACGACCGTAAATTTTCCAATAATAAATTGATACATTAAGCATACTATTTTCTATTCAATAATATTGACTCTTAAATCCAAAGAAAACAGCGCTCAAAAAACACGTATGGAGAGTAAAAATATAAGGGGAAATAACAATCTTAGAAGATAATAATTATGAAAGATTAGATATTATGAAAGGCTAAAAATTGGGTGGGGCCTTGCCAGCGACATCCCGGCACACACGACACCTGCCATGGCTGCTTCCTTCCGGACCTGACCGAGTTAACAAGTTAGCGTTGCGGGAGAACCAACAAGACCCCATAGATTGTCTTATTGCTAAGACGTCACGCATTATGTTTTAAACTGATCCAAATAGCAAGGAAAGTGAGCCTAAGTGATGATTAATTACCCAAATCTACACTCGCTGATTATTCAATTGCTTTTAACGCTCTTTTTGCCTCCCATAAATTCATCAGAGAGTATTCAATAAGTGGATAAATCATAATCTCATCAACTCTGTTTATTTATCATTAAATTGCTATCTAAGATAAAAAGGGAGATTATTTTTTATCTTCTTAGGATTGTATATAATCAACTTTATAAAAAATAACCAGATCTAATGATACAGGTACACTATGAGTCAAGCATTGAAAGATCTCATCAATTTGATGGCACTTGAAAAAATAGAAGAAGGTCTATTTAGAGGTCAAAGCGAAGATCTAGGATTACCTCAAGTTTTTGGTGGGCAAGTTGTAGGACAAGCACTATACGCTGCAAAACAGACTATTGCAGATAACCGCTATATCAACTCATTTCATAGCTACTTTTTACGTCCTGGTGATAGCCATAAGCCTATTGTTTATGATGTGGAATTTATCCGTGATGGCGGTTCATTTAGTACTCGTAGAGTCAGCGCTATTCAGCATGGTAAACCTATTTTTTATATGACCGTTTCTTTTCAAGAATTTGAAGAAGGTTTTGAACATCAAGATATAATGCCTGATGTTCCTTTTCCAAATGAACTTATCTCACAACATGAGATTTTAAAGAAATTAGCACCCAAATTACCCGAGCCGATTAAATCTTTAGCACTACGAGAAACACCTTTTGAAGCGCGTCCAGTGCAATATTTTAGCCCTTTTGGCTACTCTAAAGCGCCTGCTGAACGCTATGTTTGGTATCGTAGTCGTGGTGAAATGCCATCAGATCCTTTCTTGCATCAATACTTGCTTGGTTATGTTTCTGATTTTGATTTTTTACCAACCGCTCTCCAACCTTATGGCTTAGGTTTTATGGATACAAGTCTGCAGGTCGCTACGATTGACCATTCTATGTGGTTTCATCGCCCATTCCGTGTAGATGATTGGTTACTTTATGTAATTGAAAGCCCTTCAGCATCAGGCGGTAGAGGATTTGTGAGAGGTAAATTCTTTAATACAAATGGTCAACTAGTAGCCTCTTCTGTTCAAGAAGGGGTTATTCGCCAAAAACGTACTAAACATTCAAAATAATATCTTGGCATATTCCCCCCTCAAACGAGGGGGAATAGACAATTATTGTTGATAAGCTCTTTCACCATGAGTTGTTAAATCTAATCCATCATGCTCTTCCTCTTCTGAAACACGTAAACCCACCAGCTTATCAGCGATTTTAAAACTTATATAAGCGACAACACCAGACCAAATCACGGTGATCACAACACTCATTAATTGAATTAAAACTTGTTTACTGAGTGTCATACCATCGCTATATCCCACTCCACCTAAGAATGAAGCCGTAAACACCCCGGTTAATAAGCAACCTGCAATACCACAAGTACCGTGGATACCGAAAACATCACAAACATCATCCGCTTTTAGCCAGCGCTTTAAAACAACAACGCCCCAAAGCCCGATAATGCCCCCCATTACACCGATAAATAAAGCCCCCATCACTCCGACCGTGCCAGCAGCAGGTGTAATCGCCACTAATCCAGCAATACAACCAGAACAACTCCCTAGCATGGAAGGTTTTCCTCTGGTGATCCATTCTGATGCCGTCCAAGAAAGTACAGCGCCTGCGGTTGCAATTACTGTATTTAGAAATGCTAAAGCCGCAATCGCATTTGCACTACCAGCAGAGCCTGCATTAAAACCAAACCAACCAATATAAAGTACCGCGGTGCCTGTGAAGACCATTGGTAAATTATGAGGTTTAAGCGCTGTATGCTGACTATCACGTCGCTTACCAAGTAAGTAAGCACCAACAAGAGCCGCAATAGCCGCATTAATATGCACGACAGTTCCCCCTGCAAAATCTAATGCACCATCATCGATTAACCAACCACCTTCTCCCCATACCATATGCGCAATAGGGATATAAGAAAACGTAAACCAAATAACCGTGAAAATAAGCAGTGCGGAAAAACGGACTCGCTCGCCTAATGCACCAACAATCAATGCAACAGTGATAACAGCAAAAGATCCTTGAAAAGCAATATGTACATACTGATTAATTGAACCAGAGAGTGAATCTAGTGATACGTTATTCAAAAAAGTAAGTGACCACCCACCCCAAATTTTATTACCTGCGGTAAATGCCAGACTGTAGCCAAATATAACCCAAAAAATAACTACAACACTGAAGATCATCATCACTTGCGTGATCAAAGAAAGTACGTTTTTCCCTCTTAATAAGCCGCCATAGAACAGAGCAATACCAGGTATAGTCATAAAAAAGACCAAAGCAGTACATATCAACATAAAACCGTTATCAGCTTTATCAACAATCACTGTTTCAGTCGCAAATACAGATGAAGAAAAGTGTGTAAGCACTAACATTAATAACAAAGAAAGTAAGCGTTTCATCGAATATCTCCTTTAAAGTGCTTCATCACCAGACTCGCCAGTACGAATACGGACTGCCTGCAATAATTCCAAAACAAAAATTTTTCCATCTCCTACCTTCCCTGTATCAGTCGCTTGCATAATCACTTGCATAACTGACTCAAGTTGCTCATCGCAAATAGCGAGTTCTATTTTTACTTTGGGGAGAAAATTAACTTCGTATTCTGCGCCTCTATAAAGCTCTGCATGCCCTTTTTGTCGTCCATAACCTTTGACTTCACTGATTGTCATTCCCTTTATACCTAACTCAGAAAGCGACTCTCTTACCTCTTCTAATTTAAATGGCTTAATAATGGCGATGATATATTTCATATAAACCTCGTCGATATTTGAAAGAACCAAGCAAATATAGAAAAGCAAAAGGCATGCCATTATTTAATCAATTGATATTTAAATAGAAATTTAATTATTGAAATAGTTAAAATGAAAAAACTCACCGAGTTGGTGCAAAAATACGGCTGCTATTTTGATAAAAGCGAGATAATGAGGAAATAAAAAAAGACACATACATAAAGATGATGTGCCCTCTAAAATTATATTTTTTATTTAAGGTTATTATTCTACTTCAACAGGTTCTTGTTCTTGTAAAGACTCTCTGACTTGCTGTAATTGATACATATTATAATATCGACCTTTTTGTGAAAGTAACTTAGCATGATCACCCTGTTCAACAATTGCACCACGATGAAGCACCACAATCTCATTGGCTTCAATAATAGTGGAAAGTCGATGAGCAATAACAATCAGTGTTGTTTTTTCCCTAACTACTTTTAACGCCTTCTGTATGGCTTGTTCTGTTCCTGAATCAATATTTGCTGTTGCCTCGTCCAAAATAAGAATACGAGGAGGTATTAATAATACACGCGCCAATGCAAGTAATTGTTTTTGTCCAGCGGATAAGCGGCTACCTTGCTCACCGAGTTCTGTTTGTAGTCCTTCAGGTAAGGCTTTAGCCCATTGATCAAGTTGAACTGTTTCTAATACCTGCCATAAATGTGACTCATCACATTCACGCCCTAACGTAATGTTGTCATGCAGTGAACCTGATAATAAAACGGGATCTTGCTGCACCATTGCAATACCACTGCGTAATGCAGTATGAGAATAGTCCTCTAAAGGTTGCCCATCTAAATGGATATTTCCTTTTTGCCAAGGGTAATTTCCCATTAATAAACTTGCTAGAGTGCTTTTGCCACTCCCTGTATGCCCAACGAATGCGACAAAATGACGAGCAGGAATAGTTAAATTGATATCTTTTAATACCCATTGCTCATCACGATACGCAAACCAAAGAGAGTTAACATCGATATTACCTTGAGTGATGGAATGTGATGATGAACCGTAGTGCTGTAAAGGCGCATCCATCAGTTCAAAAACACGCTCACCAGAGACTACCGCCTGTTGCAAAATCGATTGCTGAGATGTCAATGTGATCAAGGGTTCATTTAATCGACCTAAATAACTAATAAACGCATAAATAACCCCAACACCAATAACTGCACTGCCCTGATACCCAAACAACATTAATAAGCCACACAGAACCAACGCAGAGAGCATACTTAATAAAGGACGTAATAACAGACCATCCAGTTTTAACGCTTTCATACGTGCTTGGTAATGTTGCCAACTGTCATCTGACATTCTTTCACCAAATCGAGCTTGCTGCCTAAATTGCTGAATAACTGACATGCCATTGATAACTTCGTGGAAACCATCATTTATATTGGCTAAAAAGTGGCGCACATTGCGAACTATTGGCGTGCTTAGTCGCTGATAAAGCATCATCACACCTATCACCGCAGGAAATATCATCATTGCAACAAGCGCCATTTGCCATTCTAATAAAAACATAGCTATCAGCATTACAACCACTAAAGCAATTGCTCGGAATAATGTCGGCAAAACGTTCACGAACAAATCTTTAATCGTCTCTGTATCATTTGTTACACGAGAAATTAACTGCCCCACAGGCTGATTATCAAAAGCACTTAATGGCTGTTTTAGAGCCGCACTCATTACATCAGTACGTAATTGTTGTACAACCCCAACAGCGGCATGATTAAACACAATGGCCTGATAATAGTGAAGTGTAGCGGCGATCACCTGCAAAAGAATAAAAGCCAATGCTAGACCTAATGATGACATTAATTCCACATTATTCGTGGCAACTTTTGCATCAATAAAATAGCCAACAATTAATGGTCCCCCCACTTCTGCAACGGCGGCTACCCACAACATAATGACACCCCATGCCATTGATTTTCGGTAGGTTTTACCATAAGTCAAAAGACGCTTTAATGTAGGCAATAGCGCTTTAACGGATTTATTTTTATTCATCGTCATCCAGCGCGGCCTCTAATTGCTGATAATGGTACATATCTTGATACCAACCTGGTATTGAAATTAATTGCTGATGTGTACCTTGCTCTATAATCTCACCTTGTTTTAAGACTAAGATATTCGTAGCACCAACTAATGCAGATAAGCGATGAGCGCTGATAATTAATGTTCTATCTTTTCGCCATTGTGACAAATTTTGTAGGATTTGATATTCAGTTTGTCCATCAACAGCAGATAATGCGTCATCTAATAATAAAATTTCGGCATCCAATAATAGTGCTCGGGCAATAGAAATACGCTGTTTTTGTCCACCAGATAACATCACACCTTTTTCACCTACCTGTGTTTGATACCCTTCAGGTAAGCGTAAAATATCCTCGTGAATATTTGCCAATTTCGCAACAGACTCTATTTCTTCTTTTGTCGCATCAGGACGACCTAAGGCAATATTTCCCGCGATGGTGTCTGAAAATAAGAAGGGGGTTTGATTAACAACAGCCAATCGTGCTCGCCATTCATCTAGTTTCAATTGATAAATAGGAACTGATTGAAAACAAATTTCACCTTCAGTGACATCGTAAAGTCGTTGAATGGCACTAAGTAATGTACTTTTACCACTTCCTGTCACACCACAAATACCTAGCATTTCACCCGGTGATAATGTGAAATGAATGTTTTTCAGTGTTTGTGTCGTTTGTTCGGGATATTGGAAATGTTTGATATTAACAGATAAGACTCCTCGACCTTGCTTTGGTGATAATTCACCATCAACCATATCGAGTTTTTCATCCAATAAACTATTAATTCGACTATAAGCAGCACTGCCACGCTCAACAATATTGAACATCCATGCTAAAGCCAGCATTGGCCAGATCATTTGCCCCAAATACATCACAAAGCTGGTTAATTCACCCAATGTCATTCTGCCATTAATAACAAAATAGCTGCCACCAGCAACAGCGAGTAAATTAGCAAAACCAATAGCCATAAAAATAGTAGGATCAAATAGCGCATCAATTCTTGCAACGCGCATATTTTGTCGTCCAGTTTCTTTTGCCACATCATCAAAACGGGAGGCATGCTGTTGCTCTAGTCCGAATGATTTGATCATACGAATACTACTCAAGCTTTCTTGTGCTTGATTATTAAGTGAAGAGAAAAGTGCCTGTGCGGTTTTAAAGCGACTATGTAATTTATCGCCATATCGCTTAATCAAAATTGCCATGATTGGCATAGGTAATAATGAAATCAGCGTCAGTTCCCAACTTAACTGAATACTCATCATGACAAGCACAGCAAGCCCCATAACCATAGAGTCCACTAAGGTCAGTACACCTTCACCCGCAGCAAAAACCACTTTATCAACATCATTGGTGGTACGTGCAATTAAATCGCCTGTGCGATAACGATGATAAAATGAAGAAGATTGTTGATTAAGTTGTTGATAAATTTGCATCCGCAGTTTTATTGCTAATTGATAAGATGCACCAAATAACCAAAGACGCCAAAAATAACGTAAAAGATAAACCGCGAGGGCAATTAATACCATCACGCCAATCCAGTTGATCACTTGGCTAAACGTCAGACTATGGTTATCGACACCATCCACAATGATCCCAACAATCTTTGGAGGGATCACCTGTAATACTGCGATAACCATCAATAAGAAAATGGCACCTACATAACGACGCCATTCACTGAGAAAATACCAACTGAGCTGTGAAAATAGAGCCACGCCTTAAATCCTAAGGTTATACAAAAAATAAAAGTGCCAGTTGGTAAAGATGAACCTTATTCAGGTATCGGCATTGCCGTTGTGTATTTAATTTTTTCCATTGCGAAGTTAGAAGTCACATCAATAAGACCCGGTACGCCATTAACCATACGCTTATAAAATAGGTCGTAACTTTTCATGTCTACTACTTCAACATGCATTAGATAATCACACTCACCCGCCATTCGATAGAATGTCAGTACTTCTGGCATTTGCTTAACAAATGAAACAAACTGTTCGTACCATTCGCTATTATGTTGCTGTGTTCTAATCATAACAATAACGGTTAGACCTAGCCCGATTTTTTCACTATCAAGCAGCGCAACGCGCTTACGAATATACCCTTCATCCTCTAGTCTTTTCAATCGTTTCCAGCAAGGTGTTGAGGTTAGGTTAACAGCCTCAGCCAAAGTATTCAGTGAGAGGCTTGAATCTTCCTGTAACAGCGCTAATAGTTTACGGTCAATCTTATCTAACATAGATACTCCTTCAAAATATGCCCCTACAAAAAATAATGATAACCTGCCCCTTACTATAAGAGTAATCATCTAATGATAAATCGGTAATAAATTGCCATAATATATGTACTTTTATGCGTACTAATCCTTATAGAAATTCAATATTCAGGAGTATTCTGATGAAAAAAACGGTCGTTGTCTTTAGTGGTGGACAAGATTCGACAACCTGCCTTATTCAAGCGTTGGAAGAGTACGATGAAGTACATTGCATTACATTTAATTATGGGCAACGCCATAAAGAAGAAATTGAGGTAGCACAAAAAGTTAGTCAATTACTAGGTGCAACCGCTCATAAAGTTTTAGATGTAAGTTTACTCAACGAACTCGCCATCAGTAGCTTAACTCGAGACAATATTCCTGTTCCTGATTTCAAAGAAAGTGAAGAAAGTGATATTCCTAGTACCTTCGTACCAGGTAGAAATATCCTTTTCCTCACTTTGGCTACAATTTACGCTTATCAAATTGGTGCAGAGAGTGTCATCACTGGTGTTTGTGAGACAGATTTTTCTGGTTACCCTGATTGTCGTGATGAATTTGTAAAAGCTCTGAATCATGCTGTCAGCTTAGGTATTGCTCGTGATATTCAATTTATCACGCCATTAATGTGGCTAGATAAAGCCGAAACGTGGGCTCTCGCTGATTACTATAAAAAGTTAGATTTCGTTCGTCATGAAACTTTAACTTGCTATAACGGTATTCAGGGGGATGGCTGTGGTGAATGCGCAGCTTGTCATTTAAGACAACGCGGATTAAACACCTACTTAGCCGATAAAACACCAATTATGCAGACAATGAAACAGAAAGTGGGTCTTAAATAATCATTGGAATTACCTTATTAATTATCACTGCTACCTGCCATTCTATTCACTTATGCAGTGATAATTCATCAATTATTATCACTGCATTAAATTATCTTAGATTAGCCTGAAAGCATTTAATAAGAGCTCTCTAATACTCTCTTTGTGTATTAGGAAGATTGGCGTACATATTCAAGCTTCTCTCTTAACTGTTCTGTTAATGTCAGTGCTTTTTTGGTATTGATATCAACAAGAACAAAAGTAATTAATGCATCAGAGATAAGCGCACCGTCTTTTTTTCTCACAATCTTTTGAGAAAGTACGCCACTTTTAATTCCCACTTCAGCAACATCACAATCAATAAGTAGCTCATCACCTAAACTTGCAGGTAAGCGATAATTGATATTGATATTAGCAACCACTAATGCCAAGCCATTGCGCTTAAACCAATCAAAATCTAAATGTTGCTCAATCCAATCCCATCGAGCTTGTTCTAAAAACTCAAGGTAACGCGCATTATTCACATGTTCAAAAACATCTAAATGAAAGCCATAAACTTTAATTAACGTACTCATATCAATTTATTACCTCTTGATTATTCTAATAAACTTTTTATAAAGTTTTTTTGCGATACCATAAATATAGCCAAGAAAATAAATTTAGTAATTTCTGATATAGGTTTATCTTGTTTTCTTTTAACAAAGAAAACGCTAAGAAAACGTGTTTCTCTTATCAAAATAAAAATCAAAGAGAAACACGGAGATTTTCAATCAGTATTCACGTTTCTGCTATCACTTATACTCAACATCGTATAAGAATGAATACCTTAATTAATAACGATAAAATCACGATTTTGATCAACTAACTTCATACCAATTCCAAAAACTTTTTCAAGTTCATCAATAGAGGTAAAACGCCCTAACTGTTCGCGGTAATCAATAATGGCTTGCGCTTTC
The DNA here is from genome assembly GCF_016238105.1 of Proteus sp. PR00224. Classification (NCBI taxonomy): domain Bacteria; kingdom Pseudomonadati; phylum Pseudomonadota; class Gammaproteobacteria; order Enterobacterales; family Morganellaceae; genus Proteus; species Proteus sp. PR00224. Next base: position 323,817 of record NZ_JAEHQU010000003.1, on the reverse strand, counting down.
GCTTTTCCGATCCCTTTTAATCCCATTAGTTCATCTACTGTTGCTGTATTTAAATTAACTTTACCTTCTGCACTGGCTTTGTTTTCTTTAGCATCACGAGCAACAGATGAGTGAGTTTCAATAGAAACTGTTGGTGTTGAAGCAGGTGTTTCTTCTGCATAAGAGAGAGGAGAAAGCCCTAATCCCAAGGCAAGACAGATAGAAGCCATAAAACCTGACAACATTTTTTTATCCATTTTCATAATCATAATTTCCTTTTATTCAATAATTTTAAATTCAATAGCAAACAGAGATTTCTGAATGCAGAAAAAGAATGCCAATATACTGATAAATCATCAATTGTATAAAAAGAGAACTACGAGAAGGCAGGAAAAATAAAAATGAATAAAAGAAACATTACAAGAAATTGTCGGGCTTGCTCTCAAATATGAATTTTTCGAAAAGCGAAGCATTTACTTCAATGATCAAGAATAGTAACCATAAAAAAACCCAGCTTTATGCTGGGTTTTCAATGCAATAACTCAAATTCGATTATTGATAATCTTTATCAAAAATTTCAATTTTAGCGTTATCTTTTAGGTCACGTAATATGAGTTGTAACGCTTCTTCGCCCATCTGAGCACGATAGAGATTAGTCATAAACTCTAACTGTTCAGATGTTGGTTTGCCGTCTGTTACGCTATCTAATTGAATAAGGACAACTTTAGTACCTGGTACATTAGTCATACCATACTCTTTTTTGCCTTCAGCTGGCTTTGGCATAGAGAAAATCGCGGTTTGTACTACATCTGTTGCAGATGAGTGAACAATGCTTTCTTCACTACCAAACGAAATGTTAGCAGCTTTCAGTGCTTCTTCGCCTTTACCTTCTTTTAATGCAGCTAAAAGTTTTTGGGCTTCTGCATTCATTGCTTGCGATGCTTTTTGCTGTTTAACCAGCATAACAACTTGATCACGTACTTTGTCTAATGGTTGGGTTGCTGAAGGCTTGTAACCTTCTACACGCACGATAAATGCACTGTCATTACCTAACGTCACCATGTCTGAATTCATGCCTGTTGGGCCATTTTCATCCACTAATGAACCACCAAAAATTAACTGAGTGAGTTTTTCATTATTTAATGGTGCAGGAACCGTATTTTCATCAAACCAATCAGTATTAACCACGGTCACGTTGCCCGCATTTGCAGCAGGAGCTAATGTGTCGTTGTCATTAGATGCAGCTTGGCTCACTTTTTGTTGTAATGCGAAGAAATCATCAATTGCTTTGTTTTCACGCATTTTTGCCAGTAAATCTGTTTTCACTTCATCAAATGGTTTTACAACAGATTGTTTGACATCATCAAGGCGGAAAATTGCGTAGCCATTGCTGATTTTAACAGGTTCAGAGATTTGACCTTTTTCTGTCAAACTTGCATTAGCAAGCTCTGGTAACTCTTGTCCAATAGTTATCCAACCTAAAGAACCATTTTGTTTCTTAGAGAAACTATCAATAGATTTTTCTTTCACTAACGAAACAAAATCAGCACCTTTTTTCAGCTCGTCTTCTGCCGCTTTAGCTGCTGCTTCATCAGCTAAGACTAAGATGCTGTACTGTTTCTGTCCTGCTGCCGTGAACTCATCAATATTACTATCGTAGTAAGCCTTTGCTTCTTCATCAGTAATGTTGATCTTATTAAAATCTTTTTGAGCATTTAATTGGATATAGCTAATTTTAAATTGCTCTGGCGCGATGAACATTTGGTTATTTTGCTCATAGAACGCTTTCACTTCTTCATCAGATGCCGTTTCTTTTTCAAGGAATGGCTGAATGTCTAATGATGCTAAACGTACATTACGGCTTTGTAGCATTAATCCCGCAAATTCTTTAACTTCGCTATCTAAGGCAAAATCCGTACCTTGGATAGAAAATTTTAATTGCTGATTAATAAGGTTTTGACGAATACCTTCTGCAAAAGCATCTGCATCAATATTATTGCCTTTCAATAAATCGACATATTTTTTATTGTCAAATTTGCCGTCAGTTTGAAAGTAAGGAAGTGCAAAAATGGCATCTCTAATTTGCTGATCACCGGCTGAAATACCCAGATTTTGTGCAAATTGATCAAGTAATGCTTGGTTGATCAGTAAATCAAGCGCTTGTTGGCGAATAAGTTTCTGACCTTCTTCTGATGAAGCAAGAGCAGCAAAATTTTCACCCATATCTTGTTGTAATTGAGCACGACGTTGCTGATAAGTTTGCTCTAATTGAGAACGGCTAATTTTATATCCGTTAACTTCAGCTGCATCATTAACGCCTGAACTAAAGAGATATCCGCCCACACCAGTTAGGACGAAGGAGAGGATGATCACAGCTAATAATATCTTTATAAATGGATTATTAGCAGTGGAACGAATGTTGTCCATCATAACGAGACGAGGCTCCGTTTGGTGAAATAAAAATTATTTTTTATGGGTGTTACACGACTATTTTGAGCACAGCGAAAAGATAATATGCCCATGCTGGCTTAATATCAAAATGTCACGACACGCGACAATCATTAAAAACAGCCAGTCCCGTATTAATGCGCAGTCTTAACACGCACTTTCTATAACTAAGAAAAAACTAAACAGCATTATTTGATTCATTGATTACGATAACCATTTAACTCACCACTGAATCATTCATTGTTGTCTATTTCAGTTATAGAACAACGCGTCATTCTATCAAATGACTACTTCAGTTTCACGTCTTATCGCCAGAGAATACAAGGTTTAATCGTGATTTATAACCTAAAAAAGAAAAGCGCATCTCAAAAAGATGCGCTTCATTTTTTAATTGAGTCGTTTTCTGTTTACCCATAACGTTAAGCTAATAACAAATTGGCAGAAAATAAGTTCAACTATTATTGATTAACTGCGTCTTTTAAGCCTTTACCTGCACGGAATGCAGGAACTTTTGCAGCTTCAATTTGAATTTCTTTACCTGTTTGTGGGTTACGGCCTGTACGAGCTGCACGATCACGTACAGTGAAAGTACCGAAACCTACTAATGCTACATCATCACCTTTTTGTAAAGATTCAGTGATAGAAGCAACCAGAGCATCTACAACACGACCTGCTGCCGCTTTTGAGATATCTGCATTTGCAGCAATTTTGTCGATCAGTTGAGTTTTATTCACGCTTTCATCCCCATAATTTTATGCGTTATTTTTCACCATTAATGGCAAATTTTGCAAACGTCGTTATATCAAGCCTTTTTAGATATAGCAAGACCGATAAAACAGCATTTTTAATTAAAATCCCCATTAAATTAGCGACACAAAAAAAGGCTGGCAAGCTTTTATTACTTATCCAGCCTTTTTTTTAGCTATTATTTATGACTAATATCACTCTTTAGTGTGATTTATCAGTCACAACTTCCATGCCAAACGGCGAGTTTTGCAGGGCTAGCGATAAAACTTCCTCAATTGTTTTCACCGGGTGAATATCCAGGTCAGCAACAATATTTTCAGGAATTTCTTCTAAATCACGTTTATTTTCATCAGGGATAAGAACTGTCTTAATTCCACCACGATGTGCAGCAAGTAACTTTTCTTTCAGTCCGCCAATTGGCAAGACATGTCCGCGTAACGTAATTTCGCCCGTCATTGCAACATCAGAACGCACAGGATTACCTGTTAGGCTTGATACCAATGCAGTGCACATTGCGATACCTGCACTTGGACCATCTTTTGGTGTTGCGCCTTCAGGAACGTGTACGTGTATATCACGTTTTTCATAGAAATCGCTATTAATACCAAGTTTATCCGCACGAGCACGAACTACCGTCATTGCCGCTTGAATAGACTCTTGCATTACTTCACCTAAAGAGCCGGTGAATGTCAGCTTACCCTTACCTGGTACACTTGCTGTTTCAATAGTCAGTAAATCACCACCAACTTCTGTCCATGCAAGTCCTGTTACCATCCCTACTCGGTTTTCTGTGTCAGCACGACCGTAATCAACTTTACGAACACCTAAGTAGTCTTTGAGATTATCTTCGTTAATCTCAATATGTTTGATTGTGCTATCCATTAGCAGTTGTTTTACTGCTTTACGGCATAATTTAGAAATTTCACGCTCTAAACTACGTACACCCGCTTCACGCGTGTAATAACGAATAATGCCCATAATTGCGCTGTCATGGATTGTCAGCTCACTTGGTTTTAACGCATTACGTTCAATCTGTTTTGGTAACAAATGTTGCTTAGCAATATTCAGTTTTTCGTCTTCGGTATAACCTGATAAACGAATAACTTCCATACGATCTAACAACGGTGCCGGTATATTCATGGAGTTAGATGTCGCCACGAACATCACATCAGACAGATCGTAATCAACTTCCAGATAATGGTCGTTAAATGCGATGTTTTGTTCTGGATCTAACACCTCTAACAGTGCAGAAGCCGGATCGCCTCGCATGTCTGATGACATTTTATCAATTTCATCTAACAGAAAAAGAGGGTTTTTAACGCCAACTTTCGCCATTTTCTGAATTAATTTGCCTGGCATAGAACCGATGTAAGTACGACGGTGACCACGGATTTCAGCTTCATCACGCACACCACCTAACGCCATACGAACATATTTACGGCCAGTTGCTTTAGCAATAGATTGACCCAGCGAGGTTTTACCCACACCTGGAGGCCCTACTAAACACAGGATTGGCCCTTTAATTTTGCTAACACGAGACTGTACCGCGAGATATTCAAGGATACGCTCTTTAACACGTTCTAAACCGTAATGGTCAGTATCAAGAACTTCTTGTGCTTTCACTAAGTCTTTTTTAACTTTGCTACGGCTATTCCAAGGAACTTGAACCATCCAATCAATATAGCTACGCACAACCGTGGCTTCTGCTGACATTGGCGACATCATTTTTAATTTCTGAAGTTCCGCTTCTGTCTTTTCTTTTGCCTCTTTTGGCATTTTAGCAGCGTCGATTTTACGTTTCAGCGATTCCATTTCATCAGGTGCATCATCCATCTCACCTAATTCTTTTTGAATAGCTTTCATTTGTTCATTGAGATAATACTCACGCTGACTCTTTTCCATCTGCTTTTTAACGCGGTTACGAATGCGTTTTTCAACTTGTAGCAGATCGATTTCTGATTCCATCATTGCCATTAAATATTCAAGGCGTTCTGTGACATCAGACATTTCAAGTACAGCTTGCTTATCTTTTAATTTCAGCGGCATATGAGAAGCAATGGTGTCTGCTAATTTCGCTGATTCTTCGATAGCATGTAATGAGGTCAATACCTCTGGCGGAATTTTTTTATTCAGCTTGATATAACCTTCAAACTGATTAATCGTTGTACGATTTAAGACTTCCTGTTCGCGCTCATCAACGGCTGGCGTTTCAAGGTATTCTGCTTTCGCCTGAAAGTATTCACCATTGTCAGATAACGTCGTAATTTTGGCACGACGAATACCTTCAACAAGCACTTTCACTGTTCCATCAGGCAGTTTTAGCATCTGTAAAACAGACGCAACTGTACCAACAGAAAAAAGATCATTAACACCTGGTTCGTCAGTAGATGCATCTTTCTGCGCAACCAGCATAATTTGTTTGTTGTCGTTCATCGCAGCTTCTAAGCAATGAATAGATTTTTCACGACCAACGAACAACGGGATCACCATATGCGGATATACAACGACATCACGTAATGGCAATACAGGTATTTCAATACGTTCTGGACGCTCAGGATTCATAGAGCTCTCTCTTCGTTTTTAGCTTAACGCTTTTACAGGTAATTTTATTCGCATGTCACCAAATAAAATTAATTCCACGGATTGTCAAAATATATAAGGGCACTTTTCTGACATTCAATAGCCTTACCCATTAAAAAAACAAAATGAGGGAAAATTCCCTCATTTTTATTGCGTTGGCGCGCCTTATCTTAAATTTCCCTCTTATTTTGAGAGAAAACTAGATAATGTCAGACAAGAGACATTGCCAAATTACGATGTATTATTCACCAGACGCTTGGTTTTCTAGCTGACTATAAATAATCAGTGGCTCAGATTTTCCATTAATAACGCCTTCATCAATGACCACTTTTTCTGCATTTTCAAATGAAGGAAGGTCATACATCGTATCAAGTAATGCTGCTTCAACAATCGAACGTAAACCACGCGCACCTGTTTTACGTACCATGGCTTTTTTCGCAATCGCAGTCAGCGCTTCCTTACGAAATTCTAAATCTACACCTTCTAATTTAAATAATGCCTGATATTGCTTAGTCAGTGCATTCTTAGGTTCTTGTAAGATTTGGATTAATGCTTCTTCGTTTAATTCGCCGAGTGTTGCAACAACAGGTAAACGACCAATAAATTCAGGGATAAGACCAAATTTAATCAGATCCTCTGGCTCAACTTGAGCTAATAATTCACCTTCGCTAGCTTTCTCTTTTTGGCTTTTAACTTCTGCACCAAAACCGATACCTGAATGTGTATTTAAACGTTGTGCGACAACTTTATCGAGCCCAGCAAATGCACCACCACAAATAAAGAGGATTTTAGAAGTATCAACTTGTAAAAACTCTTGTTGTGGGTGCTTACGCCCGCCTTGAGGAGGCACAGAAGCCACAGTGCCTTCAACTAATTTCAATAATGCTTGCTGTACACCTTCACCAGACACATCACGAGTGATTGATGGGTTTTCAGATTTACGGGTGATCTTGTCAATTTCATCAATATAAACAATACCACGTTGTGCTTTTTGCACATCGTAATCGCATTTTTGTAGCAGTTTTTGAATGATGTTTTCAACATCTTCACCCACATAACCCGCTTCTGTCAGCGTTGTGGCATCTGCCATAGTAAAAGGAACATCAAGGTAGCGTGCTAATGTTTCTGCTAATAACGTTTTACCGCTACCAGTAGGACCAATCAGCAAAATATTACTTTTTCCCAGCTCAACACCATTGGCTTTATCGCCATTACGCAGACGTTTATAGTGGTTATAAACGGCAACAGCCAAAACTTTTTTAGCCAATTCCTGACCGATAACATAGTCATCAAGGTGCTTACGGATTTCATGTGGCGTTGGCAATTCACTGCGTTCATGATGAGGCGCCAGTTCTTTTATTTCCTCACGAATGATATCAACACAAAGATCGACACATTCATCACAGATATAAACCGACGGACCAGCGATCAATTTTTTTACTTCATGCTGGCTTTTACCGCAGAAAGAGCAATACAGAAGCTTCCCTGAGCTATCTTTGCGCTTATCTGTCATCAGTCAACCTCACTTAGTTATTCTTCTTATTCAATTAATAAGAAGAAGAAAGACTTTTTACATAGAGATATTAATAGCCGTTTCCTTTGCGCGATTCTATAACAAAGGAAACGTGTTAATTCAATTGCTATTACAACGTGTAATGATTAGCTACGTTGAGTATAGACTTTATCCACTAATCCGTATTCTAACGCTTCGTTAGCGGATAAGAAACGATCACGCTCAGTGTCTCTTTCTATTTCTTCAATAGATTTACCTGTATGTTGAGCCATTAGCTCATTCATACGGGATTTTACTTTCAAAATTTCTTGAGCATGAATTTGAATATCTGTTGCTTGACCTTGGAAACCACCTAATGGTTGGTGGATCATCACACGAGAGTTAGGTAAGCAAATACGTTTACCTTTCGCACCAGCAGATAATAAGAAAGCGCCCATTGAACACGCCTGTCCCATACAAATGGTGCTCACATCTGCTTTGATATACTGCATGGTGTCATAAATAGACATACCCGCGGTAATCACGCCACCTGGTGAGTTGATATACAGGTTGATGTCTTTCTCTGGGTTTTCTGCTTCTAAAAATAGCATTTGAGCAACGATAAGATTAGCCATGTGATCTTCAACTTGGCCAGTCAGGAAAATAATACGTTCTTTTAATAAACGTGAGTAAATGTCGTAAGAACGCTCTCCTCGCGAAGTTTGCTCTATAACCATCGGCACCAGAGCCATATTAGGTGCGAATTGTTCCTGTGTGTCGTTAAATGACATGTCTGTCTCCTATTGCATTCTTATTGGTGCCAATGACAACAATTTTACTTGAGATAATTGATCATGACCATTTCTAATGATCTAATCTCTCACAAGACATTCAAGGCGCCTCGCGAGGAGTGATAAAGAGAATATAGAATTATCTGGAGATAATCGCTCAAATTTCAAGGCAAAATTTGATAAATATATACAAACTGAAAAAAACCCGTGGTAAAAACCACGGGTTTTTGCTTAAAACCGATATTCGCGGTTAAGAATTAACCCATTTGAACTTCGTTCATCAGTTCAGTGAAGTTAGTTTCTTTTTCAGTTACTTTAGCATTTGCTAAGATTTTTTCTACCGCTTGCTCTTCTAACGCAAGATTACGGATGTTATTCATCAGTTGTTCGTTCTTGTTGTAGAACTCAACAACTTCTGATGGATCTTCATAAGCTGAAGCCATTTCGTCGATCAGTGCATTCACACGGTCGTCTTCTGCTTTCAGTTCATTACTATTGATCACTTCACCTAACAGTAATCCAACGATTACACGACGTTTAGCTTGTTCTTCGAACAGTTCACGAGGTAATTGCAGAGCTTGTTTCTCGTCGCCACCAAAACGTTGAGCTGCTTGACGTTGCAGAACTTCGATTTCACTGTCAACAGCGGCTGCTGGTACGTCAACTTCGTTTGCTTTAACTAAGCCATCGATAACTTGTGATTTAACACGAGTACGGATTGCATTTTTCAGTTCTCGTTCCATGTTTTTACGTACTTCAGCACGTAAACCATCAACAGAACCATCAGCAATACCAAAACGCTTGATGAACTCTTCAGTTAATTCTGGCAGTTCACGCTCTTCAACTTTTTTCAGGTTGATAGCGAATTGTGCTTTTTTACCTTTCAGGTTTTCAGCGTGGTAATCTTCTGGGAAAGTCACATCAATTGTGAATTCTTCGCCAGCTTTATGACCGATAACGCCTTCTTCGAAACCTGGGATCATACGACCTTGACCCATTGCCAGTACGAAATCTTCAGCTTTTCCGCCTTCAAATTCTTCACCGTCAATAGAACCGTTGAAATCAACAGTTACGCGATCTTCTGCTGCAACTTCGCCGTCTTTGTCTTTCCACTCTGCTTGTTGCTTACGCAGTGTTTCTAACATGTTATCAACGTCTTCGTCTTTAACAGTAACAACAGGTTTTACAACTTCAATGCTTTCCAGATCTTTCAGTTCGATTTCTGGGAAAACTTCGAATTCTACAGAGTAAACAAAGTCTTCACCTTCTTTGTATTGCTCTGGTTTGTAGTCAGGCGCGCCAACTGGGTTTACTTTGTTTTCGATGATAGCGTTAATGAAATTACGCTGCATCAGATCACCCAGAACATCATTCAGCACTGACATACCGTAACGCTGTTTAACCATTGACATTGGAACGTGACCTTTACGGAAACCATCAATGCGAACAGTTTTAGCAGCTTTTTTCAGTTCACTGTCTACAGCAGTTTGGATATCAGCGGCTGGTACGGTGATTGTGACACGACGCCCTAGGCCTTGAGTCGTTTCAACAGAAACTTGCATCTTGTTACCTCAAAATAAGTTTTAGTGCTCGGTCTACTTTAAAGGAAACTAACATGATATTGACATGTTTAGGTTTATTTTCCTTTCAGAACCGGGGCCGCCACATTTAAAAAAACGAGGATCCCTGATATCAGAAGCATCCCGAAACCTTACTGAAAATTAGACGCGACATTATAACGATCTAGAGGGGTTGAGTCGAGAAAGAGCCGTTTTATTCCTCAATTTTTTCATAAAATCGAGCAACTCACCCCTTTTTCCCTCTATAAAGAACAAAAAATACGCATCTTAGGATCTATTTACTCACGATTAACGATAAGGTTGTTAATCTTCTTGGCTTCCGCCACGACACCCAGGAGAACGCAATGCTTTATCCTGCTGTTCATTCCATTCGCTCAAAGTAAAAGTGTGTAATGCTAATGCATGAACACCATTTTCCATTTCATGAGCTAATGTTTGGTACACATCACGATGGCGCGAAACACTACGTTTCTCATTAAAATCATCACAAACGATAATGACTTTAAAGTGGCTTTCAGAGCCTTCGGGCACATTATGGCGATGGCTTTCGTTTATTACTTGTAAAAAATGCGGTGAAAAGCGTGAAATCAGCTTATTCTCAATATCATCACGGATCATCTCTGCCCCTAATACTCTAGCCTTTATACCACGGCAAACCAAAAACAAGTCAACCAGACTATATCGATTTAGTCGTTATCAATACAAAATGATGGGCTTATTCTTTTTAATTTTGCTGATGATAATCGCTTATTTTTCATCTTGAGTAAAACCATTGACCGAATATTGTCAAATACATGAGCAAAAATGAGAGTAATTTGAAATAAAATCAATTGATAAAATCAGATAATTTCGTTCGTTAAGGGGATATTAGCAACCTACCAGCAGTGGTATGATAGGCTAAAGTTTGAAGCCTATTCTACTTGTTAACACAACAGACATATTTAACCGAGATTACCTCATGATTAAAAATTTACTCTGTGCTGTTTTTGCATTAACACTGCTTTCAGGTTGTGCAACTCCTAGTAACAAATTATCTATTGAGCCCACGATGTCAGTTCCTGCGGCTGACCCTACGATGCGCCCTATTTCACTGAATATTTCAAGCCAAGACAAACGTGCATCAAAAAATCTAGCGGAAATCAACCGTAACGGTAAATTAGATATCCTTGTTCCATCTCGTGACATTGCATTTTTAATGCAAGAAGTTCTACAAAAGCAAATGGCAGCGCGTGGTTTTATGATGGGTTCTCCTGCTTCTGCTGATGTGATTATTGTTATCAATAAACTCAGTGCAGATGTGGGTGAAGGAAGTGTTCGTCATAATATCAGTGCAAAAGCGGATATTTCAGTTATCGTCACCTTACCGAATGGCAGTTCTAATACCAAAACATTCCGTACTAGCTACAATGTTCAAGGTCCATTTGGTGCAACTAATGAGAAAATTGCCGCAGCGATTAACAATGTCTTAAGTGAACTCGTTAGCGATATGGCAAAAGACGCTTCAGTCAGTCAATTTATCAAATCTAACGCCCGTTAATTTTATTAGAATAAACGACCTGTTATCTCAAACAGGTCGTTGAAAGGAATTTTTGCATGGTTCAGCCCACCTTCAAACAAACCACTTGGTATAAATCATTTATTCTTCTATTACTTGGCTTTACTTCTGGATTACCTCTGGCACTCACAGCGGGTACATTACAAGCTTGGATGACAGTAGAAGATATCGATTTAAAAACCATTGGTTTTTTCTCATTGGTGGGACAAGCCTATGTTTTTAAATTCCTCTGGTCACCCTTTATGGATCGCTATACCCCATCTTTTCTTGGTCGACGCCGAGGATGGATGTTGCTCACTCAAATAGGGTTAGTGCTTGGTATTGCAGGGATGGGCTTTTTAAATCCTAACGACCATTTATGGTGGCTTGCCTCTTTAGCTGTCATTGTTGCCTTTTGTTCCGCTTCACAAGACATTGTTTTTGATGCCTATAAAACCGATATTTTAAAAGCCGATGAGCGTGGTACTGGTGCTGCAGTTTCTGTATTAGGCTATCGCATAGCAATGCTTGTTTCTGGAGGAATGGCGCTTTGGTTAGCGGATAAATATATTGGCTGGCAAAACATGTACTGGTTAATGGCTGCCTTAATGGGTATTGGTATTATTGCCACATTACTTGCCCAAGAGCCAGAAACCGCCGTAAAGCCGCCACGTACACTCTATGAAGCTGTTATTGAACCTTTATATGAGTTCTTCTCTCGTAATAATGCTTGGCTAATTTTACTGCTTATTGTGCTGTATAAAATGGGTGATGCCTTTGCCCTTAGTTTAAGTACTACTTTTCTGATCCGCGGTGCTGGATTTGATGCTGGTGAAGTAGGATTAGTGAATAAAACACTTGGGCTTGCCGCCACGATTGTTGGGGCATTACTAGGTGGTTTATTAATGCGCCGTTGGAGTTTATTTAAAGCACTGATGATTTTTGGTATTTTGCAAGGCGGTTCAAATATCGGTTATTGGTATTTAGCTATTTCTGAGCAAAGTATTTATAGCATGGGTGCAGTAGTTGCATTTGAAAATATCTGTGGCGGTATGGGAACAGCAGCATTTGTTGCCCTCTTAATGACGCTTTGTCATCTCTCCTTTTCAGCAACACAATTTGCGTTGCTCTCGGCTCTCTCTGCGATTGGTCGTGTTTATGTTGGCCCAGTTGCAGGCTGGTATGTTGAAAGCCATGGTTGGGAAGCATTTTACCTTTTTTCTATTGTTGCTTCTGTACCCGGTCTTATCTTGCTGTTGATTTCGAAAAACACACTTATTTATACGCAAAAAACAGGTGAATTCCTTAGAAGAACTTTGTTTATTAAACAATACCGTTTTGCTATTTATGGTTTGATGCTGACTGTTCTTTTCTTTCTTTGTAGTTTAATTCTTGTGATCACAAATTCACTACCAACTTTAGAAATGTTCCAGTCTGTCGATTTTATTCAATCAATAGATACTGATAGATTAAGTTCTTGGGCTTCAACACTCTTTTTATATGGTGTTATTGTTGGTGCGGTAAGCCTTGTCTTTGGCACAATCCTAGATTATTTAGCACTTAAGAAAACAACACACTAATCTTGTTGCTTTCTTCACTATATTCGTCAGAAAAAAGGACAGCTTAAGCTGTCCTTTTTGTATTCTTAATAGAGAAAACAGTAAGTGACTATTTAAATAATGTTGAACTATCTAAATAACCTAACTTTGACTGATTTACCTTTGATTTTACCTTGTTGCAGCTGTTTCCAGACTTGTTTTGCAATAGATTGTTTCACAGCAACATAAGCATGTGTTGGGTTGATCATAATTTTACCAATATCGGCACCATTGAAACCCATATCACCCGTTAATGCGCCTAAAATATCACCTGGGCGCATTTTGGCTTTTTTACCACCATCAATACATAATGTTGCCATTGTTGCTTCAAGAGGCGTAATTTGTAGCCCAGTAGGTACTGGTAACCAATTTATCTTCATATGAAGCATCTCTTCTAAAGCGTTAGCACGCTGAATTTCTTCTGGTGCACAAAAGCTAATCGCCAATCCACTTTCACCCGCTCTGGCTGTACGGCCAATTCGGTGAACATGCACTTCAGGATCCCACGACAATTCGTAGTTAATCACCATTTCTAACGCTTTAATATCAAGTCCACGAGCTGCAACATCTGTTGCTACTAATACACGACAACTCCCATTAGCAAAGCGAATCAGCGTTTGGTCACGCTCTCTTTGTTCCATATCGCCATGTAAAGCAAGCACACTTTGGTTGCTTTCTGTCAGTGTTTCATACACATCTTGGCAATCTCGCTTTGTGTTACAAAATACAACGCAAGAGGCAGGCTGCTCACGACTTAACAGCTTTTGCAGCAATCCTATTTTTCCATGACGAGATATTTCATAAAACTGCTGCTCAACAGCAGGAAGTTCATCAACAGAGTTTATTTCAATAGTTACTGGATTTTGCTGAATTTTACGGCTAATTGCTGCGATCTCATTTGGCCAAGTTGCAGAAAAGAGTAACGTTTGACGTTCCGTTGGCATACGAGAAACAATATCGTTGATATCATCAAAAAATCCCATATCCAACATTCTGTCTGCTTCATCTAATACCAATGTTTTCACATCATCTAAAGTGACAGTCTCTTTTTTTAGGTGATCAAGCAATCTACCTGGTGTTGCAACAATAATATGTGCAGCATGTATTAATGAATCACGTTGGATACTAAATGGAACGCCACCACACAGCGTTAATACTTTGATATTTGGAAGGTAACGAGCAAGGCGACGTAACTCATTTGCAACTTGATCAGCAAGTTCTCGCGTTGGACATAAAATAAGTGATTGAGTATTAAACTGTTTTGCATCAATGTGTTGCAAAAGCCCCAAACCAAAAGCAGCTGTTTTACCGCTGCCTGTTTTTGCTTGAGCGCGAACGTCTTTTCCTTCAAGAATAGCGGGCAAAGCGGCTTCTTGAACTGGAGTCATAGTGAGATAACCCAATTCATTAAGGTTAGCGAGTTGTTCAGTAGGAAGTGCGTTAAGTTCAGCAAATGAGGTCACAATGAAAATTCCAAGTAAGATAAAAACGAATATTGGTTAATGATACTATCCCTTTATTCCTGTGTCGTGAGGTATTTTTACGCGACTTTTACTACATATTTTTCTTTCTTCTTTTAATTTCTTTTTTCCTTGCCAAAAAAACCAGTTATTAAGCGCTCAATCCATTCAAAAAAGATAAAATAATAAAAATAAACTAAACAATACTAAAATTCCTACTTTTAATTATCAATTTAATATTCTAGAAATAGATCTTAATTTCAAAATTATGATCTACAAATTTAAATTTAGTAGTTTATAGTTTCAAAACATATTAAAAAACAAATTCATCGCGAACTTATTTCATTAAATTTAATTGAGATTAATAATGATAAAAAAAACATTTTTATTAACCATCGCAAGTACACTTTCTTTATCAGCTCAAGCTAGCTATTTAGGTGGCTTCGCTAATACCAGTATCAATTATCTTGATTGGACTTCTCATACAACACACAAAACAGGGAAATCTTCTCATAAAGATGATTTTGCCTATTTAGAGCTTGAAGGTGGTGTCAATTTTTCATGGGGCGAATTTTATGGCTTCTTTGATCTAGAAAACCCATTTAATCCTCGGAAAACACAACCGGGTGATAATCAACGTTATACCGTTAAAGCAACAAGCCGTATTTATTTAGGTGAAAGTCCTTTTAATTTATACGGGCATGTTTACGGCACATGGTCACTTCCAGGAAAAGAGAACGGTGGCAACTTCCATGAAGTTAATACGCTTTACGGTCTAGGCTATAACACACAAATTGATAATTTATGGTTTAAACCATTCGTTGCGCTTCATTATGTCGATCAAACTTATTATTCAGGAAATAATGGCTACGTCGTTGGTTGGGTTGCTGGATATGATTTTTCCATTAGAGATCATAAGTTTAGCATTAGCAATTGGCATGAAATGGAATTTAGCCGTCATAAGCGTTACGGCAATGGCGGGCAAAATGGGTTCAATGGCGCTTTAGCTTTTTGGTGGCATCCAACGACCTCTATTACTACGGGTATTCAATATCGTTATGCTTATAAAAAGCTAGGCGAAGATTTTCTGCAAGACGGCATTATATATAGCTTGAAATATAATTTTTGATCGTTAATTGTTAATTTTTATTACAGCGAAAGCATTTTTATTCGCTGTAACCTTTTTTTATCACTTAATGAAAAACTTTCTCATTGGATATAAATATTCATCAAATCACTAATTATCCATATAAAAAATCAAACAAGCATCAAATATAGATATTAAACATCAATATAAAAAGGATTTTACCTATCAACTCTCCTCCGACCTCTAATTTGTTATTTTTTAATCAGAATACGTTTTCTTACACTTTTTACTGCATTTTTATTTGTAAAAATATGTATTTATTTTAAAAATATGGTACTTTATGAAATTATAGTTAATACGCAATAATTAAATTAACATTTATTTAATATTTTGATTACTTGTGATCACATTAACACAAAAGACTAACCAATCACTTACTTACCATTACAATTGTTTACACTGTCGCAACCTTACCGTAAAATGTCCTTACTGATACTGATGAAACAACAATAGAACCTTTGTCATTTGGGTCGTTGGATGAGACTTATGAAATACATAAAAAGTATTGGGACACTTTCGCTATTAGTTGCAGCTCTTCTATTAAGTGGCTGTGATATGGCGTTAATGAATCCCAAAGGCGCTATCGGCGCTGAGCAAAAAACATTAATCCTCATTGCGCTTGGTTTAATGTTAATTGTTGTGATACCGGTAATACTGATGGTGATTGTTTTCGCTTTTCGCTACCGTGAATCTAATACTAAAGCCACCTATCGCCCAAACTGGGCTCACTCAAATAAAATTGAACTTGTCGTTTGGACTGTGCCAATTATCATTATTGTGATTTTGGCAACGATTACATGGAAAACAACCCATGAGCTTGATCCTTACAAACCATTAGAGTCCACAGAAAAACCTGTCACCATTGAAGTTGTTTCAATGGATTGGAAATGGTTATTTATCTATCCAGAACAAGGTATTGCAACAGTTAATGAACTGGCTTTCCCTACTAATGTTCCTGTTAATTTCAAAATCACTTCTGACTCTGTCATGAACTCATTCTTTATCCCTCGCTTAGGTGGACAAATCTATGCGATGGCAGGAATGCAGACTAAATTACACTTAATTGCTAATGAACCTGGTGAATATCAAGGTATGTCAGCTAGTTATAGTGGACACGGTTTCTCTGATATGAAATTTACAGCGATTGCGACACCTGATCGTGCCGGTTTCGATGCGTGGGTTGAAAAAGTCAAACAATCGTCAGATACGTTAAATACGACCGCTGCATTTAATGAACTTGCTAAACCAAGCCAGAAAAATCCAGTGACCTACTATTCAAGCGTGAAGCCAATGTTATTCCAAGAGACCATTTCTAAATTTGGTCACACAGGTCATGGCGCTCACACCAGTGGCAATCAGACAGCACATGCTGATGCAACAATGAATATGAACATGAGCCATGCGGCGCATGCAGGAGCAGAGGAATAAAGGCATGTTCGGAAAATTAACTCTCGATGCAGTCCCGCTACATGAACCCATTATCGTAGTCACTTTACTCGGTATTGTTCTTGGTGGACTTGCTGTTGTTGGCGCTTTAACTTATTTCCGCAAATGGAAATGGTTATGGAGCGAATGGTTAACCAGCGTTGACCATAAAAAAATTGGTATTATGTATATCATTGTTGCAATGGTCATGATGTTCCGTGGCTTTGCCGATGCGATTATGATGAGAAGCCAACAAGCGCTTGCCTCCGCAGGTGAAGCGGGTTTCTTACCACCTCATCACTATGATCAGATTTTTACCGCACACGGCGTTATCATGATTTTCTTCATGGCAACACCTTTCGTTGTGGGTCTGATGAACCTTGTTGTACCTTTGCAAATTGGTGCTCGTGATGTGGCCTTCCCTTTCCTTAACTCACTGAGCTTCTGGTTCTTTGTAGTTGGTGTGGTACTAATCAACCTTTCTTTAGGTATTGGTGAATTCGCACAAACAGGTTGGTTAGCTTATCCACCACTTTCTGGCTTGGAGTATAACCCAGGAGTCGGGGTCGATTATTGGATATGGAGTTTACAGATATCCGGTATTGGTACGCTTCTAACGGGGGTTAACTTCTTCGCGACTATCCTGCGTATGCGTGCACCGGGTATGAGCATGATGAAAATGCCCGTATTCTCTTGGGCGGCTTTATGTACTAACGTCCTAATTATTGCTGCATTCCCAATTTTAACAGTCACTATTACGCTGTTAACTTTAGACCGCTATCTTGGTACGCACTTCTTTACCAATGATATGGGCGGTAACATGATGATGTACATCAACCTTGTATGGGCTTGGGGTCATCCAGAAGTTTATATCCTCGTTCTGCCAGTATTTGGTGTGTTCTCTGAAGTTACAGCAACATTCTCTAAAAAACGGTTATTCGGTTATACCTCTTTAGTTGGTGCAACTGTCGTTATTACCGTGTTGTCATTTATCGTTTGGTTACACCACTTCTTTACCATGGGCTCTGGCGCCAACGTCAATGCCTTCTTCGGTATCGCCACGATGATCATCGCTATACCAACAGGGGTTAAAATCTTTAACTGGCTGTTTACGATGTATCAAGGTCGTATCGAATATAAAAGCCCAATGCTGTGGACTATCGGTTTCCTTATCACCTTCTCTGTTGGAGGAATGACTGGGGTTCTGTTAGCCGTTCCGGGTGCAAACTTCGTTTTACATAACAGCTTATTCTTAATCGCTCACTTCCATAACGTCATTATTGGTGGTGTAGTATTTGGTTGTTTCGCTGGTATGACTTACTGGTTCCCTAAAGCATTTGGTTTCACTCTGAATGAAAAATGGGGTATCCGTGCATTCTGGTTCTGGTTTATCGGCTTCTTTATGGCCTTTATGCCACTGTACATTCTTGGCTTTATGGGTATGACTCGTCGTTTAAGCCAAAATATCAATCCAGAATTTAACCCAATGCTGCTTGTTGCTGCTGGTGGTGCTGCACTGATTGCTATCGGTATCGCTTGCCAAGTTGTTCAAATCTACGTGAGTATCCGTGACCGTGATCAAAACCGTGATTTAACGGGTGATCCATGGGGTGGACGTACTCTGGAATGGTCAATTTCTTCACCTGCTCCGTTCTATAACTTTGCCGTTGAACCTAATGTTCAAACTCGTGATGAGTGGTGGGATCAGAAAGAAAAAGGCACAGCTTATCAGCGCCCTGCTAAATACGAACCTATCCATATGCCTAAAAATACAGGCGCGGGTGTGATTATTTCAGCATTTAGCTTAGTCCTTGGTTTTGCCATGATCTGGCATATCTGGTGGTTAGCTATCGTTGGTTTCGCTGGCATGATTGTCACTTGGATCGTGAAAAGCTTTGATACAGATGTGGATTACTATGTCCAAGTACCTGAAATTGAAGCTATCGAGAATAAGCATTATGAAGAACTGAAAAAAGCAGGTGTGAAATAATGTCTACTCAAACTGTAAATAACACAAACGCCCATGAGCATCATGGGCACCACGATGCAGGAGCGACGAAAGTTTTCGGCTTCTGGATCTACCTAATGAGCGACCTTATCCTGTTTGCCAGCTTATTCGCCACTTATGCGGTGCTTGTTAACGGGATTGCGGATGGTCCTTCAGGTAAAGAGATTTTTAGCTTACCGTTTGTTTTAGTTGAAACCTTCTTACTGCTATTTAGTAGTATCACTTTTGGTTTCGCTATGCTGAGCATGAATAAAGGTAGCGTTAGCCAAGTTAATCTATGGTTATTTGTGACTTTCTTATTCGGCTTAGGTTTCGTCATCATGGAAGTTTACGAATTCCATGAGCTAATAGCAGAAGGTTATGGCCCAGATCGCAGTGCATTCTTATCTGCATTCTTTGCATTAGTTTCAACGCACGGTCTTCACGTAACTGCGGGTTTAATTTGGATTGTTATTATGATGATCCAAGTATCACGCCGTGGTTTAACTGAAGTTAACCGCACTCGTTTAAGCTGTTTAAGTCTGTTCTGGCACTTCCTTGACGTTGTCTGGATCTGTGTGTTCACCGTAGTTTATCTGATGGGAGCGATGTAATGAGTCATCCAAATACTTCTCCTTCAGGCGCAAGCCACGGCAGCATGAAGTCTTATCTGATCGGCTTTATTCTGTCTGTTATCCTCACCGTTATTCCATTTTGGATGGTGATGGAAGGAACAGCGACACCAGCAACAATTCTATGGACTGTTGTCGGTATGGCAGTTGTGCAGATTGTGGTTCACTTAGTCTGCTTCTTGCATATGAATACGTCATCAGAAGAGCGCTGGAACGTCGTCGCATTCCTGTTCACACTGCTTATTATCGGCATTGTTGTCGTAGGCTCGTTGTGGATTATGTACAACCTGAACATCAATATGATGATGGATTAAGAGTTGTCGCTATGATTAAGCAATACCTACAAGTCACCAAACCAGGAATTATTTTCGGAAATTTAATTTCTGTAATAGGTGGTTTTCTTCTCGCTTCTAAGGGTGAGATTGATTACTCCCTATTTTTCGCGACTCTACTTGGGGTGTCTCTGGTCGTTGCTTCTGGTTGTGTTTTTAACAACTACATTGACCGTGATATTGACCGTATCATGGAAAGAACGAAGAATCGTCCATTAGTTAAAGGATTAATTGACCCTCAAATTAGCCTGATTTATGCCTCAGTTTTAGGTATTGCAGGTGTTGTGCTGCTCTATGTAGCAGCCAACCCACTTGCAATGTTTATCGCTGTATTCGGTTTTATTATTTATGTTGGGGTTTATAGCCTCTATATGAAGCGTAAATCTGTTTATGGCACACTGATTGGAAGCTTATCTGGCTCTGCACCGCCTGTTATCGGTTATTGTGCCGTTAGCGGTGAATTTGATGCAGGCGCGGCAATCCTATTACTTATCTTTAGTTTGTGGCAAATGCCTCACTCTTATGCCATTGCTATTTTCCGTTTTAAAGACTACCAAGCTGCAAATATCCCTGTATTACCTGTGATTAAAGGGATCTCAGTAGCTAAACGTCATATCATTCTCTATATTCTGGCGTTTATGATTGCAACCTTAATGCTGACATTAGTCGGTTACGCGGGTTATAAATACCTGATTGTAGCTTCAGCCGTTAGTATTTGGTGGTTAGGCATGGCTTTATCTGGTTACAAAGCAACCAATGATATTGTGTGGGCACGAAAATTATTTATTTTCTCTATTGTCGCAATCACTTCATTAAGCGTAATGATGTCTGTTGATCCAACAAGCTCAACAGAAGCGGTTCTTGCGTATCTAAGATAATGTATTTACTAAAGTAACCCAAATACCAGTCAGCCTTCTGACTGGTATTTTTTTTATCTCTTTTATGACTTCACATAATATCAGTACAGTTTTGTCTTTTTTGTATCCCATTTATTGATTAACCTCACTAAGAAATGCCATTACAATGGGGATATCAGTAATACGAGGTAATCCATGAATGATAATAAAATGACCCCATTAGAGCGCAAAGCAACATGGGGACTAGGCACTGTTTTTTCTCTTCGCATGCTTGGCATGTTTATGGTACTCCCAGTTTTAACCACCTATGGGCTTCAACTACAACACGCAACAGAATCACTCATCGGATTAGCCATCGGTATTTATGGATTAACACAAGCGGTATTCCAAATTCCTTTTGGTATTTTCTCTGATAAATTCGGCCGAAAACCGATAATTGTTTTCGGCTTAATTATTTTTATTATTGGTAGTTTGATTGCAGCTCTCAGTGACAATATCTACGGCATTATTATTGGTAGGGCATTACAAGGAGCGGGAGCTATCTCAGCAGCAGTGATGGCTTTATTGTCTGATTTAACGCGGGAACAAAATAGAACAAAAGCAATGGCCTTTATTGGTATTAGCTTTGGGATAACGTTCGCTTTAGCCTTAGTTTTAGGACCTATTTTAACGCATATTTTCGGCTTACAAGGTCTTTTTTGGGGCATTGCCCTACTCGCCTTTGGTGGCATTATTATTACGCTTTTTACTGTACCGAACAGTGAACATCATATTCTTAATCGAGAATCTGGTTTTGTCCGTGGCAGTGTCAAAAAAGTCTTATTTGATGCACAACTTCTTAAGCTTAATACCGGTATTTTTTCTCTACATACTTTATTAATGGCAGCCTTTGTTGCGCTTCCTCTTGTCATGAGTGAAGCTGGCTTAGCAAAAGAGAAACATTGGATTGTTTATCTTGTCACTATGCTTATCGCCTTTATTACAGTATTGCCTTTTATTATCTATGCAGAAAAGAAACGAAAAATGAAACAAGTGTTCTTATTCTGTATTTTCTTACTGATTGTGGCTCAGGCAATTCTTATTATTTCAGGCTCTAGCTTGTGGTTAATTATTGCGGGTATTCAGGTCTTCTTTATTGGCTTTAATATTATGGAAGCCCTCCTTCCTTCATTAATCAGTAAAGAAGCGCCAGCAGGTTATAAAGGTACAGCTATGGGAATTTATTCCACCAGCCAATTTTTAGGTGTGGCATTGGGCGGAATTTTAGGCGGATGGCTTTACCAGCATTATAGTGCACAAATTGTATTTTTAGGCTGTTTAATGATTGGCATTATTTGGTTTTTCATGAGCCTAACATTACGCCAACCCTCTTATGTCAGTAGCTTACGCGTTGAATTACCTGAAAATCTATCTTCAAGCCAACAACAGCAACTACAACAATTATTTAAGCAACAACCAGGTGTTAATGAAGTTATGATTATGGCGGATGAACAGAGTGCTTATATCAAGGTTGATACTAAACAAACACCAAGAACAACATTAGAATCTTTAGTGTCTTCTGTTTAAATATCAATAAATCCAAATAAAAATGCGCTGTTTATTTCAGCGCATTTTTTTATGACTCAATGGATAAACAATTAGTCACGGAAGTTGTTAAATTGGAAAGGTTGCCCTAATTCACCTTCTCTTACTAATTTCATCACAGCTTGTAAGTCATCACGGGATTTACCTGTAACACGCACTTGCTCGCCTTGGATCTGGGCTTGTACTTTCAATTTACTATCTTTAATCAGCTTAACAATTTTCTTCGCTAATGCTGAATCAATACCTTGTTTTAAGGTGGCTTCTACGCTGTACATTTTTCCGCTGTGAGTCATCTCTTCAGGGATATTTAATACCGCACCATCAATCCCTCTTTTTGCCATTTTCTCACGCAGAATATCTAATAATTGTTGAACCTGAAATTCAGATACACTGGTCGTTTTCACTGACTCTGATTTTTCGTTTAATTCAAAGCTTGCTTCAACGTTACGAAAATCCCAACGAGTAGTCAGTTCACGTTGTGCGTTTTCCACCGCATTACGCACTTCATGTAAGTCAACTTCAGATACGATATCAAAAGATGGCATTCTTTCTTCCTCAATAAATAAATACAACCCGAATAATAGCTTCTTTTAGGGTTGCAAAAAAGCATTGCACATTCAATAACAAATTTATCCCTTTAATTTCCTCTTACAGTAAAGCGCAAACATACTTTAAACAGAGAAGTATAATCAATGTTATAATTTTAGCTAAATAGTCTAATGACCGTCAGTAGCCACCTTACGCTATTACGATTTGCAAAAAGAGGCACAATGAAAATTACCGTTTTAGGGTGTGGTTCGATTGGTAAACTTTGGGTTGCAGCTTTAACACGTCAATCTCATGAAGTACAAGGTTGGCTAAGAATACCTCAGCCTTTTTTAGACGTGAGTGTTGATAATATTAATGGCGAGCCTTTTTATCAGCGCATTATCGCTAATCAACTGGAATGGTTAAAACAGAGTGAATTATTAATTGTTTGCTTAAAATCTTGGCAAGTTTCAGATGCGGTTAATGCGCTATTGCCTTATCTTTCTGCACAATGTCCTATTTTATTAATTCATAATGGTATGGGTACTGCCGATGAATTAACAGCAACACAACACTCAGTCATCAGACCTATTTTACAAGGTATTATTACTCATGGTGCTTATCAACAAGGACAAGATGTTATTCATACCGCAACAGGAATAACACATATAGGTCCATTAAACCATGTAGCTCAACAATATAGCTATTTAGCAGAAACCTTGCATCATGCTTTACCCGATGTCGCTTGGCACAATGATATTCATACAATTAGTTGGCTAAAACTTGCTGTTAATTGTGTTATCAACCCTCTTACTGTTTATTATCAATGCCGTAATGGGGATTTATTGCGTTATCCTGAACATATTCAAAAAGTATGTGACGAAGTTTATCAAGTTATGGAACGTGAAGGTGTTATACCAACATCTCAAGCCCATCTTCATGGCTATATTATTGATACGATAGAACAAACGGCAAATAACTATTCCTCTATGTATCAAGATGTGAAATATCAACGCCATACAGAAATTGACTATATTACGGGTTATTTATTACGCCGAGCTTCAGAACAAGGGCTTGTATTGCCAGAAAATAACCACCTTTTTCAATTTATTAAACAACAGGAAGGCAATTATGACCATATCAGCGCTCATCTGCCTAGCTAATGGAAGTGAAGAAACTGAAGTCGTGACTACCGCAGATTTGCTGGTAAGGGCAGGTATTAATGTCGTGCTTGCAAGTGCAGAAGATGATGTTGATGAACTTATAATTACATGTTCACGAGGCATAAAACTTGTCGCAGATGCCCCCTTAGTTCGTGTTGTCGATCACCACTATGACGTTATTATTCTACCCGGTGGATTACAAGGTACTGAAACATTAAGAGACAGCCCTTTAGTCGTTGAGAAAGTACGCCGCATGCACAGTGAGAATAAGCTTGTTGCTGCGATTTGTGCAGCACCCGCAATGATCCTTGAATCTCATAATATTTTTCCCATCGGCAATATGACGGGTTTTCCTGCATTAAAAGATAAAATCTCATCGAAAAAATGGGTTGATTATCGCGTCTATTATGATGAAAGAGTTAACTTAATTACCAGCCAAGCTCCAGCAACATCTATCGATTTTGCACTAAAAATTATCGAACGCTTAAAAGGCAAAGAAGCTGCAGCAGATGTTGCCAAACAGCTTGTATTACCACCCGGTATTTATAATTATCAAGATGAATTTACAGGGTTTGGGGATAAATAGATAAACTGTACACTCATAACAAAATATCCCCACCTAATTCATTTATCTTATTAATAGGTATATTATTTATTAGTTGGGGATTAATTTTTAAGACCTATTTCAGTCGTTATTTCTTCATATCAGATTTTAAAATAAGTGTTGAGAGGTTAAAATAGAACCAACTTCTAAAGGATGTGGCAAAATGAAAACTCTTCAATACCGCAAGAACTTACCTAAACTTGTTACTTTAATTTCTATGGGATTAGCCACTGTTCCTGCTGAAAGTTTTAGACATAAACAATCATCGTTGATCCCCAATATTCAATACTCTTTTGCATCTCCTGTATCTAATCAACTTGTTGCTATTCCGATTGATGATGCTACTGAAAAAATGAGCACTTTAGCTGAGTTACTCAATAGTGACTTAACTAGATTAAAAAAAGAATGGGAAAACCATGAAAATTTATTTATTAGCCAACACATTTATGAACAAATAAATAAAAATATAAAAGATATAGATACCTCTTTAGTTGATATAAAAAATGTCCTTGCATCGTTTTTAAATAACGATATCTCAAAAAAAGAAAGCATTCTTTTATTTGGTCGCTCTTTAGCAATGTATAGAAGTGTATTAACTGAGATTGTTTCATTTATAGAACAAACTCATCAGCCATTAAAAACAACAAATAAAAAACCCAATGTAACTAATGCTGAAATGCAGAGATTAATACAATCTGAGCATATAAAATTAGGGCTTGATATACCTAAATTTCATAGTAATTGATATTTTATGACTCAAATATCAATACATCCTGATATTGAACATAAAACTATCGCCAATGAATATGCTCACTTATTAAAACTTTGGAAAGAAGACAATATATTATCTAATTATTTAGGTGCCAATGGTCGCTGGGAAAATAATGCCAAGTTATGTCAATCTCTTATTTCTAAAATACATATTAGAATGCCACTTGAACCAGGATGGAATAAAAAGACATCCCAAATACAAAGAAAATCAAATCATTACTTGGTTTACTGTCAACATTGGCTTTACCCAAACAGATATCAAATTATTGCTATTATGTCGCCCAATGCTCATGAGATAGCAAAAACATCATTTCTGGCTGTATTAGAGAAAAGAGCAGAAGAATTTCAAAATAATTTCTAATAAGCTATTATCAGTAACCCAAAAAGCCACTTCTCAGTGGCTTTTTTATTCGTAAGATCAAATCGTTAGCGTATTATTTTTTACGATAGACTTTAACGTTTTCAAAACCTTGTTCACGCAAATAAAGCGCTTGTAAGCGGCTCATCATTCCGCGATCACAATAGAGCAAATAAGTTTTGGCTTTATCTAAATCACCAAACTGAGTGCTTAATTTATAGAAAGGTAACTCTTTAACATCAACACCGTCTATCTTTAATGGTGAGGTTTCTTGCTCTTCAGGTGAGCGGATATCCAAAATAACATCGTTAGCACCAAATTCAGATACCATTTCAACTTCAGTAACTTGCTGTACGGTTTCTTCTGCAATACGACGAATATCCATATTCTTGGCGTTTTCAACAACGTTATCAAGAATAGAAAAATCAAACTTCTCTTCTTCCGCTTCGATCTTCGCTTTTACTGCTTTCACTGTTGGGCTTTTTGAAATAACACCACAAAATTCTGGCATTGTACGAGCAAAATCTTCTGTGCCTATTTGGCGAGCAATATTGATAATGTTCTCTTTATCATGCGTGATAAGAGGGCGTAAAATTAACGTATCAGTCGCATTATCAATTAAACGTAAGTTAGTTAAAGTTTGGCTAGAAACTTGGCCTAATGCTTCACCCGTTACAATCGCTTGGACACCATAGCGTTCTGCAACACGGGATGCGGCACGTACCATCATACGTTTTAATACAACGCCCATTTGACCATCATCGACTTTTTCTAAGATTTCTGCGACAACAGGTTCAAAATCAACAGCAACGAAATGCACTTTATGTGAACGGCCAAAACGGTTCCATAAATAATGAGCAACTTGTTTAACGCCAATTTCGTGGGCAGAACCACCTAAGTTAAAGAAACAATAGTGAACTCGGCTACCACGACGCATTAACATATAGCTTGATACACCTGAATCATAACCACCAGAGATCAGTGATAAAACATCTTCCTGTGTACCAATTGGAAAACCTCCAATACCTTCATAGCGCGCATTCACTAAAATAAGTTTGTCATCTTCAATTTCTAAATTAATGGTGACATCTGGACGCGTTAATTTCACTTTTGCGCTTTCAACGTGTTGGTTAAAACCACCACCAACATAACGCTCAACTTCATTTGAAGTAAAACTGTGCTTACCACGACGTTTGGCACGAACACAAAATGTTTTGTTTTCAACTAAATGCTTAAATGCCGCAAAAGTTTGCTCAAAAATATTGTGTAAATCAGTATACGGATGCTCTTCTACTTGTAAAAAGTGATGAATACCAGGAATACGTGTTAATGCATCACATACCGCTTCACTTTTGCTTTCATCTTTACTCACAACAACAATGTTATCCCAATTGCGGACAACTGTGATTTCATCACCTAATGTATTAAGTACATTACGAATATTGCTAGTGAGAATTTTGATAAAACGTATACGAACAGATTGGCTTTTGATCGTAATTTCGGGGAATAATTTAATAATAAACTTCATAGTCAATGGTCATAGGTTATTAAGTAGAAACATAAACTACAGTGATGTTAATTGACTGGAGTTTATAAAAGTCACAAAGTATATCACCAATATTTAGGGCTCACCCGCAAAAATCATCGACTGAATAAGAAATTTTCTTCTCACTTGTAGTAAGATGATCGCTATTATTCAGCGCTAACATGCTTTATTATCAAAAATATTATGGCTAAGAAAACGACACCAATTAACGAAGACATCGCACAAGCACCAAGTTTCGAAGCATCTATGCAAGAACTTGAGCAAATCGTAAACCGTTTAGAATCCGGTGAACTCCCTTTAGAAGAAGCGCTTAATGAGTTTGAACATGGCGTTCGTCTAGCCCGTGTTGGACAAAAAACATTACAAGACGCTGAACAGCGTGTTCGTATTCTTCTAAAAGAAGACGATAATGCAACTCCTGATGATTTTATCCAAGAGGCAGAATAATTGAGTAACGCAACTTCAAGTACGGATGCGTTCCGTCAGAAATTAGATTCCGCCCACCAGCGTGTTGATCATGCATTAAACCAAGCGCTATCCGCTTTACCATTCACTGACATGCCTCTAGGTAAAGCCATGCATTATGGTGCTCTTTTAGGTGGAAAGCGCTTACGCCCTTTCCTTGTTTATGCAGTGGGTGAAATGTTTAAAGTCCCCGCACTTAACCTTGATGCACCAGCCGCCGCAGTGGAATGTATTCACGCTTATTCTCTCATTCATGATGATTTGCCTGCGATGGATGATGATGATTTACGTCGTGGTAAGCCTACATGTCATATTGAATTTGGTGAAGCCAACGCAATTTTAGCGGGTGATGCATTACAAACACTCGCCTTTGAGATCTTAGCAAAAAACCCAATGCCTGATGTTGCAATGGCTGATCGTGTTGCAATGATTTCTGAATTAGCAACAGCCAGCGGGCTTGCAGGTATGTGTGGCGGTCAGGCACTTGATCTTGAAGCCGAAGATAAATCGATTGACCTCGCATCTCTTGAAAAAATCCATTTACACAAAACAGGTGCATTAATTCGTGCAGCTGTTCGCTTAGGCGCATTTAGTGCTGGCTCAAAAGGCCATGATGTATTACCCGCACTAGATAAATATGCCCACTCTATTGGCCTTGCATTTCAAGTACAAGATGACATTTTAGATGTCATTGGCAGTACGGAAGAAACTGGGAAACGTCAAGGTAGCGACCAAGAGTCAGGAAAAAGCACGTATCCAGCCCTCCTTGGATTAGAGCAAGCTCAAAAGAAAGCACAGGAATTGTATAACGAAGCACTGGATGCCTTAGCGTTTCTTGAGCAATACGAGTACGATACAACCACGCTTAAACAATTAGCGAGTTTTATCGTCGAACGGAAAAACTAATAAAAAATAAAGAGAGCAGCTTACCTGTTCTTTCCCTATTACAAGTGATTAATTAATAGGCATCACATGAGCATTGATATCGAAAAATATCCCACATTGGCGTTGGTTGAAACACCAGAAGATTTGCGCCTATTACCAAAAGAGAGTTTACCTAAACTCTGTGATGAGCTAAGGCTATTTCTTCTTAACAGTGTCAGCCGCTCAAGTGGTCACTTCGCCTCAGGTTTAGGTGCTATTGAGTTAACGGTTGCTCTTCATTACGTCTATAAAACCCCTTTTGATAACCTGATTTGGGATGTTGGTCATCAGGCCTATCCTCATAAGATCTTAACGGGTCGCCGTGACCGCATTGATACTATCCGTCAAAAGAATGGGTTACACCCCTTCCCTTGGCGAGAAGAGAGTGAATACGACAAACTTTGTGTCGGTCACTCTTCAACCTCTATCAGTGCAGGTTTAGGTATGGCTGTCGCCGCTGAACAAGAAAAGCTGAACAGAAAAACAGTTTGTGTGATCGGTGATGGGGCAATTACTGCGGGTATGGCTTTTGAAGCAATGAATCACGCAGGAGATATTGAACCAGATATGCTCGTTGTACTTAATGACAATGAGATGTCGATTTCAGAAAACGTTGGTGCATTGAATAATCACCTTGCGCAATTGTTATCTGGCAAACTGTATACCACCTTGCGTGAAGGTGGAAAAAAAGTCTTTTCAGGTATTCCACCCATTAAAGAATTACTTAAAAAGACAGAGGAACATATCAAAGGCATGGTTGTCCCAGGCACCATGTTTGAAGAGTTGGGCTTCAACTATATCGGTCCTGTTGATGGCCACGATGTTATTGCATTAGTACAGACATTAACTAACATGCGTGATCTAAAAGGCCCTCAGCTTCTGCATATTATGACTAAAAAAGGTCGTGGATATGCGCCTGCTGAGCGTGATCCAATTAGCTGGCACGCAGTCCCTAAATTTGATCCTCAAACTGGGACATTACCTAAAAGCCCTAATGCACGACCTACATTTTCCAAAATTTTTGGTGACTGGTTATGTGAAGAAGCCTCAACCGATCCAAAACTCATGGCAATTACCCCAGCTATGCGTGAAGGCTCTGGTATGGTGCGTTTCTCAAAGGAATACCCTTCACAATACTTTGATGTTGCGATCGCAGAACAACATGCCGTTACCTTTGCAGCAGGTTTAGCAATTGGGGGTTATAAGCCGATTGTTGCTATCTACTCAACATTCTTACAACGCGCTTACGACCAAGTGATCCACGACATTGCCATTCAAAAACTGCCTGTTTTATTTGCTATTGATCGTGGTGGTATTGTGGGAGCAGATGGTCAAACTCACCAAGGTGCTTTTGACCTCTCATTCTTACGCTGCATTCCTAATATGGTCATTATGGCGCCAAGTGATGAAAATGAGTGTCGCCAAATGCTTCACACAGGTTATCACTATCAAGATGGTCCTGTTGCCGTACGCTATCCAAGAGGCTCTAGTGTTGGTGCACAATTGCAACCACTTAGTCCACTACCTATGGGTAAAGGTATTATTCGTCGCCAAGGCAAAGGTATTGCGATTTTAAACTTTGGTACATTACTACCAGAAGCGTTAGAAGTTGCTGAAAAACTTGATGCAACTGTGGCTGATATGCGTTTTATCAAGCCTCTTGATAAATCACTTATCCTTTCTCTGGCTGAACAGCATGATATGTTGGTAACGCTAGAAGAAAATGCCATTATGGGTGGTGCTGGCAGTGGCGTAAACGAGTTACTCATGCAAGAACGTTGCTTAATACCTGTCCTAAACTTAGGTATACCTGATCTGTTTGTACCACAAGGTGGACAAGAAGAGATCAGATCTGACTTAGGATTAGATGCAGAAGGTATTGAGAAATCAATTAAGGCTTATCAAGCTAACTAATTGAATTAAAATGATTAAAAAACCTCTCCTAATTAACCACAGGAGAGGTTAATGTATTTCTAGGCTGTGATTTATCTACTTTTATCATACTGGTTTACATTTCCACACCCCATATTGTCGCCCTTATTACAACCTTGTCCATCATCACATTTTTATGAAATTCACTGAAAATAACCTCTTTCCTTCTTGAATCCATTCAGCGTTAATTTATTCAATCAGTTAGATTTTTCTTTCTTTTTGTTTGCCAACGAAACGTTTCGATCACGCTCACAATATGAATAAATCAAACTTGTTTTCCCACCTTTCTTTTCTACTATGTAGACAGCGAAACGTTTCGCTGAGGAGGAAACATGAAAAAAGGTGTATTACTTAATAGTCCTATTTCGAGTGTAATTTCACGTTTAGGACACACTGACAAAATCACTATTGCAGATGCTGGATTACCAATTCCCTCCTCTGTTGAACGAATTGATCTTGCTCTCACTCAAGATATTCCTGACTTTATGTCAGTCTTACAAACCGTTACCCATGAAATGCAAATCGAAGCGGTGATGCTGGCGGAAGAAATTAAAACCATCAATCCCTCTCTGTTTAATGAAATCCTCTCTTATCTCAATTTATTAGAACAAGAGCAGAAGAAACCTATTCAAATAATGTATGTTTCACATGAAGCATTCAAAAAGCAACTTACTGAAAATAAAGCTGTTATTAGAACCGGTGAATGTACGCCTTATGCCAATATTGTGTTGTTTTCTGGTGTGACTTTTTGAGGGCAATATGGAACCTTTACTTGAACTTAAAGATATTGATAAGTCATTCCCTGGTGTAAAAGCACTATCAGGTGCCACACTTCGAATTTATCCCGGTAGAGTAATGGCACTCGTAGGTGAAAACGGGGCAGGCAAATCAACACTAATGAAAGTGCTGACTGGGATCTATAAAAAAGATGCGGGTGAAGTCATTTATCAAGGCAAAAGCTGTGCTTTCAATGGTCCCAAATCTTCCCAAGAAGCAGGAATAGGCATTATTCACCAAGAGCTTAACCTTATTCCAGAATTAACCATCGCAGAAAATATCTTCTTAGGTCGTGAGTTTACTCGTGCTTTTGGCGCTATCGATTGGAAGAAAATGTATGCAGAGGCTGATAAGTTATTAGCCCGATTAAACCTTGCTTACAGTAGTCACCGTTTAGTGTCTGAATTATCGATTGGTGATCAGCAAATGGTAGAAATCGCAAAGGTTCTTAGCTTTGGCTCAAAAGTCATCATCATGGATGAGCCAACAGATGCGTTAACCGATACTGAAACCGAATCTCTATTTAGCGTTATTCGTGAACTAAGAGATCAAGGTTGTGGCATTGTTTATATCTCACATCGTCTAAAAGAGATCTTTGAGATTTGTGATGACGTGACTGTACTGCGAGACGGCCAGTTTATTGGTGAAAAACCTGTCGCCTCATTAAAAGAAGACACTCTGATTGAAATGATGGTGGGGCGTAAGTTAGAAGACCAATACCCTCGTATTAATATCCCTCAAGGAAAAACCAAACTTAACGTCATTAACCTCAGTGGCGAAGATGTTCATGATGTCAGTTTCTCATTACATGAAAGCGAAATTCTGGGCATTTCTGGATTAATGGGCGCGGGTCGTACTGAGTTAATGAAAATTATCTACGGCGCATTACCTAAAACCAATGGCACTGTTGAATTAGATGGTAAACCCTGCCAAATCAAAAAGCCGGTTGAAGGATTGGAACAAGGCATTGTTTACATTTCTGAAGATAGAAAGCGTGATGGTTTAGTGCTTGGCATGTCGGTAAAAGAAAATATGTCTCTGACAGCCCTTCGCTATTTTAGCCGCGGTATGGGTGTGCTTAATCATAAAGAAGAGCAACTCACTGTCGGTGATTTTATTAAATTATTCAATATAAAAACCCCTTCAATGGATCAAACGATTGGCTTTTTATCTGGGGGAAATCAACAAAAAGTGGCTATCGCAAGAGGCCTAATGACTCGCCCTAAAGTGCTTATTCTTGATGAACCCACTCGTGGCGTTGATGTGGGCGCTAAAAAAGAAATTTATCAGTTAATTAATAAATTTAAACAAGAAGGATTAAGCATCATTTTAATTTCTTCTGAAATGCCTGAGGTAATGGGAATGAGTGACCGTATTCTGGTTATGCATGAAGGTCGTATTAGTGGTGAGTTTTCCGCTCACAATGTCACACAAGAAATGCTAATGGCAGCGGCTGTTGGTAAACAATATGACGCTAAAGTAGGAGTTTGATATGAGCACGAATTCAATTCCAGCGTCAAAACGTTGGTTCTCAAAAGCTTGGCTATTAGAGCAAAAATCGCTGATTGCATTGCTACTTCTGATTGTTGTGGTTTCCACACTCAGCCCTAATTTTTTTACCTTAAACAATATTTTCAACATTCTCCAACAAACATCGGTTAACGCCATTATGGCGGTTGGAATGACGCTAGTTATTTTAACATCTGGTATCGATTTATCTGTTGGTTCATTGCTTGCATTAACAGGTGCCGTTGCCGCTTCTATGGTGGGTGCGGATGTTAATGCGCTTGTTGCTGTTGTTGGCGCATTGGCATTAGGTGCCGCTATTGGTGGTGTAACAGGAATTATCGTTGCTAAAGGTAAAGTTCAAGCCTTTATTGCTACGTTAGTCATGATGTTATTACTGCGCGGTGTTACTCGCGTCTATACCGACGGTAGCCCTATTAATACCGGATTTAGTGATAATGCCGATCTGTTTAGTTGGTTTGGTATTGGTCGCCCATTTGGCATTCCAACGCCAATTTGGCTCATGATGATTGTCTTTTTGAGTGCATGGTATTTATTACATCATACCCGTTTAGGTCGCTATATCTATGCACTAGGGGGTAATGAATCAGCCACTCGCTTATCGGGTATTAGCGTCGATAAAATCAAAATCATCGTTTATTCATTATGTGGTTTATTAGCCGCCCTTGCGAGTGTCATTGAAGTTGCTCGACTTTCATCAGCACAACCAATGGCAGGTAATGGTTATGAACTAGATGCGATTGCTGCCGTTGTTCTCGGTGGTACCAGTCTTGCAGGCGGTAAAGGTCGTATTATCGGTACATTAATTGGTGCACTTATTCTAGGATTCTTAAATAATGCACTGAATTTATTAGGAATATCATCAAACTATCAAATGATAGTAAAAGCGGTGGTCAT
Organism: Proteus sp. PR00224; assembly: GCF_016238105.1. Taxonomy (NCBI): domain Bacteria; kingdom Pseudomonadati; phylum Pseudomonadota; class Gammaproteobacteria; order Enterobacterales; family Morganellaceae; genus Proteus; species Proteus sp. PR00224. The sequence continues at coordinate 290,152 of NZ_JAEHQU010000003.1, read as the reverse complement.
CTTACTTGCTGTTTTGGTAGATAACAAAAAATAACTCTCTATTCTCTTAATCCGAACCCCGACAGGAACTTATATTATGAAACTCAAAAAAATGGCAACTCTTCTTTCTGTTGTTGCATTAAGCGCCACAATCAGCGCTAACGCATTGGCAAAAGAATCAATCGCGCTTGTTATCTCAACACTAAACAACCCTTTCTTTGTCACAATGAAAGACAGTGCACAGAAAGAGGCAAATAGATTAGGTTACGACCTTGTTGTTCTAGATTCTATGGACAACCCAGCGAAAGAGCTTGCTAACGTGCAAGATCTCACCGTAAAAGGCACACGTTTAATGCTTATTAATCCGACAGATTCAGATGCTGTGGGGAATGCAGTTATTTTAGCCAATAAAGCTAAAATCCCAGTTATCACCTTAGATCGTGTTGCAAACAAAGGTGAAGTCGTCAGCCACGTTGCTTCAGATAATCGCCTTGGCGGTAAAATGGCAGGTGATTATATTGCTGAAAAAGTCGCTAATGACGCCAAAGTCATTCAACTAGAAGGGATCACAGGAACATCTGCATCTCGTGAACGTGGTGAAGGTTTTAAACAAGCCGTTGATACCCATAAACTGAATGTACTTGCAAGCCAACCCGCTGATTTTGACCGCACCAAAGGTCTCAACGTGATGCAAAATCTGTTAACTGCGTATCCTGCTGTTCAAGCTGTTTTTGCACAAAATGATGAAATGGCATTAGGTGCATTACGTGCATTACAAACTGCTGGTCGTACCGATGTATTAGTGATTGGTTTCGATGGTACAGATGATGGGATCAAAGCGGTAAACCGTGGCATGTTAGGTGCAACCATTGCTCAACGCCCAGATCAAATTGGTATTATCGGCATTCAAACTGCAGATAAAATTCTCAAAGGCGAGAAAGTGGATGCAACAATCCCTGTCGAGCTTGAGTTAGTTATAAAAAAATAACAACAACAAATACCACGGAGTGATATTGCTCCGTGGTGGCTTTAATCATTAAAACACGTTTTCACAAGGATAAAGGCTATGACGACACCTCGCCTTGCTGTTCTAGGTAGCATCAATGTTGACCACATTATGAATATTTCACAATTTCCAAAACCTGGTGAAACCATTATTGGTCATCAATACAAAGTAGCCTTTGGTGGTAAAGGTGCAAATCAAGCTGTCGCTTGCGGTCGTAGTGGCGCCGATATTACCTTTATTGCTTGTGTCGGTGATGATGCAATTGGTAGTGAAATCATAGCTCAACTGAAAACAGATAATATTCATATTGATGCAATTAGTATTATTCCGCAGATACCAACAGGTGTCGCGATGATCCTTGTTAATGAACAAGGTGAAAACGTAATTAGCATCGTTGCAGGTGCGAATGGCGCACTAACGCCAACACATTTTCAGCAATATCATCATGTTGTTGAGCATGCTGATGCCTTACTGATGCAATTAGAATCACCATTAGAGACAGTCTTTGAAGCAGCAAAACTGGCAAAGTCACATCACACGAAAGTTATTTTAAATCCTGCTCCAGCAGTGCCTTTATCTGATGAATTTCTGAGTTTTATTGATGTTATCACTCCAAATGAGACGGAAGCCGAAATATTAACAGGCGTTTCTGTGCATGATGAAGCGGGTGCAGCAAAAGCTGCTGAAATCTTACATCGTAAAGGTATCAAACAAGTGCTTATCACTTTGGGTAGCCGTGGCGTATGGTTTAGTGAACAAGGAAAAGGCATGATAATTCCCAGTTTTCGTGTCGAAGCAGTTGATACCATTGCCGCAGGTGATACATTTAACGGTGCATTTGTCACTGCAATATTAGAAGGGAAACCTTCCGTTGAGGCTATCCGTTTTGCTCACGCAGCAGCTGCAATTGCAGTTACACGTCATGGTGCGCAATCTTCAGTTCCTTGGCGTCATGAAATCGAATCATTTTTAGCAGAGCGAGCATAGTACTTTGGCAACAATGAAAGATGTCGCCCGTTTGGCGGGCGTTTCGACATCAACTGTTTCTCACGTTATCAATAACAACCGTTATGTTAGCGAAGGTATTCGTAAAAAGGTTAACGACGCTATCGAAACCTTAAATTACGCGCCTTCTGCTTTAGCGCGTAGTTTAAAAATGAACTGTACTCACACTATCGGTATGTTAGTCACAGCCAGTAGTAACCCGTTCTATGCAGAAGTTGTGCGCGGTGTTGAACGCAGTTGTTATGAAAAAGGCTATAGCCTTATTTTGTGTAACACCGAAGGGGATTACGAGCGCATGGATAGCAGCCTTGAAACCTTGCTGCAAAAACGTGTTGATGGCTTATTATTGATGTCAACGGAAGCCAGAGCGCCCTCTCATGAAGTGCTAAACCGTTATCCTCGTTTACCGATGGTGATGATGGATTGGTCCCCGTTTGAATATGGGGGAGATATTATTCAAGATAACTCTCTGCTCGGGGGAGAAATCGCAACCAATTATCTGATTGAAAAAGGCTTTACTGAAATTGCATGTATCGCAGGCCCACAAGATAAGCTTCCAGCAAAACATCGTTTGCAAGGTTATTATAATGCGATGCAAAAAGCAGGATTAGCTATTCGAAACGAGTTTGTGTTAACCAGTGATTTTGAATTTGCAGGTGGATTTAGCGCAATGCAAAAATTACTCTCACTTTCTGTCTTACCACAAGCTGTTTTTACCTGTAATGACGCGATGGCTGTTGGCGCTTATCAAGCCATTTACCAAAAAGGTTTGCGTGTACCTGATGATATTTCCGTCATGGGTTATGACGATATCGACCTAGCCTCTTATATGATCCCACCGCTTTCGACTATTCACCAACCTAAAGATGAATTGGGAAAACTCGCTGTCAGCCAATTATTGCATCGTATGGAAAACATTGATGCCGATGATAATGTTCTGGTGCTTACCCCCAAACTTATAGAGCGTGGCTCGGTGATAGATTTCATAAAATAACAACAAGAAAGTTAGCACTATTATTACTGATGCTCTCTTTTAAGATGAGGGCATTTACTTCTAGTTATATTTATAAAATTAAAGATTTAAAATCAACTAGTTAAATAATTTTTAAAACTATGTCTATTTATCTTTATTTCCTATTGAACCCTCTATATTTTAGCTACTTTCCCTCGTTATTTACGCCATAGACCATGAAGGATGCAAATTTCCATCAAATCTATTATACTATTGCCCTTTCGCATTATCTGATGCAGCGCCATTTAGGGTATTGCTTTAGAATTTTCATGCTTAAATGATAATGTGTCCTTTAATTTATGGGGCAAGTGTTATCCTCATTTTGACGATTAATCACTTCCCATTTTGATAAAATTTGAGAGTATTATTATGTCATTACCTTCTTGTCCTAAGTGCAATTCAGAATACACCTATGAAGATGGTGCAATGTATGTGTGCCCTGAATGTGCTCATGAGTGGAACGATGCTGAGCCTGTTGCTGAAAGTGATGAATTGATTGTTAAAGACGCTAACGGTAACTTATTAGCTGATGGCGATTCAGTGACTGTGATTAAAGATCTCAAAGTCAAAGGTAGCTCAACCATGCTGAAAATTGGTACTAAAGTAAAAGGTATTCGTTTAGTGGAAGGCGACCATAATATTGATTGTAAAATTGATGGCTTTGGACCAATGAAGTTAAAATCTGAATTTGTGAAGAAAAACTAAGATAAATTAATAATACCTTTATTAATTCATTCAGATATTATCAGCATTCTCAAAGGCGCTTATTAAGCGCCTTTTTGTTTCAGTAAACCTTACTCGTTACTCTCACTAAAGTGATCAAAGCCTTTAAGATTAGGGTAAACATCTTCACCATTTCGTAAATAACGAATGCCTTCGCTAATCGGCATAATTTGACCAATACAATGAAAATCTGCACCTGTATGCGCTAATGCGATCTCTAAAGCACCACGGTTGATTTCTGGTACTGTAAAGCAAAGCTCGTAATCTTCACCACCACTCAATGCCCAGATCTCCGCTTGTTCTTCACTCACTTCTGCTTTCATTGCAGGCGAATAAGGTAATGCATCTAAATTTAAGCGCGCACCACAACCACTTGCTGTGAGAATATGATCCAAGTCTGAAATCAGCCCATCAGAAATATCAATCGCAGATGTCGCTAAATGGCGCAATGCTTGACCTTGCAGTAAACGAGGTTGAGGACGCAAATGCCTTGCAACAAAATAGTCACTATGCTCTTTTTCTGTCGGCTGTAATCTATTTTGTAATACAGCAAGCCCTGCCGCGCTATCACCTAAAAAACCCGTAACATAGATCCAATCGCCAATTTTAGCGCCAGAACGAAGTAATGCGGTTCCTTGTGGAACAAGCCCTTGTATTGTGATTGTTAAGCTCAAAGGACCACGAGTAGTATCACCTCCGATTAGCTGGATTGCATAATAATCAGCTAATGCAAAGAAGGAGCGGCTGAATGCCTCGAGCCATTCACTATTTGTATCAGGAAGTGTTAAAGCTAATGAAGCCCAAGAAGGATCTGCACCAACGGCAGCTAAGTCACTAATATTTACAGCCAGTGCTTTATACGCTAAATCTTCAGGTGAGATAGAAGGAAGGAAGTGAATACCACTCACTAAAGTATCGGTGCTAATAGCAACTTGTTGCTTTTCAGGTACCGTTAATATTGCGCAGTCATCTCCAATTCCTGTACTCACATCTTTTCGTTTTACAGGCTGTGAAGTGAAATATTGCTTAATAAGGGAGAATTCACCACAAGGCATTATCTATTTCCTATTTAGCTGTGCATACTAAATGAGTTTTATTAAACAAAAGGCCGGAAATACCGGCCTTGAATTATTTACCATAGAGGAAACGTGAAAAACGTTATTTTTTACGTACAGTTGGTGCAGCTTTATCAAGCACGCCATTAACAAATTTATGGCTATCGTCAGCACCAAATACCTTAGCCAGTTCAATCGCTTCGTTAATCGCAACTTTGTAAGGAACATCTTCACGGAAGCTAAGTTCAAACATTGCTAAACGTAAAATTGCTTTTTCAACTTGACCTAATTCTTCAAGTTGACGGGATAAATAAGGTTCCATCGCCTTATCTAAACGTGTTGCATTAATGGCAACACCCACTAAAAGCTCACGAAAATAAGCAATATCTACACCTTGGGTATCCTGCTCGGATAAAAACTCCAATTCCACATCCGCGATGTCATTTCCGGATAATTGCCATGAGTAGATAGCTTGAACAGCACACTCACGAGCACGACGACGAGCAGCAGGTTTCACAAAATTCCCCTTAAGTTAAAACAGATGATTAGCCTTTTATGGCTTTAAGTACATTGATCATTTCAAGTGCTGTCATTGCCGCTTCAGCACCTTTGTTGCCCGCTTTAGTTCCAGCGCGTTCAATAGCCTGTTCAATATTTTCAGTGGTTAAAACACCAAAAGTCACAGGGATCTCACTTTGCATCGCAACTTGAGATAAACCAGAACTACATTCGCCAGCAACGTATTCAAAATGTGCGGTTCCACCACGGATAACAGTACCTAATGCGATAACTGCATCGTATTTGTCGCTTTCGGCTAATGCTTTAACCGTTAATGGCAACTCATAAGCGCCTGGAACCCAAACGACGGTAATATTTTCAGAGGAAACTTGTCCAATGCGTTCTAATGCATCAACCGCACCTTCTAATAGGCTGTCATTGATGAAGTTATTAAAACGGGCAATTGCAATTGCTACGCGTGCGTTTGGCGCCGCGACAACACCTTTGATTACGTTCATAGGTTACTTTTTTCTCCTATCCGCGGGGGCGCGGATTTTATCATATTCTTTCCCTTACTGCGCTCTGTTTTATTATTACACAGTAAAGGAGCCAAAAACCCTTGATAAATCAAGGTATTTAGTTGGCTGATAACGATGTCGTAACGACAGGAAATAACACACACGGCGCCATTTTACTACAAATAGCGCCGTAGACACACTTATTTGCGTCTATTAATAACGAGGTTTTAAACAAACTCTGATATCAGAGCCAATTTGTTGAAGAGAATCTACTGTAAATTCAGGTGTTTCTGATAATGACGATAGTGGAGAAAGTGTAAATAATCCACGCGCATCATTGCCTAAAATTTTAGGTGCAATATAAATAATAAGCTCATCAACAAGCCCAGCCTCTAATAATGCGCCAGCAAAATGAGCCCCACTTTCAACCCATACAGTATTGATATTGCGTTTACCCAATTGCATCATTAATAAAACTAAATCCACACCGCTGTTTTTGCCATTCGTTGGTAATAGGATTTCTGATACATTCCCCTGCCAGTCACTTGGGTGTGATTTTGTACGCGCCAACCAGCATTCGCCTTCAATTTGAGTGATTTTATGATCTTCAGTCACTCTATTTTGGCTATCAGCCACAATACGAATAGGTTGGCGTAATGTTTCTTCCGGATAAATGGCTTTTATCTCATCTGAAAGCTCATCCCAACGTACATTCATAGAAGGGTTGTCGGCAAGCACGGTTGCACTTGTCGTTAAAATAGCGCTAGCTTGAGCTCGGAAATTTTGTACATCCCGACGAGATGCTTTAGAGGTTATCCATTGGCTTTCACCTGATGCTAATGCCGTTTTACCATCTAAAGATGCGCCCATTTTGAGCTGAATATAAGGAAAACCCGTTCTCATGCGTTTAAAAAAGCCAACGTTAAGTTTTTCAGCTTCTTGCATTAAAACACCATGAGAAACATCGACTCCTGCTGTTAATAACTTATGTAAGCCTCGTCCAGCAACTTGAGGATTCGGATCTTGCATCGCAGCAACAACGCGTTTTATACCTGCATTAATCAAAGCATCAGCACAAGGCGGTGTTTTACCAAAATGGCTACAAGGCTCAAGAGTGACATAAGCTGTTGCCCCTTTTGCTTTATCTCCTGCCATTTTTAATGCATTGACTTCAGCATGAGGGCCACCTGCGTGATGGTGATAACCTTCACCAATAATCTCACCCTCTTTTACAATCACACACCCCACATTAGGATTAGGCGATGTTGTAAAACGACCTAATGCTGCAAGCTCAATAGCTCGACGCATGTAGTGTTCATCCTGCAGGCTTTCATTTTCACTTGGATTGTTGCTGTTGTTATTTATCATAATAATTACATGTAATTTTATTATTTATCGTTATTTTTCAAATCATTAAATAAAGCACAGTATTAATGTATTAATCCTGTAATTTTGCAATTTCTTCACCAAAATCACGGATATCTTCAAAACTACGATAAACAGAAGCAAAGCGAATATAAGCCACTTTATCGAGTTTCTTTAGTTGTTCCATAACAAAATTGCCAATTTCTTTTGAAGGGATTTCTCTTTCACCCGTCGCTCTTAATTGTGATTTGATATGACTTATCGCAGCTTCAACATCGTCTGAACTCACTGGACGCTTTTCTAGCGCTTTAAGCATGCCTCGACGAAGTTTCTCTTCATCAAAAGGCTCACGTATTTCATCACTTTTCACAACACGAGGCATCACTAACTCTGCTACTTCAAAGGTAGTAAAACGTTCATGACAAACAAGACATTGGCGACGACGGCGCACTTGTGAACCATCACCAACAAGTCTGGAATCAATTACCTTGGTATCTACGGCTCCACAAAATGGGCAATGCATAGTTATTCCTACTTTTGACAATACTCATAAACAGTGTACCTGTTCAGTGAACAAAAAACACCCTGTCAGTATACACTGGCAGGGTGTTTGCGATGTTTTATCAGAAAAACGCTCTATTATGGTAAGAGTGTTGTCTGATCTGCACCCTCTTTTTCCACTTTTTGTACAATCAAGTGTTCACGTTTCATTCCCATTTTCAGTGCTAATGCAGAAGCCACATAAATAGAAGAAATAGTACCGATTGAAACACCGATTAACATAACTAAAGAGAAGCCTTGAAGCATTGAACCACCGAAGATGTACAGCATTAATACAACTAATAATGTTGTTGCTGATGTCATGATGGTACGGCTTAATGTCTGTGTAAGAGAAACGTTCATAATTTCATATGATGTTCCTCGACGAATTTTACGGAAGTTCTCACGAATACGGTCTGATACAACGATACTATCGTTCAGTGAGTAACCGATAACAGACATCAATGACGCTACAATGGTTAAGTCAACTTCTATGTGGAACAGTGAAAGAACACCCAGTGTTATCACCACGTCATGCGCAAGTGCAATAACTGCACCTAACGCCAAACGCCACTCAAAACGGAATCCAACATAGATAAGAATACAGATAAGTGCAGATAACAACGCCATTGCACCTGTTTGAGCCAATTCACTACCAACACTTGGCCCCACAAATTCAATACGTTTTACCACAGCATCGTTATCAACTTTAGCATTGATGACATCGATGACTTGCTTACCTAATTCTTGACCAGCCTGTCCTTCAACAGGAGGCATACGCACCATAATATCGCGGCTGCTACCAAAGTTTTGTAATAGAGGATCTTTAAAGCCTGCTGCATCTAGGCTATCACGCATTTTATCAAGGTCGGCTGGTTGACTGAGATTGATCTCAATTACTGTACCACCTGTAAAATCCAGTCCCCAGTTAAATCCTTTCACGGAAATGATAGCAATTGACGCTATCAAAAGCAGAAACGAAATACTAAAGGCGACGTTGTCCCAACGCATAAAGTCAATGACTCTACGACCATGGTTTAATTGTTCAACAGTATAATCCTGTGCCACAACGTGCTCCTTAAATAGACAGTTTCTTAACGCGTTTACCACCATACAACAGGTTTACAATCGCACGAGTACCGACGATAGCGGTAAACATGGATGTTGCAACCCCGATTGCAGTTGTGATAGCAAAGCCTTTAATTGAGCCGGTGCCAACTGCATAAAGGATCACAGCTGTAATTAATGTGGTTAAGTTCGCATCAATAATACTGGAGAAGGCACCTTTATAACCTTCATGGATTGCTTGTTGTACTGATCGACCATTACGTAACTCTTCTTTGATACGTTCGTTTATCAGTACGTTGGCATCGACGGCGACGGCAAGTGTTAATACGATACCTGCAATACCCGGCATGGTCAGTGTTGCGCCTGGTAATAGTGACATTACCCCAACGATTAACACTAAGTTTGCCATTAATGCAGTACTCGCAATCACACCAAATTTACGATAATAAATTATCATAAAGGCAACAGACGCAATCAGACCCCATAAACACGCTTCTAAACCTTGGGTAATATTTTGTAGCCCCAAAGTTGGACCAATCGTTCTTTCTTCAACGATTTGAATAGGTGCAATCAACGCACCAGCACGTAATAATAGAGACAATTGACGTGCTTCATTCGCATTTGAAATACCCGTAATACGGAAGCTATTTCCTAAACGACTTTGAATATTCGCAACGTTGATCACTTCTTCACTTTTAACTAATACAGCTCGGTCATTCTCATCACGTTTACCGCTGTCTTTATACTCTACGAACAATGTTGCCATCGGTTTACCGACGTTGTCTTTCGTAAAGTTAGACATGATAGAACCACCCGCGCTATCAAGTGAAATATTCACTTGAGGTTGACCATATTCATCAGCTTGAGAAGTTGAGTCAGTAATGTGGTCACCCGTTAAAATAACGCGTTTATAGAGAATGGTTGGCATACCTTCACGGGTATATTTCACTTCTGAGTCACCCGGAATACGACCCGTTTCTAAAGCAGAAGGATCAACAGTGGTATTGACTAAGCGGAATTCTAATGTTGCTGTCGCACCTAAGATTTCTTTAGCGCGAGCGGTATCTTGGATACCTGGTAATTCAACAACAATTCGGTCAGCGCCTTGACGTTGAACTAATGGCTCTGCAACACCTAACTGGTTAACACGATTACGTAAGATAGTGATGTTTTGCTGTACTGCATAAGTACGCGCATCACGTAAACGTTCGTCAGTAAAAATAGCTCTTAACGAGTTATTTGCGCCATCTCTAAAAATGAGATCTTGATTACGACGAGTTAAGTAATCTGAAGCTTTAGCGCGATCATCCGAATTACGGAAACGGATTTCAACGCCATAGTTATCCGTTTTACGGATAGATGAATACGGAATGCCTTCATCACGTAATAATGTACGTAGACTTTCAACATTTTGTTCCTGAAGTTTACCTAACGCGGTTTCCATATCGACTTCCATCAAGAAGTGAACACCACCACGTAAGTCTAACCCCAGTTTCATCGGCTCACCGCCAATGGCTTCTAACCATTTTGGTGTTGCCGGTGCAAGGTTAAGTGCAACAATGAACTGGTCACCTAATGCAGGCAACAACACTTCGCGGGCACGTAACTGAATATCAGGATTACCGAAACGAGCCAAAATCGCACCATTTTCAAGTGCAATAGATTTCGCTTCAATTTTTTCTTTATCTAATAAAGATCGAACTTGATCCAGTGTTTGCTCATTGGCGGCGGTTCCCCGCGCGCCAGTGATTTGAACAGCCGGATCCTCACCATATAGGTTAGGAAGTGCGTAAAGCAGACCGATGAGGATAGCGGCTATCAACATCAGGTACTTCCACAAAGGATAACGGTTTAGCACGGCAGTTCCCTTTTCCCTTTGGGGAAATGTTATTAAATAGCTTTCATTGTGCCTTTAGGTAATACAGCGGCAACAAAGTCACGTTTGATAGTTACTTCAGTTGTTTCATTCAGAGCAACAACGATATAGCCGTTATCTGAAACCTTAACAACACGACCAATTAAACCACCAGTCGTTAAAACTTCATCACCTTTACCAATAGAATCCATCAGTTTACGATGTTCTTTAGTACGTTTTTGCTGTGGACGTAGGATCATAAAATAGAAAATCAGAATAAAGATCACTAACATCGGTAAAATAGACATAAAGCTAGCTTCAGGTGCTGCTTGTCCAGCAGAAGCAACAGCATCAGAAATGAAAAAACTCATTCACTTTTCCTCATTGTTGTCGATATCGACGATATTCAAGTTATAAGCCCAATATCATACACAGAATTGGGCTTTCTCGTATACATTATTCACACTTAGTCGCACTGCCATTTAGCGGTGGGACGGGTTTTCCAATACGTTCGTAGAATTCGTGTACAAACTCTTCAAAACGCGAGTCTTCAATAGACTGACGAATTTCAGCCATCAAACGCTGATAATAACGCAAGTTGTGGATAGTGTTCAGCCTTGCACCTAAAATTTCGTTACAACGATCAAGATGATGTAAATAAGCACGGCTATAATTTTTACAGGTATAGCAGTCACAATGTTCATCAAGCGTTGATGTGTCAGAGCGATGTTTCGCATTACGAATTTTAATCACACCATCAGTTACAAACAGATGACCATTTCGTGCATTTCGTGTTGGCATAACACAGTCAAACATATCAATACCACGACGAACACCTTCAACTAAATCTTCTGGTTTACCGACACCCATTAAATAACGCGGTTTATTCGCAGGAATTTGAGGGCAGACATGCTCTAAAATACGATGCATATCTTCTTTAGGTTCACCGACCGCAAGGCCGCCGACAGCGTAACCGTCAAAACCAATTTCGACTAGTCCTTTTACGGAGATATCGCGTAAATCTTCGTAAACACCGCCTTGAATAATACCGAATAATGAATTTTTGTTATTAAGTTCATCAAAGCGCGCACGACTACGTTTAGCCCAACGTAATGACATCTCCATTGAGTTTTTCGCATAATCCCAATCGGAAGGATATGGCGTACACTCATCAAAAATCATCACAATGTCAGAACCCAAATCGTATTGGATTTCCATTGATTTTTCTGGGCTTAAGAAAATCTTTTCACCATTAATAGGGTTACGGAAATGCACACCCTCTTCTTTAATTTTACGCATTGCGCCTAAACTAAAGACTTGGAAGCCGCCTGAGTCCGTTAAAATAGGGCCTTGCCATTGCATAAAATCATGTAAATCACCATGTAACTTCATGATTTCTTGACCCGGGCGTAACCATAGGTGGAAAGTGTTGCCTAAAAGAATTTGTGCACCTGTTGCTTTTACTTCTTCAGGAGTCATTCCTTTTACTGTGCCGTAAGTACCCACTGGCATAAATGCAGGTGTTTCAACAACACCTCGTTCAAAAATAAGGCGACCGCGGCGAGCATTACCGTCGGTTTTGTCTAATTCGTATTTCACTAATCCTCCAAGCATCAGAAAAACAGTCCAATGCGCAATAAAAAACAGCACATTCTAATCATTTGTTAGACGGCTGTATATGTTACTTCAACAAAAACCCGTGCTTAGTCAAAGGGATTAAGCAATAAAATTGAAATAACAATTCATAAAATGAAGAAAAACGTTAAAAAGAATAATAAATCTTTATTCTTGTCCTACTTTTTCATTGATAGCTAAAGGATTACAAGTAATAAACATCGCATCACCATAACTGAAAAAACGATACTCTTGCTCAACCGCTTCTTTATAGGCATTCATGGTATTTTTATACCCAGCAAAAGCAGAAACCAGCATGATTAAAGTCGATTCAGGCAAATGGAAATTCGTAATCAATGCATCAATAATTTGATATTGATAACCCGGATAAATAAAGATTTGGGTATCATCGAAGAAAGGTGCTATTAACGCATCTTTTGTTGCCTTAGCCGCACTTTCTAACGAACGAACAGAGGTTGTCCCCACAGCGATCACTCGATTACCACGCGCTTTACACGCTAATACAGCATCAACCACTTCTTGTGGTACTTCTGCGTATTCAGAATGCATTGTGTGTTCTTCGATATTATCAACACGCACTGGTTGGAAAGTTCCCGCCCCTACATGCAGTGTGACAAACGCCATCTCAACACCTTTTTCTTTTAAGGCTTGAAGTAATGGTTCATCAAAGTGTAATCCCGCAGTAGGTGCTGCAACAGCGCCTGGACGCTCATTATAAACCGTTTGATAAAGCTCTTTGTCGGATTCTTCATCCGGACGATCAATATAAGGAGGTAAAGGCATATGCCCAATGCTATTAAGAATAGTTAGAACATCTCTTTCATCATCGAAGCGAATTTCAAAAAGTGTATCATGACGCGCAACCATAGTTGCTTGTACACTTTCATCTTCACCTAGCACAAGCGCAGCACCTTCTTTCGGTGATTTGGAGGCTCTAACATGAGCAAGGACGCGATGTTCATCAAGCATACGCTCAACTAGTACTTCGATTTTACCACCTGACGCTTTACGCCCATAAATACGCGCAGGGATCACCCGCGTATTATTAAAAACCAGTAGATCACCGGCATTTATTTTATCTAACACATCGGTAAAAATACCGTGTGATAAAGCACCAGTCTCACCTTCTAAAGAGAGCAAACGACAACCACTGCGTTGAGGTTGTGGATAGTGAGCAATCAAGGCTTCTGGCAATTCAAATGTAAAGTCTGATACACGCATAATTAAACGACTACTTTCATAAAAAACAGGCGGACTAGTCTAGTGCTGCCAGCTTATCAGTGCAAGAAAGAAGCCCTTTTTTATTCAAAAAGCGCTATGATGATGTGATGAATTATCTTGCTCACTTACATCTGGCCTTTAGGGCAAAAAGCTCTCTATTAGGCAATATGATGGCAGATTACGTTAAAGGCGCACCTAGCTCTGATTACAGCCAAGCTGTTATTGAGGGCATTCGCATGCATAGACGCATTGATGTGCTTACAGACACTCACCCATTAGTCAAGCAAGCTCGCCTTTTATTTCCTGATGAATATCGCCGAGTTTCACCAATTACCTTAGATGTTTTTTGGGATCATTTTCTTTCTTTAAATTGGTTGAAATTTGAACCAGATTTACCGTTGATTGAATTTGTTACCAAGACCCGAAATATTATTGAACCTGATTTATGGCAAACACCAGAAAAATTCCAAGAGCTTAATGAGTATCTATGGTCACAATCTTGGTTAATTCGTTATGCTGACAAGGCATATATTGCTCAAACATTGAAAGGAATGGCAAGAAGAAGACCACGATTAAGTGCACTAGCTGGCTCTTATATTGTTCTTGAAACCCACTATGACGAACTAAGTGAAATTTTTTGGCAGTTTTATCCACAATTGCTAGAAAGAGCACAACATCACCAACTTGATGACTGATACATTTAACTACCATATTGAGTTTCATCTTTTTGTCATATTGTAGAATTACATTTGATATATCAAAGAGATGCTAAGTCAATTTATCATGTTATTCGTAACGATTTGTTAACAAGCATAGTATTCATTTCCAAAGTTGATTAGAATGAATCGTTATACAAGGAGTCATAAATAATCCTACTTTATTGTATTAAGTTGATAGTTATAATCTATCAAATAGATTGTTCTGTTTAACTTTATCAATAGCGATTGATTATTTATGCTGTATGCATCATTTAAAAACAGGGTATACCCCTTGAATTTACTCTAAATAGTTCGAGGTGTAGCTAGGCGACAAGTGAATGAGTCGCTAAGAGCATACATAGTATGTGACTAGTGCGAATGAACGCAGTCAACAACGCTACAACTTGAAATATGACGAATAAAAACAGGGTACACATCCTGAATTTACTCTAAATAGTTCGAGGTGTAGCTAGGCGACAAGTGAATGAGTCGCTAAGAGCATACAATAGTATGTGACTAGTGCGAATGAACGCAGTCAACAACGCTACAACTTGAAATATGACGAGTACAAACTCTTTCAATCTACAGGAGTACATTATGGTTCTGGTTACTCGCAAAGCCCCTGATTTCACAGCTGCTGCCGTTTTAGGTAATGGCGAAATCGTTAATGATTTCAACCTGCATTCATTTATCAAAGGCAAACCTGCCGTTATTTTCTTCTGGCCAATGGATTTCACTTTTGTTTGCCCTTCAGAGCTGATTGCATTTGATCACCGTTTTGAAGAATTCAAAAAACGTGGCGTTGAAATCATCGGTGTTTCTATGGACTCTGAATTCGTTCATAACGCATGGCGTAAAACCCCAATTGATGATGGCGGTATTGGTGAAGTTAAATACCCAATGGTTGCTGATATCAAACATGACATCATCAAAGCTTACGGCATCGAACACCCAGAAGCAGGCGTTGCTCTGCGCGGTTCATTCCTGATTGACAAAGAAGGTGTTGTTCGTCACCAAGTCGTTAACGATCTACCACTTGGTCGTAATATCGATGAAATGATCCGTATGGTTGACGCACTGCAATTCCACGAAGAACACGGCGAAGTTTGCCCTGCACAGTGGGAAAAAGGTCAAGAAGGTATGGGCGCATCTCCAGACGGCGTTGCTAAATACCTGAAAGCAAACTCTGGCAAACTGTAATATTCCAGTAAGCTACTATTTTTCTAAAAGCCTGTGAAAACAGGCTTTTTTTTATTTATTCAGCACTTATCTATTTATTTCTTATCAACTCTATTTATTTCTTATCAACTCTATTTATTTCTTATCAACTCTATTTATTTCTTATCAACTCTATTTATTACTGCAATTAGTTATACTCAAGCTTATTGTTTACCTGCTTAAAGATAGTTTTGTGATCATCACATCAAAAAAAATTCTCATCACCAATAACCTCTCTCTATACTTATTGTTACGCAATTGTTAATTCGTATTAATAACAGCGTAAAACTCTATATTTGTATTTATTAAATATAACTCCCTGTTATAAATGGAGATAATAATGATTACTATAAAAAAGACTCACCTGCTGTTACTCACCGCCCTTTTTTCACATTCACTTTATGCTGCCTATGAACCCGCGGTTGAAGCACAACATGGTATGGTTGTCTCTTCTCAACATTTAGCATCACAAGTCGGGAATGATATTTTACAAAAAGGGGGGAATGCGATTGATGCCGCCGTTGCAGTTGGTTATGCGCAAGCTGTCGTAAATGCCTGCTGCGGTAATATTGGTGGCGGTGGTTTTATGACAATACACCTTGCTGATGGCACAAATACCTTTATTAATTTCAGGGAAACCGCGCCTGCCACAGCGTCTAAAAATATGTATTTAGATAAAGAAGGTAACTTAATTAAAGGTGCCAGTTTATATGGCTATCTCGCTTCAGGTGTACCTGGTACGGTAAAAGGGCTTGATGCTGCATTAGAAAAATACGGCACCCTTTCACGCCAAGAAGTGATGGCACCTGCGATTAAACTTGCAAGAGAAGGCTATATTTTAACGCGTGCTGATACCGATGTATTAGAAACAACAACAGAGCGCTTTAAACAAGATCCTGAATCGGCAAAAATTTTCTTAAAACCAGATAGAACACCATGGCAACCTGGTGATCGCTTAATTCAGACTGACTTAGCCAATACGCTTGAGCTTATTGCAGAGCAAGGTGCAGAGGCTTTTTATCAAGGTGAAATTCCTAAAAAAGTAGAAGAAGCCTCAAAACAGCATAAGGGAATGCTAACTAAAGATGATTTCGCAAACTTCACTATCACCGAGACCAAACCTATCACCTGTACTTATCGGGGTTATGAATTTATTTCTGCACCACCACCCAGCTCAGGCGGAGTCACTATCTGCCAAACATTGAATATTTTGGAAGGCTATGATCTTAAATCGATGGGCTTTAATTCAGCTGAATATGTTCATACACTAACGGAAGCAATGCGTCATGCTTATATGGACAGAAACACTTTTCTTGGCGATCCTCAATTTATTAATAATCCAACAGAAAAGTTACTCAGTAAAACTTATGCCACTGAAATTCGCCAACAAATAAAACCCAATAAAGCTACTCCATCAGAAAATGTACAACCTGGTATTGCACCTCATGAAAGCCCTGAAACAACACACTACTCAGTTATAGATAAAAATGGTAACGCAGTTTCAACCACTTATACTATAAATGGTCGTTTCGGTGCCGTTGTTATTGCGCCTGGAACAGGTTTTTTCCTCAATAATGAAATGGATGATTTTACAACCAAAGTTGGCGAGAAAAATCTCTATGGCTTAGTACAAGGTGAACGTAATAGCATTGCCCCATTAAAACGCCCATTATCATCAATGAGCCCAACCATTGTAACGAAAGAAGACAAACCCTTCTTAATATTAGGATCACCGGGAGGCTCACGAATTATCTCAATCACCTTACAAACAGCACTTAATATCATTGAGTTTGGTATGCCACCGCAAGAAGCCGTTAATAGCCCTCGTATTCATCATCAATGGCTACCTGATGAGGTTTATTATGAACAACGAGGGTTATCAAAAGACACGTTAGAAAAACTTTCTACCATGGGATATAAAATGGTAGAACAAACCCCATGGGGAGCTGCTGAATTGATTATGGTTGGACTCCCCGGAGAAGAAGGCGTGATCCCAACTTCATCAGGCAATGATTCTGCTGTTTCTGGAGCAGTGCGTGAAGGTTATATTTATGGATCAAATGATGTGCGCCGCCCTGCTGGTAAAGCTGTGGGTTACTAATATCTAAATTCACTAATTTCAAAAAAATAAAAATGAAGTCTCCCCAGCAGTTGGACAACCAATTACTGGGGGTTTTCATACCCAAATACAATCGATATTTGAAAATCACCTTTGCGAATCAATGCATAGCAGTCGAAACATCTCTAAAACCTTCATCATAACGCCCCTGAATAGGTTAAAACCGCTTTATCCGCTTTAGAGACTCATTTTATCCCTTACAAGGGATATATTGATTTTATCCCTTATAAGGGATATATTGATTTTATCTCCTATAGGGGATATATCATCGGAGGTCAAAATGAAGGTGACAACACCAGCGATGCTGTCTGCTGCAATGCGTGATAAACGCAAGCAAAGTAAACTTACCCAAGCACAAACCGCAAAACAAGTCGGTATCAAGCAAACCACCGTCTCTGATTTTGAGAACAAACCCGAATCAACAAAACTCGAAACGTTATTCAAAATTCTCGCGTCTTTGGATCTGGAGCTTCATGTCGTGAAGCGAGGTTCAACCCTGAATGTGGGTAAAGCTTGGAGTAAGGAGTGGTAAGTAATGAGAACTCAGGTATTGTCTGTTGCAATGAATGGGGATTTGGTTGGTACTCTGTACAAAAATACTGATGGTGGAATGTCATTCCAGTACGCAGAGGGATGGTTAGAAGAGCCTGGTTCACGAGCAATTTCATTATCACTGCCTTTGCAACACGGACGTATCACCGGAAGTGCAGTTTACAACTTTTTTAGTAACCTCCTGCCTGATTCCGAGGCGATTATTGACAGAATACAGGCTCGCTTTCAAGTAAAGACTGACCATCCTTTTGATTTGCTCGCCGCCGTGGGTCGTGAATGTGGGGCTTTAAACCAAACGCTTTAGTGATTTTTAGCTTTATCAATATCTCTTTGTTGTGTTGTTACCACAAAAGAAACCTTCTCTTAATTAGATAAGGTTTTTCTATTATAAAAATGATCTAGTCATGGTTTTACAATTTATTCATATTTACAGCTATTAATAATAATCAAAACTCATATTTAATTTAATCGATAATTAATATCGAATATCAATTTGTTATTAAAATAATAATATCAAATAAAATACAAGAACAAATCACCTTTAATTTAGTTTCAATAATAGAATATATATAAATAGTAGTTATTCTCTTTCGTAATTACAGATAAAAATAATAATCATTTAATTAAATAAATTAAATAACACGAATTGTTTTTATTTCTATGATAGTAATCACAGAATAAATTTTTTAATAACCACACTATCAGAAAGGATAATAAAAATACGTAAAAAAATGATATAACACATTGTAAATACAAATATTTAACATTTTCTTACAACGTGTTTTTTAATCATAAAAAGAGTTGAAATCTATAATCTATCTGCTAACGATACCGTTATTATATTTTTTATATAACGATAAGGCAAGCGGGTAAATAAAGAATTTATCATCACAACTTATTTCTTAATAAAATTAGTTAAGCGGAGATAAATATTAATGTCTGATACACATCATCGTCCAATATTAGATATTGGGCTATCAAGACTAGAGTTTCTGCGAATATCCGGTAAAGGGCTTGCAGGGATCACGATAGCACCCGCATTGCTTTCTCTTTTAGGTTGTAAGCAAGAAGAAATAGACAGCGGAATAATTCAATTAACCACAACACCTAAAGGCGTTTTAGTCACAAATAGAGCGCGTTGCACAGGATGCCACCGCTGCGAAACAGCATGTACAACATGGAATGATGGAAGCGTTGGATCATTCTTCTCACGTACCAAAATCCATCGTCACTTTTATTTTGGTGATAAAGGTATTGGCTCCGGTGGTGGACTTTATGGCGATTTAAACTTTACAACGGATACATGCCGCCAATGTAAAGATCCTGAATGTATGAAGGTCTGCCCAGTCAAAGCTATCCGTTATCAAGAAGAGTTCGGCTGTATTGTCGTTGATACACGTCGTTGTATTGGTTGTGCCGCCTGTACAACAGCTTGTCCGTGGATGATGGCAACCGTCAACCCACAAACTAAAAAATCCGGCAAATGCAATTTATGTGGTGAGTGTGCATCAGCGTGCCCAACAGGTGCTCTGCAAATCATTGAATGGAAAGAAATTACTGTTTAATAAATCCAGACAATCACATCACTGAACCACATTTAGATTAGGAAGCAATATTATGACTAACGGCTGGACTGGAAATATTCTAAGAATCAATTTAACTACCGGTGCCATCACACGTGAAAGCTCAAGCAAGTATAAATTCTTGATTGGTGGTATGGGCTTTGGCTACAAAATCATGTACGAAGAGGTTGCTCCCGGCGTTAAACCTTTTGATGAAGAAAACAAAGTTGTTTTTGCAGTAGGTCCTTTAACTGGATCTGGCGCACCTTGTAGCTCTCGCGTCAATATCACCTCTCTTTCTACCTTTACTCGTGGCAACCTCGTTGTTGACGCTCATATGGGTGGGTTTTTCGCAGCATGGATGAAGTTTGCAGGCTATGACTCTCTGATTATTGAAGGTAAATCAGATAAACCTGTTTGGATCCATATTGATGATGACCAAGTTTCTATTGAAGATGCCTCTTTCTTATGGGGTAAAGGCGTTCGTCAAACCACAGAAGAGCTGTGCGCACAAACTAGCCCTGAAGCCTGTGTTGCCACAATTGGTCCTGCGGGTGAAAACTTAGTCCCGTTATCTGGCATTATTAATAGCCGTAATCACAGTGGTGGTGCGGGTGTTGGTGCAGTGTTAGGCGCAAAAAAATTAAAAGCGATTGTTGTCGAAGGTAGCCGAGGCGTTAACGTTGCAGATCGTAAAGCGTTAAAAGAACTTAACGACTACATGATGACGCAATTAATTGGTTCTAATAATAACCACGTTGTACCAAGCACACCACAATCATGGGCTGAATATTCTCATCCAGGTTCTCGCTGGACTGCACGCAAAGGACTTTTCTGGGGTGCGGCTGAAGGCGGACCTATCGAAACGGGTGAAATTCCTCCTGGTGATATCAATACCGTTGGTTTTAGAACCATGAAATCCACCTTTGACCTTGGTCCTGAAGCTGAAGAATACACGGTCAAAATGGGAGGTTGCCACTCTTGTCCTATTCGTTGTATGGCGCAGCTTAATGTTCCACAAGCGAAAAAATTTGGTGTACCGCAAACTGGGGGTAATACCTGCGTTGCAAACTTTGTTCACACCACCATTTTCCCTAATGGCCCTAAAGATGTTGAGAAAAAAGGGGATGGCAACGTTGTTGGTAATCTTGTTGGTCTGAATATTTTTGATGATATGGGATTATGGTGTAACTACGGTCAACTCCATCGTGACTTCACTTATTGTTATACCCACGGCGTCTTTAAACGTGTGCTTTCTGAAGAAGAATATAACGATATTCCTTGGGATAAACTGGAAGAAGGTAACCCAGAATTTATCAAAGATTTCTATTACCGTTTAGCGCATCGTAAAGGTGAATTTAGCCACCTTGCCGATGGATCTTACCTGATGGCTCAGCGTTGGAATTTAGGTGAAGAGTATTGGGGTAACAAGAAAAATAAACTTTGGTCACCAATGGGCTTCCCAATTCACCACGCCAATGAAGCCTCTGCACAAGTTGGTTCTATCGTTAACTGTATGTTTAACCGCGACGCGATGACACATACCCATATCAACTATATCGGTAGTGGTTTACCGCTGAAATTGCAAAAAGAGATTGCAGGTGAGCTATTTGGCTCTGGTGATGCTTTTGATGAAACCAAAAACTACACACCAATTAATAAAGCAAAAATTGCTTATACCAAATGGACTCTCTTACGTAGTTGCTTACACGATGCCGTCACTTTATGTAACTGGGTATGGCCGATGACGGTTTCCCCTCATAAGAGCCGTAACTATCGTGGTGATCTTGAAATGGAAGCCAAATTCTTCACGGCGATCACAGGTGAACCAACCACATCTAAAGATTTGGATTTAGCCTCAGAGCGTATCTTCACCTTACACCGTGCTTATACCGTTAAATTAATGAACACTATGGATATGCGCAATGAGCATGACCAAATCTGTTCATGGGTATTTGATAAAGATCCTGATATTCCTGTCTTTACTGAAGGTACAGACAAAATGGACAGAGAAGATATGCAGCTTTCTCTCACCATGTTCTATGAAGAAATGGGCTGGGACCCTAAATTAGGTTGCCCAACAAAAGAAACTTTAGTTCGCCTTGGATTACAAGATGTTGCAGATGATTTAGCGTCTCGTGGTTTATTACCAAGTTAATAGGTAAAAGAAGGAGATCATGATGATAGAACAAAGTGCATCGGCTTCTATACCACAAGATATCGCTGATGATGCAGATATTGCTTTAGAGCAACCTGATATTTCTCGTCGCCGTTGGTTACTGCCACTATCAGAAACCGGTGTTGGACGTAGTGCTAACACCTCAACGGATATCGTAGAAGAACCCGTTGCAGAGATAGCAGAATTATCTGCCGAACAACATCTAGCGAATGCGATACGTCAATGTTCAAAAGAAGGTGAACTATTAGCAATTTCAACGCTGTATGATGCGCCCTATTCTCTAACAGAAGAAGATATTGCGCAGTTAGAAACCGCGTTAAAGAGCGACGAGTTTATTGATATCGCCCATTTAAGTCTCTATGGCGAGGATTATTTCTACTCAGATGAATTTATGTCAGATAACTTCGCACAACTGCAATTACTAAACCGCTATGCGGATATTTGTACAGCAATTGCAGGTGTGGTTCGTTTTGAATGTGAAACCTATCCTCGACCATTGAAACAAAGCATGTTGATGTCTGAACCTTTTCAGTACACGGCTTCAGAGATTGAAGATGCACTGACACTGATGAAAACTCACCCTGATTTTCAGGATATTCAGCAAGTTTTAGCGTCCAACGATGCCCCTTATCTCTTTAGCAATACGTTAATGAGTTACGGCAAAGCACGAGGCTTAACTGAATGGATTGAGGTAGAACAACATGAAAATCCTTAACGTTCTGCCTTATCAACGAAATTCGATGTGGGTATTACAACATCATCAGACTGAGGAGCAAAAATAATGCGTGTTTCTCGCCGTAAATTTGTAGCAGGTATGGGATCGGTCATTTTTTTCAGTGCGCCACTAGGAAGTGCGCTTGCAGCAACTGCAGAAAAAAAACCTATCCGCTATGCCATGATCCACGATGAGACGCTCTGTAATGGCTGTAATATCTGTGCCACTGCATGTCGTCGATTAAATAAAGTACCCAATGGAATGGCTCGAATGGATATTGCTCATATTCCATTAAGCCTCAAAGAAGATAACGATAAATACCATTTCTTTAGACACTCTTGCCAGCAATGTGAAGACGCCCCTTGTATCCCAGTTTGTCCTACGGGTGCTTCTTGGCGTGATGAAACCAATGGCATTGTTCGTGTTAATAAAGAGAAATGTATTGGCTGTAGCTATTGTATATCAGCATGCCCATACCAAGTCCGTTATCTTAACCCTGTGACACATGTTGCTGATAAATGTGATTTTTGTCTTGAGTCTCGATTACAAAAAGGTTTCCCACCGATTTGTGTGAGCGCTTGTCCACAAAATGCCTTGTTATTTGGTAGAGAAGACAGCCCTCAAATTCAAGAATGGCTCAAAACACATGATTACTATATCTATCAACTCGATGGCGTAGGAAAACCACATCTCTATCGTCGTGTAGGGCCTCATTCTCAAGAGGAGGGTAAAGTATGAGTGCAGTTAATATCATGCCAAATGCCGAGCAATTTCAAGCCTCACTAAAAGAGTATGTCTTAATCTATACGCCTGACTATTTACCACTTTGGTTAATTGTTGCAGGGGTGCTCTTAGTGGGGATGTTGCTTGTTCTCGCACTGCATGGCTTCTTGCGTTATCGCTTTGCCACACCACACGGTGAGTCTCATAAAGAAGAGAAGCTCTATCTTTACTCTAAAGCAGTGCGTTTGTGGCACTGGAGTAATGCCTCTTTATTTATTCTGTTGCTTCTCAGTGGTGGCATTAACCATTTCGCCCTACTTTCTGCACACGATACGGCATTATTAGTTAGCGTGCATGAAATCTGTGGTTATCTACTATTAGTTTGCTGGTTATCCTTCGTACTGATTAACCTTGTTGGTGGTAATGGCAAGTTTTACCGCATTGATGGCAAAAATTGGTTACAACGCACCTTAATGCAAGTTCGTTTTTACCTCTACGGCATTATCAAAGGCGAAGATCACCCCTTCCCAGCAACACCGAATGTTAAATTTAATCCACTGCAACAAATGGCTTATTTAGGTGTGATGTACGCATTAGTCCCACTCCTTTTGATAACGGGCGTTTTACTGCAAAATCCAGCATTTATTCCTGCTGATGCAGTGATGTTTAAAGCATGGCTATTGATCGCACACCAAGTATTAGCCGTATGTAGTGTCTTTTTTATTCTTGGTCACCTGTATCTGTGTACGACAGGCAGAACCCCGTTCCAAACATTTCGCAGTATGGTTGACGGTTACCACAGACACTAATTGATACATGGATTAAGGAGCTTATATGTCAGTCCCTTCAAAGGAAAATATCACATTAACAAAAGAAGACTTACGACAACTGCATGTTTCAACTTCACTTTATCGTTGGTTTTTACGTTATTTTCCTGATGGAGGCACTTACAGTGCTATCCATAGTGAGTTAATAAAACAGCGCCGTACACAGTGGATAGAGAGTTTTATTCAATATATTTATTTACGTCATTTTAGTGAAGCATCCTTTGCCAAACAGGAACAAGAAGTCATGGAAAACATCTTGTTCCTGCTCGGCAATGAACAACAAGGCGTGTCATTACAACGCCTGCCATATCACAATACTTTGCCAACATCTGAAAATATTCAATTTTCTACCGAATGGCATCAATTGATCTTAAAAAGTCAGCAATTAAGTACCGATCTTGCTTTGTGTGGGAGTAATAATATTGTGGCTTTTTCTGGCGATGAAAACAGCATTGCCAACACAGGTTATAGTAATCAATTGATGAATACGGGTTTTGCAGGAAAAGTATGTAATACGGGTAATCAATGTCGTATTGGCAGCTTAGGTGGACGCTCTCGCATTTGTAATAGCGGCAATGATGTCAAAATTTATGCCTCTGGTAATGGTGTTCATATCGCAAACAGTGGCATGCGTAATTTTATTACTGCCTCGCAAGATCGAGCAAAAGTCACTAACACAGGTGATTTAGCACAAATCAACGTAACCGGACAAAACTCTGTCGCGATTAATACTGGTGATAATTGTAAAGTCACGGTATCTGGCGACGACAGTATTTGTATCTCAACAGGTAATCTACATCAATTCTGCTTAGGAAAAGGCGGTAGTGCAGTTATTGCTTATCATGATGGCAATCGTACTCGTTTTAAAATTTTCTATGAAGGTGAAGATGATATTGTTGCTGGAGTTCATTATTATTTAGATGAAAACCAACAGCCTGTGGCAGAAAAACAGTATTCTACAGATAAAAATTAATGAGCAATCTAAGCTAAACTGTTTGCTCTACTCTTAAATCAAATAGATACTATAATGTCCAAAATAGCTATTTTTTGCTATAATTAGACATTATAGTATCTATTTGAGGCTAACAAATGAAACTCACATTACTTACTGATCTCGATGTTAGTCGAGCCTTTGCCTCTCATTTACGAAAGTTGCGTGAAAAAGAAAAATGGTCACGCGAACAACTTGCCGAGCGTAGTACAGTTCCTGCTTCAACTATCAAAAAGTTTGAATTACAAGGTAAAATTTCACTACGCCAGTTACTGTTACTTTGGCAATGCCTTGATGATTTAAATAATCTTTATGCGGTTGTTGATCCTAAGAAAGTGAATAAACCACGTATGCCAAGGACTATTGAAGAGGTATTACAAGATGAGTTTTAAGCCAATCCAAAAGCTAAATGTGACACGGACGTTATCTACAGGTGACTCTGTTTTAATGGGAACATTGGTACAAAACCATAGTGGTGTATTTTTTCAATATGATGCGCATTACCTAACACAATTTGGTAATAGTTCACCTTTTAATCTACAGAATAATACGGATTTACAAATAGCACCTAAAAAACCTCATGGCAATTTGCAAGGGCTTTTCTCAGATAGTTTACCTGATGGATGGGGACGCTTATTGCAAGATAGAATATTCCGCCAACATGGTATACAACCGCATGAAATTACAACGATGGATAGGTTAGCCTTTGTTGGTAATAAAGGTATGGGAGGATTATCTTATTTACCAGTCTCTGACTATCAAATAGATGAACAGTTTGAAGTTGATTTAATTAATTTAGGTTTAGAAGCACAAGCTGTATTTGATGGTCAAACGGAAATTGTTTTATCTGAACTTGCTATTGTTGGTAGCGCCGGCGGAGCTAGACCTAAAGCGTTGCTTTATTTTAAGCAAGGGGATTTTAATCAATGTAAAACGTATGAAGAAGAAGGTGATGAATCATGGCTGATCAAATTTACGTCTAAGAACTTACCTCTTGGCCACGATGAAGGGCTATGTGAAGCGATCTATCTCATCCTAGCAAAAGAGCTAGAGCTCAATCCCCCACAATGGCAACTTATTGATGTTCCTAAAAACAGTGATGGAAAATCTTGGTTAGCGCTAAAACGCTTTGATCGTGTCACAAATAGCTCAGGTAAATCAGGGCGTTTAATCATGCACAGTGCATGCGGATTATTAGATGCTGATTTTAGGCTACCTTCTTTGGATTACGAAGATTTAATCAAAGTAAACCGCGTACTATGCAAATCAGTTTCAGCCGGACAACTCCAGTTTAGACGAGCTATTTTTAATCTATTCGCTTCTAATCAAGATGATCACAGTAAAAACTGGTCATTTCTACAATATGATGATGGGCACTGGGAGCCGGCACCTTTTTATGATGTGACCTATAATCCCAATCCAAGAAATGAGCATATCACTTCATTTGGCGGGTATGGTAAAAAGCCACCATTAAATACAATAAAGCAGCTTGCTGAAATAGCTGGTTTTGAAAGTTGGCAACAAGCACAAGCGTATATTCATCATACCGTTGATGTTATTGCTCGATTCTCATCACTTGCCAAAGAATATGATGTATCAAAATTAGTACAAACAGATATAGAAAAAACACTGGCTGACCGTTTAAAAGAGAACCAGCACTTACTTTAATTCCAACAAAAAGGGAAACTTTCGTTTCCCTTTTTATGTTTAAATCAATGTACTTTATCGCTTATTTAGTCACTTCAGTCTGGATCACTTTTTTACTCGGTGAGCCTGCAACCTTATCGTAAATACCACACACAACAATTGTCACCAATACAGGAATGAGCCATGCTAATCCCTGCTCACTTAATGGCAATTTAGTTGCCCACTCTGGTAATAAATGTTTCAGATAATCAGAGGCTTTTATTGCATCAAAAATACCGAAAAATAAGCTAACAGCCATCGCTGGCGCGATAATACGGCTTGGATTATTCCACAGACGTAAAGTGAAACTCATCAAAATAATCACAATACAAGGTGGATAAATCATAATCAGCACAGGAATCGAAAACGCAATCAGTTTACTTAATCCTAAGTTTGAAACAACCGCTGAGAATATCGCTAAAATCAACACTAATGTACGGTAAGAGATAGGCAAATAACGGCTAAAAAATTCAGCACATGCACAAGTTAAACCAACTGCCGTCACCATACAGGCTAAGAAAATCAGTAGAGCAAGGAAGAAGCTACCGAAGTCACCAAAAGTGTACTGAACATAGGCGTGTAAAATATCGGCACCATCTTGCGCCCCTGGAATAATGCTCCCACTGCTAGAGCCTAATTTAAACAAGCTTAAGTAAATAGCTGTTAATAATACGCCCGCAATAATACCCGCCCACATAGTGTAACGTGTTAATAATGAAGAGTTATCTATTCCACGAGAGCGGGCAGCATTAACAATCACGATACCAAAAACCATCGCCCCCAAGGTATCCATGGTGAGATAACCATTGATAAACCCTTGAGTGAAAGCCATTTCACGATAAGCATCTGTGGCAGGGATCACGCCACCAGCAGGCCAAAACACCGCAGCCACACCTAATACTGCTAATGCCAGAATTTTAATAGGCGCAAGAATATGACCAACACTATCTAATAACTTACCGGGATAAAGTGAAATACCAATCACAATTAAGAAATAGGCAATGCTATAAATCAGCAATGACATTTCTGTATCACCCACTAAAGGGGCAATACCCACTTTAAAAGAAACCGTTGCAGTACGAGGAGTTGCGAAAAGAGGTCCAACAGCAAGATAGGCAACAATAGCTAATAATAATCCCATTGATTTACCAATAGGTGTGCTTAATGCCTCGATACCACCACCGACTTTTGCTAATGCGACAACCGTTAAAACAGGTAAACCTACCCCTGTGATCAAAAAGCCAATTGCTGCTGTCCAAACAAATTCGCCTGATTGTAACCCCACCATTGGAGGAAAAATAATGTTGCCAGCGCCAACAAAGAGGGCGAATGTCATAAACCCTAATGCCAGAATATCTCTGGAAGTTAATCTATGTGCCATAAGTTTTGTTAATATATAGTTACAATAATGGTTAAATTACGCCAATATAGCGCAACATAAAATCAACAATATCTATTTAGGCTCATACCATCATTATTCAGGATAATATCCATATATAATCATTTCATGTAGAGCAATTAGGTGCTAAATAGAAAAAATTGCCGATAACTGGTCACAAGTAAAACTTTTATAATGAAAAAAGGCAATAGCCAATCTAAAAACCAGAAGAATCATCTAAACTATTTTTCAGAGCTAGTTATAACTGTCATATATCATCGAATATGCATGATATGATTTGTGCATTTTATCACCAATAATGTTGAATATTAGCGTCATTTAAAGTTACCATTAATTAATAATATTAAAATTTAACGCTACGATATTAGTTTTTATTGATATTAAAAAGATTAAAAAAGGACAAAAAAACCTTTATCACTGATTGAATAGAAGTGATAAAGGCTTTAAAAAAGACATTCTGCTAGTGTGTTTTTTTAGCAGTAAGCAATGTTTGAGGAAGGATAAAAGAGAACGTACTCCCAACACCTACTTTACTTTCAATATTCAATTGAGAGTGATGATGAAGCAACGATTTTTTCACAATCGCCAAACCTAAACCAGTACCGCCAGAATGACGAGAGCGAGCTTTATCTACGCGATAAAAACGCTCTGTTAAACGTGTTAAGTGTTCAGCGCTGATCCCCGCCCCATTATCTGAAACACTAAATAACATACCTTGGGGTATTTTCTTCCAACTCACTTTGATTGTTGTGCCCTCTTCAGTGTGATTAATGGCGTTATACACTAAATTAGAAACAGCACTACGCAGTTGCTCTTCATTACCACGAACAGCCCACTCTTCATCAACATCAAAAACAATCTGATGTTGACCTTGGCTTAGTGAGTTCGCTTCTTGTTGTAATAAAGCCAAA
This sequence comes from Proteus sp. PR00224, assembly GCF_016238105.1. Lineage (NCBI taxonomy): Bacteria > Pseudomonadati > Pseudomonadota > Gammaproteobacteria > Enterobacterales > Morganellaceae > Proteus > Proteus sp. PR00224. The sequence goes on along the minus strand of NZ_JAEHQU010000003.1, from coordinate 261,092 downwards.
ATGGCAGGAATATCAACAATTTTGTTTAAATCAATATGAGGAGCGGATTCGATACGAGAAAGCTGTAAGAGTTGCTGAACAAGCGTATCCATACGTTTAGCCTGCTCTTGCATCGTAACGATAGCCTTATGCTCTGCGGGTTTTGCTACACTATTTTCTTCCATCATCTCAAGATAACCTTGAATAACGGTTAGTGGTGTTCTTAGCTCATGACTGACATTAGCAAAAAAATCACGTCGTGAGTTTTCTAGTTTATTTTTTTCTGTTACATCGCGCGCCACCATCAAGCGTTGATCTTCGCTATATGGCATCACACGAAACTCAACAATAGAGCCATTATTTAGTGAAATAGTTAAGGGGCGACTAAAATCACCTGCGGTAAAATAGTGCAAAAAATCAGGATAACGTAATAAGTTAAAAATATTTTGCCCATTATCATCAGGCCAACGAAAGCCTAATAGATGTTGAGCTAGACTATTACACCAAAAAATATTCCCTTCATTTGTCATCATCACAACAGCATCGGGTAAACTTTCAGCCCCACTTCTAAAACGTTTAATTAAGTCGCCTAATTCTCTGCGTCGTTTACGATTACGTTGTTGGGTCTGTCGAATACCATAAAAAATAGGCTCCCATCCCCCTCTCCCTTCCGGAGGCAATACAGAGCGATCTAACCATAACCATTTAGATAATTTCAGCAAATTATAGGCATGCCACACAAGGGCACTGAGAAGCGATGCCACCAGCAACCAAGGAAGATGCCCAATAAAAAGCGATAATATAAAGGCAGGCAAGCAAAATAGACATAGCCCCCAAACGAGGGCTTTCCACGATAGTCGTTCTAACACCTGACGATTACTCCCATATTGACTTAGAAACGGGCAGAAAAACGATATCCCGTTCCACGTACTGTCTGTATCATTCTGTCATGGCCATCTTCTTCAATAGCCTTACGTAAACGACGAATATGCACATCAACAGTACGGTCTTCGACATAAACATTGGTTCCCCAAACGTAGTTTAGCAGCTGTTCTCTGCTATATACGCGTTCAGGATGTGTCATAAAAAAGTGTAGGAGTTTAAATTCGGTGGGGCCCATATCAATCGGCTTATCTTGACTTGTCACTCGATGAGAAACAGGATCAAGACCGAGTCCATTGAATTCAATAACATCTTCCGCTGACATCGGCGATAAACGCCGTAAAATCGCCTTCACTCGGGCAACAAGCTCTTTAGGTGAAAACGGTTTGATAACATAATCATCAGCACCCGTCTCTAGGCCTTGGACTTTATCTTCTTCTTCCCCTTTTGCCGTTAGCATAATAATGGGAATATCACGGGTATTACTTTCCCGCTTCATCTGTTTTATTACCTGCAAGCCTGATCCACCAGGGATCATCCAATCTAATAAAACCAGATCAGGGTAAGGGTCGATAAGAAAACTCAATGCAGAATCATAGTCTTCTGCTTCAATAGGTTGAAAACCATTTTGTTCCAAAACAAAACAGATCATCTCTCGAATTGCGGTCTCATCTTCAACAACAAGAATACGCCTTGCCATACTCTATCCTGTGTAATGTATATAGAGGGTCAAAATGATTATGATGCACTTTTATGACAGATTTATGACTAGCCTTAACATTACTGAAATAGATCCCCGTTGTTAAGGTAAATAAATCATTTTTTGGTGAAATATCACTCAAAAAAGGGAGTTATTGTTGAGTTTTCACTAAAAAAGCAAGGTGCGCTATACTCTTCACCAGATAAAAAAGAGGGATAGCAATGCGGATTATTCACACATCAGACTGGCATTTAGGGCAATATTTTTTTACTAAGACTCGAGCTAAAGAACACCAACAGTTTCTTGATTGGTTATTAGCACAAATTAAACATTACCAAGTCGATGCTCTAATTGTTGCGGGTGATATTTTTGATACTGGCTCCCCTCCAAGCTACGCCCGAGAGCTTTATAACCGTTTTGTTGTTGCTATTAGAGATACACAATGTCAGCTCGTTATTCTAGGTGGTAATCACGATTCGGTGGCAACACTAAATGAATCAAAATCACTGTTGGCGTGTTTAAATACGACCGTTATTGCCAATGTTCATGCTGAAACACCACAAGCTCCGTTAATTCTTCCTCAAAAAGATAACACTCCAGGAGCATTACTTTGTGCAATCCCTTATCTACGCCCTAGAGACATGATCAGCAGTAAAAGTGGGCAATCAGGTGCTGAAAAACAAACAGCCTTAAAAGAAGCGATTGCTGAATATTATCAAGCTCAATATCAAGCAGCTCTCGAATTACGTCAGCAATTAAATGTCGATATTCCCATTATTGCAACGGGTCACCTCACCACAATTGGAGCGAGTGTGACCGATTCCGTCCGTGAAATTTATATCGGCACCTTAGAAGCCTTTTCAGCAACCCTATTTCCTGAATTTGACTATATTGCTCTTGGTCATATTCATCGCCCTCAAGTGGTGAATAAATCAGGTCATATTCGTTATAGTGGCTCTCCTATTCCGTTAAGTTTTGATGAATGCGGACAACAGAAAAGTGTCTGTCTTATCGACTTTGAGCAAGAAAAATTAACTAACCTCACACTATTACCTATTCCTGAATTTCAGTTACTACGCACTATCAGTGGTTCATTAAAAGAGATAGCGATACAACTTGAGGATTTAAAAAAACAATACGGTGAAATAGATACCACTATTTGGTTGGATATCGAAGTTTCAACACAAGATTATCTCAGTGATATACAAACCCGTATTCAAGAGCTAACTAACGATCCGCTTTTTGATGTGATCTTATTAAGAAGAGCGAGAAAACAACGCCAAGCGTTCACTCAAAATGAGAACGAAACACTGACCGAATTAACCGTTTATGATGTTTTTGAAAGACGTTTAGAACAGCATGAGTTTGATTCAGAAGAAACTAAAACTCGTTTAACAACATTATTTAAACAAGCAGTTGAAATGGCAGAGAAAGAGGATAACGAAGCATAATGAAAATCTTAAGTCTGCGATTTAAAAATATTAACTCCTTAAAAGGCGAGTGGAAGATTAACTTTAACCAAGAGCCTTTTATCAGCAATGGATTATTTGCCATTACAGGCCCCACGGGTGCAGGAAAAACCACGCTGTTAGATGCGATTAGTTTGGCGCTTTATCATAGAACTCCACGATTAGATAAAGTCACGCAATCACAAAATGAATTAATGACACGTCATACCGCAGAGTGTTTGACCGAAGTCGAATTTGAAGTCAAAGGTGTGGCTTATCGAGCATTTTGGGAACAACGCCGAGCTAATTATAAAGAAGATGGCAATCTTCAAGCGCCACAGGCTGAACTTGTTAAAATAAATACAACAGGAGGCGAAGACAAAATATTAGCAAGCAAAATAAGCCAAGTGAAAGAGATGATCATTAATATTACGGGCCTTGATTTTGATCGTTTCACTAAATCTATGTTGCTTTCTCAAGGACAATTTGCGGCTTTTTTAAATGCAGATGATAAATCTCGTGCTGAATTACTTGAAGAACTCACTGGCACAGATATTTATCGCCATATCTCCCAATCTATCTTTAAACATTGGCGTGAAGAAGAACAAGCATTAAAAACACTAAAACAGCAAGCCGAAATGATGGCGTTATTAGATGAAAATGCTCGCCAAGCATTATTAACTGAACAAACCGATCTTTTTGCCAAAGAGAGCCGATTACAAAAAGAACAGCAGGAATATCAAGCAGCAAAACAGTGGCAAGAAAAAGAAACTGAACTTAATAAAAACAAAGTATTAGCACAAACCGAAGTTAACTTAGCACAAGAAGCGTTAATTGCTGCCAAACCCGATATTCAACGTCTTGAAAATAGCGAACCAGCAGAAAAAATCCGCCCAATTTATGATGAAAAGGATCGTCTATTAAAAGAACAAACCTATATTGAGTCACAACTCTCAACACTAACAGCAGAAAAACAGCTTATTGAACAACAGAGCCAACCTATTAATCAGCATTTAATCGAGGCTCGTAACACATTTAAACAGCACGATGAAAAAAAACAGCAAATATTGCAGCTTATACGTGAAAAAGTAGCACCATTAGATAATCAGTTAATCTTGCTACAACAAGATATTTCAGTAAAAACACAGCAAAAAAATACGCTAGAAAAAACGCAATCAGAATATCTGGAAAAAATACAGTTAACAGAAGCCAAATTAGCTGGCTCACAAAAACAATTTAATGAATTAGACGAATATTTAAATCAGCATATAGCTCATGCTCAACTGGCTGAAAATTTACCGTTATGGCAACGTTATTTTGAGCAATATGATGAAATTACAGAGAAATATCTAATTAGCCAGAAAAGTGAAAAAGCAGAACAAGAAAAAGAATGCTTACTTAAACTCAAATTAGAAAAAGCGACCAAAGCGCTAGAAGTGCAACAGTACAATCTTAACTTACAGCAACAACAATTAAGCGAATTACAAACACAACTTGAGCAACAAAATAAAGCTGATGCTATTGCGGATATCCCTTATCGTTTGCAACAAATTTCACAACAACGAAATGCACTCGCTAAACTAATGGGATTACAAACCCAATTACAACGCAATATCAAAACTGAATATCAATACCAAAAAAGCTATTCAGAAAATCAGCAAAAAATAGCAATGCTGACTGAAAGCATCCATAAAAATGACATTGCTTTAAAAGAGAAAGAACAACATCTTAAAGACTTAAACGATAATTATCTGCTAATACGAAAGTTAGCAGAATATGAAGAAGAGAGACAACGTTTAGTTAAAGATACCCCATGTCCTGTTTGTGGTTCGACCGAGCATCCTTATGTTGAAAAATATAAAGAAATTCAAACTGATGAAACAAAATTACGGTTAGATACCTTAACAAAGCAAGTACATGCATTAACTATAGAGTTAGTGGAACAAAAAACACAGTGTGCTGGCTATCAAGCTCAAAACGAAAAGCTTAATGAAGATCTTGAGCAACTCACCCAAGATATAGCGACATTAAAACAACAATGGCGAACCTTAGCACAAACGCACACAATACCTGATGTTGATTGCGAAGAAGATGCTTTGGCTAAATTGGATGCAGAGCTTGAGAAAAAAGATAATTTACTCACACAAAAACAATCCAGATATAAAGCGTTAGAAACCAAAATTCAGCAAGAATACAAACTGCTATCTGATACCAAAGAGCAATTTAATCAACAACAGCAAGCGATCCTTCATCAGCAAAATGAATTTGCGCAACAACAAAAAGAAGTCATCAATAAACAACAACAAACAACGCAATATCTTCAACAACAAACCCAGTTAACTCAGGAGCTTCAATCTCTTGTCAAACAGCAAGGTTATGAATTACAGGAATGTGAAGATAAAATTCAATGGCTTATTGCGCGTAAAAAAGAGAGCCAACAATATCAATCAACCTTAAAAACACATCACGAATTACAACAAACAATCCGCGAATTGTTATCAACACTGCAAGAAAGAAAACGCTATTTATCTGAAATTCAAAAAGAACTTGATGCTGTTTTAATCCATTTACAACAACTACATCAGCAACAAGAACAGCTCAAAGCACAACGCCAAGCGTTATTCGGGACACAAACCACCGAAGATGCGCGTAATGAATTAGATAAACAGAGTCAATTGTTACAAAAACAAATTGAGCAATATAGCGAAGAAAAAAACCGACTCGAAATCCGTTTAAATCAGCTTATTGGTCAATATCAGGAAAATGAAAAATCACTACAACGGTTACAAACGCGTTCACAAAACATTATTGAACAATATCAACATGCGTTAAAAAACAGTCCGTTTGCTGATGAAAATGCATTTTTAGCCTCTCTGTTATCAGTCGAAGAAAGAAACTGTTTACAAGAACAGCAAAAACAACGACTTGATAGATTATTGCAAGAAAAAACTCGCTTAGACACTCAAGAAAAGGCATATCAGCAGCACTTGTTACAACAACCGTTGTTATCGACTGAGCAAAATATTGAACAAATCACTACACATTTATTAGCACTAGAAACACAGCTGGCTCATATACAAGAAACCAAATTTCGCATTCAAGAGCAGCTGCGTACTGATGAAGAAAAACGCAAAGAACAACAAGCCTTACTCGACAAAATAACGAAACAGCAATCTCACTTTGATGATTGGAGTTACTTAAACGAATTGGTGGGATCTGCATCAGGAGATAAGTTCAGCCGTTTTGCTCAAGGCTTAACGCTTGATCATCTAATTTATTTGGCTAATCGTCGTTTAGAAAAGCTTCATGGTCGTTATTTCTTGCAACGTAAAACACCGGCAAGCCTTGAATTACAAATTGCCGATACATGGCAAGCTGATGCGCTACGGGATACTCGCACGCTCTCTGGTGGCGAAAGTTTTTTAGTCAGCTTATCGCTCGCCTTAGCGCTTTCAGATTTGGTCAGTAACAAAACTCAAATCGAATCACTATTTCTAGATGAAGGCTTTGGCACATTAGATCCTGATACCTTAGATATTGCATTAGACGCTCTTGATAGCCTTAACGCATCTGGAAAAATTATTGGCGTAATTAGTCACGTAGAAGCCATGAAAGAGCGTATTCCAGTGCAAATTAAAGTGAAGAAAGCGGGAGGATTAGGTATTAGCCAGCTTGCTCCTGAGTTTAGATATGTAGATAAATAGAATCTAAATCAAGTCGTTAAAAACTAGGTCGAATATTTTGACGTAACTGATTAAATTTTTTATATATCAATAAATCACTACTAAGCCCTATAGTATGTCCATAGATTAGCTCAAGCTAAGACACGCTTTAAGCGCTTAAATTTATCAAGGAGACAATCATGTCTAACGCATTTACTGATTTAATGAAAAAACGTAGAACAATTTATCATTTAGGTAATCAACTTCCAATTAGCGAAGACAGAGTCACTGAAGTTATCAAAGAAGCGGTTAAAGAGAGCCCAACTGCATTTAACTCACAAACATCTCGTGTTGTTGTTCTGTTTGGTGAACAACATCAAAAACTGTGGGATATCGTTAAAAATACCCTGAAAAAATTAGTACCCGCAGAAGCATTTAGTGCAACAGAAGCGAAAATTAATAGCTTTGCAGCAGGCGCAGGTTCAATTCTTTATTTTGAAGACACTGATATCGTAAAAGGTCTTCAAGAACAATTCCCACTGTATGCGGATAACTTCCCTGTATGGTCAGAACAAGCAAGTGGTATGGCGCAACTCTCTGTTTGGACTGCATTAGCAGCAGAGAATGTAGGTGCTTCATTACAACACTACAACCCAATTATTGATGACGAAGTTCATGCAACTTGGGATCTGCCAAAAACATGGAAACTAAGAGCTCAAATGGTCTTTGGTTCAATTGAACAAGAGGCTGGTGAAAAGAATTATATGGAAGATGATGCACGCTTTAAAATCTTCAAATAAGTGTTAGAACAGACATCTGACAAAAGACCCTAGCAATAAGTAATACCCTCTTTTTTTTACTTTCATTCCTTGCCCACAGCCACTGTGGGCTTTTTTTTACCCATATACAACATAAAAGAAAGGTGGCATTAGGCCACCTTTCTTTTATGTTTTAATCAGTTTTAGATCAGTCTTTCGCTGTTTCTTCTGAGCATCATAGAAATTCTCATGAGAACCTATATGCAATAAATACAGTTCAAGCTTGTTTGCAACCCATGAGTAACCTAACAATACCGTTAAATCATTAAGCCTAAATTTATGTACTCTAAGATGAGTAAGATCGCCTTTTTTCTGTTCACCAATCAATGGATTATCAATTATTTGATCAATTTCATCTTCAATAATTTTCACATCTGATTCAGGCAACTTTTTCATTGCCTTTTCAAATCGTACAGACTGATAGACATCAATCTCTTTTTGTAGTTCGGACATATCGAGAAACCTTTTTGTTTTCGACTTCCGCCTGTGCCAGTAACAATTCTTGGATAAAGCTATATGGCAGATCAGGGTTATCTTCAGCTATACGCCCTATTTTAGCCCAGTGTTCAATTTGTTTAGGAACACTTCTGCTTTTCGCTTCCGCATGAATTTTAGCATCAGAGACAAAGTCTTCATCTAATCTTACGGAAATAGCCATGATTTACACTCCTAATACCTATCGGGTGTTACAACTTTATAGAATTAAAACGCTATAAATTTTTATGTTAATAACTCACGACAAAAAATGAAATCTTTTGTCGCTAAACGCAACAATACACCACAGATGATATGTTGTAAAGATTCCAACTTTGTTGCTTATGCCTTCATGCTCACTAAAAAAATACTTATTCTCCAATAAAAAGCATAAAAAAGAGCAAAGTGCGTAATGAATACAAAGGTAGGGATGGACCCTTTGTGTTCAACACTTTGCTCTCTTTATTTATTTACGCACCTCCCGTAAGAGGTGCGATTTTCACAAGGCGTATGAAAATACGTTATTTACGTGTGATGTTATTCGCTTTTGGTTGAGCAATTGGAGACTGCTCAGCAAAGTATTTCACGACTGCATCAACATCTGGCACGCTGTAAACTGGATCTTTACCTTCTTTCAGTACAGAGAAATTACTACCACCTGTTGCTAAGTATTCGTTAGCCACAACACGGTAGTTCGCTTTCATATCTACTGGTTTACCGTCAATTTTCATTGATTCAACGATAACACGGTTGCCATTAGATGCTTTGCTATCCCATGTGTACTGGAAGTTACCTGAAATTGCTAACACTTGTGGACGTGAACGATCCCATTGTTGTTCTAACAGGCGTTTGATTTGCTCACCTGTTAATGTTTGAGTTAACAGTACGTTAGAGAATGGCTGTACTGTGTAGATTGCGTTATAAGAAACGTCACCACCAGTCATATCAGCACGAATACCACCGCTGTTCATAAATGCGATTTGTGCGCCACCCGCATCTTTTGGTTTTGCAGTGTATAAATGCGCATCAGCGATCACTTGACCCAGTGCAGATTCACCCGCGTCGTTAGTTTGCTTCGTTAAATTACCTTCTAGCTTACCAATGATACGGTTAGCTAATGGGGTTGCGATTTTTTCGTAAGCTTCTAACAGTTTGGTAACGGCTGGATCTTTTTCATATTTGCGGTTATCAACCCAAATATTACGTGCTTCAACGTCAACAACGTCTTTTGTTGTTTTGTCTAGTTTCAGATCGATACGCGTTAACATTGCACCATTTGATTGCGCAGATGTCACTGATTTACCGTTGATAGTACAGTTATAAGCTTGGTGAGTATGACCAGTCACAACAAAGTCAATCGCAGGATCTAATTGATCAACAACACCTAATACTTTACCCGTAATACCATTACATGCGTTGATATTCACAGGACCACCGTCACGACGTTGTGCAGCACCTTCGTGAATTAACACACCAATCGCTTGAACACCTTGTGCTTTTAACTGAGGCACTAATGCGTTGATTGTTTTCGCTTCGTTATGGAAGCTTAAACCTTCAGTACCTTTAGGTGTTACGATTGCCGCAGTACCTTCCAGTGTGACACCGATAAATGCAACAGGGATACCGTTAAATTCTTTGATAACATATTCAGGGAATAACGTTTTGCCTGTTTCATTAACAGTTACGTTTGCTGATAAGTATTGGAAATCAGCCCCTTTAAATTCAGTTGGACCTTGGCAACCCGTCACAGGGTGGCAGCCACCGTTCTGTTTACGCAGTAACTCGCCCATGCCTTTATCAAATTCGTGGTTACCCACAGACGTTGCTTCTAAGCCTGCTAATGATAATGCTTCGATAGAAGGCTCATCATGGAACATTGAAGATAACAGTGGGCTTGCACCAACCATATCACCCGCGGCAACAACGATGTTGTTCGGGTTATCTTTCTTCATTTCTTTGATTAATGTTGCCATGTGCTCGATGCCACCAGGTTTGTTTGGACCTGGCGCTTTTAGCGCACCGTGGAAGTCGTTCATTGCGATAACACGCACATCAACAACATTAGCTTCGTCGTAGTTCTTTGCACAACCAGCTAATAAGACTGAGCTTACTGCCAGTGCAACGAGTTTATATTTATGGTTCATTTAAAATTTATCCCTAAGATCAAAATTCACGTTTCGGACAATCAATGACTTCGAAATCTTTGCTATAACAGATATAGAATTCATCTCGATTAATTTGAATTTCCTTATCCTTCAATGATGGATTGTGTTCTTTTAAGAACTTAATCAATGCACTGTTTGAAGGACGGCCTTCTGGTAATACTAACGCTTCATACAACTCTTTTTGTTTACCAAAGAATGCATCTGGTGTATCAAACGCACATACACCGTGTTTTTCCCACTCACCTTGTAGTAAGTCGATACCCGGAGAATCACACAGATAAGGTTTGATAGCAGAGTATTCTAAAGGTGGTAAATCGCCTTTACATAAACGAGGATGCTTGCGTATGTCTTTCCAATCACGGCACTCTTCCCATGATTTACCATCACAGGTTTCAGCCCACAGCCCATGAACAATCCAACCAAATTTATTATCTGAGAAGCATTGGATTTCAAATTTATCATACTCACGTTTTGCACGATCTTTTTCATTGTCGTTATTTAACCGCTTAATGTTATTACTTTTATAATCACAAAAAGCGGGTGAGTAGTTAATCGCTAACTTAAAGTAATCTGTTGATGCTGTACTGTTTTGACCATAGCGATCATTAGAAGCAATGTAGTCGTAAGGTGCTGTTGGTGCATCAGGTAAAATACAAGATACGCCTTCAACTAATTTAGCTTGAGGTTTTAATGGTTCTGTAATTTCAGGTGCTTGCGTTGCACATCCTGCTAACACTAAAGCAAAAGCAGCAGGTAATAGCTTCATAAAGCGCATAAAATCCCCTTAAAGAGCAATAAGTTTTACTCTTTTGGTTCAAAAAGGTAAGAGAAGCCTGCCCAGAATGGACAGGCTTTAATGGCTTATTTCTTCTCTGTTAAATCAATTTTGTAAATTGCAAAACCGATTTCATCATTTTCCACAAAGGTCATTGGATATTGAGAGAAATCTTTAATAAATGCAGCCGCTTTCTCACTTGGTGACGTTTCAAAACGTACATCTAACGCTTTGTCAGTCTTAATAGGTAAGAATGACCAGTTGTTAGCAGCTTTAGTTGCAACTTCGCCTTTTTCTTTCGTTTGTTTAGCAATGTAAGACGCTAAGATTGCACGGTTTTCATCTGGAGATGCGAACGCAATATTTGCTTCACCAGTACCTGCAAACTTACCACCGTATCCACGGTAGTTATTTGTTGCGATCAGGAATGTTGCTTTAGGATCGATTGGCTTGCCTTCATAAGTCACGTCTTTGATACGATTCGCATCTTTATTAACGACTTGGCAATCAACGTCATATTTAGCTGGTTGAGTTAGGTCAACTTTATAGTTCACACCACTAATGGTATCGAAGTTATAAGTACGGAAACCATCCCAGTTGATTAGTTCTTGTGGTTTAGTTGAATTTGGATCAACTTGGTTCCACATACCCGCAGAACATTCTAACCACTCAACAACATCAGCACCGGTCGCTTTAACGACCACTAATGTGTTTGGATACAGGTATAAGTCTGCAGCGTTACGGAATGTTAAGTCACCTTTTTCAACTTCGACGAAGTCTGCTGGTGCATTTTTACGACCACCCGCTTTAAATGGCGCAGCTGCACCTAATACTGGTAAACCGTCTAAGTTCGGATCACCTTGAATAAAGTGTTTGGTGTAATCAACTTGTGCATCATTCACGATTTGTACAGTTGGATCGCTTTGTACTAATGCTAAGAAGCTGTACATGTTGGCAGAAGCTTTACCAATGTGTTTACCTACAAAATCACGAGTACCTTGGTGTGCTTTTTCGATGATTTGCGCTAATTCAGCATCACGTTCAACTAATGCTTTTTTGTTTGCTTTATCAAAGATAGGACGCGCTTCACCTGTTGCTTGTGTCATCACCCATTTACCGCTGTCGTTGTTGATAACCATATCAACGACACCTAAGTGATCACCCCATTGGCCAGGCATAACAGCAGGAACGCCATTTACAGTACCTTTAGCAACATCAACACCTTTAATGCCTTCAAATTCTTTGCTTGGGAATACGCCATGAGCGTGACCAAACATGATTGCATTGATGCCTTCAACTTCGCTTAAATAATAAACAGAGTTTTCAGCCATTGCTTTGTACGGCTCTGACGCAAAACCAGAGTGAGGAATAGCCACAATCAGGTCAGCACCCTCTTTTTTCATTTGAGGGACGAATTTTTTCGCTGTTTCTGTAATATCGTTTACAACGACCTTACCATCCAGATTGGCTTTATCCCAGATTAAGATCTGTGGTGGAACGAAGCCGATATAACCAATCTTGATAGTGTGTTCTTTACCATCACGATCTTTTACTGGTGTATCAACAATGATATAAGGTGTGAAATAGTTTTTGCCTGTTTTCGCATCCATCACGTTGGCGTTGATGTAAGGGAATTTAGCACCGGCAATGGCTTTTTTCAGGTAATCTAAACCATAGTTAAATTCATGGTTACCAAAGTTACCTACTGTGTAACCCATGGTGTTCATCAGCTGGTGAGCTGGATGAGATTCGCCTTTTTCTAAGCCTTTAGCTGCTTGATAGTCAGCCAGCGGGCTACCTTGGATCAAGTCGCCGTTATCAACTAAAATCGCATTGGTTGCTTCAGCTTTTGCTGCTTTAATTAAATTAGCAGTACGGACATAACCAAACTGTTCTGTTGGTTTGTCTTTGAAGTAGTCAAAGTCGATTAAGTTACTGTGAACATCAGACGTCTCCATAATACGAAGATCGACTGTCGCAGCATTCACGTTGAATGCGACAAACATTGCTAATGTTGAAATTTTCAACACATTCTTAACCATTACACACCCCTTATATATTGGTTAACAAGGAGAGCGAAATCGCTCTCCTTTGGTTACTTCTATCAAACGGTAATGCTTTTGTCAGGACTAGAAGTACAGACGCATACCCGTTTCGAAGATATATTGTTTAGTGTCTTTATATGCTTCGTTGTCACTGCGTGCATCATCATATGCCATTTCAGCAAATAAACGTAAGTTGTTGTATTTAGATACCGCAAAACGTTTATCTACACCCACAGTATAGGTTTCTTTTTTGTAGTTGAAAGTGTTGGCATCACCATCACGCAGGTAGTAACCCGCATACATACCACTTTCAATACGATCCCAGTGCCATTTCACACCAACACCATATAAATCTGCTTTCCAGTCACCTTTAACAGAGTTCCATTTATAATCTTTTGAAACTGCATTACTTGCTAAAGTTAAACCTGAATTTTTACCACGAGATTGACCATAGTCTAAACCGATAGAAAATTCACGACCTGGGAAGAAGTATTCGGCACCAAATGCTAAGATACTGTTTTCAGGAGTTTTCCCTTGAACTGTACTCTTACTACTATGAGTCGCTTCACCTTTAGCGGCAGAGTAACCACCATCAAGCTCTAAACCGAAAGTTGATTTATAGAAACCCACTACTGAATATGCACGAGTAATATCACCAGTGGTACGAGTATTATCATCACCTGTTTTACCTGTTACAGTACCGGCTAATTTAAAGCCTTCATAACGGTTAGTTTCAATAAAGATAGTTTGTGGTAAACGGGTCATAAAGTTGTTTTTACCAACACCTTTACCATCAGCATAACCATTGCTATAACCTACGGCACGACCTAATACATCACTAAAGTAGAACACACCCGTGTTACCATAGCCGTAGCTTGATTTTTTCACCCAGTCGATTGGAATATAAGTACGACCAAACTGGATTTGACCATAATCACGATGAGAGAAACCGACATAACCCACACGGTTGTACATTTCAAAGTTTGATTTAGGGTTGTCACTGTTTGTTTTTTGAGTGTCTGAACCCCACTCTAATTTACCAAAGACTTTGATATCGTTAGTCAGTTCGTGTGAACCGAAGAAACCGATACGGCTACCATCATCCGTCATTTTCATTTCGTGATTTTGGCTGGTCACTTGTGTTTTTAAACGGAACTGACCATTTACATCAAAACGTGTACCTTTATCGTTATACACGTTTACCGCGTTTGCCGATCCAGAAAGAACCAACAAACCAACCAGTGCTGCTAGAGGCTTCAAGCTTTTCATGATTAAAATACCCATCTATCTATTTTCTATAGTTTTATGACTTTCTTTAAGGTCAAAAATAATACCGCCGTATATAGTTGACCTGAGATTCAGGCAAAAGATCCCTGCCACGAATTTCGAAAAAGAAAATCGCTCTCACAATTGATAATTTTTATAGCTACTAATTATGACTCTACAAAATTTTCTTAAAGGCTTTAATTTCCTTGACACAGACGTAATCACCAATAAGACACAAAAATAATATCCTCATTATATTTAAATAAGGGCATTGCTTTTATTTCTGTCAGGAAAAGAAATAGGTCGTTGAGTTTTCGATGGCATGTTACTCAAAAAAAAGCCCAACTTTCGTGATACAGTCCACAATTACACCAATGTGTATTTTCATGGTTACATACTCAAGTGATAGGTATCACAATTAAAGGTAAAGATACGTGTTTTTTGAACTTAATCAACTTTTTAAAAATAGCACTTTTAGATTTTTCTTTTATATTTCATTTCTTTATAAGACTCTTTTTTTTGCTAATAAAAAATTTATCCCCCTATTTAATATATTTAAAAGGAAGTATTAATTTTAACCACTAAATAAATAACACTAAAGATTTAAATATTGTTATTCCTAATTAATAATTTTTTATCTTTATATTTATTTCTTATTTAAATAAAGGCAAAGTCGAATTTAAATACAATTTAACTAGTGGTAACGAGTAACACCCCATCATAAAAAGAATAATTATCTGTAAATATTCAAAAGAGAAGCACAAGAATGCTATTCAATTACAATATCTAATCAATACGTACAAGTAACAACAAAACCCAATGAAACATTACAAAATCTAAACTATAACACTGGTTAATATAAAAAGCCCAATCGTGCTCTTTTAACGATATTTGAAAAAAAAATATCAATATTTGTGATCTTAATCACTTTGTTGATTGTGAAAAATCCCCTCATATATTTTCCTTATTTTGTGATAATAATCACACAAGAGCGTCAAGAATATTTTTGTTTTGTAAATTAATGCAGAGATAAATCTGAAAGTGATTTCAGTTTGTAAACAAAAAAGAGTGTAAAAATAAAATCTTGTGATTATTGTCACATAATGGTTTGTAATAAAAATCATGCTATTTCATTATTAATATTCTTAATCAATCTAATTCAGATAAGAATAAAACTCATTATCATAGAGTAGATTTACTAATTATTCGTTTCAGCTTTTTTTATCTTTTTATTAAATAACACGGTATAGATTTTCTTTTAAAGGATATTACCTTTTAGATACCCTAAACATTCAGTATCATATTGTGGTAAATAATGATTAAGGGGAATGTCAGATGCTGTGGTTTAAAAATATTTTAGTCTATCGCTTAAATAAAGGGATAGCACTGTCAATGGATGAGTTAGAACAACAGCTTGCCTCATTGGCATTCACACCTTGTAGTAGCCAAGATATGACTCGGACAGGTTGGGTTTCGCCGATGGGTGATCGCGGTGAAGCGCTTATCCATGTTGCTGGCAAACAAGTCATGATGTGTGCACGGAAAGAAGACAAAATTTTACCTGCGACAGTTATTAAACAAGCACTGCAAGACAAAGTTGAAAAACTTGAAGGTGAGCAAGGACGTAAACTGAAAAAAACAGAGAAAGCCACCTTAAAAGATGAAGTGGTGCACACTCTGCTTCCTCGTGCTTTTAGTAAATTCTCACAAACATTTATTTGGCTCGATTTAGAAAAACAACTCGTTATTGTTGATTCGGGCAGTGCAAAACGCGCTGAAGATAACTTAGCCTTGCTGCGTAAGACCTTAGGTTCATTACCTGTTGTTCCTTTGAACTTCAATGAATCCGTTGAATTAAAAATGACAGAGTGGGTACGCTCTGGAGAACTCCCAGCTGGCTTTACCTTGATGGATGAAGCAGAACTAAAAGCGGTCTTAGATGAAGGTGGCGTTATTCGTTGTAAGAAACAGGAATTAGTCTCTGATGAAATTGCGACGCATATTGAAGCGGGTAAATTTGTCACCAAACTCTCTGTAGATTGGGAAGATCGCCTGCAATTTATGCTTTGTGATGATGGTTCTATCAAACGCATTAAATTCAGTGAAACTTTACGTGAGCAAAATGATGATATTGATAAAGCCGATTTTGCCCAACGTTTTGATGCCGACTTTATTTTAATGACCGGTGAACTCAGCGCTTTAATTGAACGAGTCACCGAAGTCCTAGGCGGCGAAGCAGAGTAATAATATTATTCAAGAAAACAGCCTATCATTCTCTATGTATAGGCTGTTTTTTATTTAATGAAAAATAAAGATTATTTTTGAATTAAATAACGAATAGTTGGACCATCTTGTTGAATATCTAACACGGTATAACCGTAGTTTTTCGCATCAAGTGGAATATTGTTGATTGATTGAGGGCAATCACTGACCACTTCTAAAATCTCGCCTTTTTTCAGTGATGGCATAGCTTCAAGCGTTGCCACCGCAGGGTAAGGACAAGGTTCACCGACCATATCTAGACGATAATCAGGAACAATGGTGTCTTTCTGGCTCATGCGATTTCCTTATTAATCTGGGTTGAAATAGAGTGTGCTTGTTGTGCTTTTTTACGAAAGAAATGTTTCTCCCACCAAAGTAGCGACACAAATGACAGACCCAACATCAGATATGTCACGCCTAATCCGCCTACAGGCCCAAAAGTATCAAGTAAATTAATTTTGTCGTAGTCAGTCGCTAAGATGGCTGAAAAATCATCCCAATAATAAGCGAGTAACGTCGAACCAATCACATTGCCTAATCCAACCCACCAAAAGTGAATTTGACCTTCAACAGCGCGATACATCCAGCCAGTTTCACACCCACCAGCAAGCACAATACCGAAACCGAAGAGTAAGCCGCCAACTACGGCATTAGGACCCGCCCACATAATTTTAGGTGATGCACCTAATTGGACATAGCTAAAGATCCCAATGGCACTCACTGCCATACCGATGATAATCGCTTTTGCCATATGGGTTCTGCCTGTTATCCATAAGTCACGGAAAGCAGAAGTAAAACAGATTTGTGCACGTTCAATTAAAATACCAAAACCAATACCGCCTAGCATGGCGAAACCCAGTTTGGGTGAATCAAAGAGAATAATTAAAGACCACGCAATCATGGCAAAAAAGATAACCATTCCCAATCTAAAGCGACGTTTCGCACGTTGTTTATCTTGAGTGATAGGTGACGCTTGGCTGACTTTTTGCAGTTTTACTGGAATACGGAACAGTGGCATCAATGACAGCTTGGCACCGAAATAGGAACCGACTGCCGTTGCAACCGCAAAGAACCAAGCATGTAAAGAGAACTGAGGAATACCCGTAAAGAAGGCAGCAAGGTTACAACCCATTGCTAAACGAGCACCAAAACCTGCGATGATCCCACCTAGAACAGCTTGAAGAATACGAATTTTATGTTGAGGATGACGAAGTTTGACGTTATTGGCCCAAAGAGCCGCCATAATGCAACCTCCAAACATCCCGATAATCATCACGCCATCAATACGCGTTAATGGCGTACCTTCAAGACCGATGATTTTAAAATAACCCCATTCTTCAGGATGAGCACCGAACCATTGCATAACGTGACCACCCCAGCGGGTAAACTCACCAGTGACAGCCCAGAAAGTGCCGGTTAAACCAAAGTAATAAGTTGATAAGATACCTGCCGCGATAACTGCTGGAAGAGGCTTCCAAAAACGGATCAGGTATTGAGATTTAAATTCTGACCAAGACATGTTTTTTCCTAGAACTAACCTCTACGAGAGACACTCTCCACGCAGTAGGATGAGGCGAACATGTTACTCCAATAATTTTTTTATCAAAGAGTCAGTATTCAGATAAATGAGAGAAATTTGCGTTATAACAATTTTTTGTAACAAGTGGGTAACTTATCCCACTTATAAATTCAGTGAACATTTCCATTTATAAGTGGGGAATAAGTGTTTAGCAGATACGAGGTAAAGGCTCGTTATAAGGTAGGTCGAGGATACGACTAGTACCGAAAATGCCTGTTAAACGAATATAATTATCCGTTGTGACTTCGCCAATCGTGCAAGCGTCTTTGCCTAAAGCATGTTGATGCAGTGCTTCAAGTACTTGTGCTTCCGCTTCAGGTGAAACCACTAAAACAATTTTTCCTTCGTTAGCGAAATTAAGCGCTTCAAGTCCTAATAATTCGCATACACCACGAACGGATTGTTTCATAGGTAATTTGCTTTCATGCACGTTCATGCCACAACCGCTGGCTTGAGCAAACTCATGCAAAATCGCTGTCACACCGCCTCGAGTTGCATCACGTAATGCTTTAATTCCTTCGATTTGGCGTAAAGGGGCAATCATTGGCTCAAGAACCGCGCAGTCACTTTGCAGATCCGCTTCAAGCCCTAAATTTTCACGAAGATTCAGGATTGTTGCACCATGATCGCCAATAGTGCCACTCACTAAGATCTTATCGCCTGCTTTAATGTTTGATGCAGCCCAATGAATTTTGGTTGGGATCACACCAATACCCGCGGTGTTAATAAAAATCTTATCCGCAGCACCACGAGGAACCACTTTCGTATCACCCGTAACAATTTGAATGCCCGCTTGTTGCGCGGCTTTTGCCATTGCCATCACAAGGGTTTCTAGGGTTTCAAAAGGAAGTCCTTCTTCCAAAATAAAACCACATGAAAGGTAACGAGGAACTGCACCACCAACAGAAAGATCGTTAGCCGTCCCGCAGACCGATAATTTACCAATGTTTCCACCAGGGAAAATAATGGGATCGATGACATAGCTATCTGTACTAAAAGCAAGACGATCGCCCAGTGTGGTTAACTCATTTAAGGCGATCCGCGCTTGATCTTCTTTTTCATTTAATAATGGATTATCGAACGCTTTTAAAAATAGTCCTTCGATAAGTTGCTGCATACCTTGCCCGCCGTTTCCTTGGGCTAAGGTGATTTCATCAGGTTGTTTCATATATTACCTTCACGGCGATACTGATAATAAGCCGCACATGCACCTTCAGATGATACCATCAAGGCACCCAATGCCGTTTCTGGTGTACAACTTTTACCAAAGAGTGGGCAATCGGAAGGTTTGCATCGTCCTGTTAATACATCGCCACAGCGAGATTGCGGATTATCAGCCACTTTCTGCGGGGCGGGAGTAAAACGTAATTCAGCATCAAACTCAGAATAAGCAGGTGTTAATTGAATACCTGACATTGGGATTTCACCCAATCCACGCCATTCACTGGTTTCTTTTAACATAAACACTTCGCTAAGTGCTTTTTGAGCCAACTTATTACCTTCATTCGGTACAATGCGACTATATTGGTTTTCAATACTTAAAACATAATCTGTATTTTCTGCTTTTGCTTTAAGTTGTTTAATGACCATCAGTATAGCTTGTAATAAGTCTAATGGTTCAAATCCTGTCACGACAAAAGGCTTTTCAAATTCGTCACATAGCGGTTGATATGGCGTACAGCCAATCACCATACTCACATGCCCTGGAGCAATAAAGCCGTCAATGCGAACATCATCTTGTTCTAGTAGACAACGTAAAGTAGGCACGATAGTAATATGCTGACAAAACAGAGAGAAATTTTTGAGTCCACGCAATTTCGCTTGTTGTAGCGTCATTGCAGTACTTGGCATCGTAGTTTCAAAACCTAAACCAAAAAAGACGACTTGTTTATCTGGGTTATCTTGTGCAATTTTGAGGGAATCGAGCGGTGAGTAGACAATACGAATATCACTGCCACGACGACGCGCATCCAGCATTGAGCCATTACGTCCCGGTACTCGCATTGCATCACCAAAAGTACAGAATATGACATCAGGACGGGCTGCAATTTCTAAACAAGCATCAATTCGCCCCATCGGTAATACACAAACAGGACAACCCGGTCCATGAACAAATTCAATTTCTTCTGGTAATAAGCGATCTAGACCAAATTTAAAAATGGCATGTGTATGCCCACCACACACTTCCATAATTTGTAATGGCCGTTTAATAGGATGAGGCCATTGTGAAATAGTTTCACGGATTTGGGCTAGTAAGGCTTTCGCAAGTTCGGGATCACGAAATTCATCAACGTACTGCATCATCAGCCTCTTCGAGGGTCACACCATAGACATGCTGTAATGCATCAAGGGTATCTTGTGCTTCTTGCTCATCAAGAATACTCATGGCAAATCCCACATGAATAAGTACCCATTTGCCTAATAATTCACTAGGTTCGCCTTCACATACCATCGAAATATTAACAGCACGTTTGACGCCACTGACTTCGGCATAAGCGAGTTGGTGGACGTCTTCGCCCACCTCAACAATCTTAGCTGGAACACCTAAGCACATAAACGACTCTCCAACCAAGCTAACCACTCTTCCATGCCTTCACCCGTTGTTGCTGATAACGCAATGATTTCGATATTTGGGTTAACACGGCGAGCGGATTCAATACAGGCTTGAACATCAATATTCAGATGTGGCACTAAATCAATTTTGTTGATAATCATTAAATCAGCCGCAGCAAACATATGCGGGTATTTCAGTGGTTTATCTTCACCTTCAGTGACAGAAAGAATCGCAACTTTATGCTTTTCACCCAGATCAAAACTGGCAGGACAAACTAAGTTACCCACGTTTTCAATAAAGAGAACGCTGTTATCTTGTAAACCTAATTGATGTGTCGCATCATGCACCATTTGTGCATCAAGGTGACAACCTTTTCCTGTATTCACTTGGATCGCTGGCACACCAGTTTCACGGATGCGATCCGCATCATTAGTGGTTTGCTGATCGCCTTCGATCACCGCGCAAGGCACCCGTTGAGCTAACTGTTTTAATGTTTGTGTTAATAGCGTTGTTTTACCGGAGCCTGGGCTTGAAACTAAGTTTAATGCCAATACATTTTGTTGTTCAAAATGTTCACGGTTATGAACAGCAATGCGGTTATTTTTATCCAGCACATCCATTTCAATTTTCAGCATACGCTTTTGGCTAATACCGGGAGCATGTGTTCCCGCTTCACCTTGGCCATAATGCATATTCTGATTTTCAATCACAGGGCTAAATTGCTCTTCGTGCTCATGTTCGTGATCGTGGTCATGATCATGTGCATGATCGTGGCTGTGAGAATGATGATGTGAATGCTCATGGTTATAATCATGAGAATGATCGTGACTGTGAGCATGGTCATGATTGTGTGAATGATCATGCTCATGATGATCGTCATGTCCATGATGATGTTCATGGAAAACAGGCGCTTCGTTTAGCTGTGCATCGTTATGAAAATGGAGATGAACATCACCACTGTTATGGTAATAGTGGTGATGAACGATGATAGGCTGACCATGTGTTTCGTAGTTATGTTTATGCTTTTGTTCAGACTTATCAATATATTTATGAACAGTATTCGCTGGAGTAGCATTGTGTTCATGATGATGATCATGCCCGTGATGGCCGTGATCATGATGATGACCGTGGTCGTGATGATCATGGTCATGAGAGTGATGATGGTGGTGCTCATGTGAATGAGGCTCTACGCCTTCAATTCTGACATTGCCTTCGCCACAACCGCAAGTGCTACACATATTCTGACTCCTGTACTATTCAATAAGAAGAATGTGACTCTGTGTCGCGTAAAATTTCTACACTATGATCTTAACTGACCACGGAAGAGAGAACGACGACTTAAATCAACTTCTGCTACGGATTGTGTCTGAACAGGAAGAGAAAGTGCCATTTTTACACTATTTTCCACCAACTCAACAGCATGTTCCCCTGAAAGGTGTCTATCAAGTGGCGACATTAATGAACACGCGAGATATTGCATATCACCAGCAAGCTCACCCACAACGAATTTAATCTGACCACAAGGCAATTCTAACCCAATGCGATCGCCTACTTTTCGATGTGGCCATTCTTGTGAAGGCCCTGGGAAAACGACAAGCTCTAGCATCCAAGGAGTAAGAACAGCTCCAATCCACTGGTTTTCAAATAAGGTAAAGCCCCCTGCTTTTACAGGAATACCTTCTCGATAAAAAGGAAGCCCTTTCATCTCTTTTTCAGCAATTTCACTAAAACGCGCTTCAAGTTGCTCAACAGGCGGTTCATCGTATCCTACGATATCCCAGCTTATTTCACTCATGCTGTTACCTCTTTGGGTGTGACAGGAATACCATATTCACGCAAAATATTGACGACATGTTCCAACGCAATTTCCATTGATTTTTGACCAATGTCAGACAGTGACATGCTTGGCTCTAATGACGCAGGTTCAATACCCACTAAAATAAGCTTGCGTGGAAATTCATCTGTCATACGCAATGCCATAAGCACATCAGATAAGCCTAACTGATGAGGCGAGATCTTCTGCGTAAAAAGTGCGGGAACATCATCATCATGTAACACAAAAATACTGCCAGGTTCATGATTGCTTCTTACCGCATCGGCAACAATCAGGAGATCTCTTGCAGCGATATCTTGCAAAATTTCCATACCTGATGTGCCACCATCAATAACATCGACGTTCTCTGGTAAAGAGAAGCGCTCTTCGAGCGCTTCTACTATACGAACACCAATGCCTTCATCGCTTAGTAATAAATTACCAATACCTAAGACGAGAGTTCGCATTATAATACCTTCACCTTACTTAGTTCTTTACCTGTTAAATCAACCATATGCACAGCACACGCCATACATGGGTCAAAGGAGTGGATCGTTCTTACCACTTCTAATGGTTTTTTCGGATCAGCAACAGGTGTACCAACAAGTGATAACTCATAAGGACCTGGCTCATCATTAAAGTTACGAGGACCCGCATTCCATGTTGATGGAACAACCGCCTGATAGTTAGTGATTTTACCGTCTTTAAACACGATCCAGTGAGATAACATACCGCGAGAGGCTTCTTCAAACCCCACACCTCGGTACTCTTTACCTGGTTCAAACTCTGGTTTAATAAAGGCAGCAGTATCGCCACGACCAATATTATCAACCAGTGATTGCCACAAGAAGTTTAGAGAATCTTGTAACACACACGCATGAACAGTACGTCCAATAATGCGTCCCCAAGTTGACTCTAACTGCTCATTAACCAGCGTTTCACCCGTTAATTTAGTGTATATCCCATTGATTTCATTATAGTGTTTAACAGTTCCTTCATGCTTACCTGCTAAACCACATACTAACCATGCTAACGTACCCACTTCGACAGGTTTGCCATAGAATGTAGGTGATTTAACCCATGAGTATTTTTCGTTCTCATCCCAACCTGTATATTTAGGACGAGTCAAACCTTCCCACGGTTTTAATGGTTCATCATCTTCATACCATGCGTGTTTACCACTTTCTTCGATACCGTCTTTCAGGTTTTCATCTTTCCAGTCTTTAATTGGACGATACGTTGAGAAATCAACGCCTTCCATATAACCACCAGACAATAAAAACTCAGTGTTATTACCGTTAATAGGTAATTCAGGTACAGATAAATAGTAGTTCGCGCCTTTACCAATTTTTAGCCACTCTGGGTAATAAGCAGCAAAAATCGCAGTATCGACTTTATAAACTTGTTCAATAAAATCGCCAAGATTATCGATAAAGTGCTTCACATACATCAGACGTTCTAAGTTAAGAACACTTGGTGCATCAAGGTTAATTGGGTTAGCAACCCCCCCTACTGCCAAGTTTTGAATGTGTGGTGTTTTACCACCCAGAACCGCTACGATACGGTTAGCATCACGCTGACATTCAAGTGCTTGCAGATAGTGAGCAACAGCAATCAGGTTAACTTCTGGTGGTAATTTCATGGCTGAGTGACCCCAGTAGCCATTAGCGAAAATACCTAACTGACCGCTGTCAACCAGACCTTGAATTTTCTTCTGAACCTTTCTGAATTCTTCAGCAGAGTTCAATTGCCACTGAGAAACACCTTTTAGCATCGCTGACGCTTTTTCAGGATCGGCTTGTAACGCTGAAGTAATATCAACCCAGTCCATCGCAGAAAGCTGATAGAAGTGGACGATATGGTCATGAAGAATATGCGAAGCCAAAATAATGTTACGGATATACTGCGCATTGACAGGAATATCCATACCTAAGGCATCTTCAACAGCACGTACTGAGGCAATTGCGTGAACTGTCGTACAAACCCCACAAATACGTTGCACGATAATCCATGCATCACGAGGATCGCTTCCTTTTAGGATCTCCTCCATTCCGCGCCACATGGTACCGGAAGACCAAGCCTTAACAACTTTTCCGTTATCAATTTCACAATCGACGCGTAAATGCCCTTCAATACGGGTAATAGGATCAATAGTAATGCGTTGGCTCATGATTTAACCTCAGCCTTTTTTAATTGTATATTTGAGTCTGTTTGTGCAGGTAAAACCGGCAGTAAACGGATAATAAGAATGTAAGCTGTTACTTCAAATGCAACGAAACCAATAGAAATCAGCAATTCACTTGCTGTTGGGAAATAGTGGTAACCATTGCCTGGATTGTAAGCAACTAAAGAGTAGTTCATACGCCACATTGCTGCGCCAATTAAGATAAATACAGCGCAGACAAACAACATTTTTGGACTACGGCGGTTATTATTTAAATGCATCAAAATAAGAGGAAGTAACAATAATGCACTTTCAGCAATAAATAACCACGAGAACATATCCCCATTTCCGATATAACTCAGTTTACCGTTCCAAATAATTTCGCCCCAGCGACAGACCAAGAAAGCAATCAGTAATACTTCAATCACTTTGGTTAACTTGGTAAATAGCGGTGTTTCATCATCGTTCATGGTGCGGCTTGCCTTTAACAGCGAACCTTCAAAAATAACGATAGTGAAACCAAGGAGAAAGGCTGTTAACAGAGAAAACAGCGGTAACATCTCATAAGATTGCCACAGTGGATGTACTTTCCAACCCGCTGAAATCATTAATGATCCCATTGAAGATTGGTGCATGGTTGGCAGTAAAGCACCAAGACCAATAATAAAGAACATCGCTTTATTAAGGCGTTTCAACGACACTTTCCAACCTAAACGTTCTAATAACGCAGGTAAGAATTCTAATGCCATCACCATAATATAGATGGTCATACAGGTCGCTGTTTCAAACAACACTGAGTTAACGTTGAAGTATTGCGGCATAAAGAAGTGAGGCATGTTCCAATAACGACCGATATCAATGGCGATAGATAAACCACCTAATGAATAGCCGAACAAGCTCGCTAACAATGCAGGTCGCACTAATGGGTGAAATTCCCCTTTATTAAAGACATAAACAGCCCATGCAAGTGCCCAACCACCACATGCAAAGCCCGTCCCTATCAATAAGTCAAAGGCAATCCAAATACCCCAAGGATATCCCCCATTCAGATCAGAGACATCGCCCAGACCTAATACCAAACGCTTACCAATAAGAATAAAACCGAGCACAGCAAACGGTAAAAATACTCTTACTGCTAGAGTAAATAACTTACCGCCAAGTGGACGAGGATCATGACTCGACATCGTTATCCTCCTTGTGGTGTTCCTGCTCTTGTTTTTTACTATTACGGTTAACCAAATAGGTGATCCCTGCAAGGGCTGCTATTGGTAATACCATGCCTTTGTAAAGCGTATGTTGAATATGTTCAGAACGCGCACCCGTTGATAATGGTGCCACTTCTGGCATTCCTAAATTTTCGAAAGGAACAGCAGAAAGTACCATGACTTGCGTACCGCCACCTTCAAACTCACCATAGATATGATCTTGATATTCAGGAATTTTATGTAAATAAGTATCGCCACCACTAATGGTTTGACGTGGGTAATGATACTCTTCACCCGCTTTTTTCGCTAAACGACGTTTTGCTTCTTCCAACAACTCTTCGCGTGTACCGAAAATAACCGCGCCAGTAGGACAAACTTCAACACAGCCTGGTAATAAGCCTTTATCTAAGCGCTCAACCCCTTTTTGGTTACAAAGCTCACATTTATAGAGCTTACCAAATGGATCATCATAATCGTATTTTGGAATGTTATAAGGGCATCCCACCATACAATAACGACAACCTGTACAGATATCCGCGTGATAATGGACAATACCGGTTTTTGGATCTTTGGTTAACGCAGAAACAGGACAAACAGAAACGCAGTTTGCATCAACACAATGCATACATTGTTTCTTAATAAAGGCATAACCGTTTTCCAGTTGATCTTTATTTTCACCAGTACCATCACGCCAAATTTGAATGATGTTATTTGTGTAAGGACTTAATTTGTCATTGTTTGACCAAATCGGATCACCATTAGCGTAAGTATCACCACGCTCCATTGGCTCCGGGTGATTAATTTCCTGACATTTTGTGACACATGCTTGACAGCCTACACACAGTGTAGAGTCGTAGAGCATACCGAGAGACCCAGGAATTGGGGGACGGTTCTGCGCCGCAGCATGACTCGCAGTGGGTGCCATTCCCGCAAGGAGAACCCCACCTGATGCCAGCTTAAAGAAATGACGCCTATTCACCGTTTATCCTCCTGTGAGGCTCCTGTGGCATTCTTGTCACGGCCTAATTGACGCACAGCCATCACACTGACACCCGCAACTGCACCCACGACAGCACCCAGTAAGCCAGCAGCACCATAAGAGACACCACCACCTTCTTTTGCATTAACATCAGGTACTTGTGCTTTTGGTGTTGGCTGATAAACGTTCGCTAATTGGAAAATACCTTTAGTAAAGCCGATACCTTCTTCGTTACAGCCATAGCAAGGGTGACCGATACCGACAGGCCAGATCCCACCACCGACATCGCAGAATTCTAATGTTGGGCAGTTACCATAAGTTTCAGGGCCTTTACAGCCTAAATGGTATAAACACCAGCCTTGACGATGACCTTCATCACCAAATTCTTTAGCAAAACGACCCGCATCAAAATGAGGGCGACGTTCACAGTTTTCGTGAATTAAACGCTCATAAGCAAAAAGCGGTCTGTTTTTGCTATCTAACTTAGGCAATTTGTTGAAAGTAATAATATGTGCAACAGTTGCTAAGAAGTTATGTGGGTTTGGTGGACACCCTGGAATATTGATAACGGTTTTACCCGGTAAAATTGCTTCCAGTGATTTAGCGCCTGTTGGGTTACCCCCAGTAGCAGGTACACCACCCCATGCAGAACATGAACCAATAGCAATAATCGCAGCAGCCCCTTCAGCGGCTTCTTTGATATGCTCAAGAATTGGTTTTCCTGCAACCATACAGTAAACACCGCCATCTTTGTCTGGGATTGAACCGTCAACAACGAGGACGTACTTACCTTTGTATTTCTCCATCGCATTGTGTTTATTTTCTTCAGCCTGTTCACCAAAGGCCGAAGAAAGCACTTCGTGATATTCGAGTGCGATAACATCAAGAACGAGGTTTTCCAGAGTCGGGTGAGTTGCACGTAATAAAGACTCCGTACACCCTGTACACTCCTGAGCGCCAATCCAAATAACGGGTGGACGTTCAGATGATGCCATTGCATCTGACATTTCTGCGGCAGCTTTGCCGCTTAATCCCATGGTAGCTGACAACGCAGCACACAATTTCATAAAATCGCGTCGGTTAATACCATGATGGGAAAAAACATTATTCCCCAAGGCCATATATCTCTCCTGATATGATGATTTTTAATTGGAATAATTTTAAAACACCGCCTTTTTAACACTACGACACAATAATGACTTGATCATTATCAAGCGATAATTCATTAAAAAATAAATTACGCTTTTATGTGAGTAAAAACGTTTCAGCAATATAAGGTTTAATGTCTATTTTTTATATATTTCGTCATTTTAAATTTATTTAAACTCTATTTAATAATGATAATTTAAATAGAAATAATTCTCATTATCTCAACAAATAAGATGAAGATATTTTTAAAATCAATATTAATCAACGAGATACAAAAAATACAAAAAACATTCAAATTATAAGACAATATATTTAAAATAATACAAAATTAATAATCCATTATTCCTATATTCCAATAAGAATTATTAAAAATAAGTTTCAATATATTATTTAATTATAATGATGACTCTTGTTTTCATAATATCAACCTTTATATTACATCATAAGTAATGTTAAAAATTGCATTTCATAAACAAGAAATGATTACATTAATATATTTAATTTCAGCTTATTTTCATTACCTATTTAGCTAATCTTCTTTCGTTATTAATTTTTAATCACCATAATTACGTTTATTTAATAGACAAAAGTTAACCTGTTTTTCTTATCGTTTTTCATATAGTTATAAGTATATACATTTTTGGAATAAGAATTTCCTTTAGTATAAAATCGCTATAAAATTAAATACATATCAATATGGACATCATCAAAAAGATAAGATCATTAATAATTACTAATTAGTACACAGTAGCAATAGTTTCATTAAGTTATTTTATAACATATCGAATTTATAACGAAATTAACGTAAATAAAATTTCATGTTAAATCCCTGTTATTTTTGTGGATAAAAAAAATACAATTTATCGATAAATAATCCCTAAATAGAGCTGATTTCTTTTTTTTGTGAGAATAGATAAAAGAAGTGGTCATAAATCTAAAAAATTGAAATATGCTTTGTTAACTGTTTGTAGTATTCAGTACGGCAAGTGCTTGTGAAAATCAGCAGGTAATGAGGTGTATGCCCTCTAAAGTGATGAGAAAGACAGGACAGGTAAAATAATGATAAAAGCAAAACCCCAGTTGATAAAAATAAAAAGCCATAACACCGAAATGTTATGGCTTCTAAATTTATTAAAATAATAAAATGCTATGTGTAGTTCTCTGCCTTTCACGTTTTATTTTACTCACTGCTTATCAAAGATAAGTAGTGGTTTGAATAAGTAAATAAAATCTACTTACCAGAAATTGGAATGACTGAAAACAACGGTCTACCTGGTGCAATAAAAAATAAGTACCCAAATACGGATAACTTAGATAATAAATAAATTAGGCGTTATAACACGTTACAAAATATTTCAATTTGTAACGTGAGTGCATTATATCCAATAAGATTTTTTGCGCAAGTTTTTTTACACTTAAATCAAATTTGCATAAAGACATTATAAATCACAAGGTTATAGATATATTTAACTTTAAAATGTCGAGCTAAACAAATCTAAAAATGAAAAAAAATGAAGAGTTAATGAATATTAATGTTATAGGAGTTCAAATAATGATATCTACTTAGCATTAATTGATTCAGCCCGCTATTACTCAATAAACTTAATTAATCGTTTACTCATAAACTTAATCTACTTATTATTAATCTTATTTAACACTAAAGTTAAATTTTATTCTAACTCAATTTTATTAATAATATCGATAACCATTAAAAGTGGTAAAAATATAAACGCGATTTCTTCTATACAATAAAAAAGCACTTTATTCATCATTTCACAACGACAAATAAAGTGCTTTTAAAATAGCGTAATAATACTTAAATAAATAGCTTATTTGCTAAAATTTAACCACCCGTAGAGACGGTTTCCATTCCCACTAGTCCAACTTTGAGATAACCCGCTTTTCTTAGCGAATCCATTGCAGACATTAACGTTTCATAATCAACCGTTTTATCAGCTTGGAAAAAGATTGTTGTCTCTTTGTTAGCTTGTGTCATGGTATCTAACACACTCGCCATCGTTTCATGTGTGACCATCTCTTCACCAATGAAAATTTGTTTATCCGACTTAATCGTTAAATAAACCGGTTTTTCAGGGCGAGGCTGTGGTTTAGCACTTGAAGCGGGTAAATTTACTTTTATATCAACAGTAGCTAAAGGTGCAGCCACCATAAAGATAATGAGTAGAACCAACATGACATCAATAAAAGGCGTCACATTGATATCATGCAATTCATTATCATCACCTGAATCATCACCAAGACGCATTACCATAATTCATTACCTTGCTTTGCTGTTTTCGATATCTAAATCACGGCTGACTAATGTCACCACACCTGTTGCGATATCACCAATTTCACCACGATAACCTGCGATCATACGAGCAAAAATGTTATAGATAATAACCGCTGGAATCGCCGCAATCAGACCAATCGCGGTTGCTAATAGCGCTTCTGCAATACCTGGTGCAACAACAGCAAGATTTGTCGTTTGAGAATGTGCAATACCGATGAAGCTATTCATGATCCCCCAAACCGTACCGAAAAGGCCGATAAAAGGAGAAATTGCACCGATTGTGGCTAAGTAACCATTACCGCGGCCTAATTCACGAATAATTGCTGCAACGCGACGTTCCATACGCATTTCAACACGCTCTTTAATGCCTGATGCCACTTTACTTTCTTGAGAGTAAGTACGCTCTAATTCTGCATCATTAAAGAAATCAGCGGTTGCGCTCTTATTGCCAAATTTTTTGCTAATCGCTAACGCATCGTTAAGTGATTTAGCTTCAACTAACTGAGCCGTCTCATTTCTTAAGCGACGACGCAGTGAGATCAAGTAACTTCCTTTCGCGAAAAACAGTGCCCAAGTAACAATAGAGGCTAACAATAAGCCAATCATGACACTTTTAACGACTAAGTCTGCATTACGGTACATGCCCATTACAGATAAATCTTCAGCGAATCCACCACCAGCAACCATTTCAGGTTGTACTTCTGATGGTGTATTTTCTGTCGCTGAAGGTACATTTTCTGAATTCTCAGCCGTTGTTACAGGTGTATTTTCACCTTCAGGCTTAGTGGTTTCAGTACCTACTGCTTTCACTTCATTACCCGTTGTAGAGGTCGTTGAAGCAGTAGCAGTTGTTGGTGTAGCGGTTCCCGGTGTAGAAGCTGTTGAAGAAACGGCAGCAGTAGTTGGCTGTTCAGTTGGTGTGGCAGGAGTCGTATCCGCAAAAGCAGAGCCTGTCAGACCGATTGCCAATAGAATAGAAGCTGTCAAATTACGCATCAGTTGGCCTTTTACTCTCTTTTTTATCTATTTATTTATTCAGTAATGAAGCTTTTTCTTCACTACTTACCCAAAATCGTTCGCTTACAATCATCCTGTTTGCCATCAGGAAAGAGAAAACGCTCAAATGATATCAAACATGAAGCATTTTGATAGTAATTATCATTACTATTTGGCTATTTTTTTTTCATTTGTCGATTTTTAAGACAAATTATCGTTCTTTCACGTAACGTGAAATTTTATCAACTACCCTGCAAGCCTTTTGTACTTATCCAAAAAATGAATTAACTTGAGGTAAACACACCATCAATTAAAAGAAGGTATTAAGGATGACGCTAAAAAAACAAGAAACCTCACTCCTCCTTTCTGGTCGAGCTAAAAAATATTCCCAAGGCGCAGTAAATCCAATTATACAACGAACATCATCCGTTATTTTTGATTCCGTTGCACAAAAACGTGAAGCAACGAAAAAACGAGCGGAAGGTACCCTTTTTTATGGACGTCGAGGTACAACCACACATTTTGCCTTACAAGAAGCTTTAACTGAATTAGAGCAAGGTGCAGGCTGCGCATTATTTCCTTCAGGTGCAGCTGCGATTACGCAATCTATACTCGCATTTATTGAGCAAGGTGCTCATATTCTTGTTACAGGCTCTGCCTACGAT
Source organism: Proteus sp. PR00224 (assembly GCF_016238105.1). Classification (NCBI taxonomy): domain Bacteria; kingdom Pseudomonadati; phylum Pseudomonadota; class Gammaproteobacteria; order Enterobacterales; family Morganellaceae; genus Proteus; species Proteus sp. PR00224. The sequence continues at coordinate 229,219 of NZ_JAEHQU010000003.1, read as the reverse complement.
CCAACTCAAAATTTTTGTGATCAGATCTTACGTAAATTCTCAGTGACAACGACTTATTTTGATCCTTTAATCGGCAAAGAGATCAGCCAATTGCTACTTCCTGAAACAAAAATCGTTTTTCTTGAATCTCCAGGATCAATCACGATGGAAATTCAAGATCTACAAAGAATAGTCAATTCAGTGCGCCAATATAACCCTGAAATCATTATTATGATTGATAACACTTGGGCGGCGGGATTACTGCTTAAACCACTAACATTGGGTGCTGATATTTCAATCCAATCTGCCACAAAATATATTAATGGTCACTCTGATGGCATGTTAGGTTTTGCTGTAGCTAATGAACGTTGCTGGGCGAAGTTACGTGAAAATACCTATTTATTAGGTCAATGTGTTGATCCTGATACTGCTTATATGACAGCAAGAGGATTAAGAACATTACCCGTCAGGATGAAACAACACGAACAAAGTGCATTAGAAGTCGCTCGCTGGTTAAAACAACATCCTTTAGTTGATAATGTTTATCACCCTGCTTTAGTTTCTTGCCCAGGACATGAATATTTCCAACGTGATTTCTCCGGTAGCAATGGGTTATTCTCTTTTAGTTTAAAGAAAATCCTAACCACTGAAGAATTTTCACTTTTCTTGGATAACTTCTCATTATTTAAGATGGCATTTTCATGGGGAGGATTTGAATCTTTAATTTTGGGTTATCAACCTAATGATATTAAAGCGATGCGCCAATATGAAACTCAGCCAACATTTACAGGAACACTATTTCGCATTCATATTGGATTAGAAAATGTAGATGACCTTATTGAAGATCTAGAACAAGCCTTTTTACGTATTTCTTAATAAAGAATGAATTTTTTATTAAAAAAAATCTATCCCTGTGGTTCCACAGGGATTAAATCAAACTGTTCTCTTTATTTTGCGTTAGAATAGCGAACATAAAGTCCTTTTTTAATGCGAGTTCGCTAATGGGTACATTAAAAGAGATCATTCACGCACTAATGCAACACGATTATATGGTGTTAGCTAATCCAAATGTGCTGTGGGTTATCTATATTGTTCTTTTTGTTATTATTATGCTGGAAAACGGGGTATTACCCGCCGCATTTTTACCAGGAGATACACTGCTTATTCTTTGCGGTGCCTTAATTGCAAAAGGTGTTTTACACTTTTTCCCAACTATCATTATATTAGGCGCTGCCGCGAGTATTGGGAGTTGGCTCGGCTTTTTGCAAGGCCGTTGGCTAAGTGATACAAAAGTGGTTAAACGTTGGATGGCTCAATTACCAGAGCAATATCATCATAAGGCAAATGATCTCTTCCATCGCCAAGGCTTATATGCACTATTACTGGGTCGTTTTATTGGATTCGTGCGTACATTATTACCTACTCTGGCTGGCTTATCAGAATTACAACAACGTCGTTTTCAAATATTTAACTGGTTAAGTGGCTTCTTATGGGTGGGGATTATTGTTTCTTTAGGCTATGTGCTAAATCTTATTCCCTTTATTCAAAAGCATGAAACCTTAGTCATGAATATTTTGATGACATTACCTGTATTACTCTTAAGTGCAGGTTTAATTGGCTCGATTGTGATGTATATTCGCCATCGTAAAAATAGTACGGGTAATAAGTAATTAAAAAAAACGCCATTATATTAATCATCATAATGGCGTTTTTTAATCATCTAATACCTCAAAAGTTCAGTTGTTCATTTTCTTATCTCCTATCTTATTAATGTCTTAGTAAAAATCCGTTGATATTTATCACCGTCATCTTTTACCTTAATCTATTTGTCGTTAAAGCTTAATGGCTTTTGACGCAAGAAACGTTGGAATATAACTATCAACGAGAAAGCGAGCATGAGGAGCAAAATCCTCAACAAAATCTTGTAATAAGAAACCCGCTTTTAGCTGCCCACCAATAAGGTCAGTTAAAGAATGACCAAATACAAGTCCATCACCTCTTGCGACTTTTTCTTGCAGAATATCCGAAGGTAGTGAACCTTGATCGCTATATGGTAATCGGTAAGTCGGTCTTATTAATCCCTGTGAGCGCAATTGCGGATCTCTATCATCAATAAAAACAACAGGATTATAAAAACTCGCCATAAGTACACCGCCTTTTTTCAAAACACGGTAGCACTCTTGCCAAACGGGATTAACATCCGCTACATATAAGTTTGAGATAGGGTGAAAAATAATATCAAAACTTTCATCAGCAAATGCAGTTAAATCCGCCATATCACCTTGTACTGTAACCAAATCTAACTGATGCTTTTGTGCCAATTGATGGTCTTTGCTTAATTGGCCTTCTGATAAATCAAATACCGTCACAATGCCACCAGCAGCAGCTAAAATAGGCGCTTGTTGCCCACCAGCAGAAGCTAAGCAGAGTATTTTTTTACCTTTAATATCTGCTAACCACTCTTTTTTAACCGGATTAGGTGTTAAATGGACTTTCCAGTTTCCTTGTTTTGCAGCGATAATTTCTTCGTCGCTAACAGGTTTAGACCACTGATTTTCCATTGTGGCTTGTTTATCCCAATGTTCTTGGTTTAATGTTAAATAATGACTTTCCATATCACTCCTTATAAATTAGCTACAATTTGAATTGTTGTAGTCATTAAGAAAATAATTCATCTCTTATTTCTACAACCTTACAGTTATAGTTATGTCATGCTATTTCGTCTAGACACAGTGAAAAACTTTTTCCTGATTAATTGTCATATTGCAGAACATCAAATCAAGGTGGATACAAAATGCAAAACTTTACTTATTACTCCCCCACTCGCCTTCATTTTGGTCAAGGGCAAATAGAAAAATTACGTTCTGAAATCGGAAAAAATGAAAGAATTTTGCTGACTTATGGCGGTGGCAGTATTAAACGCAACGGCGTTTTAGACCAAATCTATACGGCTCTTCCTGGTTATCAAATTCATGAATTTAGTGGTATTGAACCCAATCCCTCTTATGAAACACTGATGAAAGCCGTTTCTTACGCCCGATATCATGGTATTACACACCTATTGGCTGTCGGCGGTGGATCGGTTATTGATGGCACCAAATTTATTGCAGCCGCGATACCTTATCAAGGTGAACCTTGGGAAATCGTAACCAGTCGCGGTAAAGTGGTCGAAAAAGCCATTCCTCTAAGTTGTGTATTAACACTTCCAGCAACAGGAACAGAAACCAACAGTTTTTCCGTGATCAGTAAAAAACAGACAATGGATAAACAAAGCTTCGCCTCTCCTTATGTTTATCCTCATTGCGCGATTTTAGATCCAACAACCACTTATTCTTTACCACCAAGACAAACAGCAAACGGCGTTGTTGACGCTTTTATTCATATATTAGAGCAATATCTCACTTATCCTGTGAATGCTCGTGTACAAGATGAGTATGCAGAAGGTCTTTTACGGATTTTGATTGATCAAGGACCAAAAGCGCTGGCATCACCTACAGACTATGATATCCGTGCTAATATAATGTGGACAGCATCACAAGCCCTTAATGGTATTCTTGGTGTTGGTGTTCCTCAAGATTGGGCTACACATGCATTAGGCCACGAACTCACGGCATTACACGGGCTTGATCATGCACAAACTCTCGCCATCGTTTTACCTGCCCTATTAAATGAAAAACGGCAGGCTAAATATGAGAAGTTAATCCAATATGCACAAAAAGTTTGGGGTATAAACCAAGGTTCTGACGCTTTTAAAATTGAAACTGCGATTAATGAAACTCGAAAATTCTTTGAATTAATGGGACTTAGAACTCGACTGGCTGATTTCAAAATTACTGAAGAAGATATTCCAGCTTTAGTGCGAAAATTGGAAGAGCATGGACAAACCGCACTAGGCGAGCATCAAGATATCACATTAGAAGTCAGTCAACGCATTTATACAGCAGCACTCTAAGTACCTTAATGCGACTTTGGAGACAGAAATGGATAAACCTAAACTGATCAAATTATCTGATGGAAATGCCATCCCACAACTGGGGCTGGGTGTTTGGCAAGCAGATAATCATCAAGTTGTTAACGCTATTCATCACGCACTTGATACAGGCTATCGCCTTTTTGATACTGCGGCAATTTATCATAATGAAGAAGGTGTTGGTAAAGCGCTAAAACAGATTACGGTTCCTCGTGATGAACTCTTTATCACAACAAAATTATGGAACAACGATCAAACGCATGCTCGTGGTGCTGTCTTAGAAAGTCTCCAGCGTTTGCAACTTGATTATATTGATCTTTATTTAATGCATTGGCCTGCCCCCTCACGCGAACTTTATGTTGAAGCGTGGAAACAGATGATTATTTTGCAAAAAGAAGGCTTGGTAAAAAGTATTGGTGTTTGTAATTTTAAAGAAGAACATCTTGAACGTATCATTACTGAAACAGGTGTAACCCCTGTTATTAATCAGATTGAAATTCACCCTTTAATGCAACAAGCACCATTAAGAGCATGGAACACAACGCATAATATTGTGACCGAATCTTGGAGCCCTTTAGCACAGGGGGGTGAAGGTGTTTTTAACCAACCCATCATTCAAAAACTTGCCGAAAAATATCATAAAACCCCAGCACAAATTGTCTTACGTTGGCATCTAGATAGTGGGCTTGTGGTGATCCCTAAATCTGTCACACCTTCTCGCATAGAAGAAAACTTCCATATTTTTGATTTTAAATTGGAGAAAGAGGAAGTTGCAGAAATGGCAGCACTTGATCAGAAAAAACGTTTAGGTCCTGATCCTGATATTTTTGTTGATATCTAATTTTTTTATACCTAAAATTCCCTTTCAATTTTTATTTCTAAACTTATTTTATTTTTTTGATCATTTATTTTTATATATTGAATAATTAATTAATTCAAGTTCACTTTCTGATATCTAAAACATCTATAAATACGAGAATCTCATCATTATTTGTTACGGTGAGTTTAAAAATGACAAAATTTAAAAGTGGACTAACGCCTCAACTCTCTTCTATTACAAAGAAAGTTGCTTGGTTTAATATTTTTATTCAACTGGCATTTCCTATCTCAGCAACCCTTCCAGCCAATGTATTTGCTAATGGAAACAGCCAAGAAAAACAGGCTATTAATTTATTAAAAAAACAGAAAACTTATCAGGTTAAAGCGGGCGATACACCTGAATCTATCGCTAAGCAATTTAATATAAAATTATTTAAACTTATAGAAGCTAATCCTGATTATGTCTCTTTAGTGGGTAAATTAAAAATAAAGGTGGGCATAACACTTAATATCCCCGATGAGCCTTTATTAACAAAAAAATGGCTAAATAATAACAGTCAAGATATTCCGATCCCTTCGACTAATGGGCAAGAACTGGCACAGATTATTGTCGATAATTCATCTTTATTAAATAGAGATACTGATGCAACTCAATACGCAATAAGCCGAGTTTCAAGTAAAGCCAATCAACAAATAGAACAGTGGCTTAATCAATTTGGCCATGCTCGTGTGTCACTTTCTACTGATAAAAATTTCACATTAGAAAATAGCTCAGCAGATCTCTTGATCCCATTATACGATCAAGAAAAAAACTTAGTTTTCTCTCAAACCAGTTATCACCGTAAAGATTCTCGTAGCCAATTAAACCAAGGGATTGGTTACCGGCATTTTACTGATAAATTTATGGTGGGTCTTAATGCCTTTTATGACTATGACTTAAGTCGCTATCACAGTCGCTTTGGTGTGGGTGCCGAAGTGTGGCGAGATTACTTTAAACTGAGTGCAAACCACTATCATCGCTTATCCAACTGGCGCACTTCCGATGATGTCATGGATTATAATGAACGCCCTGCCAATGGTTGGGATATTAGAACCGAGGGCTATCTACCTGCTTATCCGCAATTAGGTGCAAAGCTTATTTTTGAGCAATATTATGGTAAAGAAGTTGGTTTATTTGGCAGAGATAATCGCCAAGAAAATCCCCACGCTTATACTGCGGGATTAACTTATACACCAGTGCCTTTAATTACCTTTGGCGCTGAACGTCGTTTTGGTTTAAATGACAATAGTGATAATAAATTTGACGTAAATATCCAGTATCGCCTTGGTGAATCAATCGCTTCACAGCTCAATTCAGATAATGTGCGAGCAATGCGTTTAATGTCGGGAAATCGCTATGATTTTGTTGATAGAAATAATGACATTGTTTTGGAATATAAAAAGAAAACCTTAGTCTTCCTTTCAATGAATCCAACCCTTAACGGTTACGCAAAAGAAGAAAAAGATTTAGGTGTACAAGTTCGTTCAAAATATCCCGTTAAACAGATTGAGTGGTCAGCAAGTCGCTTAATCGCCAATGGGGGTAAAATTAATCATAATAATAATCTTAACTACTCGATAATCCTTCCTCGTCATATTTCAGGTTCAGCTGAAAAAAACAGCTACATAATAAGTGCTGTTGCTATTGATGAACAAGGTAATCGTTCTGATCCCGTACAAAGTCAAATTATAGTTGATCAATCCGCTATCAATACACAAAATAGCCAATTTACGCCGAAAGCCACACAACTGCCCGCAGACAATTACTCTGCACAAAATCTGACTTTATCAATTTTAGATAATGATAATCTTCCTGTTGATATCAATCTCAAAGAACTCTCACTACAGGTTCAATCTGATAACCCTGCCAGTAGTAGCAAAGTTTCCAATTTCAACCGAATAGATACAGGGAAATATCAAATCACTGTCACCGCGGGAAGTTCTCCTGAAATTGTGACATTAACACCTAAATTTAGGGATAACACATTTAATAAAGCACAAGTCACTTTTGTCGCTGATACACATTCCGCCATTATTGCAAAAGGGGGATTAACCGTAATCAAAAATAATGCCCCTGCTGATGGTAAAAGCCAAAATAAAATACAAGTTATTGTGACTGATATTAATGCGAATAGAATTCCTAACTATCCAGTCTCATTTACTGCCGATAATGGCGCAACGATAATCAAGCAAACCAATACAGACTCAGACGGTAAAATCATTGTTCCTATTACCAATACCCATATTGGTAAAAGTATGATTGGTGTTAGCGTTAAAAAAATCACCTATTCAACCAATGTTGATTTTATTGCCGATATTAACTCAGCAAAAATAAATACCTTTACCATCAATCCAAACAGTTCATTCGCTAATGGAAAAGATGAAAAACATATTGCTTTCAATGTTATTGATAAAAACAATAATCCTGTTCCCAACGCTAAAATACAATTATCTGCTGATAACCAAGCCCTGCTCAAAGAAACTGAATTATTGACTGATAATCAAGGTAATGCATCAACAACGATGACCAGCCAAATATCAGGCACAACCACTGTAAGTGCATTAGTTAATAAAATAGTCACCAAAAAGACAACGCAATTTATTGCCGATCTATCCAACGGTAAAATTATTTCATTAACGCCATCGGCAAAACCTTATATTGCTGATGGTAAAACAGCAGTAACCTTTACCGCGGTCGTTGAAGATAACAATCACAACATCTTGCCAAATGCAAAAGTCATTTGGTCTACTAATCGTGACCAACAGATTGTTTCTATTAATGAAGTTTCAACCACCAATAACCAAGGTATCGCTCAAACTACAGTGACCAGTACTCAAGCCTTTGATGTTATTGTTACTGCCAGTATCAGTAATGGGTCACTGGATGCATCACCTATTACTTTTATTGCTGATAACCAGAAAGGTTTAATTACCTTAACCGCTAATAAAACCCAATTGATTGCGGATAATAAAGAGCAAGCCATATTAACCGCAGTTGTAAAAGATAAATTCGGCAATAAATTACCTAACGTTACCGTAAATTGGGATATTAACGGTGGAACAGCGAATCAAAAAGAGACAAAAACTAACCAACAAGGTGAAACAGCTATTTCGATTAATACCGCTCAAGCGGGAACTATTACCGCCATTGCTTCACTTAAAAATGGGAATAAAGCACAGACCACAATAAACGCCATTTCTGATCCAAAGAGTGCAACAATTTCTTTATCGGCTAATAATAAAACAGAAGCCATTGCTGATGATAATGACACTATTACCGTCACAGCACATGTCGTTGATGCTAATAATAATCCGTTAATCCAACAATCTGTTTTTTGGAATGCATCACCCAATCATCCAAATAGAGAAATGGTAAAAACAGATATTCATGGTAATGCACAAGTCGAAATAAAAGGAAAAATAGCACAGGCAGTAACATTAACTGGCCGTCTAAATAACAATCAAAGCGCATCAATTAATCTTTTATTTAAACCTGGGGAAGTAGATAAAAACCATAGCCACTTTAAATTGGATCCGCAAACTATCGTGGCTAATGGACAAAGTATTTCTACTGGTACAGTCGAATTAAAAGACCAATTTGATAACCCAGTTCCTAAACAAGAAAAATATATCAGTCTTAGTGGCAATAATCCCACTATTACATTCAGTAATGTTATTGATAAAAATAACGGACTTTATCAATTTGAGGTTAAAGGAAAAAAAGAAGGTGTTAGTGAGATAACAGCAAAATATGGTGCAGCGAATCCATTTGTATTAACACAACCTCTTGGTTTTGTTGCTGATACACAAAATGCCATGATTCAATCAGTTAATGTCATTGCGCCTTATACTGTCACTGCAAATGGGAAAGATAGTGTCGTTATTAAAGCCCATATTGTAGATAAGCAAGGCAACCCAAGCATGGAAGGCATTACGGTAGGTTGGCAAACATCATTAGGTCAACTTTCACCATTACCAATTAGTAAAACAGATAAAAATGGGGTTGCAGAGATTGCGCTGGCAAGCACACAAGCAGGTGTAGCAAAAGTCACTGCTATGCTAGATGCGCAAGAGTTTCTTGAAGCTGATCATGACATTGTCTTTACAACGGATGTCATATCCCCAACGCACTCAACTCTTGCTCTTTCCCCTTCCATTATTACAGCGGGGGATGGTACTCGGACTTATGATCAATCCGAAATTACGGTCATTGCAAAAGACAATCAAGGGAATTTACTCCCTGGATTGAAAGATGATATTAAACTTCAATATTCTACTCAGCTTAATATTAAAGAGAGTAAATTTACCGAGAGCAGCACAGGTGTTTATAAAGCCACAATCAGTGCACAAAAAATGGGTACAACGCAAATTCATGCCATCATTAGCGGTGTCACCTTAACTCAATCGGTTTCATTGACCGTTATTCCAGATAATATCAGTGCCAAAGTGCGTGATATTGTTATCAGTGATCTAACGCCTAAAGCCGGAGACACTATCACCTATACCGCTTATTTAATTGATAAATATGATAATCCAGTCAGTAAAGATACGCCTGTCACATGGACATCTGACAATGTCAGTGTCTTAAGCTCTGCATTGACTTTTACAGATGATAAAGGCGTTACCCAAACAAAATTAACACGAGGGCCTGCTGGGTTAGCTAAAGTTAATGTGGTTTTAAAATCAGGTATTTATCACGCTAAAGATGTTAACTTTGTCGCGGATGATGTTGATGAAAACCGTTCAGAAATCACATTAATCCCAGCGAATATCGTAGCTAATGGTAAAGAAAAAGCCCTATTGAGTTTAATCATTAAAGATAAAGGCGGTAATATTCTGCCAGATCAACAAGTGAAAGGAATATCGGATAACCCAACCATTGTATTTAGCCCAGCGAAACAAGTCTCTCCTGGCCATTATGAAATTGAAGCAACAGGAAAAAAATCAGGCTCAGCGCAGTTAAGTGTCAATATCAATGGCGTTGATTTTAAAAAGCAAAAAACCTTACAACTTCGTGCCGATGCAACAACATGGCAAGTAAAATCTGTTGATGTGGATAGAACGAGCATAATTGCAGGTGATAAAGGCGTTAATTATCAAGCAGCTATTGTTGATGCTAATGATAATATTTTGCCAAACGTTATTGTGTCATGGAAATTACAAGGTTTAGCTGATGATTATGATTTTAGTACCTATACAGATGCTAAAGGTGTCGCAAGAACCAAAGTAACTAGCCATGTTGCGGGTATCATCAAGATGAGTGCTTATCTTGATTTAAGCAACTATAAGCCAATTCAAGATGTGACTGTGCTCCCTGCAGATATTGATGCCAATAAGTCAACACTGACAACAAGTCGCCAGTCTATTGGCGGCGATGATAAAGACGAAGCTATTTTAACAGTAAAATTAGTTGATAAATATGACAACACGATTGATGGCAAAACGGTTAGCTTAACAGCCACAACGGGTACTGCGCATTTTAGTGATAATCCATTAAAACCATTAGGAAATGGTCAATATCAAACCAAACTAACTTCTAATGTTAAAACAGATATTACATTAGCCGCAGAAGCTGAAGGGATCGCTGTTGCTAAACCCGTTATTATTAAAGTCACTATTCCTAAACCTGATATTATTTTTGACAAACAAATCCAACAAGAAACCTACGCTTCAGCACCAATCAGCGCACTAGGTTATACAGGATTACCTAATAATATTAATATGATGTGGTCTAGTTCCGATCCGACTATTGCCTCTATTGATACAACTAGCGGTCGTATTTCGATGAAAAAAGCGGGTACTGCAGTTATCACATTACAAACATCAGGTAATGATCAATATCAACCAGCGCAAAGTAGTTATCCTTTAGTCATTGAAAAAGCGAAACCTATTTTGCAATTAGCGTCATCGGGTACGATTAAATCGGTATGGAATGATGGAGTAGTGCATAACGTTAACGCCACTTTTGGCAATACAGACGTAAAAAATATTCCTTTGTATTATATCAGTGATGATCAACGTGTAGCCACTGTTGATACACAAGGCAGTATTACAGAAGTAAAACCAGGCAAAACGAAAATACACATCAAAAGTGATGCGACTGATCAATTTCTAGCAGATGCAGTGGCAGTGGATTACGAGCAAGGTAAAGGAACACTCCAAATCACTTTTGCACGAAAAGACATTATTTTATCTGAAATGGATACTAATATTGATGTACAACAACCAACAATTCCATTGCCTAAAGAAGCTCTAGGTACCTGGTCAGCAAAAGATCCTAATATTGTAGCAATAAAAGAAAGTGGGGTTATTGTTAAAGTCACTCCAGGTAAAACAGATATCATTTTGACATCAAAAGAAAATGACTACTTTTATCAATCTCAAGGTTCTTATTCTGTCGATGTCAGAAAAGTACCTCATATCACTATTAACTCAGTAACACGAAGGGTTGATAACAATAAAAATGCACAAATCATACCTCATGATAATATATCGATAAATTGGACTCCTGTTTATGAAGATGATTCGTTAACTTTTTCTTGGTTACCGCCAGATACAGCAGCAAGTGATTATGCAGTTAATCTTGAATTATGGGATGGAAATCAAAAAACCAGTCAAATCCTTGCTTATGACCAAAATCAGCTTATTAGTAGACCAAAAATCACTAGCTCATTTAAGCTTGATAAAAATTTATTTAAAAGTACTCAACTTAAAATCAAAGTCATTGTGTTTGACATTCACGATCATGATCCAAGTACAAATAGAAGTAGAGAATATGCGGTTTATTATCCACTAGATGTAAAACCGATTCATCCTATGTATATGGATTTAGAATTAAACGGCTCTATTTCATTTATTACTACTAATAATGCTAGTGTGCCGAGAAATTCATGTAGAATGAGTGGATTGGATGAGATGGTTCATGTTATTGCAAGGCCGATGTTTACATTAGGAAACCACGCAAGTGATTTCTTTGAGCCAGTCACGGTATCTCACAAACTTATTGATATACAAGGCGATTCTACTCGAGATTCAGTCGATTACAACGATGAAGATACTTATACATCTATAATTGAGAACCAACGTTTCCCATCTAATAGTCATTCACTGGCAATAGAAGAAAACTGTTGGGGGAGTGGTGCCGGTGCTTCTGCCCATCATGGTAATGCAACGTTAATTACCTCTGTCACTATCGCAGGTAAAACATATGAGTTTAAACAACATGTTAATTGGGATGGAGATGGTGCTCCATCACAAAATAATATAACGAAAATTAGCCAACTTTAGTTAAAATCATTCGATTAACCATAAAGAGCCTCTCGAGGCTCTTTATTAATTTAAAGCTGTTTTTCTAATGTATCGTTTAATATCATCATTCCTGCGCCTCCTAAGAAAAGTCCCCCCATTACCCCCGCAATTTGGATCGCATTGATTTCAGATAATAGGGTGCTTGTACCAAAACTCTGACAACTTGAAGAAAAAATTGGGAGGGAGAAAACCTCCCCCCAACCAAGCTATTTATTACACATCAAAATAGCTTGAGCGACTGTGTTTCCATTACTAATGTTAAGTGAACATAATCGTTCGCCTACAATTATTGTAAAACATAGAACAGTCACACAGATAACCGTAATGCCAAATAAGGTTATTTTCGTCAATTTCATTGACTCCTTTCGGAAAAGGAGACAAAATCAAGTTGTTGATGTTTGAGTCTGTCCCCGGATTTTATGAAAATAGAATTCGGGGCTTTTCTCTTTTTGGCTCTTACAAAATGCTTGAACCAAAATGATCCAAGCACCCGCCAATATAGTAACAGAAATTTCTCTATTCCCTATACCTTATCCGTAGTAAATAACAAATTTAAATCAATTAAAACAATACGTTACTCAACCTCGTGAAATAATTTCCTCTTGACTCAAGCGACAAAAAAAGACAAAATCAACCCGCTAAAACAAAGAAATTAACTTGTTTTATTTTCTTGACTCCTTACTTGAAAAAAAGATCCGCACCCACCTCTTTGTTTTGCACTCGCCCCAAATAAATTTATTTGGGGCTATCTTTTTTATATCAAATAGAAAAATAAAAAATCCCGAATACAAGTCTCCTCATATTCGGGATCATTATTACAACAATAAGTAAATCTTAAGATTTACTTATCTTTTTATGCATTTCTTGAACTGAGATAACACTTTCTGTAGGGTCCGCTGTTAATGACAGCGTTGTCGCAAATCCGCCATTTAATGTCGTGTCATAATGGACTTTATATCTTAATGCACTACGACGAATAATTTTAGAATCTTCAATGGCTTGGCGACCTGAAGTGGTATTGACAATATAGTCATACTCACCATTTTTAATTCTATCTTCAATATGCGGTCGTCCTTCATGAACTTTATTCACTAAACGTGGATTTATTCCCGCCTCACCTAATACAATGGCTGTACCATGTGTAGCATCTAATTCAAATCCACTTTTTAGTAATTTCGTTGCTAAATCAACAACTCGCTTTTTATCACCAGCACGCACAGAAAGAAGCGCTCTGCCTTTTTTCTTCATGGTAGAACTGCTGCCTAACATCGCTTTAGCAAAGGCTTGAGCAAAGGTTGCACCGACGCCCATCACTTCACCTGTTGAACGCATTTCAGGCCCTAAAATCGGATCAACACCTGCAAACTTATTGAAAGGTAAAACCACCTCTTTTACAGAGTAATAAGGTGGAATAACTTCCTTTGTAACTCCCTGCTCTTCAAGGCTTTGACCAATCATGACACGCGCAGCGACTTTCGCTAATGGCACACCTGTGGCTTTTGAGACAAAAGGAACAGTACGAGCAGCACGAGGATTGACTTCGATAAGATAAACATCGTTACCTTTCACCGCAAATTGTACGTTCATTAGCCCTTTGACTCCAAGCTCAAACGCAAGCTCACGGACTTGTTTACGCATCACATCTTGAATTTCTTGGCTTAGGGTATAAGCAGGCAATGAGCAAGCGGAGTCACCAGAGTGAACACCCGCTTGTTCGATATGCTCCATAATGCCACCAATCACGACTTGTTGACCGTCACAAACCGCATCAACATCGACTTCAATCGCATCATCAAGAAAACGGTCTAACAACACGGGAGCATCGTTTGACACACTAACCGCAGTTTGGAAATAGCGACGTAAATCAACTTCGTCATAAACAATTTCCATTGCGCGTCCACCAAGTACATAAGAAGGACGAACCACCAGCGGATAACCAATCAATTGTGCTTTTTCTACAGCCTCTTCTAACGCTGTTACAGTGGCATTTTCAGGCTGTTTAAGCTCTAATTTATCCACTGCTTTTTGGAAACGTTCACGATCTTCTGCTTTATCGATAGCATCAGGGCTTGTACCAATAACTGGCACGCCTTCAGCTTCTAGCGCTCTGGCTAGTTTTAGCGGAGTTTGTCCGCCGTATTGCACAATCACCCCTTTCGGTTTTTCAATACGCACAATTTCAAGTACATCTTCTAATGTGACGGGTTCAAAATAGAGTCTGTCAGAGGTGTCGTAATCTGTTGAAACCGTTTCTGGGTTACAGTTCACCATAATGGTTTCGTAACCGTCTTCACGCAGTGCTAGTGCCGCATGAACACAACAATAATCAAATTCAATTCCTTGACCGATACGGTTTGGCCCTCCACCTAAAATCATCACTTTTGGCTTATCTTGATGAGGGTTCGCCTCACACTCTTCTTCATAAGTCGAGTACATATAAGCGGTATCGGTGGCAAATTCTGCGGCACAAGTATCAACACGTTTATAGACAGGATGGAGTTGATATTGCTCACGTAATTGGCGAATAGCCTGTTCTTTTACATTGAGTACCTTAGCTAAACGCGCATCAGCAAAGCCTTTACGTTTTAACTGGCGTAAAAAATCTGCGGTTAAGCCTTTTAAGCCCACTTTTGCCACTTTTTCTTCAAGACGTACAATTTCTTCAATTTGCACTAAGAACCAGCGGTCAATATTAGTCAGATTAAACACGCCATCGACCGATAACCCTGCGCGGAAAGCATCTGCGATATACCAAATTCGGTCAGAACCCGCTTCTTTTAGTTCACGACGAATTTTCGTTAATGCTTCAGGATCATCTAAGTCAACTTTAGGATCAAAACCTGTTGCGCCAACTTCAAGACCACGTAACGCTTTTTGCATCGACTCTTGCTGTGTTCTACCTATCGCCATGACTTCCCCGACAGATTTCATTTGTGTTGTTAATCTGTCATTGGTTCCCGCAAACTTTTCAAAGTTAAAGCGAGGAATTTTTGTCACAACATAATCAATAGAAGGTTCGAAAGAAGCTGGCGTTCTCCCTCCAGTGATATCATTCATTAGCTCATCAAGGGTATAACCCACGGCTAATTTAGCGGCGATCTTTGCAATTGGGAAACCTGTTGCTTTAGATGCAAGCGCTGATGAACGAGAAACTCGAGGGTTCATTTCGATAACAATCAAGCGCCCGGTTTTAGGATCAACGGCAAACTGAACATTCGAACCGCCAGTTTCAACACCTATCTCACGTAATACTGCCATCGAGGCATTACGCATAATTTGATATTCTTTGTCGGTCAGTGTTTGTGCAGGTGCAACAGTGATGGAATCACCCGTATGAATGCCCATGGCATCAAAGTTTTCAATGGAGCAGACGATAATACAGTTGTCGTTTTTATCGCGTACCACTTCCATTTCATACTCTTTCCAACCAATTAATGATTCATCAATTAACAGTTCATTAGTGGGTGATAAATCTAAGCCTCGCGTACAGATTTCTTCAAATTCTTCACGATTATAGGCGATCCCGCCCCCGGTTCCGCCCATCGTGAATGAAGGGCGAATAATACAAGGGAAACCGACTTGTTCAGCAACGGCAAAAGCTTCTTCAAGATTATGAGCGATACCAGAACGAGCAGTATCTAAACCAATTTTTTTCATCGCTTTATCAAAGCGTTGTCTATCTTCTGCTTTATCAATTGCATCGGCTGTTGCACCAATCATGGTAACGCCAAATTCAGCCAAAACACCTTGGCGCTCTAACTCTAGCGCACAGTTCAGGGCTGTTTGCCCGCCCATTGTCGGTAACACTGCATCAGGACGCTCTTTTTCAATAATTTTTCTCACAACTTGCCAGTGAATAGGCTCGATGTACGTTGCATCGGCCATTTCAGGATCGGTCATAATGGTTGCAGGATTTGAATTTACCAAAACAACTCGATATCCCTCTTCACGTAGGGCTTTACATGCTTGAGCGCCTGAATAGTCAAATTCACACGCTTGTCCGATAACAATAGGCCCAGCACCTAAAATCAGGATTGTTTTGATATCTGTTCTTTTAGCCATTTTCTTTCGCTCCTGATTTATTTTGTTGTCACTGATTGCAGGTTTTGACGATATTGCGCGATAAGCTCGATAAAGTGATCAAAAAGAGGTGCCGCATCATGAGGGCCAGGACTGGCTTCTGGGTGGCCTTGGAAGCTGAATGCAGGTTTATCTGTGCGATGAATACCTTGTAAAGAACCATCAAATAGAGATTTATGTGTCACACGTAAACTGGCAGGCAGAGAGGTTTCATCAACGGCAAATCCATGATTTTGCGCTGTGATCATCACCGTATTTTTATCTAAATCTTTAACAGGATGATTACCACCGTGGTGACCAAATTTCATTTTGATGGTTTTTGCACCGCTAGCTAATGCTAATAGCTGATGTCCTAAACAGATACCAAATACCGGAATATCAGTGGTTAAAAAGGTTTGAATGGCGTTAATGGCATAATCACAGGGCTCTGGATCTCCGGGGCCATTCGAAAGGAAAATACCATCTGGCGAAAGGGCTAAAACATCTTGAGCTGACGTTTGAGCAGGTACAACAGTAACGCGACATCCTCTATCCACCAGCATACGTAAAATATTACGTTTTACACCGAAATCATACGCCACAATATGCAATGGCAACTCAGTCGCTAATTTAGCTTCTGGTAATTCATTCTCTAGCGTCCAACTTCCTTGAGTCCACTGGTAAGGCTGTTTCACTGTCACCGTTTTTGCTAAGTCCATTCCTTTTAAACCAGGAAATGATCTGGCCTTTTCGAGAGCTTGTTGAGCATCAAGATGATTGCCTGCGATAATGCAACCGTTTTGCGCGCCTTTTTCTCTCAGCAAACGCGTTAACTTACGTGTATCAATATCCGCAATCGCAACAATGTTATGACGTTTAAGATAATCAGATAACGTTTCTTCAGCACGATAGTTGCTCATCACTAATGGCAAGTCGCGAATAATTAAGCCTTGAGCATGGATTGTTTCTGATTCTTCGTCTGAACGATTAACGCCGGTATTGCCAATGTGGGGATAAGTGAGAGTAACAATTTGTTGGGAGTAAGAAGGGTCGGTTAATATTTCTTGGTAACCGGTCATTGAAGTATTAAAAACGACTTCACCGATGGCGGCGCCTTCTGCGCCAATCGACTTGCCGTGGAATTCGGTCCCATCTTCTAGAACCAGTATAGCTGATTTAATCAAAACGCCCTCCAGAGAATAATAAATCACATTTCATGCATATTAATTCAGATTTAAGACTCTAAATCAATGCCAAAAACATAAAATTGGGCAAATTTTTGGCAAATTGGGCGCATTCTAAAGATCGAACGAGCAGATGTCTAGAAAAAACACCTTTTTAATTAAAAAAATATCAGTCATTAGCAATTTAGTTAGCCAAGTGACAATTTATATAATCAATCTTACAAATTTAACCGTTTGCTTACCAAGATAATTTTAAATTAGAGTTTAAATAGGAAAAATAGATGATTTATTCTTTTTAGAGAGAAAAAAACAGAGAAAAAATAGAGATAAGATATAAAAATAAACCTTATAAAATAATTTATAAAACAAACATAAAAAAACTCATAATTATAAAAATAGTTATGAGTTTTCAATAAATTACATCTTTTTAAAAACTACAAATTTTCCAATGAAAGAACATCCTTCATATTATAAAGACCCGTTTTTTTGGATTTTAACCAAATAGCAGCCTTAACTGCGCCATTTGCAAATGTCATTCGGCTAGAAGCCTTGTGGCTTATCTCTACACGCTCACCAATATCGGCAAAAATTGCAGTATGTTCTCCCACAATATCACCTGCACGAATAGTGGCAAAACCAATGCTTTGAGGATCTCGCTCTCCAGTATGTCCTACACGTTCATAAACTGCGCACTCTTTAAGATCACGGCCTAACGCATCTGCAATAGATTCTCCCATTGCTAATGCTGTGCCTGATGGTGCATCAACTTTATGACGATGGTGCGCTTCTACAATTTCAATATCACTGTAAGAACCCATCACTTTCGCCGCTTTTTCAAGTAATTTAAGCACCAAGTTAACACCAACACTAAAGTTAGCAGCAAACACTATTGGGATCATTTTGGCGGCATTTTCAATGGCTTTTTTACCTTCATCATCAAAGCCTGTCGTACCAATAATCATGCCTTTTTTCTGTTCTACGCAAAATGCAATATGAGAAAGCGTGCCTTCAGGGCGTGTAAAATCAATTAACACATCAAATTCACTCGCTTGAGACAGCAAGTTATCGGTGATTGTGACACCAATATGCCCAATACCCGCTAATTCTCCAGCATCAGCACCAATCAATGAAGAATTAGTACGCTCAAAAGCAGCACCTAAAACGGTTCCTTCTTGTTGAGAAATTGCCTGAATTAATTGGCGCCCCATACGACCACCCGCACCAACAACGGCAAGACGAAGTTCTTTTGCAGACATAACTCAATTTCTCCTTAACAATACTTATTGTCTCTATTTATTGTTTACAGATTAACGATGTCATCCACTTGATGCCAGCATTTAACGTTCGAGATAAGAAAAACACACAAAACCGTAGTCATTATCAGTAAAAGAGATGAACAGCATGATTATTCATTTAACTTTACTTTATACATAAAAAAAGCAGAGTCATTCACTCTGCTTTTTAAATTCACTATCACATTTAAGTGAGATTATTCGATAACTTTATAATCTAGGCGAAGCTCTTTAGGCACTTCAAAAACAATATTTTCTTCACGCCCTGATAATTCAATCACGTCATCAGCACCAAAGGTTTTTAAACGTTCTAATACTTGTTGAACCAAAATATCTGGTGCTGAAGCCCCTGCTGTAACGCCAACAATATTTGCATTAGCCACCCATGACTCATCAATATCTTCAAAGCTATCGATCAGATAAGAAGGCTTACCTGCACGCTGTGCAAGCTCCGCTAAGCGATTAGAGTTTGATGAGTTCTTAGAGCCAACGACAAATACAACATCCGCTTTTTCAGCAAGCTCTCTTGCGGCTTCTTGGCGATTGGTTGTTGCGTAGCAGATATCATCTTTGCGAGGCCCAATAATTTTGGGGAAGCGTGCATTTAAAGCATCAATCACTTCAGATGTATCATCAACAGAAAGCGTTGTTTGGGTCATAAAGCAAAGATTATCTTCATCTTTGACTTCTAATTTCCACACATCAGCAGGCGACTCAACTAAATACATTCCCCCCTCAGGGTTGTTGTATTGCCCCATAGTGCCTTCAACTTCAGGGTGTCCTGCATGACCTATTAAGATAGCTTCTTTGCCTTTACGGCTCGCTCTTGCCACTTCCATATGCACTTTGGTTACGAGTGGACAAGTTGCATCATAAAGCATTGTTAAATTACGTGAGCGAGCTTCTTGACGAATAGCTTGAGAAACACCATGAGCTGAAAAAATTAAAATCGCGTTATCGGGTACTTCTGAAATTTCTTCAATAAAGATAGCACCTCGTTCACGTAAGTCGTTAACGACATAGCGGTTATGAACGACCTCGTGACGAACATAAATAGGTGCGCCATAGATTTCCAGAGCGCGGTCAACAATGCTGATAGCTCGGTCAACACCCGCACAAAAGCCTCGTGGGTTAGCCAGCAGTATTTGCATGTGTTGTTTCCTCCTCAGGATTGATGCTGACAACTTCAATATCAAATGTCACTTCTTCTGACGCTAACGGATGATTAAAATCAACAGTTACAGAATCTTCAGTGACATCTCTTACAATGCCTGGCATTTCACTGCCATTCATTGCTGTAAATAGCATGATAGTGCCAGCCTCAGGCACACCAGACTCTGCGAAGTCAGAAGGCATAAAGTATTGGATCAAGTCAGGATTGTATTTACCAAAAAGATGTTCACCCGCAAGCGTAAAAGTTTTTTTATCTCCCGTTGATAATCCCAATAATTCAGCTTCTAAGGCTGGCGATAAACTTTCATCACCTAAACGAAAAAGAGCGGGTTTACCATGCGCTTGTGTAGATTCAGCAACAGAGCCATCTGCTAACTTTAAAGTGAAATTCAGCAACACTGCGCTGTCGTTGAGTACCTGCATAACCATACTAATACCTTCTATTAAGCGTAACCCCCGCCATAAGGCAGGGGTTATTTTAGTTAACTTCTTGTCTGATTACTTTTGCTTTTTTGTATCTTGAGGACTGACATTTTTATCAGGGAAAAAGCTCTCAATAATGATAAGCCCTGCACCGATACAAATCCCCATATCAGCAATATTAAAGGTAGGCCAATGCCAATCTCCAATATAAACATCAAGAAAATCGATGACAAACCCGTGGATCAGACGATCAGAGAGATTACCCAATGCTCCGCCAATAATTAGCGCATAAGCAACGTTACTTAGCTTAGCGCTCGCTTTGTTTTTATACATCATTACCAATAAAGTAATGCAGATTGCCAATGCAATCAGTGCAAAAAACCAACGTTGCCATCCTCCTTTATCTGCTAAAAAGCTAAAGGCAGCACCATAGTTATGGGCGTAAGTGAAGTTGAAAAAAGGCATCACGGCAACAGATTCATACAGACGAAATGTCTGCATGAAATACTGTTTCGTTCCTAAATCCAACACCACTACGGCGACGGCTAGCCATAGCCAGCGTAAACCTGTAGAGCAAAGTGTTTTCTTCATTAATTAAGCAAACTTACGTTCTTCACCGTTACCGGCTACGTTAGTAACACAGCGTCCGCATAATTCAGCGTGTTCCGCTACTTGACCGATATCTGTCGCATAATGCCAGCAACGAGGGCATTTTTCGCCGTCTGCTTTGTTAAAGGCGATTTTTAAACCCGCCATATCAGAAGCTAATGCTGTTTCTGGCGCTTCATTAATATCTGCCACTTTCGCTTGAGAAGTTAATAAAACAAAACGCAATTCGTTACCTAACGCATTTAACTTATCTGCTAAAGCTTTATCTGCATACAGAGTTACTGATGCTTCTAAAGAGCCACGCAGTTGTTTATCTGTGCGTGCTTGCTCTAATACTTTGTTGACTTCACCACGAACGGCAAGTAATTCAGCCCAGTAGTCATCATTTAAGGTTTCTGACGCATCTAAGCCAAATAAATCGGTATACCATTCTTCAGTTAAGACATATTTTGCACGTTCGCCTGGTAACTCATTCCAGATCTCATCTGCTGTGAATGACATAACTGGCGCCATCCAACGAACTAATGCTTCACAGATATGGAATAACGCTGTTTGGCAACTACGACGAGCAACGCTATCGCTTTTCGCAGTGTACTGTCTGTCTTTGATGATATCTAAGTAGAAAGAACCCATTTCTACTGAACAGAACTGCATTAAGCGTTGAATAACATTATGGAAATCGTAATTTTCATAGTGTTTTAAGATATCAGCTTGTGCTGCTTTCGCACGACCTACTGCCCAGCGATCTAACGTGACCATCTCTTCTGGCTTAACTTGGTGTTTTGCAGGATCAAAACCGTTTAAGTTCGCTAAGAAGAAACGTGCAGTATTACGAATACGGCGATAAGTATCAGCCGAGCGTTTTAAGATTTCATCAGATACGGCGATTTCACCAGTGTAATCTGTTGATGCAACCCATAAACGTAGGATATCAGCACCCAGCTTATCCATTACATCTTGTGGACTTACTGTGTTACCGATGGATTTAGACATTTTACGGCCTTGTCCATCTACGGTAAAACCGTGTGTTAAAACTTCACGGTAAGGCGCTTTGCCTTTGATTGCAGTCGAGATCATCAGTGAAGACATAAACCAACCACGATGTTGGTCAGAGCCTTCTAAGTACATATCTGCTGAATTGCCGTGGAATTCAGGACGCGCATCAACCACTGTTGAGTGTGTTGATCCTGAATCGAACCAAACATCCAGTGTATCTGGCGTTTTCATGTAATCGTCAGCTTCATCACCCAACACTTCACGGATATCTAAATCCCACCATGCTTGAATACCGCTGACTTCAACACGTTTTGCGACTTCTTCCATCAACTCTAAAGTACGTGGATGTGGCTCTTGAGTCTCTTTGTGAACAAACAGAGACATTGGCGTGCCCCAAGTACGTTGACGAGAAATACACCAGTCAGGGCGGTTTTCAACCATTGATTCAATACGTGCTTGACCCCAATCAGGGATCCATTTAACACCTTTGATCTCTTTTAATGATTGCTGACGTAAACCGTTTTTATCCATGCCAATAAACCATTGTGGTGTAGCACGGAAAATAACTGGCGTTTTATGTCTCCAGCAACATGGGTAACTGTGTTGCATGGCTTCGTGATGTAACAGAGCACCTTTTTCTTTTAACAGCTCAACAATGACATCATTTGCTTTGAAAACAAAAACGCCATCTAATGCTGGATAAGTGCCCGGCAAGTAACAACCATTAGGCCCAACAGGATTTGCCACTTCTAAACCGTATTTTTGACCGACAACAAAGTCATCAGGGCCGTGGCCTGGTGCAGTATGCACAGCACCTGTACCCGCTTCTAAAGTAACGTGATCACCTAAAATTGCTGGTACATCAAAGCCCATAAATGGATGATTAAAGCGCAATAACTCTAAATCAGCACCTTTGCATTCGCCTAAAACAGCCCAGCTTGTTACGCCAATTCGCTTCATTACGCCTTCAACAAGATCAGCGGCTAAAATCACGCATTCATCGTTAAAAGAGACTAATGCGTAATTAAATTCAGCATTTAATGCGATAGCGCGGTTAGCAGGTAATGTCCAAGGCGTTGTTGTCCAGATAACCAAAGAAATAGGCTTATCTGTTACTGCATGGAATTTTGCGGCAACGGCGTTTGGATCAACGGCGGTGAAACGCACATCAATCGACGGTGAAGTTTTATCGTAATATTCAACTTCAGCTTCTGCCAGCGATGAACCACACGCAGTACACCAGTGAACAGGTTTAGCCCCTTTTAACAGGTGACCATTTGCGATGATACGCGCTAACGCACGAATAGTGTTCGCTTCGGTTTTGTAATCCATAGTGAGATAAGGTTTTTCCCAATCTCCTAGAACACCTAAACGAATAAAATCTTTTTTCTGTGCTTCAATTTGCTCGTAAGCATACTTACGGCATTCCTCGCGGAATTGCGCTGCAGATATTTTCTCTCCTGGTTTACCTACGATTTGTTCAACTTTTAGTTCGATAGGTAATCCGTGACAATCCCATCCTGGAATGTACGGAGAATCAAAGCCTGACAGCCCTTTGGATTTAATAATAATATCTTTGAGAATTTTGTTTACTGAGTGACCAATATGAATATTGCCGTTGGCGTATGGAGGGCCATCGTGCAAAATAAATGTTTTCTTACCACTTTTAGCCTGACGAATTGCTTGATACAAACCTTCTTTGTACCAACGTGATAACATCTCTGGCTCGCGCTTTGCTAAATCCCCGCGCATAGGGAACCCTGTTTCTGGTAAGTTCAGGGTATTTTTATAGTCACTCATTCGATTCTCAGTTCCAATTTTCCGCTAGTTTATGACTCCGACCGCTGCGATAAAAAATCCCTAGCAGTAGCCACATCATCTGCGATTTGCTGCTTCAATGCATCCAATGATGCAAATCGCTGTTCATTACGTAATTTCTTTCGTAACACAACATCAATACGACGTCCATATAAATCCATATTAACGTCGATTAAATGCACTTCTAATTGTACGCCCTTCCCTTGTACAGTAGGACGACTTCCGATATTTGCCACACCGGGTAAAGGTGATTGATTATCTGATAAATAGACATCAACGGCATAAACGCCTTTAACTGGTGCAACTAAGCGTTTCATAGGAATATTGGCTGTCGGAAAACCAATGGTTCTACCCAATTCATTACCATGAACAACACGCCCACAAACGCTGTAAGGGTGTCCTAGTAGTGATTCAGCAAGATCTAAATCATCATTGAGCAACGCTTCTCGTACCGCAGTGCTACTGATACGCAATCCTTTATCGCAATAACTTTCAGTATTAGCGACTTCAAATCCATATCTAACACCGGCTTGTTGTAAAAAATGGAAATCACCTTCACGATTTTTGCCAAAGCGAAAATCATCACCAATAGCAAGAAACTTCACCCCTAATTTATTCACCAACAGTGATGAAACAAATTCTTCCGGTGTTTGTGCCGCAAATTGTTTATCAAATTTGACACACAAAAGGTAATCAATACCACATTCAGCTAAATACTTAATCTTGTCTCGTAAACGAGTCAGACGTGCTGGTGCCTTTTCTGGTAAAAAGAACTCAAGTGGCTGAGGCTCAAATGTCATCACAACCGTGGGTAATCCTCGCTGCGATGCCTCTTGCTTCAAGTGTTTCAATAATGCCTGATGGCCTCTATGGACACCATCAAAATTCCCAATTGTCAGAACGCAACCGTGGTGTAGCGCTCTAATATTTTGTATACCGCGAATTAGCTCCATAACTGGCTCAATACCGTGGAAATTATTGGATTATACCTTGTCAAAGGCTTGAGAGTAACCCAATATATCAATGTTTATTGATGAGTAATATCTCGACAAGTCGATTCACTGTTATTCTTAAATTTGATTGCTCACATCAAACAAAAAATGGACTATCACTCACTTCTTGGTTATAAAATCGCATAAAATCAAGCATAGATCCTATTAGAATCTATTATTTATTACTCATATACACGATTTTGATGATTTTTTCACTCAAAAGACTGTATTCTACCCGTCTTAACTGATAAAATCTTGCGCCATCACAACGAAACAAGTGTCGCGTACAACGACGCTAATTTTGTATAAATCCATTGACAAACTTAGGTTGAAAAGGCATATTCCTTCACCTTTGTATTTGTCCTCGCTAGAATATATTTGGGAGTTGGAACTTGGCTAATATCAAATCAGCTAAGAAACGTGCGGTTCAGTCTGAAAAGCGTCGTCAGCACAACGCAAGCCGTCGTTCTATGATGCGTACTTACATCAAAAAAGTATACGCAGCAGTTGCTTCAGGTGATAAAGAAGCAGCACAAAAAGCATTTAATGACATGCAACCAATTGTTGACCGTCAGGCAACTAAAGGCTTAATTCACAAGAATAAAGCTGCACGTCATAAAGCTAATCTGCAAGCACAAATCAAAGCAATGTAATATTGCTTTCTTGTGTTATAAAAAACCGGCTTATGCCGGTTTTTTATTTTCTACTTTTTAACCGCAAACACTTTATGGGTTTACAACGCTCTTTTTATCTCCATTAAAGAGTTCTGAAAAATCAGTATTACAAACACGTTGAACCGCTGGATGTTGGATCATTCTCTCTGCAAAAATCGCGTAGTACTCTTCTTTTACCGTATCAAGCTTCCCAATCTCTTCGATATTACTATGAGCAAAAGTTTCGTCGGTATACAGTGAAGGCGCGACAAAGATAGCATTATAATTTAAGCCGAATGCTTTCATTAATGCCGCATCATCAAACTCACCCAATATTTCTACTTGCAGGTTTTTATTACGTATCCACGTTAATAAATGGCGACCTAACATATATCTACGCCCTGGAATGAGGAGCTTTCGCTCTTCTAAACATTCAGGAAACGGCTTTTCAGGAAGCGGATGACTGCAAAAAAAGCTCATATTACATTCGCCAAGTTTTACAGAGAACAGACCTTCTTGTTGTGACGAATCCACGGGGCAATCTGATAAGATCATATCCAGCTTATGCTGACTTAATTGTTCTAGTAATAGTTCATGAGTAGATTCAAAACAACGCAAATGGATTTGCTCATTATCAATGACAGCCGTTTCTAATACGCGACTGACTAATTGTTTTGATAACGCATCAGCAACACCGACATCAAACAGTAAATTCGACTCACGACTGTAGTTGACGATATCCAGCATTTCTTGGCTGAGCATAAACATTTTATCGGCATAACGAAAAATGAGCTGACCCAATTCTGAAGGAACTAATCCTCTTCCTTGGCGTTTAAATAACTTGCCACCCAATCTTTCTTCTAATGCTTTAATTTGCCCTGTAATTGTCTGAGGTGTCAGATACAGCGCTTGCGCTGCACCCACAACAGAGCCTTCTTTACACACATGCCAAAAATAATAAAGATGGTTAAAATTGAGATGTGACACCCGCATAGTTATCTTCCTTTCAACTTCTGTGCTTCATACACAGACTATGTAATAACGCATTAGTTTGCGATTGGCTTTCCTTGCACCCAATCCTCATAAAAACACCTACGGCACAATACACTGTATTGCACCGTAGGTTTAAATATATAGCTCGGTATTTATTGTGTTGAGAAACTCAAATCCGTAATAAATTTCCCTATATTGACTTTGTCTTTAACTTCGGTAAAACAGAATGAAGTAACAAATATCCCACAACAGCGGCTACTGTTGAACCGACTAAAATACCAAGTTTAGCGTAGGTATTATAAGCTTCATCCGCGCCATCAAATGCTAACCCTGCGATAAAGATAGACATAGTAAAACCGATACCACATAGCACAGATACTGCAAATATTTGCTTAAGATTAATCGCATCTGGTAATTTTGCAATGCCTAGTTTTACCGAAACCCAACTAAAGAGGAAAATTCCAATCGGCTTACCTAAAAATAGGCCTAACGCGATACCTAACGGTAAGGCAGATAACATGCCATCAAGCGTTACGCCATTTAAAGAAACCCCTGCGTTACTAAATGCAAACAGCGGTAAAATAAAATAGGCAACCCAAGGGTGTAGCACATGCTCTAATTCTTCAGAAGGAGAATCACCTTCTTTATTTCTTAATGGGATGAGGAATCCAACAATCACACCTGCAATCGTTGCATGAATACCTGATTTTAAAATACACACCCACAAGATGAACCCTAGAATTAAATAAGCAGCCGTATTACCCACTTTACGCCAGTTCATTATGCCCAGAGCAATCACGATTAAACCTGCCAAAGCGAGAGGCATTAATGCAATACTCTTTGAATAAAAGAGCGCAATAATGACTATCACACCTAAGTCATCAATGATAGCTAACGCTAACAAAAAGACTTTTAACTCGACAGGAACACGCTTACCCAGTAACGCCATAACCCCCAGTGCAAAAGCAATATCAGTTGCCGCTGGAATTGCCCAACCTTGCTGTCCAATTGCGTCCGCATGATTAAACATCAAATAAATCAATGCGGGTGCTAACATACCACCTACTGCGGCTATCGCAGGGAAAATGGCTCTATCACGCTGAGCCAAAGAGCCTTCTTTTAATTCACGTTTAACTTCCAATCCGACTACTAAGAAAAAGATCGCCATTAAGGCATCATTTACCCAAAGTAATAATGGTTTATCAAGTTCGAATGCACCGAATTTGATCATAATTGGAATAGATAAAAACTCATTATACAAAGCACTTAGAGGTGTATTCGCCATAATCAATGCGATAATAGCAGCAATAATCAGAAGAATACCGCCTGATGCCTCTAATCTCAAAAATTGTCTAATAATTGCCGTCATAATATTAACCTCAAAATTACTAATTTTGTTAATAATATGCTAATTATGAATTCGTAAAAAACAGATTATTTATGGATAATAAATCGATATTTCCGAAATAAAGAGAAAATATCAAGAAAAACAAAGCAAATAATCGTCGTCAATCAACAAAATATCGAAAAAAATAGAATAAAAGTAGATTTATAAAAGTTATTTTTATCATATTGATTTAATAATACTTTATTTAAAAAACAATAAAAATAAGCATCTAATTTAATAATTAACACCAATCAACAAAATAGATCAAAAGTATCAATTTTTCTTATCTACATAAATAATGCTAATGTTATTCTTCATATTAAAATATACCCCGCAATTATAAATAAAAAGAAAATGTTGCATGTTTCACTATTTAACCATTGTGTTATTGTCCTATAGATAGTGAATACTCTCGTTACATTAAGGTTTCTATCAATATGTCGATTACTGTTTTTATTGCCGTTTTATTTGCTGCTATCTTTCATGCATGTTGGAATGCATTAGTTAAAGTAGGTAGTGATCGATTTTTAGGGATCTCGTTACTGACTTTTTTTTCGGGTGCTGTAACTCTACCCGCCCTGTTTTGGGTTGGGCTCCCTGATGTCGGTGCTTGGAAATGGCTTATTCTTTCTGTTTTATTTCATATTGGTTACACACTCTCTTTAAGTCGCTGTTATACCCTAGCTGACTTTAATCAGGTCTACCCTATCTCTCGTGGCAGTGCGCCATTAATGACTGCTTTTCTTGGTTTTTTTCTCTTCCATGAAACACTACCTATTGCTGGGCTCATTGGCATTTTATTTATCATTTTGGGTATTATCCTTATCTCACGTAGTAGAAAAATAGCAGAGTTTAATTTACGTAAAGATGCACTCTTTTTTGCGCTACTTACCGCATTATTTACCGCAAGTTATACCCTATCTGATGGTAATGGCTCTCGTGTAGGTGAAACACCGTTTGCTTATATTTTATGGCTCTTCTTTTTAAATGGCATCGCAATGTATTTACTTGCTTGGCTTCGTTATCGCCAACATTTAAAAACCAAGATAAAGGATTATTGGAAGCCAGCTTTCTTTGGTGGCGTGATGCAATTGGTAAGTTATGGCATAGTGATATGGGCGATGAGTCATGCCTCTATTGTGCTTGTCGCTGCACTAAGGGAAACCAGCGTGTTATTTGCCATGATCTTATCTGTTTATCTGTTAAAAGAGCAATTTAACCGTAAACAGCTATTGGCGTGTTTAGTGATTTTAGCCGGTATTGTCGCTATCAAGATGGGATAGAACAAAACATAATTCAAATAAAAAAGCCTGATGACAGAATTTATCATCAGGCCTTTTGAAGGTGATAAGAAAAATTATTTGGTTAAATCATCAAAGAATTTTTTCACACCATCTAAGAAGCTTTTAGAACGAGGGGTATTTTTCTCACCACTCTTGCCACCGAATGATTCACCCAGTTGTTGCATTAACTCTTTTTGTTTCTCATTCAGTTTGACGGGTGTTTCAACCACAACGCGACACATTAAGTCACCAATACTACTACTGCGTACTGATTTAACGCCCTTGCCTTTCATGCGGAACATTTTTCCAGTTTGTGTTTCTGCTGGAATTTTAAGTTTCACACGGCCATCAAGTGTTGGGACTTCAATCTCGCCACCTAAAGCAGCAATGGCGAAGTTGATAGGAACTTCACAGTAAAGATTATTGCCATCACGTTCAAAAATATGATGTTGGCGAACATGAACCTGTACGTATAAATCGCCTGCTGGCGCGCCGTTTTCACCTGCTTCACCTTCACCACTTAAGCGAATACGGTCACCAGTATCAACACCGGCTGGAATTTTGACAGACAGCGTTTTAGAGCGTTCAACACGACCATCACCATGACATTTAGAACAAGGCTCTTTGATCACTTTACCGCGACCATGACAAGTTGGACATGCTTGCTGTACAGTGAAGAAACCTTGACGTAAATGAACCTGACCAGCGCCATGACAAGTAGAACAGGTTTCTGCTGATGTGCCTTCTTTAGCACCGCTACCATGGCATTTGTCACATGTTTCCAGTGTTGGTATACGAATTTCTTTAGTGACGCCACGAACCGCTTCTTCAAGCGTTAGATCCATGTTGTATTGTAAGTCAGAACCACGCGCTGCACGTTGTTGACGACGACCACCGCCAAAAATATCGCCAAATACATCACCAAAGATATCACCAAAGTCAGCACCACCGCCGAAGCCGCCGCCACCTTGACCACCAAATCCACCCTGTTCAAACGCAGCATGACCATATTGATCATAAGCAGCACGTTTTTGAGCATCACTTAAGATCTCATAGGCTTCTTTGATTTCTTTGAATTTTGCTTCTGACTCTTTATCACCTTGATTACGGTCTGGGTGATATTTCATTGCTAAACGCTTATATGCGCGTTTAATTTCTTTTTCGTCGGCAGTTTTACTTAAACCGAGTACTTCGTAAAAATCTCTTTTCGCCATTCTAGATTACCCTTGACATAAGCACACGGGCGTTGAGTTTCCTCGACGCCCGTGTTCGGTATCAGTAACTATTCACAGGTGAGTTACCGCGGCCCGTTAAGGGCATTATTTCTTGTCTTTGCCGTCAACTTCTTCAAATTCTGCATCGACAACATCGTCATCTTTCTTCGCACTTGCATCAGCACCCGTCGCATTACCTGCGGCGCCTGCTTGAGCTTGTTGTTGTGCGATTTCTAGCAGTTTTTCAGAAGCTTCAACTAATGCTTTAATTTTTGCTTCAATAGTGTCTTTATCTTCGCCTTTAGAAGCGATTTCTAACTCGCTTACCGCTTTTTCGATAGCTTCTTTATCGTTCGCTGGTAATTTATCACCCGCTTCTTCAATTTGTTTACGTGTACCGTGAACTAATTGGTCAGCTTGGTTACGAGTTTGTACTAATTCTTCAAACTTACGGTCAGCTTCTGCGTTTGCTTCTGCATCACGAACCATTTTTTGGATTTCATCTTCATTTAAACCTGAAGAAGCTTTGATTGTGATGTTTTGCTCACGACCACTGTTTTTATCTTTCGCTGATACATGCAAGATACCATCAGCATCGATGTCAAAAGTAACTTCGATTTGTGGCATACCGCGTGGCGCAGCTTGAATACCATCTAAGTTAAACTGACCCAGTGATTTGTTATCACTTGCACGTTTACGTTCACCTTGTAATACGTGAATAGTTACAGCAGATTGGTTATCTTCTGCGGTAGAGAACACTTGGCTATGTTTAGTTGGAATTGTGGTATTTTTCGCAATCAGGGAAGTCATTACACCACCCATTGTTTCGATACCTAAAGACAGTGGTGTTACGTCAAGTAACAGAACGTCTTTAACATCACCCGCTAACACACCACCTTGAACAGCCGCACCCATTGCAACAGCTTCATCTGGGTTAACGTCTTTACGTGGCTCTTTACCGAAGAAATCAGCAACGGTTTTTTGAACCATTGGCATACGAGTTTGACCACCAACCAGAATAACGTCGCTAACTTCGCTAACTTTCAGGCCTGCATCTTCTAATGCAACACGTACTGGTTCCATTGAACGTTTAACTAAATCTTCAACTAAAGATTCCAGTTTTGCACGAGTGACTTTGATATTTAAGTGTTTAGGACCAGTCGCATCAGCTGTAACGTATGGCAAGTTAACATCTGTTTGTTGTGCAGAAGATAATTCGATTTTCGCTTTTTCTGCTGCTTCTTTCAGACGTTGCATTGCTAATGGATCGTTACGTAGATCAATGCCTTGTTCTTTCTTAAATTCATCAACTAAATAGTTAATTAAACGGCTATCGAAGTCTTCACCACCTAAGTGAGTATCACCATTGGTTGACAGAACTTCATAGGTTTTTTCGCCATCAACTTCATCGATTTCGATGATAGAGATATCGAATGTACCACCACCTAAGTCGTAAACTGCGATAGTACGGTTACCCACTTCACGATCTAAGCCGTAAGCCAGAGCAGCCGCTGTTGGTTCGTTAATAATACGTTTAACTTCAAGACCAGCGATACGACCAGCATCTTTAGTTGCTTGACGTTGAGCATCGTTAAAGTAAGCAGGAACAGTAATAACAGCTTCAGTAACTGCTTCACCTAAATAGTCTTCTGCTGTTTTCTTCATTTTTTTCAGGACTTCAGCAGAAACTTGTGGTGGAGCCATTTTTTCGTTACGTGCTTCAACCCAAGCATCACCGTTATCTGCTTTTACAATTTTGTAAGGCATGATAGCAACGTCACGTTGAACTTCGGCATCCTCA
Organism: Proteus sp. PR00224; assembly: GCF_016238105.1. Taxonomy (NCBI): domain Bacteria; kingdom Pseudomonadati; phylum Pseudomonadota; class Gammaproteobacteria; order Enterobacterales; family Morganellaceae; genus Proteus; species Proteus sp. PR00224. Next base: position 197,227 of record NZ_JAEHQU010000003.1, on the reverse strand, counting down.
AAACGACGACCAATTAAACGTTTGATGGCAAACAAAGTATTTTGTGGGTTAGTCACAGCCTGACGTTTTGCAGGTTGACCAACTAAGATTTCACCATCTTGTGCATAAGCAACGATTGAAGGAGTAGTACGATCGCCTTCTGCGTTTTCAATAACCCGGGCAGCTTTGCCATCCATTACAGCAACACAAGAGTTAGTTGTACCCAGGTCAATACCAATAATTTTACCCATTTAAACGCCTCCAAAGAGAATTCTTTATCAATTTGATTACCAATCTATATGAGGATGAATATTCATTTTTCAAGTCATAAATTAATAGACTAAACAACATCATCTCCAAGCGGATACAAAATCAACGCAACTCAATAGTGGTAATTGCAGTTGAAAAAGAAGATGGGGTCATAAATACATTCATCAAGGGGAATAATGAAAAAAAATGCAAAAAATGCGAAAATTTTGTAGCTGAGAATAAAACGAGAATTAAAACTTGTTATTTTTCATTACGTTACATCATTCACAAATAACATTATGACTTATCTAAAGTGTATTTTTAAGACCATGCTTAGAATAAGAGAATAACTATTTGAAAAATAATGTTTTTTAACTTTTATAATAAAAATATCAAATAAATATAGGGTTACTTTTGCGTTATCCAAACTTAGTCAAAGCTTTTCCTAGCCAGAAGTTTGGTGACAAAAATAACCTCTTACATTATTTATACTGAAGTGGAACGGCGGGCTGATTTAGGTCTAAAAGTAGCAACAATAGCTTCATTAGTTTCGACATAAGGACCATCAAGCAGTTGAATGCAGTACGGTACACTAGCGAAAATACCACTAACAATCACATTACCGTCGTTATCTTTTAACCCTTCTAATGTTTCTGCAATAGCCTTAGGTTGTCCTGGTAAATTTAGAATTAACGCTTGATTACGAATAACACCAACTTGGCGAGATAAAATAGCTGTGGGTACAAACTGCAGACTAATTTGACGCATCTGCTCGCCAAAACCTGGCATTTCTCTGTCTGCGATAGCCAACGTAGCATCAGGAGTAACGTCACGACGAGCGGGACCCGTTCCCCCTGTTGTTAACACTAAATGACAGCCGACTTCATCAACTAGCTCACACAGTGTTTGCTCAATCATGAGTTGTTCGTCAGGTATTAAACGTGATTCGATATGAAAAGGCGTTGTTAATGCAGCCTTTAGCCAAGCTTCTAAAGCGGGTAAGCCTTTATCTTCATAAATCCCACTTGATGCGCGATCAGAAACAGAAACTAACCCTATGCGTAATTCGTTCATATCAAACCTCTATTAATCAATCACCGTCTAACTTGCGCGCAGATATTACCATGAGAACACAAGAGAATTAAAAAGAATCTCAATATATTATTGATATTTAAAATTTGATTATTGAGAATAGATAATAAAGAAATGATAATAATCTATTTTTATTTGGCTTTAGCTAAAAATAAAAAAGGGAGCATAAGCTCCCCCTCTTTAATCTTGAATAATATTAATTAATATTACTCATCAATATATTTAGTAATATAAGATGCTGCTAATTTTTTCGCTTCAGCTAATTGTGCTGCATTTAATGCGCGAGCAGTACGTTTTAGCATAGCTTCATCACCATCACCATTTTCAACAGCAACAGAGAACCATGCATAAGCTTCTTTCAGATCGCGTTTAACGCCTTTACCGTAATAATAGTTTAAAGCTAAGTTATTTTGTGCCAAACCATTACCTTGTATAGCTGATTTTCTATACCATTCAACGGCTTTACGTGCATCTTTAGCGACACCGTCGCCTTCATCGTACATTACGCCTAAGTTATTTTGCGCATCACGATTACCTTGGTTTGCTGCTTTTGTATACCAGAAAACCGCTTTAGTGCCGTTACGTTCTACACCTTCACCATCATCATAAGAGACAGCAAGGTTATATTGTGCGTCTGCATGACCTTGCTCTGCTGCTTTTGTATACCAAACAACCGCTGCTTCATGGTCTTGTGCTACACCGATACCTTCATCATAAGAGATCCCAAGGTTGTATTGAGCATCACTATCACCTTGCTCACCCGCTTTAGTATACCAATACACTGCTTTCTCATGATCTTGCGCTACGCCATCACCATCATCGTAAGAAACCGCAAGATTGTATTGGGCTAAAGAGACACCTTGAACAGCCGCTTTGTTATACCAATAAACCGCTTTTTCTGCATCACGGTCAATATCATCACTCATGTCATACATAAGTGCTAAATTTAACTGTGCTTCAGCATGGCCTTGTTCTGCCGCTTTGGTATACCACTCTAGTGCTTTTTGTGAGTCTTGCTCAACACCTTCACCATTCTCATATTTCACACCCAATTGATACTGAGATGCTGCATTTCCACTTTCAGCACTTTTTTCAATTGCAGGTAAAGAGAAAGCCGTTTTACTTTCTGCCATTGCAGCGCCACTAAAAAATAACGATGCAAGTACCGTTGCCAAGACAATCTTTTTCATAATTCACCAATAATAAATAGAGTATTTTAATAATATATTTTTATAATTATTACTGGATAAATAATATATTCCAATCAATTTAATCTTAAAATTTACTTAAATGTTATTTTGAGAAGCAAAAAATGAAAATACCCACCTGTATAAGATGGGTATTTAAGATTTTTATAAGAATTTAACGACGAATTATAATAAATCCGCAATCATTTTCTCTAATTTTTCCTGATCGACAGCAAATTTGCGAATACCGTCAGATAATTTATCTACTGCCATTGGGTCAGCGTTGTGCTCCCAATAGAATTGAGCTTCAGTGATAGCTTCTGGACGCGCTTTCACTTCACCTTTGTAAGATAATTTATGTTCAACTTCACCTTCAGCTTCTGATAATTCTTTTAACAGTGCTGGTGCAATAGTTAAACGGTCACAACCTGCTAATTCTAAAATCTCACCCATATTACGGAAGCTTGCGCCCATAACAACAGTGTTATAACCGTGTTGTTTGTAATAGTTATAGATTTCAGTAACAGAAATCACACCTGGATCTTCAGCTGGAGCAAATTCTTTTTTATCTGTATTGGCTTTATACCAATCCATGATACGACCAACAAATGGAGAAATCAGGTAAACACCTGCTTCAGCACATGCACGCGCTTGAGCGAAAGAGAACAGTAAAGTCAGGTTACAGTTGATACCTTCTTTTTCTAATTGCTCTGCGGCACGGATCCCCTGCCAAGTAGATGCTAATTTGATAAGAATACGGTCGTTACTGATACCTGCATCATTATAAAGTTTTATTAAATGACGTGCTTTTTCGATACATGCTTGTGTGTCGTAAGAAAGACGTGCATCAACTTCTGTTGAAATACGACCTGGGATCAGTTTTAAAATTTCTAAACCGATATTCACTGCCAGTTTGTCGCAAGCATCAACGATTTGTTGTTCACGAGAATCGCTTTGTGAACGAGCCCATTCAATCGCTTCATCAATTAATTTACGATATTCAGGAATTTGAGCTGCATTTAAAATTAAAGATGGGTTGGTAGTTGCATCTTGTGGCTGATACAGTTTCATTGCTGCAATGTCACCAGTGTCAGCAACAACAGTTGTCAGCTTACGCAAAGAAGTCAATTTGTTGGTCATTTTGTTTATCTCATCTACTAGGTAAATCTGTTTGCAGTCACCTGCGGATATCTATTGATAATAACATGGACTGCTCACACTACAAGACGCTTAGATTCATACAAAGCAATTATTTGAATGCCAAACGTTTTCGCAAAACAAAAGCGGAAAAAAACAGAAGAAAATTACAGGCTGAATCGTTTAAATCGTCGAGTTTTACGACAAATAAGAGAAACCATTGTTTTTTCCTATTACTATAATTTAGTCTTTAATCGAAAGAATTTGCTATATTTGGTCAACATTAAAATAACGTATCGAGGGAATTATGCTAATCACCATTTCACCAGCTAAAACACTGGATTTCGAATCGCCTTTAGCAACAACGCACTTCACCCAACCTGAATTGCTAAAATATTCCCAACAACTTATCGAAGAATGTCGAAAATTGTCATCGAGCGATATCGCAAGCTTAATGAAAATAAGTGATAAACTCGCGGGATTAAATGCCGCTCGTTTTGGTGAATGGCAACCTAATTTCACACCAGAAAATGCACGCCAAGCTATTTTGGCATTTAAAGGTGATGTTTATACCGGAATGCAAGCAGAGCTTTTTTCTGAAGATGATTTTCAATTTGCACAACAACATTTACGTATGCTTTCTGGCTTATATGGCGTACTGCGCCCTCTTGATTTAATGCAACCTTATCGTCTTGAAATGGGAATAAAGCTAAAAAATAAAAAAGGAAGCGATTTATACCAATTTTGGGGAAATACCATTACAGAAGCGCTAAACAAAGCACTTGAAGAACAAGGTGATAATGTTTTAATCAATTTAGCATCTGATGAATATTTTAAATCCGTCAACCCGAAAAAACTCAATGCTGATATTATTAAACCTGTTTTCCTTGATGAAAAAAATGGCAAATATAAAGTTATCAGCTTCTACGCTAAAAAAGCCCGTGGATTAATGAGTCGCTTTATTATTCAAGAAAAACTAACTAATAAAGCACAACTGAAAGAATTTGATCTTGAAGGTTATCAATTTAACTCAGCAGAATCAGAGGGTAACACTCTCGTATTTAAACGTGCAGAATCACTGGCGAAATAAAAATATTAACTATTAGCTATCAATAAAAACAGCACTAAAATCAGTGCTGTTTTTTTATATTGAGGCTCACAAATGTTTTGCCACTAGTGATAATGGTGACCATGTTGGAGATGGAATAAATTCACTACCTTGCATTGTTGTCAATTGTTGTTCATTAAATTGCGCCATTTCTTGAATAATAGAAGCGAGGGATTGCATTGAAAGTGTGTTTTCTGTTTTGATAATTGTAACCGAGCTATTCGTCTGATTTTCTTTTGTTTTTAGGGTTAAAATAAATTGACCATCTTCTGTTCTATACTGCCAATCGTCACCCACTTGAGAAGAAATGAATTCATCATGTTCAGATAATCCTGAAATAAAAAGTTGGCTATTTTCGCCTTCATCATAAATAGTGACTTCACCATAACGCTTGTTCACGATATAAATATTACTACCACTCCCACCACTTAAATAATCAAGACCTGATTCAGAGATCAAAAGATCATTTCCACTTCCTGCACTGAGATTATCGTTCCCCTCTCCCGCAATTAAAATATGATGTCCGTGATTAACCACAATATGATCATCGCCCTCTCCGCCATCAATCACCGAGCTACATTTATTATGATTAACGACGATATCATCACCTGCCATTAACTCGAGAATAGGCAAGTGTTCAATTGATTGATTGTGTGGTTTCTGTTGAGTCATTAAAATAGATCTTAACAAAGAGTAAGGTGAATCAAGTGAATAAGTCGATAATGCCTCTTTATTTAAGGTCAGTGATTCAGGGATCATAAGCACATCATTTCCTGCACTAATAGTAAAATTTAGATCCGTCATTGGTGTTAATAAATGTTGTTGGCTCTCTTTTGTAGGAAGTGTAAAAACAACATTGTCTTTATCTATTAATCGAATAGTCACGTTTGTATCGACAATTTTATTTAATAGCGTTGGATCGAAAGATAGCGTTAAATAATCATCTGGAAGATAGCGATGAGATAAAAGACCATCTTTAAATGTCAAATCAAAACCACTTATATCTGTTAAAAAGAAATGGCTCACATTATCATCAGTTAGTTTATCAATATAGTCAGACAGTAAAATATTCACTCTTTCATTCTTATTTTTTGTTAAAAATGTTTTTATTTGATAGTTGTCATTGCCCTGACTCAATTTAATGTATGAGTTAGAATCAATACCCAAATAATTATTATTTTGGTTATTCCCGTGAATACCAAGTCGTAAATTTGTTCCAGATAAGAAACCACTGTATTCAAATTCAGGCAATAATTTTATATTTCTACTCTTACTTTTAAAAGCCGTAATAATTAATTTTTCAATCTCATTAATATAAAAGTCTTTAATAATGAGTTTTGATTTATTATATTGTTCTAAATAACTAAATTTGTATAATATTTTATCTTTAGTATTTTCATCCAACGTGAGTAAAAAACCATCTTGAGTTATTAACGTATAACAATGTGAAAGCGTATTATTTACAGAATCATCATAAACATTTTTTAATTTTATAGAGTGATAAATTAATTCATTATTTTCATTTCCATCATTTACTTTTATATCAAAAATAATATCTTTTTCTTGACGAGAAATAGCAGCAATTTCATCAAAATGATAGTTTAATTGCACAATACTAGACTCGATATGACTCACTTCATTAATAATTGTTTGAAATTGAATATTATAATTTTTTTCTAAAGAAGATCTTAAAATAACATAGCTATCATTTCCCTCCCCCCCTTCAGCATAACCTTCTCGTAAAACCAGAGTATCATTTCCTCCTAACCCATATAATAAATCGGTACCGCCAGCACCATCTAAATAATTATTCTCTTGGTTACCATAAATAATATCATCACCAGCCTCGCTACCAATTACGTTCTCAATACTGTCTAAATAGGCAATCACATTTTGATCTTGTAAGACAATATTAGGCATAGAATCAACTAATTGCTTTGAATACAAACGCCCATTCTCTTGATAAAGAAATAGCTTTGAATGAAAATTTTGACTGTTTGTTTGTTCTTCTGATTGTCTGAATTTAACATAGTTATTAGATAAACTAACCTCATATCCCGTATATTTGTTTGTTATTTTTATAATACGAAGTGTGTCATTTCCCTCTCTGCCATAAAAACGACTCGCATAAAGTGGCGATTCAGAGGAAAACAAATTGAACATATCATTTTTTTCGCCTCCACTTAATCGTTTAGTACCATTATAAATATCAAAGGTATTTTGAGTAATTAAAGGTGCTGCAATAACATCATTACCATGATAGGTATTAAAATAGAATTTTTCATTCTCATTCCAATCTGAGAAATAATATTTTTCATACTGATTAGCTTTTATTAAACTTTCCGATAAATTTTCCACACCTAATACATTAATTATATTTTCTCTATTTGTTCTTATATTTTTTAAAAAATCGCTATCTACCATATTATCAAAAATGGGAGAATCATCATCGGAAATAATATCCATTGTATAGCGATTCAATTCATTAACATAAAAATCAACATCAAAAATCAGTGTCTCATGGGTTGCTATTGCTTCTTTAGGAAGATAATACTTATATTCTGTTTTTTCTGAGCGAAGATGATAAGAAAGTGCAGCTATTTTTTCAGCTACTTCTTGGCTCATATTTTGAGATATCCGTTGAGCAACATATTCTCCTAATGGATTTAAAATTGAATCTAATGTTTTTCCCATTAAGTTTGGTATGACTTTATAATAATAATATTCTTGGTAAACCTGTTTTTCATTTGTATAAAAATAACGGCTCTGATGATTTTGTTTTTTTATCTCATCAAGATAATTGACTGCATTTTTGTCAATCATCTCTTCTAATTGTGTTTCTGTTTCTAAATAGATGATTTCATTCTTTTTATTTGGCAGTAAATCCCCCATTAAAAAGGCATAAAAACCATTATTAAGTTCTTCTGATGGCGTAAAATTTACCTTTATCTTTGCTTCTTCAATAAGCCTTGCTGCATTATAAATCGATGTTGCAAGTGCAATAACTGCACCCGCCACAATACCAATAGGGCCTGCAATCGTTGAACCTGCAAGCATTGCAATAGAAACTCCTAGCGTAACCAACCCAGATACAACAGCAAAGGAACCATTAACAATATAATCAATTTTCCTTTTTTCATTATTTTCACCAGAAATTCGGCTAAAATTATCATAGGCATTATAAATATCAAATCCGATAGAAAGAACATTAAGTCCAATCCCTACTTTTGTACTTATCTTACTTACATATTCAAGTGGATTATGACGATATTTTAGCAATCCTTTAGCTAATGTAATTTCAATCAATTCAGAAAGACCATTGTAAGCCATCTCAGACCACATAATAGCTAAGTTATTAATGATCTCTTTTCGCTCTTTAGGCGATAACAATGGGTTATTTAGTTGTTCAGCAAGCATAAAAGTGGAATTAATTGACTGCCACATACCATAAGTAATATTAGCGTAACCAATTTTACTAATTATTTTCATATGTCGAGGAAGTGTTAATGATGCATTTCTTAATAAATTCCAATCTTTATCACTGTAGCCTTTATTTCCTAGCTTAATCATTTTAGTTAATCGTTCAGATGCAGCAAGATAGTCGATTCTATTTACATCATTAGAAAGGAGATATTTAATTTTCTCTTCTTTATTATTTAATAAATAACGAAACAAAGAGATGACTTTTTTATCCTTTTCACTACCTGATATTGATAGAAAATAATCATTAAGGTGATAAGGATCAAATGTTAATTTTAAGTCCCACTTTTCTATCTTACTGAGATCAATGTCATCGATATTTTTTCCACTTACCTTAGCACCTAAACTGACTAATAAACTTTTATCAAAAAAGAAATCATTTATTTTTATTATCTCTTTATTTTTATAATCAAAGATCTTATCTTTCACATCTAAAATATCTGACGAATTTAAATCACTTGCTTTCTTTAATGCTATTTCTGGTGATGATGATTCAAGTATCATTTTATTGCGAGTCATAAAAATGATATTTTGAAGTTTGTTTATTATTTTTTTATAGTTTTCAAATGTTGATACATTCTCTAGCAATACTCGATATAAAATACCTTTTTTGTTTTTATCAAAAAATGTAGTCAGAAGATTTTTTGAAAGTAAGCTTAATTTTTTAATTAATGTTGGATTGTCATAAATTGCATGAATAATTTCTATTGCTTGATTTGTTTTTTTTGTTAATGTCAATTTTTCTTCTGACAATGAGTCCAATGATAGCCATTGTTGATATGTCATTTCGCTCATCAAATATTGATTGAATTTTTTATTAACTAATGGATCATGTATTACTTGTGTTAATTTTTTTCTATATCATTTTCATCTGAAGTTTTAAAAAAAGAAGATAGCTCATATAGATATTTTCTGCATGCGGTACTTATTGAAATATCATTACTGATAATTTTTTGACTAAGTTCCTTTAATATTTCCCTATGCTGTTCAGCACTAAGGTGATCGACTTTATTAACAATAGTTCCAATTTGATAAATATTAAGATTGTAATGATTTAGTTTAATATAATCTAGAACATCAGATATTGTTATTTTATCTGAATAATCAAAAATAACCGTTTTAATATCTTTATTATAACCTAATTTAAATTCTTCATTATCTCGATAGTTAGGATACAGGTTAGAAAGTAATTGATAGATCTCTTTAGTGTGATTTTTATTTTCAATACTGATTTTTTCTTCTATTGAAATAGATATAAAATCATCAAACTCCGCCTCAGATATAATTACATTGTTTGATACCACACTGGCAAGTAAAGGTTTATCGATATACTGTCTCTCAATAAGTGGCTTAACAATAATGTTGTCTATTAAAAGAGAAACCTTATTATCAATAATCTGGTAGATCGGCATATTTAATCGTTGAGCAATACCCTCAATAAAAAAATCACCCGATTGATAACTCAATAACTTTTCTTTTTTAGCAAAAACAATCGTTTTTTCATTAAAAAATTGATTTTCTAAAATAATATTATGTAATTTTTCAACATCATTTTTTTGTCTAATAAAATCTTGCTGAAAAAAACTATCATCTTCATTTCCTGTTGCAATAATTCTTATTTTATTTTTTAAACAATAATCAAGAAAATCGCTTATTTCTGGTTTATCATTTAAGTAAATACTTAAACCCTCACTTTTAACACCATTATAAAAATAAATTATTATATCATCTTGATAGTAAGCATCTATACTATCTATAATAATGTTATCAATATTCCTCCCATTAAATAAATTCTTATCATCAAATAAGAAATTAAAGTTATCTTTATTATCGTCAAATAATAAATAACTACAATCTATTTTATTTCTATTTTGATTTAATGATTTATCAAAAAGAATATGAATATTTTCTTCATTAACATAAAAATTGTTTGGATGATAACCATAATTCCTCTCACGATAATTATTATTAAAATAGGCTTCTAACTGATTTATTTCATGGGCGATCATTCTATTTGAAAATTGATTATTTCTAAAGTAATCAAAGTATAAGTCACTATAAGTGCTTAAATTATTACCTTTTTTAACATCTATTTCAATTTCAATTAAATCAAGCAGTTTATTTATATCTTCATTATCTCTATATTTTGATAGTTTTTGATAGTTCTCTTTTAAATGTAGTTTATTATTATCCTCTATCAGAAATGTGTTTTTTAATTCAGGGATATCAATGTGTTCAATTATCTCAATTAAATATTGGTAGTTATTTTTAAATTCAATAGTGTAATCGTACCCCTCAATGCCAGCATTTCTATTTTTATCCAATAATAAATAGGGACTCTCTATAATTTGATTATAAATAAAATTACTAACACCATGAGAACCATCATTAATTTCATTCACCATTAATTGATAAAGCTTTGCAGCCACTAAACTATTTTTTTCAGCAAGTGTAATTAATTTTTCTTTTCCATAACTCAATCTATCGTAAAACAATTTATCTTCTAACTTATTTTTAACCTTATTTAAAACCCCAATAAGTGAGACATTCTTATTATAATTAAATAAATTTATTTTATTAATTAGAGAAAAACTAGCCGTTAATTTATCAAAATAGATATTTCCATTTAATATATCTATTAAAGAAACGATTTCTTTTAATTCTTTTGATTTATTTCCTTTAACTAAATAGCTATTTATTTCAATTAAATTCCTGTAATAAATATCATTAAATTCAACATATCCATTTCTTTTTTTGATCTCTTGGAAATTATTGAATTCGACCACGTCAATATAAATACTATTATCATCATTTTTATTCAAAATAATCTTACTTGCCTGATTATTTCCAAGAATATCATTAATATGATGCTTAACTAAGTAAATACCCTCATCAACATATGAATTTTTTACAACAACTTCTATTAAAACATTCTCTTTTTTAAGCTCGAGAATAAGATCTCGCTGTTCACTATAATGAATAACACGTCCTGTAACACCCTCGCTAAAAGGTAATGAAAAGCCTATTTTCTTTATACTTTCAGCAATGCCTTTATTGATATCAACATCATCATTATTCCACACACTTCTATAATTTAATGAATCTGTTTTTTTATACTCATCAAAATTAATATATTTTTTACCTTCTATTTCATGAGCTCCATAAAAATCCATTTTGCTTGCCAATACTTCTTTTATAGGCAAAGGATCAGAAAACTCAAATAACTCACTATTTGAATCAAATAATGTAAACTTGTAATTGTTTTCAGAATATTTTTTATATGCAATGGCTATAGCATGATCTTTGAATGCAATAATGGCATAATAATCATTATATCCTTGTATAATTCGATCTATATGATGACTGACTTCTTCTTGACTAAAACCAAGTTGATGAATATTTGATTTCCCCAACCCTTTCTTATTTAATACTTCATCATATTGAGCCGACTTTAACGAATCAAAAACAAAATATTGAACTTTATTACATAACCTTTCCATTTGAAAATGTTGAGCAAAAATAATATTTTTTACTTCTTTCATCAAATTTAATACTTCATACTCTTGTATATTATTAAATAAAATAGAGTCTAATTTATTTAGTATAATTCCCTTTTCATTTTGATAAGAAGAAATATTTTCTTTTAGCCAAAATAAATATTTATGCCCCCCTTCTAATCCACTATTTCTAATCTCTAATAAATAACTCAAACTCAAGCCATAGCATAATCCAGCAAGTGATTGGACATGACTAAAATCATAATTAGTTTCTGTTGAAGCAATAAGATTAACTCGGCTCATTATTTTCTCAAGCGGCTTAAGTAGATCCTCATATTGTGAAAATCGCTTTTCTACATTATTTTTTATCTTAGTCGTAAACCAGCCAGTACCCAATTTATAAATTAGATACTCTCCATTTTCAGGTATCTGGCTATATTTAGATTTCGCAATCGTAAATGCCTCTTCTATATCATCAATATAGATATGTAATACTTTCTCGGTTTTTTCTATCTTATCCCATATAATAAAAATATTTTTATAGGGGTAGCTTTCATTAAGCTCAATCGAAAAACGTGAGTCAATATCTATCTGTTTTTTTATTTTTATATCACTAATAATTTCATTTATTATATCGTTATTACTTACATTCCAATCTTCATTTAAGTTAAAGTAATTAGAATACTCTTTTTTATTATAATTGCGATAATATAAAAAATCGTCATTATTATTTCTTTTAATTGTATTTTCTATACTATTAATCAAATCATCTTTACTGTAAAAAAAAACGGATTCACCTTCAAAATCAATTATTTTAAATATATTATTTTCATTATCTATTTCTAAAATAAAAATTTTGTTCTCCAATTCCACATAATAGGTTCCCGAAGAATGCTGAAAAAGAAGAGTCTTCATACGTTCTTTTTTTATTTTAATCGGCTCTCTAGCTGTTAATTTAACACTATTTAAAAATAGATTTTCTATACTTAAATTGATTTTTACTCTGACAAAATCAATATTTTTAGTAAATTCATTCTTATTATAGAGTGAAAAATTATTTTCTATTCTTCTAAGAAATTCATTTGCTTCATACTCATTTTTAGAAATAAGGATCGAGGTGTAATTTTCAGTTAATACCCTTTTTACGGATTCAAATTTACAGAATAATTCTGCGCTATGCTCTTTTATATGATTTTCTATTATTAATGCAATTCTATTTATATCATCTTTAAAAATCAACTTTCTGAATCCAATCATATTTCATTCCTTTTTATTGAATAGATATATCCCTCTAAAAAAAATATATAATTCAAATTCTCTTTTTTAAATCCTTATTTTCCTATTTTTAAAATTTCATTCATAAAAAAAGCCCAACATAATGTTGGGCTTTTTTTATGATAAATAATTAATTAAATTAGAAATTAATTATTTCAAAATTATTAATTTTTATTTAGGCGCACGTTCTAATAAAAACTCACGTAACTGCGCAAAATCAGCAGGTAAGAAGTGCGAAAGCAATTCTTTATCTGCACGCTCGGCTAGCTCCTTAGGTAATGGCAACTCCCCACCTAAAATACGCTCTACACTCTCTTTAAATTTCGCGGGATGAGCTGTCCCCAAGAACAGACCATATTCGCCCTCTTTCAGCTCATCACGCAGTAAACGGTAAGCAACCGCGGCATGAGGCTCTGAAATATAGCCTTTCTTCGCGAGTTCACGCACCGTTTCTTCTGTTGTTTCATCACTCACTGAACCATGAGCAAGATCAGAAAGATCCCAACCTTTACGACGATACAATTCTTCAATACGTGGCCAGTTATTAGGTTGGCTAACATCCATCGCATTAGAAAGCGTCGCCACAGTGCGATGAGGTTCCCATTTACCATTATCTAAATAGCGAGGAACGGTATCATTTACGTTTGTTGCCGCAATAAAGCGTTTTACAGGTAATCCCAGAGATTTAGCGAGTAAACCCGCCGTTAGATCACCAAAGTTACCACTTGGTACTGAAATCACTAGCTGCTCATGTTTTTCCGCAGGGATTTGAGCAACGGCCTCAAAATAATAACAAATTTGAGCAAGCAAACGACTGATATTAATGGAGTTCGCTGAGTTCAAATACATTGTTTTCTTTAAGAACTCATCATCAAAAGCCTGTTTCACTAATGACTGACAAGCATCAAAATCATCTTTAATTGCAACAGTGTGAATGTTTTCACCTAATGTACAGAACAGTTTTTCCTGTAACGGGCTAATTTTGCCTTCAGGATAAAGAATAACAACTTGTACATTTTCTAATTTGTAGAAAGCATGAGCTACAGCAGCGCCTGTATCACCTGATGTTGCTGTTAAAATAGTAACAGGTTGGTTGCCAGCAACTTCTGACAACATTTGCGCCATAAAACGACCACCAAAGTCTTTAAATGCCAGTGTCGGGCCGTGGAAAAGCTCTAAACAACTTACATCATCTTCAACTTGGGTTACCGGTGCAGGAAATGCAAATGCGGTGCTAATACGTTTTTCTAATACATCAGCAGGAATTTCATCACCAATAAAGGCTGTTAAAATACGGCTACTACGTGTTGCAAAATCAAGTGCTAATAATTCATCAATTTCAGCTTTAGAAAACGAAGGTAAGTCTTGTGGAAAAAAGAGCCCTTGTTGTTTACCCAAACCTTGTTTTACTGCTTGAGCAAAACTGACTTGCTCTTGATTATCTTTCAAATTATATAATTTCATGACTTATCCTATCTGTCTTGCGCCACGCGTATCTATACGGCAGATATGTACAAAGCCTTCACTGTTTTGTACATAGTTTTGTTTCAGCCATTCGGCCATCTCTTGTGCGATTTCTAATGAATCACTAATCGTAAAAATGGTAGGGCCTGAGCCGGAAATACCACAAGCTAATGCACCTTTCTTCTGCGAAGCCTCTCTGGCTTTTTCAAACCCCGGAAGAAGTTGGGTACGATAAGGCTCTGCAATCACATCTTGCATCAAATTAGCGGCTAGTCCTGATTGCTGAGTATGGCAAGCATGAATAAAACCCGATAAATAACGACCGTGGTTAATGATGTCTGCTTTAGAGTATTGTTTTGGTAAAATCGCTCTAGCTTCTGCCGTAGAAACTTTAATTCCCGGATATGCCATAACCCAATACCAATCATCAAATGTTGGTACAGACTGACAAATAGTGCCATTTTGTTCCAAAATAAGTTGTAACCCACCTAAATAACAAGGTGCAACATTATCATAGTGCACACTACCTGAAATACGACCTTCAAGCTCCCCCATCATCAGCAGCAATTGTCTCTCACCAAAAGGCTTTTGGGCAAATTCATTAAGTGCAACCAATGCCGCAACAACAGAACAAGCACTTGATCCTAAACCAGAACCAATTGGCATATTTTTCTCAAGCGTCATTGCAACAGAAAGTTCTTTGCCTAATTTTTCACAAAATAACTGCCAACATTGATACACAATGTTTTGCTTAGGATCTGAAGGTAATTTGCTAACAAAGTGCCCTTTACTTTCAAGTGTAAATGCCGAAGCCGCTTCAACGGTGACACAATCACCCAGTAATTGCCCATCAATAGGTGAAACTGCCGCGCCAAGGACATCAAATCCGACACTCACGTTGCCGATTGATGCCGGTGCATAAACTTTAACCACGCTTAAACTCCCAATTTCCATGATAAGGTACGTAATACATCTGCAAACACCCCAGCAGCAGTAACATCATTACCAGCACCATATCCACGTAATACCAATGGAATAGGTTGATAGTAGCGAGTGTAAAAGGCTAAAGCATTTTCACCATTTTTCACTTTAAACAGAGGATCATTTGCATCAACTGCCATTATCTTAACTTGGCATTTTCCTTCATTGATGATGCCAACATAACGTAATACCTTACCTGCTTTTTGTGCTTCTTCGACTTTTGCATCAAATTCAACATCAACTTGAGGTAAACGGTTTAAGAAGCTGGCTACATCACCTGAGCTATCAAATGAAACAGGCAGCACAGGCTCTACATCGATATCACTGAGTTCTAATTTATAACCCGCTTCACGCGCTAAAATAAGCAGTTTACGCGCAACATCCATACCAGAAAGATCATCTCGAGGATCAGGCTCTGTAAAACCTTTATCTTTTGCTGAAAGAGTCGCTTCAGATAAGCTTTTACCTTCATCTAGTTGACCAAAAATGTATGACAAGGAGCCTGAAAGAATACCATTAAATTGAACTAACTCATCGCCCGCATTGAGCAAGTTTTGTAAGTTTTCAATAACCGGTAAACCTGCGCCAACGTTAGTGTCATACAAGAACTTACGGCGTGAAGCTTCCGCTGCTTGTCGAATTTGGTAGTAATAGTCCATCGACAGCGTATTCGCTTTTTTGTTTGGTGTAACCACGTTAAAGCCATTTTGTAAGAAATTTGCGTATTGTCGCGCAATTTCTTCGTTTGATGTGCAATCAACGATCACTGGATTTAAGAAGTGGTACTCTTTTTCTAAACGAATAAGCTGACTAAAGCTAAAAGGCTCTTTGGCTTCTTTAAGTTCTTGTTGCCAATTATCTAAATCAATACCTTGCATATCTGTCAGCATGGCTCTTGAGTTAGCAATACCACATACACGAAGATCGATATGCTTATTTTTCAACCATGCTTGCTGGCGATGGATTTGTTCAATTAATGCGTTGCCAACACCACCAACACCGACAATAAAGACTTCAACAATTTGATTAGTGTTGAAAAGCATTTGATGGCATAAACGCACCGCGTTAGTTGCAGAATCATTCGCAATAACGGCAGAAATAGAGCGCTCTGAAGAGCCTTGAGCAATCGCAACGATATTGATATTGCCACGGGTTAAAGCAGAGAAGAAACGCGCTGAGATCCCTTTTAAAGTACGCATACCATCACCTACAACGGAGATGATAGCGACGTTTTCCATGATATCTAATGGATCAAGTACACCGTCTTTTAATTCTAAATAAAATTCATCTGATAAGGCTTTTTGCGCTCTAATAAGTTCTTTTTGCGGTACACAAAAGCTGATGCTGTATTCAGAAGAAGATTGTGTAATCAGAACAACAGAAATACCCGCTCTTGACATAACAGAGAACACTCGAGCGGCCATCCCCACCATACCTTTCATACCAGGGCCTGATACGTTGATCATCGCCATATTATTAAGGTTGGTGATCCCTTTAACTGGTGTACTATCATCTTTTTGACCATCACCAATTAATGTACCTGGCGCATCTGGGTTGCCTGTGTTTTTTATTAAACAAGGAATTTGGAATTGGGCGATTGGAGCAATAGTGCGAGGATGAAGTACTTTAGCGCCGAAGTAAGAGAGTTCCATCGCTTCTTGATAAGACATGCCTTTTAACAGACGTGCATCAGGAACTAAACGAGGATCACAAGTATAAACACCGTCAACATCAGTCCAAATTTCACAACACTCTGCACGTAAGCAAGCGGCTAACACAGCAGCAGAGTAGTCTGAACCATTACGACCTAATACCACGAGTTCATTCTTTTCATTACCCGCAGTAAAACCTGCCATTAAAATCATATCGTCTTTTGCGATATTGAGTTCTAAGATGCGGCGAGTAGACTCAGGAATATCAACTGTTGATTCTAAATAATGACCTTGTGCGAGTAAATTTTTGACCGGATCGATCACAGTGACATTATAGCCACGAGCCTGCAAAACGGATCCCATTATAGCGATAGAGAGCTTTTCACCACGACAAATCATCGCTGCATTGATGCTATCAGGACATTGGCCTAATAAAGAGATCCCATGAAGAATATGTTTGATCTCTGCAAATTCACGCTCAACTTTATCTTTTAAGCGCTCATAGTCAAAACCAGGTTGTTTTTCTCTTAAACCTTGTAATAAGTTGGCAAAAATTTGCTCGGCTTCTCGTACTTGAGTGAGAGGATCTTCGCCTTCTGCCGTTTTTTCAATCATTGCAACCAAGTAGTTAGTTATCTTGGCTGGTGCTGATAATACAAGAGCGACTTGTCCTTGCTCTCTTTTTTTCTCAGCGATATCAGCAACATTCAGCACACGCTCTGCGTTGGCAACTGAAGTTCCCCCAAATTTTAACACTCGCATACAGCTCTCCTGATTTTTCACCCAAAAAAAAACCCGCATTTCTCAATGCGGGCTTTTTCGATTTTCGTTTTTTATATGCGACAGCCCGCCCCGCAATATAAGATTCCGGTGGTGGTGGTAATAATTGTCATTTTAGCTGGGCTGTAAATACGCATAACTATCCTGTCTGTCTCAAATTTAGTTTGACTATATACTGGTTAAAGCAAAGCGAGAGAGATGTCAAATTTTTTCTTTTTTTGCACCAAAAAATAAACTCAACTTAAATAAAATTTATTCGATCCTTACTCCTATTGTAGTATAGATATTGCTATCACAAAGGGATAAACAAAGAAAATAAAGCTACTATTTTAGAGTTATTTGGGGATTTGTACTTTTATTAGGAATAAGGTATTTTATGCTACTTTAAATTGTGTAACAAAACTGGAAAAAAAATAAACCCCCACTATATTTAACATATATTTTTCTTTTACATTACATAAATCAAATTATATAGTTAACTATTGAAATCAAGGTTAAGCTGTTATCTTGATTTTGATATGTGTCAACAAAAGTTAGCTTTTTAGATGGTATTTAATACAACTGGTGTTATATTGCTGTTAATAGACTATGGGCGTTTTGCATTCTGATTTTAGCGTTCATTGTCGATTAAAATTGCAAGTTTTGTAATAACGTGATGGTTATTTATCGAATTTCAATCTGGGTCTAGTTTTTACGTGCTAATAACAAAAATGAATAACCACACAAGCGCACACAGAAGTTAAACACAGATTTCCTTTTTCTATTTTTGGTAATTTTAGGTAGCAAATATGCAAACCCCGCACATTCTGATTGTTGAAGACGAAGTTGTTACTCGTAATACCCTGAAAAGCATATTCGAAGCTGAAGGGTATATCGTACACGAAGCCACTGATGGCAACGAAATGCACAATGTTCTATCTGATCATGATATTAATCTGGTCATTATGGACATTAACCTTCCTGGTAAAAACGGGCTGTTACTTGCTCGTGAATTACGTGAACAGGCAAGTGTTGCATTAATGTTCCTGACCGGTCGTGATAATGAAGTTGATAAAATCTTAGGCCTAGAAATTGGTGCCGATGATTACATTAC
The DNA here is from genome assembly GCF_016238105.1 of Proteus sp. PR00224. Classification (NCBI taxonomy): domain Bacteria; kingdom Pseudomonadati; phylum Pseudomonadota; class Gammaproteobacteria; order Enterobacterales; family Morganellaceae; genus Proteus; species Proteus sp. PR00224. The sequence goes on along the minus strand of NZ_JAEHQU010000003.1, from coordinate 178,253 downwards.
TAAACCATTTAACCCTCGTGAATTAACGATTCGTGCACGTAACTTACTGTCACGTACCATGAATTTAGTTAATGGCACAGAAGAACGCCGTTTAGTGGAAAGCTATAAATTCAATGGTTGGGAGCTTGATATTAACAGTCGCTCACTAATCAGCCCTGCTGGTGAACAATATAAATTACCACGCAGTGAATTTCGTGCGATGCTACATTTCTGCGAGAATCCAGGAAAAATCCAAACTCGTGCAGAATTACTGAAGAAAATGACAGGCCGTGAACTGAAACCTCATGATCGTACGGTTGACGTAACTATCCGTCGTATTCGTAAGCATTTTGAGTCAACACCAGATACACCAGAAATCATTGCAACAATTCATGGTGAAGGTTATCGCTTCTGTGGTGATTTAGACGAGTGATTTTGATTCTATCTCAAACACTTTCTTAACAAAAACCCCCGAATTACCATTCGGGGGTTTCTTTTATCTAAAGAAGGATTAATAAAATCACAAATAGTGAAAATTGATCTCAGCAACTATTTTGATAAAAAATATAACTTCTTTTTTAAAAAAATTTTAAACCTTATTCGTATTAATTTTATTAACCATTAATTTCTCTAGTAAATAAAAATCACTCTTTCCACGGCATAATAGGTACTGCACTAATCGCATTTTTTGGCGAACCATCAATGACTTTATCAGAGTAAGTCAGATAAACTAAAGCATGGCGCTGTTTATCGTAAAAACGTACAACTTGAAGCTTTTTAAATACTAATGATGTTCTTTTCTGGAAAACAACATCACCATTATTTTTCCCTTTAATAACCTTTTCGCTTAGTTCAATAGGCCCTACTTGCTGGCAAGAGATAGCCGCATCAGCAGTATCTTCAGCAAGACCTAAACTCCCTGAAATGCCCCCAGTTTTTGCTCGGCTTAAATAACATGTGACATTTTTAACTTCAGGATCATCAAATGCTTCAATCACAATTTTATGGTTAGCGCCAAAAAACTTAAATACCGTATCCACGTAGCCAATTTCTTCTGCTTTTGCCATCAAAGAAAAAGGGAGTAATATAGATATTGCTAGCATCTTTTTGAAATTTAACATATTTACCTAGTTCCATTGAAAAGATGAGAAAATAGTTTTGTCTAGAATAAAACAATCTATTACTAACTGATAGAAGAATTTGTGTACATTAGTCGATGAAAAAGACTATATTTTACGATTGTCTAACAATATAACTTGTTATAGATGTTCAGGCTCTTTACCATCTACTTCTACTGCAATAAACAAACGAATATGACTAAGGGAGATGTATGGATCAAACCAACATCATACGTGATTTGCTCGCTTGGCTTGATAATAACCTAGACAAGCCATTATCCCTCGATAATGTCGCAACCAAAGCGGGTTACTCCAAGTGGCATCTACAACGCATGTTTAAAGAAGTTACAGGACAAGCGATTGGTTCTTATATTCGTTCAAGGCGTCTATCTCGTGCAGCCGTTGCATTACGTTTAACGAGCCGCCCTATTTTAGACATTGCTTTGCAATATCGTTTTGATTCTCAACAGACTTTTACCCGCGCTTTTAAAAAGCAATTTGATAGAACACCCGCACTTTATCGTCGTACTGATGAATGGTGTGCGGTAGGAATTTGTCCACCAATTACCTTAGATCCTCAAAATTTACCTAAATGGGAATTTGTAACGCTATCTGAGAAGAAATTAATTGGTATTGAGCAAACTTGTAGCCACACCCTTGAGCAATGGGCTGAAGCCTGCTCTAACATGCGCCAAACCTTCTGGCGTTACTACATGAGCAAGATAAGCGCTGTCCCTCATCAAGTTTATGGGCTTCACCACGCACAACATAGCGATGAGCATGAAGACGAACAACGTGTGCTTTACACAACTGCCGTTGAGCCAGATTATGCAACGTTTATCGATGATGATGCAGCAAATGAAGTCTCTCTTGCTGGCGGTGATTACATTCGCTTTGATTTTGAAGGTGAGGCAAAACGTGGTGCAATGCAGGAATTTTTATTCCTAATTTATGGTGTCTGCTTACCTAATATGGGATTAACGCGCCGTAAAGGCTATGACGTTGAAAAATACTATCTTAAAAATGTGAGTTACAGCAATGAGATGGTGACTGAGCCACAAGATCATATCGAACGTTTTGAATATTACATTCCAATTAAACGCGAAGATGTAACCGCATAAGAAAAAGCTCTCTTTGTAATATGAGAAAGAGAGCTTTTATTTTTTAGCGCTGAACTTCATCTAATGCAGTATCAGTAAGATGACTCACATCACCCGCTGTTTCAATCACCCAACCATTAGCAAGCCAAGGGCTATTTTGATAATCAACGCGTGAAATTGAGCAATTACGTAGTCTTAAACGGCGTTCTGCATATGCAGGTAATCCTAATACCGTACTCAGTAAGCACCCTAAAGCAATACCATGACTGACTAAGAGTGGGCGGCTATTTGCGGGTAAATCAAGACATTGATTTAGCGCAGCCTGCATACGACTTGCTAATTCTGCCATTGATTCTCCTTGGGGAATTCGTCCATCAGGTGTACCATCAATCAAACTCTTGCGCCAAGCCTCTTCTTGTGTCTTTAATGTTGCGATCTCTCGTTGTTCAAGAACGCCCATATTGAGTTCACGTAAACGTGGGTCAGTTATCACTTCACAGCCACAAGCTTGTGCAATGATTTCTGCCGTTTGACGAGTACGGCCAAGATCGCTTGAGATAATGTGGGTAATGCCTGCTGATTTTACTTTTTCAGCAACTTGCTGTGCTTGACGCACACCATTTGCTGTTAGTGGGCTATCAGATTGCCCTTGAATACGTCTCGCCACGTTCCATTCAGTTTCACCGTGGCGAACAAGATAGACCTGTAACATACATTTTTTCCGTTATACTGCTCTAATTTTTCAAAGGATGATTAATTCATTATGTATCATGTCATTGCAGCCACTACGAATCCAGCAAAAATCAACGCGATAAAACTCGCCTTTGAGCAAGTATTCGGTAAAGATACCTTTGATATTGAAGATATTAATGTCGATAGTCGTGTTCCACAGCAACCTATCGGAAATACAGAAACGAGAACTGGCGCACGTCAACGTGTGATGGCGGCTCGTCAAGTTCGCCCTGAAGCTGATTTTTGGGTTGGCGTCGAAGCCGGTATAGAAGATGATATGACCTTTGCTTGGATTGTTGTCGAACATGGTCAAATTCGTGGAGAATCACGCTCAGCAAGCCTTATGCTACCAGAACAGATCTTAAAAGGGATCCGTGAAGGTCGTGAGCTTGGCGATGAAATGGCTTTCTTAACAAAAATTGACAACATTAAACAGCGTGGCGGTGCGATTGGTTATTTTACTGATGGCCTACTCAGTCGTACTTCTGTGTATCAACAAGCATTAGTGCTGGCATTAGTACCAGTCACTCATGATATCTATAAAGAACTCAATCAAAAAGAAGATTAATAATTAATCTAATGCGTTTTTTTAGATAACCCAGCTTCTAGATAAGTTTGCTGTTAGATAAAAAAGAAACAAAAAAAGCCATTTAATCAAATAATTAAATGGCTTTTTATTATTCTAGTCTAGAGAGTAACAACACGACTATTTTTTCGTCATTAGCTCTTTTTCAAGCCATAATTTCACATCATGTGGCGCTGTTTTTAAACTATTAGAGCCTCTAGTGATGGTGGCAATGCCAACGCCTAACTCTTCTTTTAACTCACGCTGACTTAAATCCCCTCGCATTAACTCTTGCACAATGCGAACTCGAGTTGCCAAAGCACTACGTTCATCAGGTGTCATTAAAAGTTGTAAAATAGGAAATTGCACATCTTGCTCAAAAGCATGTTGTAATAACTCTACAAATCTTAGCCAGTGCTCATTCTCTTCAGGTGATAATGCAGGATCTTGCATCGTGGGAACCTCTTTTTGCCACACTCATTAACTAGTACAAACTATATCATACTTTGCTAATGTACAAAGAGGCTCCAACAATAAATCCTTTTTTTATCCTTTAATATCGGCTATTCCACTCATTTTCAGTCAGTACTGGCTGCTGTTCGCCCGCAAAATAGCTATAGAAAACAGCAAAAGAGAGTACGTTTTTCACATAACCACGAGTTTCAGCAAAAGGAATACTTTCAACAAAAGCAATTGCATCTAATTGACCATTTGCATCAGATAACCAACGATCAACACGCGCAGGCCCCGCATTGTACGCAGCACTTGCTAAAATACGGTTTTGGTTAAAACGCTGATAGACAGAATCAAGATAAGCGGTACCAATCTCAATATTCTTCACAGGATTTGTCAATTGCGCACTACTTGTATATCCCGTAATCCCCGCTTGTTTTACCGTAAACTCTGCTGTTTTTGGCATAACCTGCATTAAACCTGTTGCACCCGCTGAAGAACGGGCTTGAGGATTCCACGCACTTTCTTGGCGAGCAATCGCCATCGCATAATTGCGGTCGATCGATTTATCTTTCGTATATTGCTCAAACTCATTTTTCCAAGCAAGAGGGAAGCGTTCTTCTAGATGATCCCACATTTTCCCTGTGATCGTGGCTTGCACCGCTAAATCAGCCCATTTTTGCTCATACGCATAACGCGCTAATTCAGACTGTATTTGCGCTGGCTGTGAAGCAACATAGTTTGCCCACTCTGATCGCGCTAAGTTATCCATCTGCCAATACATCAATTCACGAACACGCTGTATTTCTGGCTGATTAGGGATGTTTGATGAAACACTTGGGGCTTTATCTATCACCATCACATAAGGCTTACCTAATTTGGCAGCTGCAACCATTGGGTAAAAACCACGATTTTGTGTTAGCGCTTCTAAAATAGCTTGTGCTTCACTGTTTTTACCTTGTGATTGCAACACCATTGCTCGCCAATAACGCCACTCTTCCTTATTTTTACTTTCCGGAGAGAGCCTTTCTAACCACAATGCCAATTCAGCAGGTTGGTTTTGGCTTAATGCTAGGCGTACACGGCGCTCACGCAATGTATCTGATGCTGTATCTTGAATAACGCTATCACGCCATTTTACCTGCTCTGGTGTCGCATAAGGCATATATTGCCACGCCACAGTATCACGCATTAACTGGCGCTCACTGGCTGTCATTTTTTGTGCATGCGCGATATTGTCCAGTTGTGCTCTTGCTGCATCTGCGTCTTTTCTTGCCCAACGTGAAAATGCAGATTGTATGATTGAACGTGTGAAATCTGTCGGTGAAAGAGTGGTTGCATAGCGTCCAACTAAATTGGGATAGTCTTGCAATTCAACCAAGGCATCACTAATGGTTTGATAATTTTCAGGGAGACGTCGAGCCAAGTAAGCAGCAAGCGCCGTATTACCATTTTTAACCGCTAAATTAATGCGTTCTAACACCAACTCGGGTGTTAATTGATTAGCTTTTTGCCATTCATCAAAAAGTGAATCACAACTTGATGGCATTGATGTGCCATTAAGCCATGCTTCTTTAGCCCCTACCCATGCCGTTTGAATATCACCTGTTGCCCATTTTGCATAATAATAATTACATCTTGCAGCTTTAGGATTTGGTGGATTGGGGCTAAAAGTCAGTAAGTTCTGCCACTCTTGGCGTTTAGCCAATTCATTCACAAACAGTGAAGGAAGCGCTTTTGCTGGTGGTAATGTGGGATATTTAGCAACAAATTCAGTAACCACTGCTGGCGCAATAATATCAAGATTATCCGTAATTTGACGGTATTCCAGATAAGGATAAAGTGGATAGTTTTGTAATGTAGGTAGTAGTTTTTCTACTTCATCTGTTTTTTTCAGATCCCATGCTGACTTAATTTCTTGATAACGGGCACGTTGTTCACTTAATGAATCTGCTTGCACCCATGTAGAAAAACACAATGCCCCAATTGCCAATGCTAACGACCACTTTTGCTTCACCACGTTATTTCTCCCACCTCAAATAGAACCACCAAAGAGTGAATACATTAGCTAATATGATAATCATTAACAATGTAAGTTCCCCTCTTTAAGAGAAATTTTCTTTACTTTCAGAGGAAGTACGAAAGGTGGATAAAAACCTCTCTTTTGACTAAGGTTTTCTTTTATAAATCGGGTATACTGGCGACTTTCATCATTTTCGGGTCTTTGGCAAAATACTGGCATTGACTTTGCTATTGTTCATTTTGGTACCATAAACACGCGACTTAATCACAAAAAATTTGTTTTTAGCGCAAAAAGTGGCACCTCAGATAAAATCTCTTTTATAATCAAAGGGTAATTATAGTGGCTCAATACGTTTATAGTATGTTGCGTGTCGGGAAAATTGTCCCACCTAAGCGACATATCCTTAAAAACATTTCACTCAGCTTCTTCCCGGGCGCGAAAATTGGTGTGCTTGGTCTTAATGGTGCTGGTAAATCAACATTACTACGCATCATGGCAGGTATTGATACTGATATCGAAGGTGAAGCACGTCCACAACCAGGTATTAAAATTGGTTACTTACCACAAGAACCAAAATTAAACCCAGAACATACAGTACGTGAAGCCGTTGAAGAAGCCGTCAGCGAACTGAAAAACGCATTAAACCGCCTTGATGAAGTTTATGCGGCTTATGCCGATCCTGATGCTGATTTCGATAAATTAGCAAAAGAACAAGGTCAGTTAGAAGCGATTATTCAATCTCATGATGGCCATAACCTTGAAAATCAATTAGAGCGTGCAGCAGAAGCGCTACGTTTACCTGAATGGGACGCAAAAATTGAGAAACTTTCAGGGGGTGAACGTCGCCGTGTTGCTATCTGTCGTCTCCTGTTAGAAAAACCAGATATGCTGTTATTAGATGAACCAACTAACCACTTGGATGCAGAATCTGTGGCTTGGTTAGAGCGCTTCTTACATGATTATGAAGGTACTGTTGTGGCGATCACCCACGACCGTTACTTCCTTGATAACGTAGCGGGTTGGATCTTAGAACTTGACCGTGGTGAAGGTATTCCATGGGAAGGTAACTACTCTTCATGGTTAGAGCAAAAAGACGCTCGTCTTGAGCAAGAAGCGGCAACTGAAGCGGCTCGTCATAAATCTATTCAGAAAGAACTTGAGTGGATCCGCCAAAATCCTAAAGGTCGCCAAGCAAAAGGCAAGGCACGTCTTGCTCGCTTTGAAGAACTTAACAGCGTTGATTATCAAAAACGTAATGAGACCAGTGAACTCTTTATTCCACCTGGACCACGTTTAGGGGATAAAGTGTTAGAAATTAATAATCTAACAAAATCTTATGGTGATCGCGTTCTGATTGATGATTTAAGCTTCTCTATTCCTAAAGGGGCGATTGTCGGTATTATCGGCCCTAACGGTGCAGGTAAATCAACACTATTTCGTATGATCTCGGGTCAAGAACAACCAGACTCAGGTACACTCACTTTAGGTGATACTGTTAAACTGGCGTCTGTTGATCAGTTCCGCGACAGCATGGACGACAGTAAAACTGTTTGGGAAGAAGTTTCAGGTGGTCAAGACATTATGCGTATTGGCAACTTTGAGATCCCAAGCCGTGCCTATGTTGGTCGTTTTAACTTTAAAGGTATTGACCAAGGTAAACGTGTTGGCGAACTTTCTGGTGGTGAGCGTGGTCGTTTACACCTTGCGAAGCTGCTACAAGTTGGCGGTAACATGTTGCTGCTCGATGAACCAACTAACGACCTCGACGTTGAAACTTTACGTGCATTAGAAAACGCCCTATTAGAGTTCCCTGGTTGTGCAATGGTTATCTCGCATGACCGCTGGTTCCTTGACCGTATTGCCACGCATATCATCGATTATCAAGATGAAGGAAAAGTGGAATTCTTCGAAGGTAACTTTACTGAATATGAAGAATACAAAAAACGTACATTAGGCAACGACGCTATTCAGCCTCGTCGCATGAAATACAAACGTATGACAAAATAGTTTTAATTATTTTCCTTACGACTAAAAATAAAAGCAGAGATTATTCTCTGCTTTTTTATATTTAATTAGTTTGAAATTTAATAAATATATTTAAAGTTTAAAATAGAAAAAATAAAGTCACATTAATCTAAAATAATCCCGAAAACACAGATATACCTCACTATTACTTAACGGATTATATTATGATAAGAATTAATTATTTTGAATTTTATAATTATCGGACTGAAATATTATTAGGTCATGTTATTCTAAATGGTATAAATGAAATTATCACTCCACTATTTAGAGATAACATTGATAAAGAAAATTTCTATCCTGTTTTTATCACAAAATCATTTATCGGTAGAAAAGAACACAGATGGGAAATAAAAAGTTCAAAAATTCAAACTCTATCTGAGAACAATATTATTATAAATATTTGGCTATCTCCAAGAAATGTTTCAGATGATATTTATTTATCTCAAACATTAAAAAATAAAAATTATAAAAGTGCTAAATCAATATTATATCTTGGTAAAATTATTATTGTTGAATTTGGACATATCTTCTCATGTGTCACTTTGGATGCCAGTATAAAAACAAATAAACGCTATCCTGATAATATTCAACAGGGTGAAATGCATAAGAGAAGGCCTGCGATTGTCGTAAAAGCAGATGACAGAGGAGTTAAAGTCATTCCACTCACATCAAAAAAGCCTCATGACTTAGCCGTTAATTCCTCTATTTTTAAATTATCAGATGAATCAATAAAAAACATTGGTGATCTTGCTAAAAAAGAAACTTATGCTTTATGTGATATGATCCAAACTATTTGTGTAACGCGAATACTTCCTCCTTTATTTAAATTAAACACTCGTAAAAGATACTATAGACATGAGGATTATCGAGCATCTATTTGCCGTAACGATCGAAAGTTATTAGACAAAGGATTATTATCATCAATATCAAAAAATAAATTATATTCAGAATTAGAGGATTTAAAAATAAAGAATAATAAATTAGAATCAGAGATATATCATTTGAAAAATAATTTACTGCTCTTAAAAGAGATGTATATGTATACAAATGGAAGTCACGCTTCACATATTGATGAAATTGATAATGAGATTTTATTATACAAAAACTCTATTGAATAATTATATTGATGTTATATTTTCACTATGATACTCTTGTTTCGTTGGTGGGGATAAAAGAGCCGGCAATCTTCCCCGCGACGCTGAAAAATTGCGATGCCGACGAACACAAAGATTAAAACTAGAAAACCACCTTACGGTGGTTTTTTAGTTTCTGTTTCTTTAAATTATTTATTTTTAATAGTTAGTTTATTATGTAGTAAATAATTATAAATAATAACTTAGCTCTCTTGCCTATAATCAAACGTTAAAGGCGCAGTAAATGAAATATTACCATTTACTAAACGATAGCTTTCAGGCGCTGGAAATGGCGAAGCACGTTTAATCGTATTTAACGCTTCTCTATCAAGAATACGATTACCTGATGATGTTTCTACTTTCGCGTCTAATAACTCACCTTTTGCATTTAACACAATAGAAACTTGTGTCACGCCCGTTGCTTTAAAGCGCAATGCTGTGCGTGGGTAGCGTTTATAGGCATTAATATGGCTATGAACTAAGCTTTCCCAGCCCATTTGCCCACTCACAGAAGAAGTAGATAAACTATTAAATTGAGCACTACTACTTGTATTAGAACCAGAAATAGGTGCGCTTGTTACATCTGATGGTGCTTCTGAGACAGGAAGATCATCAGGTACTTTCACCGCAACAGGTTTTGGTTTCACCACTGGTTTTACTTTTGGCTTTTCTGGAATACGCTCATAAGTACCTTGTTCTACTACAGGCATTTTAGGTAAATCTAACACTTCTTTGATAGGTTCTGGCTCTACCTCTGCGGGTTCAGGAACAGACATCACTTTTTCAGGCCCAACAGGAACTTCTTTTGTTTCTGCCTGTGCTAATTGATAGATACCAAGATCCATTGTCATCGCTGGTGGTAAAACACCATGGCGTTCATCTTTAGATGTTATCCAGCCAATAGCGACAACAGCTAACGTTGCATGAAATAAAATACTGGCGGTTAATCCACCAATAGAAAATGATCCACGGCGTGAAAAAGTCGCCGACATACTACTCATAATTCTTGCCTCTGATTTTCTTTCTTGTGAATTATAGGCATAATACAAACACAAATGATATTGCTTATTATTAATAATACAATAAAAAATTAGCTTGATAATTATCATAACTTGTTCGCATGAGAAGCAGTAAGAGCTTATTATTTCACTCTTTTTTAGACACCAGAGATTATGGCTAGCGATAAATCATTGGCACAAAAAATTAGTTGTGCCTATCAATCAACCTATGGACAACTTGTGCGTTTTTTCCACAAACGTACGGGTAATTACCATGATGCAGATGATTTGTCTCAAGATGTGTTTACACTATGGCTAAACAGAAAAGAACAAACACCTGTGCAAGAACAGCGTGCTTTTCTGTTTAAAATAGCGAACCACGTTTTGATTGACCATTGGAGAAAAAATCAAAAGCAAAAAGATATCTATCAGGATGATTGTGAATTAGATGACGCCGCTCAAAGTTATACCACGGAGCTTGATCCGGGGTATGTCGTTGAGCATCAACAGCGTTTAGATCTACTTAGCGAAGCAATTGAAACATTACCTCCACGCCGTCGAGAAGCATTTGTTCTTTATCGTTTTGATGGACTATCACAAAGCGAAATTGCAGAGCAAATGGAAATCTCAATCAGTATGGTGGAAAAACATATTGCCGCTGCCCTATTACATTGCAAAAGATATGTCGATGCAGGACAGGAGAAATGCTCGAATGATGAGTAAGCCGGAAAAAAATATACCGGAAATAAAACCTCACACAGATGAGGAGCTAGACTCCCTTTTTTTGGAGACTAATGATGAATTACTCAATGGATCGACTGATGAGCAAGCAGCCCTTTGGTTCACCCGACAATATAGCCAAAGGATGACACCTCAGCAACGTCAAGCGTTTAAAGTGTGGATAGAAAATGATGTAAATCGGCAAGCGTATCAAGATATTGCTGGGATCTGGCGTCAATGCGATGCATTACCACGACCAACAATCGCCACCGTTGAAAAGAAAAAACGCTCTTTTTGGCGCCCAATGATCCACACCACGGCTACTCTTTGTTTACTCACCGTTTTATATCTTCCTTATAGTCATTTACCTGCATTACTGATGGATAATATGACGCTTGCAACCAGCGATTTACCGAAAGAAATGACCTTAGCTGATGGCTCTAAAGTCTATTTAGACAGAAATACACAGGTAAGAGTGGCTTATGTGCAAGAAGAAAGGCGTTTATGGTTGGATAAAGGACAAGCCTATTTCAAGGTAAAATCAAATCCGTATCGCCCTTTCTATGTGCATGCTGATACCCGATTAATTAAAGTAGTTGGCACTGAATTTGAAGTTAGTCGCTATGATAACAATCAAATTAACGTTGCTGTCCATGAAGGGATCGTTGAAGTAAAAGCAACACCGAAATCTTCGCCAGCCTATTTGTACGCAGGCTCTCAGGCTACAAGCAAATTAGCCAGCGATAGCTTTGTTATCTCTTCGGTCAATATTGATTCCGTGGGAAGTTGGCGTTTTGGTCAACTGCATTTCTTTGAGCGCCCATTGAATGAAGTGATAACCAAGCTCAAACCTTATCTTGATATCAATATTCAAATTTCCTCCCCCGAAATCGCCAAAATGAAAGTCTCAGGGATCGCTAACATAAATGATGCCAAAGACTTTATTACCGCAATTCCACTGATATTGCCGGTTAATGTTGTTTTTACTGATAAAAATAATGCTTTAATTATCAATAAGTAAAAAGAAATATGAAAAATATTCTTTTTTACAGGTGAGGATAATTCTCATTTCACCCTCTTCCCTAGTAACAACAATTATTAAGTTAGTGAATGGGATTGGTGAAATGAGAATGAATAACAAAAAAAGGACCCTTAAGAGGTCTTTACTAGCATTGCTAATAAGTACCACTATTGCCGCACCTTGCGCTTATGCATCTACAGTTTCAGTGGCTTTACCAGAGCAGTCTTTAGCTGATTCATTAAGTGCCATTGCAAAACAAGGACAAGTACAAATTTTATTTGATGCAAATTCGGTTAAAAACCTACGTGCTCCAGCACTTTCAGGTCAATTTGAAACCCAAACTGCATTACAAAAAGTCTTAATCGGGAGTGGATTAGAAATTATTCCACAAGGCAGTGGGTTTGTTATTCGCCCCCTTGCAACTGCCAACGCGATCGTTATTCCTGAAGTTAAAGTAACCGGTGTCGGTAGTACATATCATCCAGCTACTGATGTGGTTTCAGCCCCACAATACATCACCTCAGAAGAGATAAAACAGCGTAATACAGGTGATGGAAACGTTACTGACTTACTAAAAAGTAACCCTGCTGTTCAATTTTCCAATAACGACAGCACCTCAATGAATCAGGGTGAAATTAAACCTTCGCGTATCTCTATTCACGGCTCTAGTAGTTATCAAAACTCTTACAAACTTGACGGTGTCAGTTTTAACAACGATTTTGACCCTGCTAATTCAGGTTTAGGTGAAACCAACACACGCATTAGTAGTGATGAACAAGGGATGTACCTTGATAGTCGCTTAATTGATAGCGTCGCAGTTTACGATAACAATATTCCTGTCGAATTCGGCGGATTTACGGGGGGAACGGTTGAAGTACAAAGTCGTCGTTGGTCTGGTGAAACACACGCCAACGCCTATTATCGTACAACACGTTCAAGCTGGAACAATATTTTCACCGATCCAAAACTAAATTTTGATACCGCAAATAACGATTTTAGTAATCCCGCTCGATTCCAGAAAAAATACGATAAACAAAACTTTGGTGGTTGGTTTGAAACAGGCTTAACAGACAACACCGGACTTATTTTCTCTGCATCTCGTCGTGAATCAACGATCCCGATGATGATAAGTGCAGAAGGCGGAATTATTCTGACTCCAGATGGTCAGTTAGAACAAGTTGAGCAAACGCCTCATTATAAAGATCAAACTCGAACATCAGATAACTATTTTATTAAATATTCATGGGATATCTCAGAGAAACAATCTCTTGATTTATCGAGCAATATTGCACGTTATAATAGTTATTTATTCTCAGGTTCTGTCTATAACTCAGGCTATGACAACGAACATAATGGTTTAAGTTTTACCGCACTTTATAAACACCAACTTGATCTTGGTTCATTGGAATTAACGGCGGGTTATCAAAACCTTGAAGATAAGCGTACTAATGATCAAGACTACTTTATCACCATTAAAGATTATACCGATTGGCAAAACCCACAGCAGGTTAGCAGTGGTGGTCAAGGTGATCTGAAAAGTAGACAAGAAACCTATAACGCAAAAAGTATTATGCGATTTAACCCTGTTGAATGGGGTGCCGTGAGTCACCAGCCAACGACAGGATTTGAGATTAGCCGAACTAAAGGCTCTTATATCCGCGACAAAACCTATTACAACTACACCTATACAGGTTCCACATGGGATAATCAGTGGATGGGTTCATTGCAGCAAACAACGCGTTTCTTAGCGGGCACATATGATGCTTCGTATACTAACTACGCTATTTATCTCGACGATAATATCCAATATAAACGCCTCACATTACGTCCTGGTATCCGTTTAGATCGTGATGATTTTGTTCAAAAAAATAATATTTCTCCACGTTTAAGCGGAACTTATGATCTTTGGGGAACAGGTGATACCTTAATTATTGGTGGTGTAAACCGTTATTACGGTCGTTCCATGCTGACTTACGCACTGTATGGCGCACAAAATGCAGGCTTACAGCACTGCTATTTCTCTTGTGATAACAACAATCCAAATGATTGGGAAAACCGTACCGACTTTGAAGGTGTTGATTCTCTCAAAACACCGTATAACGATGAAATTACGTTAGGTTTACAACAAGAAATTGTGTCTACAACTTGGCGTCTGCAATACGTTCATCGTGAAGGTCGTGACGAAGTCCGTAGTGATACAAAATACCCGAATGACAAAGACAAAATAAGAATTCGTCACTTCAATAATAATGGTCGCAGCACTCACGATACCTTAACGCTTTCAGTGAAAAACAGTCAGCCTTGGGAATTAGCCCAAGCAGATCATGTTTTTAATGCTTCTATTAGTTGGCAGAAAAGCAAAACCAATACCCCTAAAGATTCTGGTTACGCCAATTTCGATCCTAGTTCACAAGGAATGAACTATGACAAAGTTTGGTATGACGGAAAAATCATCAATGCCAAAGACTTACCTTCTGGCAATTTTAACTCACCATTAAAAGTCACGGCTGAACTCACCAGTGTTTGGGATGATTGGGATATTACTTGGTATAACCGACTTCAATGGAATGGTGCTCGTTCACAAGCAGAAAAAGTCAATAATGGCGCGCCAAAACCAAGTGAATATGGTCCATTATTTGAATACAAAAAACGTAATTACAGTAGTCGTTTTACTTGGGATACCAAACTGGGTTGGAAACCTGAATTTGCTTATGGTGTCGGTATTTCTGTTGAAGTGAATAATGTCCTTAACACCAAAAATGTGGCTGACTACTTCACTTACCAAGATAAAGATTACAAATCTTATGAACCAGGTCGTCAATTCTGGTTACAAGTCAGCTACGACTATTAATAAATTGACGAAGTTAATGTGAGCAACCTAGTCGATAAACAATAAAAATATGACCAATAAGCAATGAAAACAATAAAACAATTTTTCTATTTAGTTTCACCTTTTTGGGGGCGGCGTGCCGCCCTTTACTGCTGGTTTCTGTTGATTGTCTCATTAACCTTAACCCTGTCATCGGTTTGGTTTAACGTCAAAATGAATGAATGGAATGGCAGTTTCTATAACGCATTACAACAACTTGACGGACAAGCGTTATACAAGCTCCTTCAACAATTTGTCATTATTATTGCGGGATTAATTACTGTGGTAGTAATGGGCGATTTTTTACGCCAAAAAATGGTCATTCGCTGGCGAGAAGGCATGACTGAACAAGTGCTTGATCGCTGGTTATCAAAAAACAGTAAACACTATATGTTAAGACTCACTTCTCAAGAGCCTGATAACCCAGATCAGCGTATTGCAGAAGATATTCGTTTACTGATCGAATCAACAATGCGTTTAACCGTGACATTTTTGCACTCGTTACTCACGCTTATCTCTTTTGCCACCATTCTTTGGTCACTGTCTGGCGCTATCTCTTTCACATTAGGTGGTAGCGAGTGGACAATTCCTGGCTATATGTTCTGGGCTTGTATTGTGTATACCATTATTGGGATCACTATTACGCAGTTTATTGGTTCGCCACTGCGTAAAATTAATATGGATAAACAGCGCAAAGAAGCTGATTACCGTGCTGCTCTCATCACCCGTAAACAACATGGCGATGCAATTGCAGGCCAACGTGGTGAAATCAGTGATCGTAATGAATTAATGGGCCGTTTTTTAGGGGTTATTCATAACTGGAATAACCTTATCCGCTACGAAAGAAATCTTGCATTCTTCACTGTGGGCTACCAACAAGCTACTGCAATGGCGCCAATTATTTTTTCCTTACCTAAATTCCTTGCTGGCGAATTAATGCTAGGGGGATTAATGCAGTTGAGACAAGCATTCTCTAGCGTTGCGGGTGCATTAAGCTGGTTTATTTTCTCCTATAAAGAGATTGCTGCATGGCAAGCAACGGTGACGCGTCTTTACAATTTCGTGGTGCTTTTAGAGCACGATCATGAGCCAGAAGTCACTGATTTAAATGATAAACAGATTAAGTTGAAAGCCAATCTTTCTCTATTTATGCAAGATAACAGCCTGTTAATCCAAGATATTAACTTCTCTGTAAAAGCGGGTGAATTAACCGTTATCGAAGGTTGTTCTGGTTTAGGTAAATCAACACTGCTTAGAGCATTAAGTGGACATTGGCCTTATTTCAAAGGGGAAATTCAACGCTCACCAAATGTGTGTTGGATCCCACAACGTATGTATCTGCCTTTTGCGCGTTTAGATAGTTTGCTCGCTTATCCTTATCAGCCTAATCAATTCTCCGCCAAAGAGTACGAAGAAGCGCTTCATTTGGTGGGCTTAGATAAAATAAAAAATCAACTTTCACTGGAAACTGATTGGACAACACGCCTATCAGGTGGTGAGCAACAACGCCTTATTTTTGCCCGTTTATTACTCAATAAACCAGAGCTTATTTTACTAGATGAAACCACATCAGCACTTGATGAACAAAATGCATTAAGCATGTTGAAGTTGCTAAAACAACATCTGCCAACTGCGGGTATTGCCTTAGTCAGCCACCAGCGCTTTACACATGTGATTGCAGATAATGTGCTTTCATTAAAAGCCTCTACCGTATCCTCCTCTCAACCTGCTGGAGCTACCGAATATGTATCGTAATTTACTGATTGTTTCAGTCAGTCTTTCACTTTTAGGGTGTGCTGCAAGCACCCCTAATCAAAATGACAAAAATACGCTATCTCTGCGCCCTGATGTTCGCCATTTTACATTAGATAATGGTTTAGACGTCTACTTACTGCAACGCCAACAAACTGGCGTTGAAATGCGTCTATTAGTGAAAAGCGGTTCTGTGCAAGAAGATGAAAAGCAACTTGGTTTTTCACACTTTACCGAACATATGGCGTTTAAAGGCACCACACACTTTCCGGGTACAACGGGCTTTAAACAACTTGAAAGCCTAGGCATGAAATTAGGTAGCCACGTTAATGCAGCAACTAGTTTAAATGCAACTACCTATAAATTGTCATTGCCGAATGCAAATCCCATCCAAATTAAAACAGGGCTAAAAATCTTATCAGATTGGGCATTTGAAATGACATTTGACCCTATTGAGTTTGATAAAGAGCGCCCTGTTATTGTTGAAGAATGGCGTTTACGTCAGGGGATTGGTTTTCGAATTAACCGCCAGTTAGAAGAATTGCGTTATTACGGTAGCCGTTATCTGGATCGTGATCCTATTGGTGATTTAGACATCGTTAAATATGGCGATGTAAAAGATGCGAAACGTTATTATGATGCTTGGTATCAACCAGAAAGAATGGCTTTAGTGCTGGTGGGTAACTTTAATCAAGGCGATGCAATCGCAGATATTAAACAACTGTTTAACGCTAAAAATAGCGAGAACAAAGGGATTGACGACCCATCTTGGCACAACTTTATCGATCATAAAGATTTACTCGTTAAGACTATTTTCGATAAAGAACAAGGCTCACGTATTTTGCAATTTACCTTGCAACGTACTTTGCCTGCACCTTTAAATAGCCGCCAAGGTCAATATGAAGACCTAATGGATTCATTATGGCTATCGATTTTAAATCAACGCTTCTCAACTATCGTCGATAATGGCTTGATTGCGTCCATTAGCGCTAATGCGCAAGGCGCAATGTTAGACTCTCGCCGCTCACAGCAATTGATGATTGCGCACCCTAAAGGTAATGATTACCAAGGCGCATTAGATATCTTATTTACCGAAGTTCAACGCCTAGCCTCTGTTCCGGTAACTCAAGAAGAATTAGATAATGCTCGAAATGCGTTGTTAAAGCGTCTAAGTCAACAAGCAGCGGGCGAAGAACGTTACGAGCACGATTATTTAGCCAATCAAATTACCACCGCGATCGAATTGGAGATGCCAATTCAAACAAAAAAACAGGCATTAAATTTAAGCTATCAACTCATCAATAAAGTGACACCTGAAACACTTGAACACTATTTTGCTCAATACCTAAAACAAGCATCACCACGAGTGGCGGTTATTGGCCCTGATAGTGATGCCAATGTATTTAGTGCAACTAAAGCAGCACAACGCTGGCAAGAAATTAGACAATCAAATCCAGGTGCATTTACGTTAAAAACACAAGCCGTTGTGTTAGATATCAAACCTGAACAAACAGGCTCCATTGTTTCAACGCAATCACTGCCGATTGAAAAAACACAAGAGTGGACACTGAGCAATAACGTAAAAGTGATTGTGAAAAATGACAGTTATCTTAAAGATAATATTCAAGTTTCACTGCGTATTCCGGGTGGTTCATCCCTTGAAACCAATCAAAGCTTAGGCATGGTGCAATGGGCATTAAAATTACCTGAAGTCAGTGGATATGGTCATTATAACGCTCGCGAATTAACGTTATTTACCAAACAACACCAAATTAGTTTACGCCCTTACAGTGAACTATTATTCCACGGTTTCCGTGGTGAAGCGCCCATTGATGAATTGGAAACTTTACTCACGTTAATGCACTTAAAAATCACGTCACCGCAATTTAATGGCGAGAAATTAGAGCAACAAAAACAAGCGATGGCATTAGGCATTTCAAAAACGCCTGTTGAACGCACGTTCTTAGATAATATCAATAAAGAAAGTTATCAAAATGGCGATCGTTTAGTGGTTTCTCCTCAAGGTGCTTGGAAGCAGTTTACTGCCCAACAATTACAGCAAACCAACCAAATGATTTTAGGGCAACCTGCTGATATGACGTTAGTTATCAGTGGTCCCGTGAACCTTAATCAAGTTAAACCGTTAATTGAGCGCTGGATTGCGAGTCTGCCAACACGTTCAGAGCAACGCTTATTTTGGGCAGATCCCGCTATTAATCCTAAACTCACCTCGTTTAGCAAAACATATCCTATTGCAAGTAGTGATAAGAGCATGATTAGCATTCAATATGCAGCGCCTGCTCAATGGTCACAGCAACAAGTATTAGCGCTAAATTTACTCGATACGGTGATCAGCCAACGCTTAAGACTTAATCTACGTGAACGTGCTGGAGGAATTTACTCTCTTGGTTTCTCTGAAATGTTAACGAAAGTCCCTACAAGCTACTATACTGGCCGTTTAAACTTTACAGCATCACCTGAGCGTGCAGATGAATTAATCACTCTCGCGCGTAAAGTGGTCAACGAAGTTAAGCAGTCAGGCATTACAGATAAAGAGTTACAAGAGGCTAAAAATATCTGGCTAACTGAAAATTCACAAGTAAATGACAGTGCAAGCTATTGGACAGATGCCCTTGCACAAGTTGCAACTGATGACCAGCAGTATCAGCGTTTACTTACTGACCCTGCCATTATAAAAACATTAAGTGTTAACGATATAAACCAAGTAGCTCGTCAGTGGCTAGGCGAAAATGAAAAAGTATTTAAATTAACGCCACCAAATCAAAAATAAAAACGACTTTAGTTTATAAACGATAATTAACTACGTTGTCGAAAACAAAACGCCCAGTTCAAGATAAAACTGGGCGTTCATTCATCAATTTTAATCAAGTTATAAAGATAACATTCAAATTTATTGATTATTAAATTTATTAATCCTTTTTAACAGCGAAACGACCGCTACCTAAAAACATGACAGCAATTGCCGCAAATAAATAGAAGCCCGCGCTTTCTGGTGCCCATCCCCCTGTTTTAGGGTTTAGTGCAAATAAATCACCTGAGTGCACCATCAGTACAGCAACAAACATTGTACCCGCTAAAACCAGCGCTGAAGCACGAGTAAATAAACCAATAATCAATAGAATAGGCGCAACAACTTCTCCAATCACTGTGCCATAAGCAATAAATGCAGGTAGATTAGCATTAGCCAACATTCCCTGAATACCTGCTAATCCACCCGGTTCCATTTTATGAAGTCCATGTAATAACATTAAAACGCCAAGAGAAACACGTAATACCAATTTACCCAAGTCAGAACAGTCAACAAGTTGATTAAATTTATTAATCATAACGTCTCCAAATTCAAAATAGTGAAGTGTATTTTTAATACGTATTAATAGGTACACTACATTATATGATGAAATATTATGAATGAGTGTGATTTTTATTATCACTATTTGTTCTCATTAACTAATCACTTAGATTATTATTGATTTATAGCCCGCCATTCACCTTTTCCATGATTAAGATCACAACTTATTAACATAATAAACTCTTAATCACTCACTTCTCGTTATGCTAATAGATATCTCATCTGACCAGTATAAAAAGGGTATCTGATGGCACATTATTCTCATCTATTTTCGCCTCTTGATTTAGGGTTTACCGTACTTAAAAACCGTATTCTTATGGGCTCTATGCATACTGGACTTGAAGAAAATCCGAATGATGCCCCAAAACTTGCACAGTTTTATGCCCAAAGAGCCGCGGCAGGTGTTGCACTAATAGTGACTGGAGGGATCTCTCCCAATAAACAAGGCGTGTTATTGCCACACGCTGCAACATTGATGTCTGAAAGCCAACTGGCAACTCATCAACTTGTTACTGATGCGGTTCATCAACAAGACGGTAAAATTGCATTACAGATATTGCATACAGGCCGTTATAGCTACCAACCTAATTTAGTTGCACCTTCAGCTATTCAATCGCCAATCACCCCGTTTATGCCAAAAGCCATGAGTCATGAACAAATCGAACAAACCATCAATGATTACATTCATTGTGCTCAATTGGCTCAAAAGGCAGGTTATGATGGTGTTGAGATAATGGGATCGGAAGGCTATTTAATTAATCAGTTTTTAGTCAGACAGACTAATCAGCGAGACGATCAGTGGGGAGGGAATATCGAAAATCGTTGTCGCTTTGCTTTACGTATTCTTGAAGGCATTAAGAAAGCCGTGGGCGAGGCGTTTATTATTATTTACCGCCTTTCTATGTTGGATTTAATCAAAGATGGCGCAGAGGCATCAGAGGTACTTTATCTTGCCAAAGCCATTGAAAAAGCGGGCGCTACAATGATTAATACAGGGATCGGTTGGCATGAAGCGCGAATTCCGACCATTGCCACGATGGTACCAAGAGGCCAATTTGCGAATGTCACACGCGAATTAATGGGAAAGGTGAATATCCCACTGATTACATCAAACCGAATTAACACACCACAAACCGCAGAAGCTATTTTAGCTGAAGGCTGTGCTGATATGGTTTCAATGGCTCGCCCTTTCCTTGCTGATCCTGAGTTTGTGCTTAAAGCACAACAGGGGCGCGAAGATGAAATCAATACTTGCATTGCTTGCAATCAGGCATGCCTTGATGAAATATTTTCAGGTCAAACCGCCTCTTGTTTAGTTAATCCCTTTGCTTGTCAAGAAACCGAACTTCTGGTTATTCCAACTCAACAACCTAAAAAACTGGCTGTTGTTGGTGCGGGACCCGCGGGATTATCTTTTGCGGTAACCGCCGCGAAACGAGGCCATCATGTCACACTGTTTGAAAAAGAAGATGTGATTGGTGGTCAACTTAATATCGCCAGTCAAATTCCGGGGAAAGAAGAATTTCAAGAGACATTACGTTACTTCAAACGACAATTACAACTCACGGGAGTCATTGTTAAAAATAATACCGAAGCCACTCCTGAACATCTTGAAAACTTTGATGAGGTGATTTTAGCAAGTGGCGTTAAACCTCATATTCCTGAGATTGAAGGACTTGATGATCCCATTGTGAAATCTTATCTCGACGTTCTTAAATACCACCAGCCAGTAGGTAAAAATGTCGTGATCATGGGGAGTGGCGGAATTGGCTTTGATACCAGCCTTTATCTCACGCAAAAAGGGCAATGTAGTAGCCTAAGTCCTTGCGCCTTTAATAAAGAGTGGGGTATTGATCCGACACTTTCTTATCGTGGTGGCATAAAACCCGCAAATCATTCAAAAGACGATACTAAACACATTGTTATGACACAGCGTAAAGCAGGGAAAATAGGCTTAAGCTTAGGTAAAACAACGGGATGGATACATCGTTTAACGCTAGAGAAAAAAGGCGTTAAATTTTTAACCCATTGCAACTATCAAAGGATCACACCAGAAGGTCTCATTATTGAACAGGATGGAAAGCAACAGCTTATCCCTGCTGATAATATTATATTGTGTACAGGGCAACGTGCTTATCACCCATTACTTACGCCTTTAGAAAAAGAAAACAAAACAGTTCATCTTATTGGTGGAGCAAAAGATGCCAGTGCATTAGATGCAAAACGCGCTATTAGGCAAGGCACAGAACTCGCCCTTGAAATTTAATCAATTAAAGTTAGCAAGACAAAAAGAAACCCCACAAAATGTGGGGTTATATTTTTTTATTAATTATTATTTTTACTACTCTTCCTGTCTTACTACTTACCCTTTTTACCCATTATTTTTTTCAGTTAATGGATTTTCTGAAATACGATTATCTTCAGCGATACAAACTGTTGCAGTAAACAGAACGTCAGTTGATGAGTTCAGTGCGGTTTCAGCTGAATCTTGTAACACTCCGATCATCACGCCCACAGCAACCACTTGCATAGCGATATCATTGCTAATACCAAACATGCTACAAGCCAGTGGAATTAACAGTAAAGAACCACCTGCAACACCTGATGCACCACACGCACAAATCGCAGCAACAAGACTTAACAATAACGCAGTTGGAATATCGACTGGCATACCCAGTGTATTAACCGCAGCTAATGTCAAAATAGTGATAGTGATTGCAGCACCACCCATATTAATGGTTGCACCTAATGGAATTGAAACAGAATAAGTATCTTCGTTTAAATTCATACGACGACACATTGCCATATTCACTGGAATATTTGCAGCTGAGCTACGTGTAAAGAAGGCAGTTACACCACTTTCACGCAAACATGCCCACACTAATGGATATGGATTACTGCGGATTTTCCAAAATACGATCAGTGGATTCACGACTAAAGCAACGAACAACATACAGCCAATCAATACAGCAAGAACTTGTAAGTAACCTGCTAAGACTTCAAAGCCAGTTGTTGCAATCGTTGATGACACTAAGCCGAAAATACCGATAGGCGCTAAACGAATAACAACACGCACTAAGTTAGTTACTGCGTCAGCTAAATCTTGCGTTAAGGCTTTAGTAGTATCACTTGCGTGGCGTAATGCTAAACCAAGCCCGATAGACCACGCTAAAATGCCCATATAGTTACCATTGATAAGCGCATCAACAGGGTTTGCAACCACATTAATTAATACGCCTTTAAGAACTTCAGCAATATTTTCAGGTGGTGACAATTGTGATTCGTTAACAACTAGCGTTAAAACTGATGGGAACATAAAGCTGGCAACAACTGCGGTTAACGCAGCAAAGAACGTTGCTAACAGATATAAAATTAATACAGGACGAATATTAGATTTTTGCCCTTGACGGTGGTTTGCAATTGAAGCCATAACCAGCACCCAAACTAAGATAGGGGCAACAGCTTTTAATGCACTAATAAACAGAGTACCTAACAGGCTCATCATTTTGGCAGCTTCTGGCGCTAACCAAGCAAGTAAGATCCCTGCGACTAATCCCACGAGAATTTGTTTAACGAGACTTCCCTGAAAGAACAGGCTGAAGACTCTGGATTGTTGTTTATCCATAGCTATTCCATTACTTAAAATAATATTTAAAAAAGGCATTTTTGAGTGTTTGCAATGCCAGTATAAGGAATTGAATCGCGCTGAAAAGCTGATTATGCAAAATATACAGCATTAACCATTTTTGTTAACAATAAAATAACATAACTGTGATCATAATAGGATTTTGTTCTTTTTAATAGACCAACATGAAATGAAAGAAATTATTATTATCAGTAAGTTATACCTAGTCACCTTACTTATTTTTTATTTTGTTTCTCTTCTTTTAGATTTTCTTAATCAATTAATAGTCTTTTTTATTAACATTATCACTAACAATTATTCTCTCTAGCCCTTCTTGATTTGAATAAATAATAAACAAGATAATGCTTTATTTTTGCACAATTAATATTAAAAACTTATCTTTTATGAACGCTATAAAATAGAAAACACCTCTTGGTATTATCCCTCTTCTTAAGTTTTTCTTTTTAAAAAGTGCCTATTCTGAACTCAAAAAGAGATTAGATGTCTATTTTTCGAGATCCAATATCCATGTATAAATAGTGTCGTCATCCAGTTAAAAAATTTTCTGTCTAGTTTTTCATGATTTTGTTAGAGTGTTGCTGTTTTAAACAATGAAAAATAGACCCTATGAAGTAGAAAACGGGTAAATAGATTACAACACCTATTGATTCTATATTTACCCCCAAATGACTCAGTTTTAGGAAGCCTTTTATATGGAAATCGTAAGAGAGCTATTCTTGGCGCTATGGCACCAAGATTACGAAACCTTAGCTAATCCTTCATTAATATGGATTATCTACATTTTATTATTCACCATACTATTCCTAGAAAACGGAGTATTGCCCGCAGCTTTCTTACCAGGAGATAGCTTATTAATTTTAGTGGGCGTGTTAATTGCTAAAGATACAATGGATTTTCCATTAACCTTACTTATTTTGACTGCAGGCGCGAGCCTAGGCTGTTGGTTGGGCTATCTTCAAGGGCGATGGCTTGGAAATACTAAATTAGTACGCAGTTGGCTATCGCATCTGCCAGAACATTACCACCAACGTGCTCATGGGCTTTTTCATCGTCATGGCTTAGCCGCACTGTTAATTGGACGTTTTTTAGCCTTCGTGAGAACACTGTTGCCAACAATTGCAGGTCTTGCTGGATTAAACAACACGCGCTTTCAAATCTTCAATTGGTTAAGTGGGCTTTTATGGGTTGGTATACTGACCACGTTAGGTTACTTATTAGGTAATAGCCCGCTCTTTCGCCAATATGAACACCATTTAATGAATATCCTTATGCTATTACCAGTTTGCCTATTAGTTATGGGATTAATTGGTAGTATCTGGGTTGTGATTAAAAAGAAAGTGAGCTAAAGCGCTGCTTTTTCTAATAATATCAAGATATTCTGAATACGAAATAGAGTCATAAAACTCATACTTAAAGCCTGTTTCAGATAACTGAACAGGCTTTTATTTTATGGGTGACCTCTTCTTTTTTTATCTCAAGCAATACAGTAAATATTCCCGTTTAATTAAGACTTTTCTCTTTTTTACCTCGTTACATCAATATTTAATTTTATTAAGAGATAAAATTGGTCTATGGTTATAAGTATTAACCTGTCACTATTAAAGGAGTTAATTATGTCTCATCAACGTTCAAATGAAGATCTGCGTAGTGAATTGAAATCTCTTGCTGATACTCTAGAAGAAGTGCTGAACTCCTCTGCTGATAAATCCAAAGAAGAAATCCAAAGCTTACGCGCAAAAGCAGAATCGGCAATCAAAGGTTCTCGTGCAAAATTGAGCGATGCAGGTCGTGAAATTGTCGATAATACCAAAGAAATTGCAGGCAAAGCAGACAACTATGTTCGTGAAAATCCGTGGACAGGTGTCGGCATTGGTGCTGCAGTTGGTGTTGTTCTTGGTGTTCTTCTAGCTAAACGCTAATCACCCATGAGTGATACGCAAAGACCACAGGGCCCCGCATCTGGGGTTCTGAATTCTCTCAGTAAGATTGGCGCTATCATGATAGGCATGGTTGAAACACGCCTAAACTTGATTGCCGTTGAGCTAGAAGAAGAAAAAACCACGCTTATCCAGCTTATTTTAATGGCTGGTGTTACTTTGTTGCTCACCGCTTTTGGCTTAATGAGCCTACTTATTCTGATTTTTTGGGTTATTCCACCTGAATATCGAGTCCATGCTTTAGCCATCACAACCGCTACTTTACTTTTTTGTGCACTGATTGGTGCCATCATGACATTAAGAAAAGCGCGAAATTCCACCTTGTTAGGCGATACTCGCCAGCAATTGGAATTAGATAAACGTCTTTTGGAGCAATATCATGATGAACAAACAAAATAAGCAGGCGATCCTCGCAAGACGTAAAAAGCTGTTGTTGAATAAAATTCAGCAACAGCGCTCTGATTTAGGGCAAAGCACGCAAACTTGGCTTGATGTGACTGAGCCTTATGATAAAGCATGGAGAATTATCATTTCGTTAAAACCCGCGCTTTTAGTGGGTGCCAGTTTTATTTCTCTTTACAGCATTAAACATCCTAAAAAAATCATACGATTAGGACAACGTGCTATCGGTGCAATTGGTTTAATTCGTACAATCCAAAAGTCCTTCAAAAAAACCTCAGATTGAACATCAATTTTTTTGTCTAAGAATGTTAATTCTTCTTAATATCCTCTTTACTCAACTCACATTATTATATATCTCACAACGTAGCCGTGGTTATTAAATCTAAAAACAGAAAAATAGCCGACGAAAATACAATACAAATCGATATACATTGCAAATAATAGAGTTTAATTAGGAATAAACATCATGAAAAAATTTGAAGATATTGCGTTATTAATTGCCCGCATTTTAATGCCAATTTTATTTATCAGCGCAGGCTACGGAAAAATTGGTGGTTACGAAGGTACACAGCAATATATGCAAGCAATGGGTGTTCCAGGTTTCTTATTACCACTGACTATTTTATTAGAATTAGGCGGTGGATTAGCAATCTTATTTGGTTTCTTAACTCGCACAACAGCAATCTTTACCGCGGTATTTACTCTTCTAACCGCACTACTGTTCCACAGTAATTTTGCTGAAGGCATGAACCAATTAATGTTTATGAAAAATATGACAATCGCAGGTGGATATTTATTACTGGTTATCACTGGTCCAGGTAAATGGAGCTTAGATCGTATTTTCAATAAAAATTGGTAATAACGAATTTAGAAACAAAAAAGATCCTCTAGGGGATCTTTTTTTGTTTTAAGCATAAAATCTAAAGATTATCTGAGCTTCAAAACTATTTTTTATTGTTCGCAAAGAGTTTAGGTATTTCACGTAAACACCACGATTTTGCTTCGCCCATGCTGTCTCTTCGCCATGCCATAATAATATTATTTTCATGGTGATATTCAGGGCCAACAACACGTAAACGCCCTTCTTTGATATCATCTTCAATTAAATCAATTGGCATCGTCGCCACACCTAAACCCGCAATTAAAGCACGGCGTTTATCTTCAATAGAACTGACCGTTAAACGGCGCTGTTTATCCAATAGCAGCACAGTTAAAACTGGGCGCTCTCTTGCGGTATCTGCAATGGCAATACCACGATATTTTAAGCGAGTTTCTTCGGCTAATGGCTCAGGTTCGTTATGGATGGGATGATCTGGGCTGGCGACATAAACGCTAGTGGTATTGTATAAAGGACGAAAGTTGATTTCTGATGAAGTGCGAAAATGCATATCAGGTGAAATCACAATATCACATTTACCGCTTTCTAAGCTTTCCCAAGCACCTGCTAAGACTTCTGTCACTAAAGAGAGTTGGGTATTGGATTTTTCAGCTAATTTATCAACCAAAGGAAAGAGTCGAGATGCAGGAGTAAGTGCTTCACAAACGATAGTGATATGAGGCTCCCAACCTCTTGCTAAGGCTTCTGCGTCTGACGTTAATTTGTCAGCAGCCTCAAGTAATATGCGTCCTCTATCAAGCAGCATTCTGCCAACATTAGTAAATTTAGTTCTATGGCCAGAACGGTCAAAAAGGACAACGTCTAAATCTTCTTCTAATTTTTGCATGGTATAACTGAGTGCCGATGGAACTCGATTTAGTTCATCAGCTGCTGCTGCAAAACTCCCTCTACGATCAATGGCATCCATCACTCGTAAAGATTCCAACGTAATTGCTTTGTCTTTACTCATTATACTTATCTCTATCAAATAATTTGATTATTGGCACCAGATTAACTTGCTAACAATAGACAGTCCATACCTCTATGATAAATATATTGATAATCTACTCGAAAAATACCGCTATGATAAAATACAGAACAGCACAACAATGTGGTAAAGCGGATTATGGTTGGCTACAAGCTCGCTACACATTTTCCTTTGGCCACTACTTTGACCCTCATTTTTTAGACTATGGCACGCTAAGAGTTCTCAACCAAGAAGTGCTTGCCCCAAATTCTGAATTTAAAGCAAAGACTTATCCTCATGTTGATGTGGTTAACTTGATCCTTCAAGGAGAAGCGACATACCTTGATAATATGGGACGTACAGTGACGGCAAAAGAAAATGAGTGCTTACTTATTTCACCGCATAATACTGATACGTATATAGAGAAAAACAGTAGCCCTGATACACCGTTAACCCGTATTCAGTTGTGGTTAAATGCGTGCCCACAACAAGAAAGTTTAGCTTCACAAAAATTGGCTTTAGATGAAAACTTAAAATATCAATTGTTAGCTTCACCTACCGGTGATGATGGCTCATTAATATTAAGGCAAACAATTTGGCTTTATCATATTCATTTGCAAGCAGGCGATGAAATTACGCTACCAATAAAAGGACAGAAAGGCTTTTTACAATCCATAAAAGGTGGCACCTATTTGCAAACATCAACACAAGAAAATGGGCAAATTCAGTGTGGTGATGGAGCTTTTATCCAAGAGAGCCACAGTATCACGTTAAAAAGCTCGGCTGAGTTTCGTGGCTTGTTTATTGATATCATTTCGTGATAGTTGATTTGGATTGGCTTAAAAACAGAAAACCCTCGAAACACAATGTGAATCGAGGGTTTTTTATGAGGTGAGTTGACCGTTAAGCCGGGTTCTGTCGTGGACAACCATTCATCTAGGCCAGAACTTGCGCGCTGGCTCCAGCAACCTACCCGGGTTCAATGCGGGCCGCACCATAAGAACCCCTATTTGGTCTTGCTCCGGGTGGAGTTTACCATGCCACAAACTGTTACCAGTTGCGCGGTGCGCTCTTACCGCACCCTTTCACCCTTACCTGATCCTGTAAACAGGCCATCGGCGGTTTACTCTCTGCTGCACTTGTCGTAGGCTCGCGCCTCCCAGACGTTATCTGGCACCCTGCCCTGTGGAGCCCGGACTTTCCTCCCCTCTATCCGTCTCCCCCGAAGGGACAACGATAAAGCAGCGGTTGTCTAGTCAACTCTGGGTGCGGATTATAGGGATTTTGGTAGAAAATGTATAGCAAAAGAAGCTAAAAAATCACTTTACTCGTCTTGAGCTTCACCATTTTGCTCAATGACATGTTTATAGAGTGCATTTTTCTTCACGCCATAAATCTCAGCAGTGACTGCTGCTGCTTTTTTCAGTGGTAACTCTTTTTGTAAAATCGCAAGTGTCCGTAATACTTCTGGGGAAAAATCGTCATCAACGGGTTTTTCATAACCTTCAACAATTAATACCATTTCACCTTTACGACGGTTTTCATCTTCAAGTACCCACTTAAGTAATTCACCAACAGGCATGCCTTGAATAGTTTCCCACGTTTTTGTGAGCTCTCTCGCTAATACTACGTAGCGATCTTCACCCCAAACTGTCACCATATCAGCTAAACTATCTAACAGTCGATGTGTTGATTCATAAAAAATCAATGTACGAGGCTCTTCTGATAATGCGCGTAAACAATCTTGACGACTTTTTGTTTTTGCTGGCAAAAATCCTTCATAACAAAAACGATCAGAAGGAAGCCCTGCCGCAGAAAGTGCCGTAATAGCAGCACAAGCGCCGGGTAATGGCACGACATTGATGCCATTCTTACGACATTGATTGACTAAATGATAGCCAGGATCGTTAATTAATGGTGTACCTGCATCAGAGACTAATGCGATACTTAGCCCCTGTTGTAATTTGCTAATTAATTGATCCGCTTTTTGCTGTTCATTATGATCATGTAACGCATACAAACGTGCGTTAATGGCAAAGTGCTGTAATAGAAGCCCTGTATGACGGGTATCTTCTGCAGCAATTAAATCGACATGAGACAGCACATCAAGTGCCCGCTGGGTGATATCGCCCAGATTACCAATAGGTGTGGGTACTATGTACAGTGTGGATGTCGTTACCGCTGCTCGATTAGGTTGATTCATTGTTTATTCCGAATGACCGATTTAAAATTGAGCATAATTATAAAACATCACTGGGTACAGTATGCTTTCCTCAATTTTTGTGCGTTTTAAAACAGGTTTATCCTATACTGCGATACTCTCTGCGTTGATTATGTCAGGTTGTACCCTGACGGGGCAACAAGAACAACCTCTCACTCCAGCTGCAAAAGCAGAAATGGAGATGAAACAATTTCAAAAAGTGATTGATGACGCTCAAGGGCTAGCATCTTTAGATGTTATTAGAGCCTATATTGGGTTAGAAACATTAATTACTGATCCTCAACTGCATCAGAAAAATATTGATGATACATGGCTCACGCTAACCAAACTCACACCAGAGCAACGCCGTGGCGTTGTTATCAAAGCAGATGAAAATACACTGCAAGGTTGGTTAGATTTACTGAATACCTATGAATACAACAAAGATGATGCTGATAAGCTATCAGCGGCAGTCAGAGAATGGCAGACTCGCTATCCTCGTAATCCAGCGGCATTAACCCTTCCAGCAGCATTATTACGTCTTTCACAACCCTCTGTGAGTACGAGTAGCCAAATCGCATTATTATTACCTTTAACAGGGCAAGCGAAAGTCTTTGGTGAAGCTATTCGCCAAGGTTTCCTTGATGCACAAAGTGGTTTACCGCAACCTCAAGCTATGCCAACAGCACCGCAAGAGCCTAAAAAAGATGACAGCCTTGCATCAATTTTAGAAGAGTTGGGCATCAATAATACAGAGACGCCAGCAACAGATACGGCAAAAGAAACAACCGAAAATACGCAAGCGACTCAAGATCAAGGAAAAGAGAGCTCAACATTTTCTGGTGATACAACATTACGCTTAGATCCTATTGCACAAAACTCACGCCAAGTGATTGTTTATGATACCAATAGCCAGCCTATTGATGTTTTAATGAAAAAAGTGCAGCAAGACGGCGCTAGCTTAATTGTTGGCCCGCTGCTAAAACCTGAAGTCATGAAGACGATAGAGCTTCAAAGTGGTTTACCTGTATTAGCACTCAATGAGTTAGATAATGTGCCTTCTGCAACCACGGTTTGCTTCTTCTCGCTTTCGCCAGAAGATGAAACACGTAATGCGGCACAACATTTACGTCAGCAACAAAAATCAAACCCATTAATTATTGTTCCTGATAATAAATTTGGTCAAAGAATGGCTCAAACATTTGCTGATGAGTGGCAACGCACAGGTGGTGGCACCGTTTTACAACAAACTTTTAGTTCTGTTGATAGCTTAAAAGCCTCTATTAACCGTGGTGTGGGTATTCGTATGACAGGTACGCCTGTTCTACCAACAGCTAATGCACCTTTACCATTAGAGACACAATCTATTCCATCTGCGGGTGGTGCCATTGATTCGGTTTACATCATTGCCACCAGCGATGAATTAACCTTAATTAAGCCAATGATTGATATGGCGATCAGCACCCAAAAACGTCCACCAATTTATGTTAGTTCGCGGAGTAACCAAGGTGGAACAGGCCCTGATTTCCGTATGGAGATGGATGGTATTCAATTTAGTGATATTCCATTGATGGCTGGCGCTAATTTGCCGTTAATGCAAAAAGCATCCAGCAAGTTTGCGAACGATTACTCATTAATGCGTCTTTATGCCATGGGAATTGATGCATGGTCATTAGCAAACAATTACAATGATCTGACAAAAGGCACATTACGTTTTAATGGTATTTCAGGTTCATTACGTGTTGAAAACAACTGTACTGTTTATAGAGAACTTCCTTGGATGCAGTTTAAACAAGGTAAAATTGAACCTGTGGTACAGTAATACACATATTTAGTTATCATTAAAATAAACCGCCATAAAGGCGGTTTATTTTATGAGTGAGATAAAGAAGGAAATCATGGATGATTTTTTCTAAAAACCCTTATTTTTTAGGGCTGTATTATGAGCAAAAAGCGCTAAAATATTTACGCCAACAAGGATTAATATTGATTGAGCGTAATGTCCGATATCCCTGCGGAGAAATTGATCTTATTATGCAGGAAAAGAGGACATGGGTATTTGTTGAGGTTCGTTTTAGACGTAACATCTTATTTGGTGATGCAATAAGCTCTATTACTGCCTCAAAACGACGTCGCTTGTGGCGTACAGCACAGTGTTGGTTAGCACAACGCCAAGAAAGTATCGAGACATCAGACTGTCGCTTTGATATTTGTGCATTTAATCAACGCCAGCTAATATGGTTAAAAAACATTCTCGATTATACGGAATTTATTCGTTAAATTAGATTATATAGGTCTTAACGTGCTTGATAGAATCAAAGTCTGCTTTACAGAGAGTATTCAAACTCAAATTGCAGCAGCAGAAGCATTACCAGATGCCATTTCCAGAGCCGCCATGATGATGGTTCAATCTTTGTTAAACGGCCATAAAATATTAAGCTGTGGAAACGGTAGCTCAGCAGCAACAGCACAGCGATTTGCCGCAAGCATGATCCATCGTTTTGAAACTGAGCGCCCAAGCTTGCCTGCATTATCGTTAAACACAGATAGCGTTGTGATGACTGCAATTATGGGGAATCAGCAGCACGATGAAATCTATGCAAAACAAGTGCGTGCATTAGGACAAGCTGGAGATGTGCTACTTGCTATCTCAACGCACGGTAACAGCAGAAGTATTATTAAAGCCGTTGAAGCCGCTGTTACACGAGATATGACCATTGTTGCATTAACAGGTTATGATGGCGGAGAGCTTGCTGGGTTATTAGGCCCTCAAGACGTTGAAATTCGTATTCCATCTCAACGCACCGTCAGAATACAGGAAGTTCAGATGCTAACAGTCAATTGTCTCTGTGATTTGATTGATAATACATTATTCCCACATCAGGATGACTAAGGAGTTACTATGAAATTGCTTCCTATCACTGCAGTGCTGTGTTCTGCGCTTTTACTGCAAGGTTGTATCGGCGCAGCTGTTGTCGGCACAGCCGCAGTTGCGGGTAAAACTGCAACCGATCCTCGCTCATTAGGGCAACAAGTTGACGATGGTACCTTGGAAGCTCGTGTTTCTGGTGCTCTAAACAAAAACGAACAGATCAAGAAAAGTAATTCACGTATTGTGGCGACTGCTTACCAAGGCAATATTCTGTTAACAGGTCAAAGCCCTGATATGTCTGTTGCGAATACGGCAAAACAAGTCGCAAGTCAGGTTGAAGGGGTGAATAACGTCTACAACGAAGTGCGCCAAGGTGAGCCTGTGACATTAGGCACTGCATCTTCAGATACATGGTTAACAACCAAAGTTCGCTCTCAAATTTTAGGCAGTGATTCAGTAAAATCCTCTTCTGTAAAAGTGATCACTGAAAATGGTGAAGTGTTCTTGTTTGGTATTTTAACCCGCCAAGAAGGGGCTGCTGTTGCAAAAATTGCCAGTGAAACCAAAGGGGTAGTAAAAGTCACTACCGCATTTACTTACCTTAACTGATCCCATTGCTAATATCGTTTTTAGATTATCCTGACAGTATCGGTCTTTATAATAAAATGACCGATACTATCAGTTTCTTTCTCGACTAAAACTCGCCTTCACTCAACAAGCAGTTAGCGTCTTAACATCCCTTTATCAATGATAAAATCGATAATCGTTTCCAAGCCCACTTTTTCTTTTAGATTTGTGAAAACATAAGGCTTCACAGGGCGCATTCTTGCTGTGTCTGCTTCCATCACTTCTAATGATGCTCCAACATAAGGTGCTAGATCGATCTTGTTGATCACGAGTAGATCGGAATGAGTAATACCAGGACCACCTTTACGAGGGATCTTTTCGCCTTCGGCAACATCAATTACGTAAATAGTTAAATCAGCAAGCTCAGGGCTAAATGTCGCACTTAAGTTATCACCACCGCTTTCCACAAAAACGATATCAAGATTTTTGTGGCGCATAGCTAATTCTTCAACCGCCGCAAGGTTCATTGATGCGTCTTCACGAATAGCAGTATGAGGGCAACCGCCCGTTTCGACACCAATAATACGATCCGCATCTAATGCTTCAGCACGTGTTAAGATCTTGGCATCTTCTTGAGTATAAATATCGTTAGTCACAACCGCGATTTCATAAGTGTCGCGCATTGCTTTACAAAGAACTTCTAACAGTGCGGTTTTTCCTGATCCAACAGGGCCACCCACACCAATACGTAGTGGTTGATTATATTCTTGCATATAGATTTCTCATGAACGAAAAAGTCGAGTGTATTGTGTTTCATGGCGACTACTGGCAATAATTTGTGCGGGTGTAAAACTCCCAATATCTTCCGTTGCCCAATGTGCGGATTGCTCAACAATTGCAGGGATCTGCTCTGCTAATGTAAACAATATTTTCTGCCCCGCACTTTGCCCTAATGGGATCAGTTTTACGCCTGACATCACTGTATTTTCAAGCCAACCCCAAGCGTAAGCACAACATAACTTTTCAGAGGAGATATTCCATTTCACAGCAGCTAACGCAAACGCCATGAGTTGTGTCTGTTTTACACATGCTTGTAAAGTTTCATCTAACTCAATATCTAATTGAGGAAGTAAACGAGCAAAAGCGATACCTCGTTGGCGCTCTTCTTGTCTTAACTCTTTAGTTTCACGACTTGCGACAATAAAATCACACCAATATTTCACTTCACTCATTTTGGCTTGTGCCAAATTTTCTTGTAATCGCCGTAAGATAGGGAGCTCTAACGTTGCTATAGTGCTGGTCATTTGGGTACTTAACCAATCCGATAATGTTTGCGGACAACAAACCCAACCCTTTTCAATCGCCCACTCTAATCCTTGGGAATAAGTAAACGATCCCACAGGTAAAGAAGGACTGACTAATTGATATAAGCGCAGATCTGCAAGCATCAATAGGCTCCCTTATTCAAATAATTAGTGATGATGATGGTGATCGTCATGAGAGTGATGGTGATGATGACCACCTGACGATCCACCATAAGCGCCTGGCTCAGGTTGGTATTTCTCTAAACCCACCACTACATTGGCGCCTAAACCTCTCGCCATATCATCTAAAACATGATCATGAAAATAGCGACACCAACCCGCTTCGATTTGTAATGGAACATGACGATTACCTAAGTGGTAACAAACACGAGCCAATAACAGCGGATCGTCACTATACACGGTTGAAACTTGCTCTTTAGCCGCTTCAATCGTTACCAGCGTATTATCTTCTGACAGTAAGATATCGCCCTCTTTTAGCACCGTACCACGGGGCAAAAATAGCCCAGCTTCTTGCCCATCACTTAAGGTTACTTTTAAACGACTTTTGGTTCTTTCATCCATCGTTAAGCACAAAGTAAGAGCCTGTTTTTCCGAAGTTGCTATTTCAAGCGCTTTTTGTTTATCAATAAGTTGAGTAAATCTTTTCATTCTCTACATTCTCGGTAAAACGCTGATCAAAAGAGGAAATAGCGTTGTGCCATAGGTAATTGCGTTGCAGGTTCGCACACTAATGGCACACCATCAGCTTTCACAATATAGGTTTGAGGATCAAGCTCGATATGAGGCACATAACTATTGTGGATCATCGAAGCTTTAGTCACATTACGACAACCTTTAACACGACCAATTAAGCTCTTTAAGCCCAGCTTTTCAGGTACACCTGCGTCGATCCCCGCTTTCGACATAAAGATCATCGACGTTTGATATTTCGCTTTACCTAAACACGCATACATTGGACGATAATGCACAGGCTGAGGCGTTGGAATAGCCGCGTTAATATCACCCATTGGCGCATAAGCCACCATGCCACCTTTCATGATCAATGCGGGTTTCACACCAAAGAAAGCCGGATCCCATAAAACCAGATCAGCCAATTTTCCTTTTTCAATAGAACCAACTTCATGTGCAATACCATGCGCTAAAGCAGGATTAATAGTGTATTTCGCCACATAGCGTTTAATACGATGGTTATCACTTTCAGGTGTGTCACCTTCTAATATGCCACGTTGTAATTTCATTTTGTGTGCACATTGCCAAGTACGAAGGATCACTTCACCTACGCGCCCCATTGCCTGCGAGTCCGACGACATAACAGAAATAGCGCCCATATCATGCAAAATATCTTCTGCTGCGATAGTTTCACGGCGAATACGAGATTCAGCAAAAGCCACATCTTCAGGAATAGAAGGATCAAGGTGATGGCAAACCATCAACATATCAAGATGCTCATCTACCGTGTTAATGGTATAAGGCATTGTAGGATTGGTTGAAGCGGGGAGAATATTCGGCTCTCCGACTGATTTAATTACATCGGGGGCGTGCCCCCCACCCGCGCCTTCGGTGTGGAAAACGTGGATCACACGACCAGCAATTGCTTTCACAGTTTCTTCATAGAAACCGCCTTCATTTAAGGTGTCAGAGTGAATAGCAACTTGCACATCCATTTCATCGGCAACATTAAGGCAGTTATGAATTGCCATTGGTGTTGCGCCCCAATCTTCATGAATTTTTAAACCAATAGCACCCGCTTCAATTTGCTCACGAACGGCTTCAGGTTGACTCACACAGCCTTTACCAAATAAACCAACATTAATCGGGAGTTCATCAACAGCCTCTAACATGCGGTGCATGTTCCAAATACCCGGAGTGACTGTGGTTGCATTTGTTCCAGCTACTGGTCCTGTACCACCACCAATAAACGTGGTGACACCAGACACCAAACCTTCTTGTGCTTGTTGAGGGCAGATAAAGTGAATATGCGTATCAACGCCACCTGCGGTAACAATTTTACCTTCACCAGCAACCACTTCAGTAGCAGGCCCTACAACAATATCCACATTAGGCTGTACATCAGGATTACCAGCTTTACCGATACCCACAATGCGACCATCTTTAATACCGATATCCGCTTTTACGATACCCCAATGATCTAAAATAATGGCGTTTGTAATAAGTACATCGACACATTCAGCATTGATGACTTGGCTCTGCCCCATACCATCACGAATAACTTTACCACCACCAAACTTGACTTCTTCGCCATAAGTGGTGAAGTCTTTTTCAATTTCAAGAAAAAGCTCAGTATCGGCTAATCGCAGACGGTCGCCAGTTGTTGGGCCAAACATATCTGCATAAGCTTGACGTGAGATAGTTTTCATTTTTTCTCACTCTCCAATTTACCCATCACTTTGCCATGAAAACCGTAAATTTCACGTTTTCCTGCAAAAGCCACCAATTCGACTGTGCGGCTTTGACCGGGTTCAAAACGAACCGCCATGCCCGCTGGAATATTTAAACGAAAACCCAAAGTGCCTTCTCGTTCAAATTTCAGTGCGTCATTCACTTCATAAAAATGATAATGAGAACCAACTTGCACGGGTCTATCACCATGATTGGCAACCTGTATTGTTTTTGTCTCTCGACCGGCATTAAGCTCGATATCCCCTAATGCCTGATTAACTCTAATTTCACCGGGTATCATGTTGTTACCTACACAATAGGATCGTGAATAGAAACAAGCTTTGTGCCATCAGGGAATGTGCATTCTACTTGAATGTCTTTGATCATTTCTGGCACCCCTTCCATGACTTGTTCTGCCGTCAAAACAGTACGTCCATCACTCATCAATTGGGCAACAGTTTTACCTTCGCGCGCGCCTTCCATAATGGCGCAACTGATAAGTGCAACCGCTTCAGGATAATTAAGCTTGAGCCCTTTCGCTAAACGTCTTTCAGCAACAAGACCCGCTGTAAAAAGCAGTAATTTATCTTTTTCTCTTGGTGTTAATTCCATTTCTGCTCCTAAAATTAACGATTATGTCGCCCATATACGAGGCGGCTCAGGGCAATACCCTAACCAGTGTTGTCTGACGGTTTGCCAAACTTGAGCAAAACACGCCATCATCGGCTCTGTTTGCGAGCCTAATAACCGTAAAACTAAAATACCGTCTACATCCGTTAAACCATATTCGATAACAGGATCGTAAGTGGCTGAAGAAATCTCAACGCTCTGTTGAATAAGGTTTTTTAATTCGTCTGTTGCGGGATAAATATAAAGTGACCCCAACATAGGAAATTCACGCATGGCAGCCGATCTTTTTTGTAAACCATCGACAAAAAGCGACTCAGTTAATGTCAACTTTTCATCAATATAGAAATTTAAACGCCCTTTTACATTGCCATTTTCAAACCATTCATTTAAAACAGGGCGACCAAAACATTGGATTTCCCAGCCAATAAATCTGGCTGTAGATGCAATATGAATATGCGTTTCTAGGCAAACTTGAGCTTCAGGAAAAAAGATATTTTCTTGAGGTAACCACTCTAAAAAACCATTAGCTGCCACTTTTAAGGTTTGAACTTGCCGAGCAACACCGCCTGCACTACGGTAAAACTTAGTGGCTCCAGGTGTTGTAAGCAACGCGTGCGCTTGAGGCTGCACATCAATATTGATCAATAGGTTATCGCCACCAACCACACCGCCTGGGGGATGAAGCAAATAAGTGTGTGCAATACCTTGCTCAGGATAAAAAGGACGCTGAACCATTAATGGGCCGATATGGCGCTTTTCTGTAAGACGTGTTATTTCACGTTTTACTTCATAACGTAAAACGATTTCAGCAAGCCAACCCTTCCCTGAAAAGTCAGACATACTCACTCCTGCCAACTCGGCAAAATTATCAATAAATCAGGAAAATATGTGAATACATACAGCGCTATCCATAAGATTGAGTCATTCAAAATCAAATAGAAAATAAGCTAATGAATGTTGGATAGGGTGTGGATAAAAGACAAACAGTGGTATCCTAAGAACAGGATAATCTCCTTCGTCTTTGACGCGCGATTCTACACCTTATTACGAAAAATGCGTTTTGAATAAATAACAATTTATTTAGAAAAAATGACACTGTTTAAAATAAATGTAAAAAATGAGCAAATATCTATATTGTCATGTTTTATCAGCAAGATTATATTCTGTTTTGCTCTCATTCAGCTTTGCATGACAACACTAATTTAAACTAGAATAATCTCTCTATTTATTATTCTAGACGTGGCTTATCAGTTTATACAGCAAATGAGCTAATTTTGAGTATTGTTCATTTAAGCAAGATTAATGCTTAACTTGCCTACGGTATATCGGAGATCATGGAATACAAACACATCCTGTCCTCTAACCAAATGTCTTTAAAAACGTTTTACATCGAAAACCCGATGATAGCGATGGTTAGTGGCGCAAAAGGTACAATTTGCATCAATGGGCAAACTATTGATGTATCAAGCCATTTAACGCTTATTATTCCGAAATATAGTCAAATTTCTTGCGATATTGTCAGCCAATTTACGCATAAATCTATTGAACTACACACTCTGGTGTTATGTGAAACAGAGCTTCAATCGGTTTTCTCTTTACTAAAACCTTTAATTAAATCTAGCTCGCCACTCACAAGCCACCTTCCGTCTTACCATTTATCAACTCCTGAAGTGATAAAAAGTAATTTTGGAATTTTAAAACAGTGTTTACCGCTACCACATGGCTCTCCATCACAAGAAACCATGTTTATGCAGCAGTGCTTATTCTTTATTTTAATGGCGGTACATCAGGCAGGTGTGGATATTCTAAATATCTTTCGTTTTAACTATGATGAGCCGAAAAATCAGGCCATTACACACCTGATAACACAAGATCCACAGCGAAAATGGCATTTAGAAGATGTCGCAAAAACATTGTTTACGACGCCATCGACATTACGTCGGCATTTAAATAAAGAAGGGGTTTCATTCTGCCAATTGCTATTAGATGTCAGAATGGGGATCGCTTTAAACTACCTCACATTCTCTAATTACTCGGTATTTCAAATCAGCCATCGTTGTGGATTTGGAAGTAATGCTTATTTTTGTGATGCCTTTAAACGTAAATATGGCATGACACCGTCACAGTTTCGCATTCAATCTCGTCAAGCTAATGATCCATCGACGATAAACAAAATGTCAGAAAAAATTGCAGAGCCAGAAAGTAAAGTGTTTCCGACCTTATAAAGGTGTTACAAATTATTTTTCTTTAAAAAGGCTATTCCACCCATTAGTCGCATCTGATTTAAGATCCACTGTTGCCGTTTTAAGGTATAAGCAGAAGGTTTATTTACGTGATAAATATGCGGGTTAGGCAATACCGCAGCCAATAATGCAGCTTCATGGCTTGTAAGTTGTTTCGCTGGCTTTCTAAAATAGTGTTGAGAAGCCTGCTCTACACCGAAGATCCCATCACCAAATTCAACAATATTCAGATACACCGTTAAAATACGTTTTTTTGACCAAATAAGCTCGACAACTGGCGTCATTCCCGTCTCAAGCCCTTTTCTTATCCAACTACGACCATCCCATAAAAAGAGATTTTTGACCGTTTGCTGAGAAATAGTCGATGCACCACGTAATGTTTTCCCGTTGTTATGATTTTTTTTGAAAACTTTCTCAATAGCATCAAAATCGAAGCCCCAATGTTTGGGAAAATTTTGATCTTCAGAAGCAATAACGGCTAAATACATCACAGAAGCTATCTCTTTTTCACTTACCCAAGTAGAATGTGATACATAAGAGAAATCAAACTCACTCCAAGCAGAAATTTGTCTTTGAACCATAACAGCAGAAAAAGGCACAGGTAAAAAAGAAAACAGCACAACTGTTAACAGCCATAAAGCAATTAAAATAATTAATAGTTTCTTTAACTTTCTCACCAGTACCATCTGCTGTTTTTACCTACTATTTATGCCATCTCAAGGACTTTCTTAACTAGTTTCTCAATACCTACCTGTGCTTGTGCAATAGATTGTGCAAGCATATACGCAGGAGTTGTGACAACACGATATTTTTCATCAACAACAATATCATCAACCGGGCAATCTATATGGATGCCACCCATCTTTTCAATTGCACGAGCTGTTTCTGCGTCATTTCCAATTGTTAATTTTACTGGAGAATTTAACATTTTTGGTAACATTACAGGCGCAATACATATTAACCCTAATGGCTTATTTTGCTGATGCATCTCTTGTACAAATCTTAAGAGATCTTTGTTAATTTCACAGTCACTCCCTTTTGTTGCGAAATTGCATAAATTCTTCGCTGCACCAAAGCCACCAGGAATAATGACAGCATCAAAGTTTTCAGCCTTTGCCTCTGATAAAGGGGAGATTTTTCCACGAGAAATACGAGAAGATTCTTCCATCATATTCCTTTTTTCTGATTTTTCCTCACCTGTAATATGATTAATTACAGTTGGTTGCAAATCATTAGGTGAAAAATAATGAACTTCAGCATTATTTTGGCTTAAAGCAAGCATTGTGAGCACTGATTCATGGATTTCACTCCCATCGAATACACCACAGCCACTTAAAATTACCGCAATTGATTTCATATCTTTCTCCGTTTGTAGTAGATTACTAGTTACCCATTTATAGGTGTAAACACCAATCGGCATCACATATTTAAATGTTTCTTGTAACAAAAAAACTTATCTTTGCTATTTTGTTGCTTGTATGATGTATGGAATAGTTTCATCCTATTCGCCTATGTAATGAGAATCAAAAAAAGCGGATAGAAAAGTTTCCCTGGTGTTGGCGCAGTATTCGCGCACCCCAACTTCGGTTGGGGTTATTTTTTTCTAGCGTCTGCCAACCAGTTTCTTAAACTTTCTACATCCTTTCTC
This sequence comes from Proteus sp. PR00224, assembly GCF_016238105.1. NCBI lineage: Bacteria > Pseudomonadati > Pseudomonadota > Gammaproteobacteria > Enterobacterales > Morganellaceae > Proteus > Proteus sp. PR00224. The sequence continues at coordinate 136,681 of NZ_JAEHQU010000003.1, read as the reverse complement.
CAATCCTTCCCTAGCTCATCGACCCACTCTTGTACATTGTCCCACCAAGCAGGTAATTCCGGTGATTGGATCTGTTTAGCGAGTTGCTGTAAATGTTTTAAACCAATAGAACCTGCTGCACCTTTGATTTTATGTCCTTCCTCAGTGATGCCCTTCTGATCACGCGCTGTTAGGTTAGATTCAAGAACTGACATATAACTTGGCATCATCTTTTCAAAAACATCTAAACCATCAGTGATTAATTGAGGTCCGACAAGTTCGATGTATTGATTCAGCATGTCTATATCTAATAATTCTTCATTTTTATTCAACAATTCCGATGACTCATTACATGGCACAGAAACCGCACCATCACCCCAGAATTTGTTGATAATCGCGGTAAGTGCATCCACAGAAAGTGGTTTACTTAGCACATCATTCATTCCCGCATCCAAATACTCTTTTTTGTCTTTCAAAACATTTGCTGTTAAAGCGATAAGAGGAGGAAGTTCATTACTGTCGAATTCTTGACGTAATTTTCTTGAAATATCGAAGCCAGTCATATCAGGTAATTGAATGTCTAGTAGCACTAAGTCATATTCATCAGGCTTAAACATCGATAACGCTTCTTGTCCTGTCATTGCCACATCAACGGTATTACCCAATTTTTCTAAAACAGAGCAGGCAACAATCACGTTAAGTTCTATATCTTCAACAAGCAGAATATTTAAAGCAGGTAATAAGAGTTCATCATCACTTTCGATATCGTGGTGCTCTTCAATCGCAGGAGCGACGATAGAGAGGGTAAAGGTAGAACCCTCACCTAACTCACTCTCAACACGAATATCGCCGCCCATATGCTGTGCTAGGCGTTTTGAGACAGCAAGTCCGATACCCGTTCCCGTTGCAGAACGACCACCTTGACTATCATTGACTTGATAGTACATAGCAAAGATCTTCTCAAGCTCACTTTTTGGAATACCAATTCCGCTATCTTTCACTTCAAATAACAACTTATCTGGCGCTTCTTGCCAAATACGCACTTTGATTTCACCTTCTTGAGTAAATTTCACAGCATTACCAATGAGATTCCATAAGATCTGACGTAATCGAGTCCCATCAGAGGTTATCTTATGCGGTAGCGTTTCTTCAGCTTCGAGTGTGAATTTCAATCCTTTTGGCTGTACTAACAATCCAGACAGGTTTTCTAAATCAGAAATAAATTCAGTAAAGTCAATTGGCTGGTTATCTAACTGAATTTTTCTACGCTCAATTTTGTCCATCTCAATCACGTCATTAAAAATATTCCCTAACGTAATCGCACTCACATGGATCGTTTTTAAGTAATTGAGTTGTTCTGGTGAAAGCTCGGTATCCAATAAGATACGGCTTAATCCAACAATACCATTTAGCGGTGTACGCAATTCATGGCTGATTGTTGAGATAAAGGTGGTTTTATCACGGCTCGCGTTCTCTAATGCGTCTTGATAGCGCTTACGCTCTGTAATGTCACGTCCAAAGCCCATTAAGCCATGACGTTTACCAATACGATCATAAAACGGCACTTTGCGCAGTTCAAAACAAGCCTTGCGGCCATCAGGATAAACTAACCACTGCTCATAAGTGAGCGACACATTATGACGGAAGACTTTTTCATCCGTTTCCATCACTTTTATCGCAATATCTTCGTCATACACATCAAATGGTGTTAAACCGATAAGTTGCTTTTCACTTTTGCCTGTCAGTAATTCCGTCGCACGGTTACATCCTGAAAATTCATTATCTTCATTGCGGTAATAAACTAAGTCAGGAGAGGCATCTAAGAATGAGCGTAAAAGTGAGGATTGCTGTTCAAGCTCGATTTGCGTCAATTCACGACGCTTCATTTCACTTTTTAGTTTTTCTAGTAGTTCAAGGTGTGCTTTTTCAACTTTTTCACGCTCTTGAATTTCCAAGTTTAATTGCTCAATATTCTCTTTCAATTGAGAGTTAAGCTCTAAGTCGCGCTGGCGCATTACACCTAGTTTATCCACCATACGAGATAAACGGCGTCGTGATTCTTCAAGTTGTTCAACCACAACAGAGAGAAAATAGACAGCCCAAGGCGTAATAATCAGCCCAAAGAAAATAGAGCGAACAAGGTCAATACTGGTAACATCACCTGCAAGCAAGAATGTCACCGCCATTTGAACAACCATCGCTAAAACAACTAATGCAGAAGCTAACAACAATGAGAAGCGAATTAGCCCCAGCCTCATCATTAAGTCAACGTAGTATTGGGCAAGCCCTTTGAGCAATTTCATTGAAAACTCCAATATATTGAATCTATGGAATGATAACCCAAAAATGAATTGGCGCAGTGGCGAACATTCAGAAATCTTGCTAAGAGTGGTTATTTCTCATTACTTTGTTTGATTTAACCCTCTATTTTCTCTCAACGAATCTATTCAGACATATGCATTCATAAAAATAATACAAAAACTAAGCAACATAGACGATAGCAATATCAACGATAAATAGACCTTATTAGAAAAAATTCAATTTGTCTTTTTTTATACAAAATGTATAAAAACAATAAAACTCCAAAATCAATATATTCAGTAGAATAACTCACTACCCGTTTTTATCATTAAAGGATGAGATAAAGCTAAAGCGCTCAAATAAAGTGATATAGCTCACATTAAAAAATCGCTCTCATACTATTTTAAAATAGAATAATTTAGTTATTAATCAATGCATTAAAATAAAAATATCCTTATCTATTTTATCTCAGTCAAATATCCCTACACATTGACCTGATTTTTATTTATCGATAAGTTGAAAAGGCATTGCATAGCAATATAAAAAACACTCCAAGCTAGGCAAACACAACATCACCCGACTGAGCACCCATAAATTTACCTACATACTTTGAGCCAAAACGTTCCTTTTGCGCTCTGTTTTGAGGTGCTCAGTAAACTAAGTAGGAAGCAAAAAAATGCTCTATCAAAAGACACAGGAAAAAGACAATTGTGGGTTTGGGTTGATCGCGCATATTGAAGGGCAAGCCAGCCATAAGATTGTCAGAAATGCCATACATGGTCTTGCCAGAATGCAACATCGTGGTGCTATTCTTTCTGATGGTAAAACCGGCGATGGATGCGGATTACTCTTACAAAAACCAGAGCGTTTCTTCCAATTAGTTGCACAAGAAAAAGGCTGGCATTTAGCAAAAAATTACGCCGTAGGGATGCTATTTTTAAGCCAAGATCCCAATATTGCCAAACAATGCCGTCTCATCGTTGAAGAAGAGCTACAACGTGAAACACTTTCTATTGTCGGCTGGCGTGAAGTGCCTATTAACACTGATATTTTAGGGAGTATTGCCCTTTCTTCTCTTCCTTTAATCGAACAAGTTTTTGTTAATGCCCCCGCAGGATGGCGGATAAGTGATATTGAGAGACGACTCTTTGTTGCCCGCAGACGTATTGAAAAGCGCATTACTGACAATGATTTTTATATTTGTAGTCTTTCTAATTTAGTGACCATCTATAAAGGTCTCTGCATGGCCATTGATTTACCGCGCTTTTTTACCGATCTTGCCGATCTACGCATGGAATCTTCAATTTGTTTATTCCACCAGCGTTTTTCAACTAACACCACACCAAGATGGCCTCTTGCGCAACCTTTTCGCTATCTTGCTCATAATGGTGAAATAAATACCATTACAGGCAATCGTCAATGGGCAAGAGCGCGTGCCTATAAATTCCATACGCCACTTATTCCTGATCTACAAAGTGCAGCACCTTTTGTCAATGAGAGTGGCTCAGATTCAAGTTCACTCGACAATATGCTAGAACTTTTTCTCAATGGCGGTATGGATATTGTTCGTGCAATGCGATTGTTAGTGCCGCCTGCATGGCAAAACAATCCACAAATGGATGAAGATCTTCGTGCCTTTTTTGATTTTAACTCAATGCATATGGAGCCTTGGGATGGCCCCGCAGGCATTGTATTATCAGATGGTCGTTACGCTGCGTGTACGCTAGATAGAAACGGTTTGCGCCCTGCTCGTTACGTTATTACCACAGATAACATCATCACTTGTGCTTCTGAAATTGGTATTTGGGATTATCAGCCTGATGAAGTGCGAGAAAAAGGACGTGTAGGTCCTGGCGAGCTGATGGTCATTGATACTCATCAGGGGCGTATTTTGCACTCTGCCGAAACCGATGAAGATTTAAAAAGACGCCATCCTTATAAACTGTGGTTAGAGCGCAATGTCAAACGTTTAACGCCCTTTGAAGAGTTACCAGAACAACAAGCTACAGGACAACGTGCCTTTGATGACACTTTATTAGCCACTTATCAAAAACAATTTGCATATAGCCAAGAAGAACTTGAAAGCATTTTGCATGTGCTTGCAGAAAACGGGCAAGAAGCCACAGGATCAATGGGCGATGACACGCCATTTGCTGTACTTTCTCAACGCCCTCGGCTTATTTATGACTATTTCAGACAAAAATTTGCGCAAGTAACAAATCCTCCCATAGATTCATTAAGAGAAGCACATGTTATGTCTTTAGCGACCTGCATTGGGCGCGAGATGAATGTGTTTTGCGAAGCGGAAGGTCAAGCTCATCGACTGAGTTTTAAATCGCCTATTTTGCTTTATAGCGATTTCCAACAGCTTATTAATCAAGAAAGTCCTTATTACCAATCTGTTCATCTTGATATCACATATCAACCAACAGAATGCAACTTAGAAACAGCGTTACGCCAATTATGCGCAAAAGCACAACAGGAAGTTCACCGTGGTGCGGTATTATTGGTTTTATCAGATAGAAATATCACTAAAGAGCGATTGCCTATTCCTGCTCCTATGGCAGTTGGCTCGGTACAAAAAGCATTGGTAGATAATAACTTACGCTGTGATGCCAATATTATTGTCGAAACCGCTAGTGCCCGTGATCCTCACCATTTCGCCGTATTACTCGGATTTGGTGCTACCGCTATTTACCCTTACCTTGCTTATGAATCTTTAGCCCAACGTGTTGATAAAAAAATCCTGCAAGCAAGCTATGCCCAAGTAATGCTTAATTACCGCAACGGCATAAATAAAGGATTGTATAAGATCATGTCCAAAATGGGCATTTCAACCGTAGCTTCCTACCGTTGCTCTCAACTTTTTGAAGCGGTGGGATTAAATGATAGCGTTGTCGAACTCTGCTTTGCGGGCGTTGATAATCGGATTAATGGCGCTGACTTTAGTGATTTTGAACACGACTTATTTAATCTATCTAAACGAGCTTGGTTAACCCGTTACCCTTTAGATGCGGGGGGATTATTGAAATATGCACATAAAGGGGAATATCACGCCTACAATCCTGATGTCGTTCAAGCACTGCAACAAGCGGTAAATAGCGGGGAATATGCCGACTATCAGCATTATGCTAGTCTGGTACAACAACGCCCAATAACCACATTGCGCGATATGCTAGTCCTCAATAACAAGGCAACGCCTATCTCGATTGAAGAAGTCGAACCTGAAACAGAATTATTTAAACGCTTTGATACCGCCGCAATGTCAATTGGGGCACTAAGCAAAGAAGCTCATGAGGCCCTTGCGCAAGCGATGAATACATTGGGCGGCTTTTCAAATTCAGGCGAAGGCGGTGAAGATCCGGCTCGTTACGGTACTAATAAAGTCTCACGCATTAAACAAATTGCCTCGGGTCGTTTTGGCGTGACGCCTTCTTATCTAATGAGTGCAGATGTTTTGCAAATCAAAGTCGCACAAGGAGCAAAACCCGGTGAAGGAGGACAACTTCCCGGCGATAAAGTCACCCCTTATATTGCGCAATTACGCTACGCTGTTCCTGGTGTTACTTTAATATCACCACCACCTCATCACGATATCTATTCTATTGAAGATTTAGCACAGCTTATTTTCGACTTAAAACAGATCAATCCTACTGCACTGATTTCTGTAAAACTCGTATCAGAGCCTGGTGTGGGCACCATTGCTACGGGTGTTGCCAAAGCCTATGCGGATTTGATAACCATTGCAGGTTATGACGGAGGTACAGGTGCAAGTCCTTTAACTTCTGTAAAATATGCAGGTAGTCCGTGGGAATTAGGTTTAGTGGAAACCCAACAAGCGCTAGTGGCAAACAATCTTCGTCATAAAATTCGTTTACAAGTCGATGGCGGATTAAAAACAGGACTCGATATTATTAAAGCGGCGATTTTAGGCGCAGAGAGTTTTGGTTTTGGTACAGGCCCTATGGTCGCGTTAGGCTGTAAATACTTGCGTATTTGTCATTTAAATAATTGCGCAATGGGTGTTGCAACTCAAGATGAAACGCTACGTCGTAACCATTATCATGGATTACCTGAACGTGTTATTAACTACTTCCGCTTTATTGCACAAGAAACCCGTGAGTTAATGGCATTGCTCGGAGTACGAAAAATTACCGACTTAATCGGTCGTACTGATCTGCTTTCTTGTTTAGAAGGTGTGACAAGCAAACAACAAAAACTCTCATTAGGCGGATTACTAGAAACAGTGATATCCCCCATAGGTAAATCCCTTTATTGTCAGGAAAATAATGAAACTTATGATAAAGGTGAATTAAACCAGCGTATTGTTACTCAAACGATTGAAGCCGTTGAACAGCAAAAAAGCCAAACACACTATTTTGATATTCGTAATACAGACCGCTCTGTGGGTGCAACGTTATCTGGCATTATTGCTAAGAAATATGGCGAGAATGGGTTATCTGCAACACCTATAAAACTCAATTTTACGGGCACCGCAGGTCAAAGCTTTGGTGTCTGGAATGCACAAGGCGTTGAATTAACCTTAATCGGTGATGCAAATGATTATGTTGGCAAAGGTATGGCGGGCGGTCGTATTGTAATTTCGCCTCCAGTTGGTTCTGCTTTTAAAAATCATCATGCAACCATTATGGGTAATACGTGCCTTTATGGCGCAACAGGCGGGAAACTGTATGCTTCAGGCTTGGCAGGTGAACGTTTCGCCGTCAGAAACTCCGGCGCGATTGCTGTTGTTGAAGGCGTTGGTGATAACGGCTGTGAATATATGACGGGCGGTATTGTCTGCGTTCTCGGTAAAACAGGGATTAACATTGGTGCAGGAATGACGGGGGGATTTGCCTATCTATTAGATGAAGACCTCACATTATCGCAACGGATCAACACTTCGTCGATTGAGTTGCTTCCTGTTGCATCCTTTGCCATTCTCGCTGAACATCTACGTGGCATGATTGCAGAACATGTCAGACTAACAGGCTCACAGCAAGGAGAAAGATTACTTTCACAGTGGGAATATTGGTCACAACACTTCAAGTTGGTTAAGCCAAAGTCCAGTGATGTCAATGCGTTGCTTGGTCATCCTCGTCGTTCATCTGCTGAATTACGCGTTCAGGCACAATAGGAGAATATTATGAGTCAGAATGTGTATCAGTTTATCGACTTAAATCGTGTTGAGCCGACTAAAAAACCGTTAGCAATTCGCAAAATTGAGTTTGTTGAAATCTATGAGGCCTTTTCACCACAGCAAGCCTCCGCACAAGCTGATCGCTGTTTAGGTTGCGGGAATCCTTATTGTGAATGGAAATGCCCTGTTCATAATTACATTCCTAATTGGTTAAAGCTGGCAAACGAAGGACGTATTATTGAAGCGGCCGAGCTTTCTCATCAAACAAACAGTTTGCCTGAAATTTGTGGTCGCGTTTGCCCTCAAGATAGGCTTTGTGAAGGTGCCTGTACGCTTAATGATGATTTTGGTGCAGTCACAATTGGCAATATTGAACGTTACATCAATGACACCGCCTTAGCACAAGGATGGCGCCCCGATCTTTCTCACGTCACAATGACTGATAAAAAAGTTGCGATTATCGGCGCAGGCCCTGCGGGTCTTGCCTGTGCAGATGTTCTTATTCGTCAAGGTGTGAAACCAGTTGTTTATGATAAACATCCAGAAATTGGGGGATTACTTACGTTTGGGATACCCTCTTTTAAACTCGAAAAATCACTGATGATCCGACGCCGCGAATTATTTAGTGAAATGGGTATCGAGTTTTGCCTTAATACGGAAATAGGCAAGGATATCGCCCTAAATACCCTAATAACACAATATGACGCGGTTTTTCTAGGATTGGGCACTTATCACAGTTTAAGCGGTCATTTTCCTAATGAAAATGCTGATGGTGTTTATAGCGCCCTACCTTATTTAATTGGTAATACACGTTATTTAATGGGTTATGGTGAAGATCCTCAAACACCTTATATCGACCTTAAAGATAAAAATGTAGTGATATTAGGCGGTGGCGATACCGCAATGGACTGTGTGCGTACTGCAATTCGACAAGGTGCAAATAAAGTCACTTGTGTTTATCGTCGTGATGAAAGCAATATGCCAGGTTCAAAACGTGAAGTAAAAAACGCCAAAGAAGAAGGCGGCGAATTTTTATTTAATCTTCAACCTATAGATATTGAAGTTGATAATCAAAATAAAGTGGTTGGTATTCGCGTTATTAAAACTCAAAGTGATAAAACATTAACGCCGATTGAAGGAAGTGAGCATTTGTTATCTACTGATGCGGTTATTCTGGCATTTGGCTTTAAACCTGCACATTATCCATGGTTAGATGAAAATAATATTGAATATGCATCTTCAGGCAGAATTATTATTTCAGATAATCAAGAAATACCAAATCAAACAACAAATCCTAAAGTGTTTGCTGGAGGCGATATTGTACGAGGCTCTGATCTTGTGGTAACAGCAATAGCAGAAGGAAGAGAGGCTGCCGAAGGAATATTGCAATATTTATCATGTTAAATATTTTTTATTTCCGTTATTTTAAATAACAATTTCTCTTGTTTATTATCCCATTTAATTTAAGTGGGATAATTTTGCAATATTATCGGTGAAATTAATAAATAGTATTTAAGGATCATCAAGATATCAGACCAAATAATCATTCTCATTACCATTTAATATAATTTATAGAATAATATTTTGATAAAAAGCGATATTCTTTTTTGTATCAAAATAACACTCCTTATCTATAGTAAATATAATTTATTTTCGTATTTTTTACTTTATCTCTTTTTATTTAACCTTTTTGTCATCTTTTAATGATCATTGTTTTACAGCATTTGTTAATAACATCACAGTCTAAAAAAATAGATTTTATTTCGGCTATTAAATTTGATAACAATCAAATATTGTCAACCTACCAACTTCATAATGGAGTCACCTAATAACTTTACAGAAAAATATAATTTATTGATGTTAGGTTCGCTTTCATAATTAATAGTATTGTCATAATTAACTAGGGGATCACCATGGTGATGCAACTTATAGCCGTAGCCGTTATTATCGTAACTGTCTATTTGCTAATAAAAAAATATGAAACCCGAATGGTACTTATCGGTGCGGGTTTATTGCTTTGTATTTTGAGCCTAAGCCCATTAGATGCGTTTGCCGCATTTAGTGAGCGCATGGTATCTTCATCATTAATTCAAGCAATCTGTTCGAGTATGGGTTTTGCTTATGTTATGAAATATACCAAATGCGATATGCATCTGGTTCATGTTTTATCAAAAGTAATGACTCGTCTGGGCTTCTTCCTTATTCCAGCTACGGTTGTCGTAACGTATTTTATTAATATCGCAATCCCATCAGCAGCAGGTTGTGCGGCAGCGGTAGGTGCGACACTCATTCCATTATTAATCGCAGCACGTATTCACCCAGCTATTGCTGGTGGTGCAGTGTTATGTGGTACTATCGGCTCAATGCTAAGCCCAGGTATGTCGCATAACGCCTTCGTTGCTAACATGGCGAATATGGAAGTGGTTGATTTAATCGCTCGCCATAGCCCATATAGCTTAATGGCTGGTGGTATCGCAGCAGTTTCACTGGCGGTTGTCGCTTTAGTGAAAAAAGAGTTCAAAATGGCTTCTGTTGCGGGTGATGCATCATCTTCATCAGCACAAGCAACGCCAGAAGCTATTCGCCCTAACTACTTATATGCAACAGCACCTTTCATTCCATTAATCCTGTTAATTCTGCCATTCTTCGAGACTTTCAGTACATTTAAACTGTCTGTACCAGCGGCAATGTTAATCGGTTCTATCTATGCTCTGTTCATCACATTAACTAACCCAGCTCAAATTACGAAAGAGTTCTTTAAAGGTATGGGTAATGCTTATGGTGATGTATTAGGTATCATCATTGCAGCAGCAGTATTCGCAGCAGGTCTGAAAGCATCTGGTTTAATCGACGCGTTCATCAACTTCTTAACTCATTCTCCTGAATTCGCTCGCTGGGGTGGTACTTTAGGGCCATTCTTAATGGGTATTATCACAGGTTCTGGTGACGCAGCAGCATTCGCATTCAACGAAACAGTAACACCTCATGCTGCACAATTCGGTTATGAAATCCCAGACATGGGTATGGCAGCGGCATTATCTGGCGCGTTAGGTCGTACTATGTCACCACTGGCAGGTGCAGCAATTGTTTGTGCTGGTCTTGCAAACGTAAACCCTATGGAAATCGCAAAACGTACTGCACCGGGTATGATTATCGGCGTCATCGCTGTTGCGTTATTCATGTTATAAGTGGAGAAATGAATATGTCAGCAATTACACTAGAAAAATTAATTAAATGGCGTCGTGAGTTTCACCAATATCCAGAAATTGGTTGGTCAGAATTTTTAACCACAGCAAAAATCGTCAAAGAACTACGTAGTTTAGGTTTAGAAGTTAAAGTTGGCCCAGACGTTATCAATCAAGAGTTTGCTTTTGGTCGCCGCCGTCAAGTCGTTGAAAAAGGTCTAGCTGTTGCAAGAGAGCATAAAGTTGATGAAGCTCTACTTGATGAAATGAAAGAGCTAACTGGCTGTGTGGCTATCTTTGACAGTGGTAAAGCAGGCCCAACAGTAGCACTGCGTTTTGATATCGACTGTGTTGGTGTTAACGAAGCAACAGAAGCAAAACACCGTCCTCATGCAGAGAACTTTGCTTCTTGTCACGCAGGCGAAATGCATGCTTGTGGTCACGATGGACACATCTCTATCGGTTTAGGTGTTGCTCACTGGTTAGTTGAGAATAAAGATAAAGTGGTTGGTAAAGTTAAAATTCTATTCCAACCAGCAGAAGAAGGTGTTCGTGGTGCTCGTGCAATGGCAGAAAGTGGTATCGCAGATGATGCTGATTACTTCTTAGGTGCTCACTTAGGCTTTATCGCCAACAGTGGTGAAATTGTTATTAACCCAACACATTTCTTATGTACCACTAAATATGACTTCCGCTTTAAAGGCGCACCATCTCACGCAGGCGCAGAGCCAGAACTTGGTCGTAATGCTTTAGCGGGTGCTTGCCACGCGGCAACACAAATGCTGGGCATTTCTCGCCATGGTAAAGGAATGTCACGTATCAACATCGGTGTATTAAAAGCCGGTGAAGGCCGTAACGTCACCCCAGCTAACGCAGAAATGCAAATTGAAGTTCGTGGTGAAAATGAAGAGATCAACAGCTTTATGGCTGCAAATGCAGTACGTATGGCTGAAGGCGCAGCACATAGCTTCCAGTTAGAAATGGAAAGCGAAATCATGGGTGAAGCCGTTGACTTGACGAATGACCAAGAACTGATTGATGTTATGACCAAAGTTGTGGGTAAACATTCTGAGCTAACTGCGGTTGCAACTCGCCCATTCGGTGGTAGTGAAGATGCAACAGTATTAGCAAAACGTGTACAACGTTGTGGTGGTAAATCACTGTACTTCGTTGTTGGTGCCGATAGAACAGCGGGTCACCACCAAGCAGGCTTTGACTTCGACGAAAAACAATTAATGACTGCAGTTAATCTTTACACTGGTTGTTTAGAAGAACTGCTGAAATAATTTCAGCCCAATCATTAATTTAAACGCCCTATAGAAATATAGGGCGTTTTTTTATGTACAAAAAAACCCAGTTCAAATGAACTGGGTTTTTCATTAATACAAATAAGATAATCTCTTATTTCACTACACGCAATGATGGACGACCTGTAGGACGAGGTGGCTCTGGATCATCATCTGGTGGCGTTACATCATCAGAAACAGGTTTATCCGTTACTAATGATAAGACTTCGCCAACAGGAGCATCTGGTGTTTCTTGATGCTCATCTTCAGCAAACTGTAATGATGCGCCAGATTCATAAGCAGGCTCTGGCTCAAACATCATTCCCGCACCGTTTTCTCTCGCATAAATAGCCATAACAGCAGCCATAGGCACTCGCACTTTACGAGGTATGCCACCAAAGCTTGCACTAAATAAAACCTGATACGGTGTTAACTCTAATTCATCTACAGCACGAGATGAAATATTTAGTACAATTTGACCATCATGCGCATATTCCATTGGGACTTGAACACCGACAACATTCACATCAACAACTAAATGTGGTGTTAAATCGTTTTCGATGATCCAGTCATAATGCGCACGTAATAAATGCGGACGACGCGGAGACATATCCATAATCTCCATACTTAATTACCCTCTTGAAGGTAAGCGCATCTCACGCTCTGCTTCGGTTAATGACGCGAGGAAAGAATCACGCTCAAAAACACGCTGCATATAAATTTGTACATCTTTAGCGCCAGCACCACTTAAATCTACACCGAGCACTGGTAAACGCCATAACAGAGGAGCAAGGTAGCAATCTACTAAGCTGAACTCTTCACTCATAAAGTAAGGATATTCTTTAAACACAGGAGATACAGCCAGTAGCTCTTCTGCTAACTGTTTACGAGCGGCATTTGCTTGCTGTTCAGTTCCTTTTTCGATGGTGTTCATTAAAGAATACCAATCATGCTCGATGCGATGCATCATTAAACGGCTGCTACCACGAGCAACAGGATAAACTGGCATTAAAGGAGGATGAGGGAAGCGTTCATCAAGGTATTCCATGATGATGCGTGAATCATACAGAGTCAGCTCACGATCAACCAAAGTCGGTACACTTTGGTAAGGGTTTAGATCGATAAGATCCTGTGGAAGATTACCAGCTTCAACCTGTTCAATTTCAACACTGACACCTTTCTCCGCTAGGACAATTCTGACCTGATGGCTGAAAATATCAGTCGGACCGGAAAACAAAGTCATTACCGAACGTTTGTTGGCAGCGACAGCCATGAAAACCTCCAAGTTAATCAATTAAAGAAATGAATTAGCACAATGCCTTTTCCATTTCCCCATTCCTAAAAGACAAGCACACAAACGCAGTAGACCTAAATAAACATTTAAGCTATTAACTGCATTGGGTAACTACCTGTATAACAGTGTTATCGTGGGATAATCATATTTTACAGGGTTAAAAACTCACCTGTCTTTGCGGCACATATCATTATCAAGTAATACCAAAATAATCATTCAACAATCATATTGTCATAATAATTTTGGTATGACTTTCAAACTCATCACTGGTATTACGATCAATATACCCATTGGCAACATGATGAAGTCATAGAAAGAAAGACATCAAAGCTCGCTATTCTACCAGAATTCATGTTACTTAGGGGGGCTAATGCAAATAATTCAACACAATATGCCACACTACCTTAAAAGTAAGATTATAATATCAAAAAATGAAATTATTTAGAGATAACATCTGAAAAATAGACTTTTTAATACTATCGTTATCTTACATATAGCCTGTTTTATGAGTAACAGCCTCATGTATTAGCAACATTATGTTTTTATTATTAATAAGCACAAATAAGTTAAAAATAAAAAACCCGCCTGTGAAGACGGGTTTTCAACATCAAATTGATATCTAAAGATAACAAATTAACGTTTAGAGAACTGTGGACGACGACGTGCTTTACGCAGACCCACTTTCTTACGTTCAACAGAACGCGCATCACGGGTTACGAAACCAGCTTTACGCAGATCAGAACGTAGAGTCTCATCATATTCCATCAGTGCACGAGTGATACCGTGACGGATCGCGCCAGCTTGACCAGAAATACCACCACCTTTAACAGTGATGTATAAATCTAATTTACCCAGCATATCAACTAATTCCAGCGGTTGACGAACAACCATACGTGCTGTTTCGCGGCCGAAGTAAACTTCTAGGCTACGTTTGTTGATTACGATATTACCGCTACCTGGCTTAATGAAGACACGTGCGGAAGAACTTTTGCGGCGACCTGTGCCGTAGTATTGATTATCAGCCATTGCCTATTATCCCGATTAAATGTCCAGAACTTGCGGTTGTTGTGCCGCGTGGTTGTGCTCAGATCCTGCGTAAACTTTCAGTTTACGATACATCGCACGACCCAGAGGCCCTTTTGGCAGCATGCCTTTTACCGCGATTTCGATTACACGCTCAGGACTACGGGCGATCATCTCTTCGAAAGTCGCTTGTTTGATACCACCTACGTGACCAGTATGACGGTAGTAAACTTTGTCAGTACGTTTATGACCAGTTACCGCTACTTTCTCAGCGTTTAAAACGATGATGTAATCACCAGTATCAACGTGCGGAGTGTATTCCGCTTTGTGCTTACCGCGTAAACGGCTAGCAATTTCAGTTGCTAAACGGCCTAAAGTTTTGCCGTCTGCATCAACAACGTACCAGTCGCGTTTTACGGTTTCTGGTTTAGCTGTAAAAGTTTTCATTATTGAAAATTACCCAATGTTTAGTTACACGTTGGTGAACGCTCGGTTCAAATACTATTGAGGTTCACACGACTCTTGTGTCCAGCAAACCTACCCCTTCGAGTAGCACTGCTGACTCTAAAATGCGAGTTTTTTGGGAAATAAAAAACTTGCTGCAACGTGGGGTCGCAAGATTATAGAGAAGTCAGAAAAAAAAATCGAGTCATAATTGAAAAACAATTGAATTCTTTTTCAATATTTCAGCGAAAAAAACGAATCTGGCACTTTTTTCTGATTTGACTGATAAATTCTTGCTACCTGAAGAGAAGAATTGTTCCTTTCCAGAGCGCTTGTAAGCTGCCTAATGCACTCTATTTTCATAGAAAAAAACATCAAGCAACTTAACCTGCGTCATCCTACCATAATGAAAGATGACTTTCTTCAAGAATTAAAAATTAAGCGAGATGGGGTTGTACTAAATATTCTTCACTTTGCATCTCTTGTAAACGAGATAAGCAACGTTGATATTCAAAACGTAAAAAATCACCTTGGTAAATCTCGTTCATTTCTACATTTGCATTAATAATAAGTTTCACCTTACGCTCATAAAACTCATCAACAAGCGCTAGAAACCGACGCGCAGCGTCTTCATTTAATGTCCCCATTTGCTCCATGTCATATAACAAAACAGAGTGGTAATGCTTAGAAAGCTCAATGTAATCAAGCTGACTACGTGGTTCCATACACAAGGTTGAAAAATTAATAGCGAGTACCCCATTAGATGCTTTTCTTACTTTCATGGGGCGATGGTTAATGGTTAAGGTACAATCAACTTGCGGTTCGCTGGTTGCCAAGTGCATGAAAATTCTATCCATCTCCTGACGATTTTTATCATTAAGTGGAGATAAAAAAAGATGCGCTTGCGTTAATGTTCTTAGTCGATAATCAATCCCTGCATCCACATTTAAAATATCGCAGTGTTGTTTGATTTGCTCTATTGCAGGTAAAAAACGAGAACGCTGTAATCCGTTACGATAAAGCTCATCAGGTGGAATATTTGATGTCGCCACCAATGTGATACCTCTAGCAAATAACGCCTCAAGCAAGGTACCTAAAATCATCGCATCAGTAATATCAGAAACGAAAAACTCATCAAAACAGAGCACATCAGTTTGCGTTTTAAATCCATCAGCAATAATTTCTAGCGGATTTTCATGGCCTTGTAAGTTTTTTAGTTCTTCTTGAACACGTAACATAAAGCGATGGAAATGTAAGCGAAGCTTTCGTTCTGTCGGCAAGCTTAGATAAAACATATCCATGAGCCATGTTTTACCTCGTCCAACACCGCCCCACATATATAGACCACGTTCTGGTGTAACAATCTGTTTTTTTGTGCGAATTCGCCCGAATAATCGTTGGGTTAGCGAATTTTTTTCTGGTGGAGTCTCTTTTAATAATGCATGGTATATCTGTTGAAGATGGAGAACCGTTTTTCTCTGAACATCATCAGGTTGATAATCACCTTGCTTCAATGCGGCTTCATAAAGTGATAACGGCGTACTAACAGTCATGAATGCCCTCTTATCCTTAATTTTCTGACATACTGATTTGTGTCTGTCGAATGGCTCTATTATAAGCATTAAGAATTGTTTTAACATCAACGTAACACACGAATTTTATATTAAGCTTAAGGATATTATTCCACCCATGCCTTTTAGCGGTTATGATGTTATAAGAATCCATCGTCCTCACTATTAGATGAAAAGGAGTTGCCATGGTTTGGGTTTATGCACTGATTGGATTAGTTGTCGGTCTTATTATCGGCGCACTTGCAATGCGTTACGGTAACAGCACCCTTCGTCAACAAGATGCTATCAAAGCAGAGTTAGACACAAAAAAAGAAGAACTTGATACTTATCGCAATGAGCTTGTCAGCCACTTTGCTAGAAGTGCTGAACTATTAGATAACATGGCGAGAGATTACCGTCAGCTTTATCAACATATGGCAAAAAGCTCTAATGAGCTCATGCCTGATATGCCTGCTCAAGAAAATCCATTTAATTACCGTTTAAGCGAATCAGAAGCAGCGAATGACCAATCTCCAATAAAAATGCCACCTCGTGATTACTCCGAAGGAGCATCTGGATTGTTCAGACCCACAGATAAAAAAGACAGTTAATATTAAAAACGCCACATTTTTTGTGGCGTTTTTCTTTCTAACAAACGTCATAAAATGACAATTATTTGCTATGGTTTTAAAGATAGCTTTTGTCTTGTAAATCCGTGTAAAAGGAAGCAAAGCACATCATGTCTTAATGAACTTTCCTTTGTCAGTACAGGTCTTAGTGACATCGCGCTCATTTTGAGCAAAAACTTTTATTTTGATAACTGTATCAAGAGACTCTAATTCATGTTGACTAAAAAAAGAAAATTATTACTTAGTGCATTAGCAATGAGTGTCGGACTTTCACTCTCTACTATTCCAGCAACCAGTATGGCTGCACTACCTGCTGTGATGCCATCAGGCGAACAACTGCCAAGCCTTGCACCGATGTTAGAAAAAGTGTTACCTGCGGTTGTCAGTGTGCACGTTTCAGGAACGCGAGTACAAAACCAGCAAGTGCCCGAAGAGTTCAAATTCTTCTTTGGCCCCAATTTCCCATCACAACAACAAAGTGTACGCCCTTTTGAAGGCTTAGGCTCTGGCGTCATTATTGATGCACAAAAAGGCTACGTATTAACAAACAACCACGTTGTTGATGGCGCAGATAAAATTCAACTGCAAATTAATGATGGCCGTGAATTTAGTGCAAAATTAATTGGTAGCGATCCACAAACCGATATCGCATTACTGCAAATTGAAAAACCAACCAACTTAACTGCAATTAAAATGGCGGATTCTGACCAACTACGTGTTGGTGACTTTGCAGTTGCAGTCGGTAACCCATTTGGTTTAGGCCAAACAGCAACATCCGGTATTATTTCCGCACTAGGTCGTAGCGGTTTAAATCTTGAAGGTTTAGAGAACTTTATCCAGACCGATGCTTCAATCAACCGTGGTAACTCTGGTGGCGCGCTTGTTAACTTGAATGGTGAGTTAATCGGAATTAACACTGCTATTTTAGCACCAGGTGGTGGCAACATCGGTATTGGCTTCGCCATCCCAAGTAATATGGCGCGTGACCTTAGCCAACAACTGATTTCTCATGGTGAAGTTAAACGTGGCATATTAGGTATTCGCGGTACAGAAATGAATTCTGATCTGGCGAAATCCTTTAATATTGATGCACAACGCGGTGCTTTTGTTAGCGAAGTAATGCCAGATTCATCTGCTGCAAAAGCAGGCATTAAACCGGGTGACGTTTTAATTTCAGTTGATGGTAAACGTATCAATAGCTTTGCTGAATTAAGAGCTAAAGTGGGTACAACACCGCCAGGTAAAGAGATCCTAATTGGTTTAATCCGTCAAGGTAAACCAATGGATGTGAAAGTGACATTAGAGAAACAATCGGCAGATGCAACACGCGCAGATAACTTCTCTCCTGCACTACAAGGTGCAACACTAAGTAACTATGTGAATAAACAAGTGAAAGCTGTTGCAGTCGATTCTGTCGAAAAAGATTCAGCCGCTGCTGCATCTGGTTTACAAAAAGGCGACCTTATTATTGGTATCAATAATACGCCAATTACATCACTAGGCGATTTACGCAAAGCAATTGATGCTAAACCGCCTGTTCTTGCATTGAATATTCAACGTGGCAATGAACAAATTTATCTGCTGTTACGTAATACACCGCGCTAAGAAGTAAGCTTTCACCTATCTAATTTATTGATTTCCTTAGCCCTGTAATATCTATTATAGGGCTTTTTTTATATCTATTTTTGATGAGCGTCATTGGCTTAAAAGGGGATTTTATGCGTTGAGCGATGCTTTCATAAGTTAAACTATGCTATTCTCACCCCTTCTACGCGAATAATTTCACAGTCAGACATAAATACAGGATTTTTATGTTAACTAAATTACTGCGATCAACTCTAATTGGTCTTCTCACAGCAGCAATTCTTTTGATTGCAGTTCCTTCAATTCGCCCTATTTTTATTGAACGCCTACTTAATGGCGATTTTCTCAATGCGCCTTTTAGCTATAACACAGCAGTACGACGAGCCGCCCCTGCGGTTGTTAATGTTTATAGCAGTACGATGGGAAGCTTTTCTCAAGAAGGTCGTGAGCTGACATCTTTAGGCGCTGGCGTCATTATGGATGGTCGTGGTTATATTCTGACAAATCAACATGTTATTAATAATGCTGATCAAATTATTGTTGCGTTACAAAATGGTGATCTCTATGAAGGTTTACTCGTTGGCTCTGATCCATTAACTGATCTTGCTGTGTTAAAGATTGATGCAGATAAACTCCCGACGATCCCCATTAATAGTAAACGAATTTCTCATGTTGGTGATGTTGTACTGGCTATTGGTAATCCCTTTAATATTGGACAAACTATTACTCAAGGGATCATCAGTGCTACGGGTCGAGTTGGGTTAAGTCCAACACGCTACCAAAACTTTCTACAAACAGATGCCTCAATTAATGAAGGCAACTCGGGTGGCGCATTAATTAATACTGAAGGCGAACTTGTGGGTATTAATACCATGACGTTTGATTCAGGTACTTATAATGGATATCGCCCTAGTGCAGAAGGATTAGGCTTCGCTATTCCGACTGAACTTGCTGTAAAAATTATGAATAAGCTTATTCGTGATGGTCGTGTTATTCGTGGTTTTATTGGTATCACAGCAAAAGAATTACCTAAAATTCGTTCATCAAATACCGACATCAAACAAATTCAAGGGTTGCGCATTTTCCGTATCACACCAAATAGCCCAGCAGATAAAGCAGGAATAAAAACTGGCGATATTATTCTTAGCATTAATCATGCACCAGCGACTTCTGCGATGGAAATGATGGATTATATTGCTGAGACGCGCCCCGGTACGGTATTACCTGTAACATTATTGCGTGATGGCAATGAAATTAATGTCGATGTCACCATTTCGGAATACCAACCAGAATCATAACTAACAAAAAAATCTCCCTATTTTTGGCTAGTAGGGAGATTTCATATAGAACGTTGCACTTTGTAAGCAACTTTCTTTAAAGCTTTGGGTATTACGATAGTCCTCTAATGTGCTGTGATTACAACCGCTATATTGTCCTTCTTTAGTACCATCATTTTGCCAGCCACATACGGGGCAGATCTCAAAAAATGCCTCCTCTTTATCTTTGAAAACAAAATAATGGCATGCAACACAGCTCACTTCTAAAGGAAGATGACAACTTCGCTTTTCCATAGGATTAGCTCTCCTATCATATCGTTAATTATACTATTCGCTCTTACTCTCTTTATTAGCAATTGAGTTATTTTCAACAGCATGCCAAATTTTTTCGGCTTTTCGTCCAATTAAAATCAGTGAAACCGCCAAAATAAAGAAAAAAATCGCACTGTGTAAACTATCCCAGAAATATTCAAAGAATCGGGTATAAAGGTTGATACCAAGGAATGTTAGGCCAAATCCTCTTAACATACCGTCATCTGTTTTAAGGCTTATATAAATACAGATAACGGCGACAACACCAAATAATAGCGCCCAAGGCAATAAATTCACACTTGAAGTGCGATACCACGTATCTGGATCGTAATTACCGAAAATAGACATTATCCATAGTGCAATAAACAGATAAGTCAGCCCCATTATTTTTGTCATGGTAAATAAACGACGGTGTATCAATATATTTTGTAGGAAATAACAGCCTGCTAATAATACTGCGCCAAAGAAGACAAAGCGGATAGGATAGTTCATCCCTAACCAATAAGCGCCCCATCCTGACATATAGCCAGTTTCAGCACCAAACCAATTTCCTAACATCAATAAGAAGAATAACCACACCAACGAGGAACGACTGATAAATCCAATTGCACCATAAATAACACAACCGATTAGAAAGAGAGGAGCAATATGACCACTTCCTGTATCCAGTAATTCTCCCAGTTGCCAAAGGAAAATAGCCGTAAACATCACACCTAAAAAGAGAATAAACTCAGTACTGTAATGCCACTGTGTCTCTTTTCGCTGACGTTTAAATCCCCATAAATAGAGCGCAGAAGCAATAAGTGCAGGAGAGATAACTCGCATAATTTCAGAAACACTAAAAATCTCAATTAAATAATAGACTAATGCGCTATCGCTAAAGATACTCCCAGCGGCAATAATCAAACAGACCATTGCTATCCAAAATGCGTAGCGACTTAATCTTTTCCAATCAAAAGGAATACGATGCAACGTACTTCCTAATTGTTGATATTCTTGTGTCGAGATTGCACCAGATTGTTGCCATTCATCCAGTGCTTGGCGAACTAGGCGCTCTTGTTTCCTTGTTACCTGCATATATGTCCCTTCCTTTTAGCTCATAGAGATTTCTCTAAAACAGGTCTATTTTCTTACTGTATCTTGTCACGCAAGAAATGCCTTATGAATTATCCTATTCTATTGAGAGTCCTATTGAAATAATGCGCAAAAAAAACCATAGCACAACAATGCACTATGGTTTTAAATCGCTAAAAAAGGATAACTAAAATAAATTAGTCATTAGAGCGCAAACGTTCTATTTTTGCCCCTAATCCTTGTAATTTGGCTTCAATATTTTCATAACCACGGTCGATATGATAAATACGATCAACAATGGTTGTGCCTTCAGCAATACAGCCTGCAAGTACTAGACTTGCAGAAGCACGTAAATCGGTTGCCATCACTTGTGCGCCTGACAGTTTTTCAACACCGTGGCATAACACAGTATTGCTTTCAATTTCAGCGTGAGCGCCCATACGGATAAGCTCAGGAATGTGCATAAAACGATTTTCAAAAATAGTTTCAGTGATCATGCCCGCGCCTTCAGCAACTAAATTTAAAAGGCTAAATTGTGCTTGCATATCGGTTGGAAAACCCGGATGTGGCGCAGTACGCAATGTTACCGCTTTAGGGCGTTTACCATGCATATCAAGGCTTATCCAATCTTCACCCACTTCAATATCTGCACCAGCTTCACGTAATTTTGCTAACACAGCATCTAACGTATCAGGTTTTGCATTACGACAAACAACGCGACCACGCGAAATAGCAGCAGCAACTAAGAAAGTCCCTGTTTCAATACGATCAGGTAGAATTTGATAAGTACCGCCACCAAGGCGTTCTACACCTTCAATAGTAATGCTGTCTGTACCTGCACCACTAATTTTGGCACCTAATGTATTGAGGAAGTTTGCGGTATCTTCAATTTCAGGCTCTCTTGCCGCATTCTCAATGATGGTTTTGCCTTCAGCTAATACCGCAGCCGTCATAATAGTGATAGTGGCGCCCACGCTCACTTTATCCATGACAATATGTGCGCCTTTTAAACGCCCATCAACGCGTGCTTTCACATAACCTTCATCCAGTGTAATTTCAGCGCCTAATTGCTCTAAACCTGTGATATGAAGATCAACAGGACGAGCACCAATGGCACAGCCACCCGGTAAAGAAACCTGACCTTGACCAAAACGAGCCACCAGCGGACCTAAAGCCCAAATAGAAGCACGCATGGTTTTTACTAACTCGTAAGGAGCGCAAAATTCATTAATGTTACGAGCATCAACAAAAACAGAGCCATTACGTTCAACATTAGTTCCCAAGCGATTAAGTAACTTAATCGTTGTATCGATATCTTTTAATTTAGGAACATTGGTTAATTCTACTGGCTCTTCGGCAAGGATCGCAGCGAACAGGATTGGTAGTGCGGCATTTTTTGCGCCTGAAATAGTGACCTCACCTGATAAACAGGTTGGTCCTTGTACTCTAAATTTATCCATCTGTAGAACTCTCTTTTTATTTTGCTGTACGCTGTATACCTACTGGATTAAAGCCCGTTAAGTTTACGATCTCTCTTCCACTCTTCAGGTGTGTAGGCTTTAATAGACAAAGCGTGAATACGGTTATCTGCGATATATTCCATCAAAGGGGCATAAATGGTTTGTTGTTGTTTTACTCTGCTCATTCCCTCAAACATTGCGCCAACAACGACAACTTGAAAATGACTACCATCACCATTGACGATGACTTCATCTAACGACAGGCTGTCCATTAATACTTGTTTGATTTCATTTGTATCCATAATTGCTCAATCTCAACGTTAAAATAATAATCAGTCGTCTATCCTAATGGAATCCGCTCTACTCTTAAACCATCAAAAACCCCCTTAATGATAAAAGTATCACGAAGGGGGCTTTTTAATACCTTTACTCAAAAATCTGTATTAGGCAATATTCATAATTTCATCAAGATCATAGAGTGTAATTAATGTTTGAAAACGCTCACTTACACCTTGAATAATAAATTGACGATTTTGCTCTTCCATTTCTGCTTTTAAGTGAACAAAAAGTGCCAACCCTGTTGAATCAATATGTCCTAAGGCAGAAATATCAATGATATTAATATCAGCTAATAATGCTTTACGCTGCTGCCAAGCAGGCAATAACGTTTCACGATCTAGCGTTCCTTGGAAATAGAGGACACCCTCCTTTTTTTCCCAATTTAACGAAGCTGACATGTTATTTTTTCTCATCCAGTGTGATTGGTGTTTTAGCACTGATTTCTAACTGTTTTGTTAAACCATCAACACCTTTAGAATTTAAAATATCTGACCACTCATTCTGTTTTGTTGTGATCATGCTTACACCTTCAGCAATCATATCATAAGCTTGCCATTCACCTGTTTTACTGTTTTTACGCCATTGGAAATCAAGGCGAACAGGTGGGCGGCCATTTGTATCGATAATGGTGACGCGAATAGTTAGCGTTGACTTATCTGCGAAAGGTTTTGCTGGCTCAATACGGTATTCTTGACCTTCATACATGGCTAATGCTTGACCATAGACTTGAGCAAGATACGCTTCAAATGCAGTGAAATAAGCATCACGTTGCGCTGGTGTTGCATTACGATAATGTGGGCCTAACACTAATGCACCTGCATATTTAATATGTACATAAGGCAGTAATTCTTGCTGAACAATTTGACGTAAAAGTTCAGGATTTTTACGAATTTCAGGCTGTTCATTTTTTAATTTACTAAAGGTCTTTTGTGCCGCATCTTCCATCAATGCGTAAGGATTGGTTTTATCTACCGCCATAGCAAAAGGCGTTATCACTAATAGTGCGACCATCAATAAGCGTTTAAACATACGTTCGCTTCTCCTCAAATAGGGTTTCAATAATACGATGCATTTATTACGCTAAATCTAGCTAAATGTATAAGTGCATCGTATAGGAATTCATGATTAAGGTAATGCAGAGTGTTCTTCTGTTGGTTTAGATTCAGATTTAGCTGAATCATCACCATCACCCGTTTTATAAAGGAATTGACCAATAAGATCTTCTAGCACCATTGCTGAATTAGTGTTTGTGATCCGTCCCCCGTCTTTTAACAGAGTAGAATCTAACGCTTCATCATAAAAACCTAAATTCAATGCAAGGAACTGCTCACCTAATAAACCAGATGTACGAATAGACAGTGAGCTACTTTCTGGAATGTGGTCATAAATGCTCAGAATATCGAGCGCGACTTCAGGGCGATAGTTTCCTTCATCTTCTTCTTTTAAGGTAATAGAAGAAACACGACCAATCACCACACCACCAATCTTAACTGGAGAGCGCTCTTTTAACCCACCAATATTACCGAAGCTGGCATAAACGCGATAAGTCGGTTGGTTACCCATTTCTTTAATATCAGCGACTTTAAGACATAAGAAAATCACAGCAGCTAACGCAATCAGAACAAATAGACCAACCCAAACTTCAATTTTTTTACTTTGCATGACTTAGTTCCCAAACATCAGTGCTGTTAGCACAAAATCTAAACCCAATACGGCTAACGATGAATGAACAACAGTACGTGTTGTTGCTCTGCTAATCCCTTCTGATGTTGGGATTGCGTCATACCCGTTAAAGAGCGCTATCCAAGTGACGGTAATGGCAAAAACGACACTTTTAATAAAGCAGTTCACTAAATCGAGTCGCCATTCAACGGCACCCTGCATAGATGCCCAGAAAAAGCCTTCATCGATCCCTTTCCAATCCACCCCCACAATTGCACCGCCCCAAATACCGATGGCAACAAAAATAAGTGAAAGTAATGGCATACTAATAAGCCCCGCCCAAAAGCGAGGGGCAACGACTCGTCTTAAAGGATCGACTGCCATCATTTCTAAACTAGAAATTTGTTCTGTGGCTTTCATTAAGCCGATTTCAGCGGTTAAGGCTGAACCTGCTCGACCTGCAAATAATAATGCAGTCACCACAGGACCTAATTCTCTTAACAATGAGAGTGCGACCATCATGCCAAGACTAGCTTCAGCACTAAAAGTGGTTAAAACAAGATAGCCTTGTAATCCCAACACCATGCCAATAAACAGCCCAGACACCATGATAATTAATAAGGATTGAACACCAACGTTATACAGTTGCTTCATTAACAGAGGCCACTGTTTACGAAATTCGGGCTTACCGACTAATGCTCGAAAGAGCATAATGCCAGCTCTCCCGAAGGTTGCAAAAATCGCTAATGCTCTAGTGCCAATGCGAGATAATAAATTTACCACGTACTAATTTCCTCGTCCTAATAGGTCGTCCTGATAATCTCCCGCAGGAAAACGGAAAGGCACAGGGCCATCAGCAATACCATCTAAAAACTGCCTTACTTGCCTATCTGGATTATCCTGTAATTCTTGTGCACTGCCTTGAGCAATCACTTTCTGCTCCGCAACAATATAGGCGTAATCTGCGATACTCAACACTTCGGGTACATCATGGGAAACCACAACACAAGTCACACCAAGCGCATGATTTAACTCATCAATTAGCTTAACCAGCACACCCATTGTGATAGGATCTTGCCCAACAAAAGGCTCATCAAACATAATCAGTTCAGGATCAAGCGCGATAGCTCTTGCTAATGCCGCCCTTCTCGCCATTCCTCCTGATAATTCAGAAGGCATTAAACTTGCCGCACCACGTAATCCCACGGCTTCAAGTTTCATCATCACCGTTGTACGGATCAATGCTTCAGGTAAATTTGTATGCTCTCTTAGTGGAAACGCCACATTTTCAAACACATTCATGTCTGTGAACAGTGCGCCTGATTGAAAAAGCATACTCATTTTTTTTCTTGCCTGATACAACGCAGAACGTGATAGCGCAGGAATATTGTCGCCATCAAACCAAATTTCACCACTATCTGGAAGGATTTGTCCTCCCATTAGGCGTAACAAGGTTGTTTTACCAATCCCTGAAGGGCCCATAATCGCAGTCACTTTCCCTCTCGGTACAACAAGATTGATCTCAGAGAAGATCTTTCTGCTACCGCGAGTGAAGTTCATATTGCGCACTTCAATTAGATTGTCAGATTGTGCGTTCATGAATAAAACATCCTCAAGCCTGTCTGCATAAACGAATTTTTACGCTATTTTGGCAGGTCATTCGCCATGTTACAAAGAAATCACCACTATTTAGCAATTTATTGCATGGTTAATTTTACTTTTCGTGCTTGGCTAGTCAAAATATGGTTAATTAGCAAAACCTTTTGACAATATGTTTTTTTATCAGCCCTGTCTTATTGGTTTTTTCTTTATTCGCTCATTGTTGGAAAACTGATGGCATGTTGATTACTTTGTCTCTTTTAATTTTTGGGTTGATGTTACTTGTTTATGCATCAGACCGATTAGTTTATGGTGCGAGCGTTTTTGCGCAATCGTTAAAAATTCCGCCAGCCGTTATCGGTATCTTAATTGTAGGTACTGGTACTTCACTGCCTGAGCTTTTTGTTTCAACTGATGCCGCAGTTCATAATTTGCCTGATATCGCTATCGGGACAGCCATTGGCTCGACACTCACCAACCTTCTCCTCATCGCAGGTATTGGCGCGATGATTTACCCCATGAACATTCAGTCCGCAGTGCTAAAAAAAGAGCTTCCCTTGATGATTATAGTCATCATGCTCGTTGGCATTATTGTTTCTAGCGGAAACTTAGGGCTTAGAGAAGGCTCACTGCTCTTTTTTATTGGTTTTGCATCCATTTTTCTAATGATAAAAACAATGCATAAAACACTAACACAAGAGCGCCACGTATTACCTTTAGAAACCTTAACCCGTTTTGAATTACAGACAAATCCCCGTAATTCTGTTGCACTTTTTTGGGTCGTTATTGCTTTACTGATTATTCCAGTTGCGACCCAAATGATATTAGATAATGTCTTTATTTTAATGCAACAGTATCATCTTAGTGGATTTTTTGTTGGTTTAACCTTGCTATCTATTGGAACAAGCCTACCTGAGTTAGCAACAACCATTGTGGCAGCACTAAGACGCGAGAATGAGTTAGCATTAGGGAATATTATAGGTGCTAATATTTTCAATCTAACTTTTGTCTTGGGCATGCCAGCATTACTCTCACCAAGCACATTTAATATCAATACATTTTATTTTAGTTTTGCTGTACTTGGTGTCGCCAGTTTACTGTTTTCTCTCTTTTCATTAGGGCGCAAACAGCGTCTTAATCGAGGAAAAGGGATATTCTTGTTAGTTTGCTTTATTGTTTATATTACGGTGTTGTGCGTCGCACATTCTCTCTTAACCTAAAATAAATGGTACAAAAAAATGACCGAGTTTGATTTTCAGCAAGCGGGTAAAAAAGTCCTTCATATTGAGCGTGATGGGTTAGCTGAACTAGAACAATATATCAACGATGATTTTACGCTTGCCTGTGAAAAAATTTTTCACTGCCAAGGTCGAGTGATTGTGATGGGTATGGGTAAATCAGGCCATATTGGGCATAAAATTGCTGCAACATTCGCCAGTACAGGAACACCTTCTTTCTTTGTTCATCCTGGTGAAGCCAGCCACGGTGACTTAGGAATGGTGACAGAAAAAGATATCGTTTTAGCGATTTCAAACTCAGGGGAAGCCAGCGAGATCCTTGCGCTTATTCCAGTACTGAAACGTAAACAGATAACACTGATTTGTATGACACGCACTCCTCAAAGTACAATGGGGAAAGCGTCTGATATTCATCTTTGTATCAAAGTACCTAAAGAAGCCTGTCCTTTAGGGCTTGCCCCAACAACCAGTACAACGGCAACCTTAGTCATGGGGGATGCGCTAGCGATCGCACTTTTACGTGCCCGTGGTTTTACCGCTGAAGATTTTGCGCTTTCTCATCCTGGTGGTGCACTAGGTCGTAAATTACTCCTTCATGTCAGTGATTTAATGAATAAAGAGGCAGATATTCCGCGCGTCACCAAAGATGCCACTTTACGTGAAGCTCTTGTCGAGATAACCCGTAAAAAATTAGGAATGACCGTCATTTGCGATGATAGTATGCTGATCAACGGTATATTTACTGACGGTGACTTACGAAGAATATTTGATTTAGGGATAGATCTAAATAATGCCAAAATCTCAGATGTGATGACAAGAGGCGGTATTCGTATTCGCCCAGATTGTTTAGCGGTTGAAGCACTGAATTTAATGCAAGCAAAACATATCACCTCGCTATTAGTGACGGAACAAGATAGTGATATCCTGTTAGGTGTTTTGCATATGCATGATTTATTACAGGCTGGTGTTGTATAAGATAGTCATAACGTTCGAAGGATAAAAATGAATACAATGATAGAAACTTGTTATGGTGCAGTAAGCGAACAAATCATCAAAAAAGCAGAAAAAATCCAATTGCTGATTTGTGATGTTGATGGTGTGATGTCAGACGGACTCATTTACATGGGCAATAATGGCGAAGAATTAAAAGCTTTTAATGTCCGTGATGGGTATGGCATCCGTTGTTTGCTTACATCCGGCATTGAGGTTGCTATCATTACAGGTCGTCAGTCTAAACTGTTAGAAGGTCGTGCTAAGACCCTTGGCATTACATATCTTTACCAAGGTCAGCATAATAAGCTTTTGGCGTATCAACAACTGTTAGATACACTAAACCTTAAACCTGAACAAACAGCCTATATTGGTGACGACCTGATTGATTTACCTGTAATGGAAAAAGTAGGACTTTCCGTTGCCGTGGCTGATGCTCATCCATTACTTACACCTCATGCTAATTATGTAACCCGCATTGCGGGAGGGCGTGGTGCAGTACGAGAGTTGTGTGATTTAATCCTTTTAGCGCAAGGTCGGCTTGAAGAAGCTAAAGGTCTTTCGATTTAACGTATAACGATACAGAATGAATAAATTAAAATCCTGGTTTACCTTAATTCTTGCCATTATCGCCCTTGCGCTGATTGGCTGGAACTACACTAATAACACTGAATTCGGTGATGGTGAGATTGTTGATGATGGTCAGCCAACTTATCAATCCAAATCATCGATATCTTTTGTTTACGAGCCAACGGGTATACTCGGATATAAACTTGTTGCTGATGATGTCAAAAATTATGCTCAACAGAAGTTTACATGGTTTACTAACCCTGTCTTAACTACCTATTCACCGACAGGGGATGCAACATGGACAGTACGCGCGAATAAAGCCAAGCTGACAAACAGTAAAATGCTCTATCTTTATGGCGATGTTCAAATTGATAGCTTAACCGATGATTCTCAACTACAGAGAATAAGCACAGACAACGCTATCGCAAATTTAGATACACAGGATGTTTCCTCTGATGATGAAGTGACTATTATCGGCGTCGGACTGAAATCAGTCGGCTTAAAAATGCAAGGCAATCTGCGCGAGAAACGTGCAGAGCTGATTGAAAAGGTAAACACCTATTATGAGATCCCTAATGAATCAAAAAATCCGTAATACACTGATTATCGGTACACTTTTAGCGATAAGTGTACCTGTGATGGCGCTTAAAGATGACACACAACAACCTATTGTTGTGAACTCAGAGAAACAGTCGCTTGATCTAGAAAAAAACGTCACAACCTTTACACAAAATGTTGTGATCAAACAAGGATCTATCGATATTCGTGCTGATAAAGTTGTTGTCACACGCCCAGGTGGTGACTCCAAAAGGATCGTCATAGAAGCTTTTGGTAACCCAGTGACTTTTTATCAGTTACAAGATGATGGTAAACCTATCAAAGGTCGTGGCGAGAAAATGACCTATGAAATGGATAAAGAGTTAATGACCTTAACGGGTAAAGCCTATCTTGAACAATTAGACAGTAATATCACCGGTGATAAGATCACTTATCTCGTCCCAACTCAGCAAATGGAAGCTTTTAGCGGTAAAGGTAAACAAGTGACTACTGTTTTACTGCCTTCCCAGTTGCAAGAGAAAGGCCCTGGTGTTAACAACAAAGGTAAGTAACACTTTATGGCGCTGTTAAAAGCTGAAAATTTAGCGAAAGCATACAAAGGGCGCACCGTTGTCGGTGATGTAAGCCTGAACGTTAATTCAGGTGAGATTGTCGGCTTACTTGGACCAAATGGTGCAGGTAAAACAACCACATTCTATATGGTTGTTGGCATTGTCGCTCGTGATGCAGGTAGTATCACAATTGATGATGAAGACATTACGCTGTTACCATTACATGAACGAGCACGTAAAGGCATTGGCTATCTTCCTCAAGAGGCGTCTATTTTTAGACGCTTAAGCGTTTATGACAACATTATGGGGATCTTAGAAATCCGCCATGATTTAACGCCTGAAGAACGAAAAGATCGAGCAGAAGAACTGCTAGAAGAGTTTAATGTCAGCCACTTACGTAACAGCTTAGGGCAATCATTATCAGGGGGGGAACGCCGCCGCGTTGAAATCGCGCGGGCATTGGCAGCAAACCCTAAATTCATTTTATTAGATGAACCTTTTGCGGGTGTTGACCCTATTTCGGTATTAGATATTAAAAAAATTATCCAGCATCTACGTGATTATGGATTAGGTGTACTGATTACTGACCATAACGTTCGTGAAACATTAGATGTGTGTGAACGTGCTTATATCGTCAGCCAAGGTCACCTTATCGCTCATGGTTCACCAGAAGAAATTCTTGAAAATGAGCAAGTTAAACGTGTTTACTTAGGTGAAGGCTTCCGCCTGTAATCTTTGATTCACTTTTACTCTGTCATGGATGACAACAGCAAAGGACTCATCGCATTATTATGAAACAAAGTCTGCAACTTCGTCTTAGTCAGCAACTGGCAATGACGCCACAGCTACAACAGGCTATTCGTTTGTTGCAACTTTCGACGCTTGAATTACAACAAGAAATTCAGCAAGCGCTTGAGTCTAATCCACTTCTAGAACAAGACGACGATCAACAAGATCCCGTTTCAGATGAGACCTCTCATACAGAGAATCAGTCAGACTCTACAACAGAAACAACAACTGAAAACGGAGTTGAAGAGTTCGACACGCTGGATGCTTTAGAGCAAAAAGAGATGCCTGATGATCTCCCTTTGGATACTCAATGGGAAGAGATCTACACCGCAGGCACGCCTTCTGGCACCAGTAATGACTATACTGATGATGAGCTTCCATTGTATCAAGGTGAAACAACTGCCTCATTGCAAGATTACCTAACATGGCAGGCTGATCTCACTCCATTTTCAGAAACAGACAGAGCGATTGCGATAAGTATTATCGATGCTGTTGATGAAACAGGATATTTAACGGTCACAACAGATGACATCCTTTCTGGAATGGGCGATGATGAATTAGAGCTTGATGAAGTCGAAGCCGTATTAAAACGTATTCAACGCTTTGATCCTATTGGTGTTGCTGCTCGTGATTTAAAAGAGTGTCTTTTGATTCAGCTATCCGCTTTTTCAACAGAAACACCCTATCTTAAAGAAACGCAGTTAGTTATTAGCCAATATTTAGAGTTGCTAGGTAACCGTGATTTTCGTCAATTGATGCGTCAAACGAAGTTACGCGAAGAGACACTAAAATCTGTTATTGAGATGATCCAGTCTCTTGATCCTAAGCCCGGATTAAGTATTGATACAGGCGAGTCAGAGTATGTTATTCCAGATATACTGGTAAAAAAATCAGGTGAACGCTGGCAAGTTGAGTTAAATACAGATAGCATTCCTCGCCTACGAATAAATGAGACTTATGCAGCTTTGGGTCAATCGACTCAAAATGAAAGCGATGGAAAATTTATTCGTGACAATTTACAAGAAGCCAAATGGCTGATAAAAAGTTTAGAAAGCCGTAATGAGACATTATTAAAAGTCGCTCATTGCATTGTTGACACACAGCAGGCATTTTTCGAATTGGGTGAAGAGCATATGAAACCCCTAGTGTTAGCCGATATTGCTGAACAGGTTGAAATGCACGAATCCACCATTTCTCGCGTGACAACGCAAAAATTTTTGCATTGCCCGAGAGGAATTTTCGAATTGAAGTATTTTTTCTCTAGCCATGTGAATACTGATAGCGGAGGCGAAGCCTCTTCAACAGCAATCAGGGCTTTAGTGAAGAAACTAATCGCAGCAGAAAATCCAGCGAAACCACTTAGTGATAGTAAACTGGCTGATATGCTCGCAGAACTTGGAATACAAGTTGCTCGACGTACTGTTGCGAAGTATAGAGAGTCATTATCCATCCCGCCTTCAAATCAACGCAAAGAGTTGGTTTGAGCATAATTGAGAAGGAAGACACTATGGAACTTCAAATCACTGGTCATAATATTGAATTAACCGATGCTCTGCGTGATACCGTCAAAGCAAAAAGCGCGAAATTACCTCAGTTCTTTGACAAAATTAATAACGTTCAGGTTATCCTGAAAGTCGAGAAAGTTAATAAAATCGCGGAAGCGACCATTCAAGTTAATGGCGGTGAATTGCATGCCTCTGCAGAAGCAGAAGATATGTACGCAGCAATTGATGGATTAATGGATAAACTGGCTCGTCAATTAACCAAACACAAAGATAAACTGAGACAACATTAATTCATTTCCCATTGTGAAATGGAGATACAATCGGCGAAGTTACTGCGTTGTTTATGACTCGGTTTAAACCAACGCCTAATCAATATCAGTAACGAAAAACCAGATGTCACTTTGTGGCATCTGGTTTGCTGGTCTAAGTGAATAAGACAATGAACAACGATACAAAGATGAATATTAGCGACGTACTTTCTCTGGCATGTACGCATAATGATGTACATTGCACGAGTAAAAAGCGCGCGTTAGAAATTATCAGTGAAAATGCAGCAAAAGCACTTAATTTACCCGAAACACTGATATTTGAAGCCTTATTGACGCGTGAAAAAGTCGGTACAACAGGGATTGGGGGTGGCTTGGCTATCCCTCATGGACGTATTGAAAGTGATGAAACAGAAAAAGTAGTTGGTGTGTTTCTTCACCTAAGCGAACCTATTGCCTTCGACGCTATTGATAATCAACCTGTCGACTTGTTGTTCGCATTACTCGTTCCTGCAACACAATGTAAGGAACATTTACACACACTGTCTTTGATTGCAAAACAGTTGGCAGACAAAAATTTATGTCGCCGACTACGCTCCGCACAAAGTGATGAAGAGCTTTATCAGATTATCACTGAATAACCCCTACGGGTTTAGTAGGACGCGAATAGCATACAGTGGAATGATATTCATCACTGGGAAATTATAGGGGAGCTACCTCATGGTGCTGATGATAGTCAGCGGACGCTCTGGTTCAGGTAAGTCGGTCGCTTTGCGTGCGCTTGAAGACATGGGATTTTATTGTGTTGATAACTTACCTGTTGATCTTTTACCTGAGCTCGCAAAAACACTGGCTGAACGTGATGCTTCTGCTGCCGCAGTCAGTATTGATGTCCGAAATATGCCAGAGTCGCCGGAGATCTTCGAAAAAGCGCTGGAAAGTTTACCCGCTGAATATTCTCCACAACTCTTATTTTTAGACGCAGATAGAAATACCTTAATTCGTCGTTATAGTGATACACGACGTCTGCACCCTCTCTCAACTAAAAATCTTTCATTAGAAATGGCGATTGATACAGAGAGTGATCTGCTTGAGCCATTACGATCACGAGCTGATCTCATCATTGACACCTCTGAAATGTCAGTTCATGAGCTTGCAGAAATGCTGCGTACTCGCTTATTAGGCAAGCGTGAACGTGAGCTAACGATGGTTTTTGAATCCTTTGGCTTTAAGCATGGTATTCCTATTGATGCGGATTATGTTTTTGATGTGCGATTCTTACCAAATCCACATTGGGATCCTAAACTGCGTCCAATGACAGGTTTAGATCGCCCTGTCGCGGCATTTTTAGATAGACACACCGAAGTTCATAACTTTATTTATCAAACTAGAAGCTATCTTGAACTTTGGTTGCCGATGTTAGAAACCAATAACCGTAGTTATTTAACGGTTGCGATTGGTTGTACGGGAGGTAAACACCGTTCTGTTTATGTTGCTGAGCAACTCGCAGATTATTTCCGCTCTAGAGGGAAAAACGTACAATCACGCCACAGAACACTAGAAAAACGCAAATGACCCAATATCGACAAGTTGCGATTAAAAATCGACTCGGTATGCATGCAAGACCTGCAATGAAGTTGTTTGATTTAGTAAAAACATTTCAATCAACCGTCATTTTACGCAACAACGAAGGGGTTGAAGCACAAGCGGATAGTGTGATTGCTATGCTAATGTTAGATTCAGAGCAAGGCAGTCAAATTGATATAGAAGTTACTGGTAGTGATGAAAATGAAGCTATTGATGCTATTATCGCATTATTTGAATCGGGGTTTGATGAAGAATAATCGCAATAGAAAACAATAGATTAGCATTTCTTAACTAAATAACCCGAAAGAGACTGTGATCACTGTCTCTTTCTTTTTTATACAGAACCGCCTATTATCTCTTATATGAGTTTAACAACACCCCCACCTCACCCGTGGGGGTGTTGTTTTGCATTGGAATAAATTGGAGTGTGGTATGACAAAGCCAACAATTATCATCAACGAACTTGATGCAGAACGTTTAGATTCATTACTTGAACAACCGGCATTTGCAGATAGTCCGATTGCTGAAGCATTGAATGAAGAATTAGATCGTGCTGACATTGTTACACCAGCTGATATCCCTGCTAATATTGTCACAATGAACAGCAAAGTCCGTTTTATGGACTTAAAAAATAATGAAGAGCGCACTCGTACTTTAGTGTATCCCGCTTCATTAAAAGACAGCACTACTGAACTCTCCGTCATGGCACCAATGGGTGCTGCGCTATTGGGTTTAGCCATTGATGATGAAATTAGTTGGAAGCTGCCTAATGGCCTTGAAACCAAGGTTAAAGTATTAGAAATTCTATACCAACCGGAAGCTGCGGGTGAATTACACCGTTAAGCAGAGCTGAAGGTTCGCGTCTTATTTTTATCTTATCGTTTGAAAAGCACACTGATAAACGCGATATCTCAGCCCATTGCGGGCTGAGATTAAAGGTTGTGATGAGTATCTAAAATTTACTCACCTGCAATGCTCATTTCTGGTAACAACAACGATCCACACTGAACATTACTGCGCGTCTCAATATCATCACCCATCGTGGCAATATTTGCCCACATATCTTTTAAGTTACCTGCAATAGTCACTTCGCTTACAGGATATTGAATTTCGCCATTCTCAACCCAAAAACCGCTCGCACCACGAGAGTAATCACCTGTTACTGTACTGACACCTTGTCCCATCAATTCCGTAACAACAAGACCTGTTCCCATCTCTTTTAACAGTGCATCAAACGATAAACCTTGCCCAGGGATATACCAGTTATGAATACCACCAGCATGACCATTACTCTTTAAGCCCAGCTTTCTTGCTGAATATGTGGTTAACAACCACTCTTGTAATACGCCATCTTTGATAATTTCAGCATCTGTGGTACGCACACCTTCACTATCAAACGGTGTTGATGCCAGACCTCTCATTAAGTGAGGACGCTCTTGAATATTTAACCACTGAGGGAAAATTTGCTTACCTAAGCTATCGAGTAAACAAGATGATTCACGATAAATCATGCTACCACTGATTGCTGCAACCAAATGACCAAAAATACCTGTCGCCACATCTGCCGCAAAAATAACGGGGGCTTTCATGGTTGGTAGTTTACGAGGTGCAAGGCGAGATAAAGTACGGCGAGCGCACTCTTGACCAACCCATTCAGGTGATTCTAGATCATCAAAGCGACGACTAATAGTGTAAGCATAGTCGCGCTCCATATCTTCACCATCACGAGCAATAACACAACTCGACATCGAATAGCGTGAAGATGAATAGCTTTTTAATAAGCCAAGGCTATTACCAAATACACGGGTTCCACTGTGACTATTAAAACTGCCACCCTCGGTGTTGATAATACGGCTATCGCTATCTAAAGCGGCTTTTTCTGCTCTCGATGCTAATTCAATCGCTTTATCTGCTGTGACTTCGGTAGGATGGTAAAGATCAAGGAAAGGTGCATCAAACGCTAATAGCTCTTGATCAGCAGGCCCTGCATATGGGTCAACTGAAGTGTAGCGTGCAATATCCACAGCAGCTTGTACAGCTCGCTTAATCGCATCAGGACTTAAATCTGTTGAAGATGCACTACCTTTGCGTTGTTGTTGATAAACAGTGATGCCTAAAGCGCCATCACTGTTAAATTCAACATTTTCAACTTCACCATAACGCGTACTTACACTAATACCCGTCGATTTATTAATAGCGACTTCAGCACCATCACACTGTTTTGCAGCCAGCTCTAATGCGAGAGAGACGGCGTCTTCAAGCTGTTTTACCTGATCTGAATTATTCATTGAGAACCATTTTTCCTAAGGAGAACACCACTTTTTACTTATTTTTAGCAAAGTAAATCAATTGACAGGTGGTCAACAAGCGATTTTCCCAGTTACAATAGAAGATATATGAATGTTATCACCCGTCGGGCTTTTGGTCATTCACCAAATCACACTCCCGGCTTACTCTGCAACAGGAATTTTTATTATGGCAAAGCAGCCTGAAGAGTGGCATTACCTCAATCCTGAATTTGACGATACCTCGTCAGAAGAGGAAGAAGAGGACGAAATCATCTGGGTCAGCAAAAGCGAAATTAAACGTGATGCTGAAGCACTCAAAAAACTGGGTACTGAATTAGTTGAATTAAGTGCACAAGAATTAGAACGTGTGCCATTAGATGAGAAATTATTAGCCTCTATTCAATTAGCACAAAAAGTACAGCGTGAAGCACGCCGCCGCCAAATTCAATATATTGGAAAACTACTGCGCAATGTAGACGAAGATCCGATCCGTCAAGCGCTTGATAAACTCAAAAACCGCCACAATCAACAGATCTTAGTGTTACATAAACTTGAAGATCTGCGAATTCGCCTTGTTGAAGGTGGCAATGAAGTGATTGAAGAAGTCGTTGCGCTTTATCCAATGGCTGATCGCCAACAATTACGCACACTTATCCGTAATGCGAAAAAAGAAAAAGAAGCGAATAAACCGCCAAAATCATTCCGCTTACTATTTCAATATCTAAAAGATTTATCAGAATCAGCATAAAACCTGATCATCCTGAAAACGCAGTGTAAATTCAGCCTCACTGCGATTTTCAGGGCGTATTTTCTATTCTGAATTACTTTTGTGTTTTATGCTCACAATGAAAGCTTAAAACGTCTTTACCAAGCTCATTTTGTGCTTCTTGCATCAATTCCACCAAAGGTTGAAAATCACAGGAATGATGAGGCAAATGCCTGAAAACAATACTGACTGGCAATTCTATTCCACCCACTAACGCATCCCATAGTGCATCTAGATTATCGCCAAATTTATCATCTAACTGAAATTGCAGTGCAAAATCGTGATAAAAGGCTTCTCTATCTGCCAGTGTCTTAAAATTGAAGATAACCTGTTTCATTAAGGTGCGACCTTTGTCATTGTACGATAATGATCAGTGGTAACATAAATCAGCCCATCATTCGAATAGAGCAATCTGTCACTGCCACGATGACCACACTGATAATTTACATCCGCTTCATACCACTGGCGTCCAGTTTCTTCTGGCAACTGTTTTTCGCGGTTCATAAAGCGATCGCCTCCGATTGCTCTTCCCGGTAAGACTTCACATAAATTGCCCGCTTTCGCATTCCAGCCTTTTTCTCTCGCCTCTTTTTTAGTGAGATAAAAATCTGGCAATTGTTGATGACGTTGCAAATAGTTAGCTACCACATTGGCTTGTGTTTTCTCATCAATAGATAGTGGGATTTGTGCTGGTTTATTGGTGTTATTGCTTGATGATGTCGGAATAGGAGCTGAGGATGAAGGCATTGGCGCTTTGGTTTCAGACAATAAACCTTTATAAAGAACACCAAATAAAACCGCAATAACAATAATAACTGGTAATAAACGTTTACCCATAAGTTAACCCCCTTACTGTTGCTAGGATAAAAAACTCCATCAAAAGATGGAGTTCAATAGATACTGACAAATAACGATAGCGATAATTAAGCTGTACCGCCAACCGTGATTTTATCAAGCTTCAACGTTGGTTGACCCACACCAACAGGGAGACTTTGTCCTTCTTTACCACAAACGCCAACCCCTTTATCTAAAGCAAGATCATTACCTACCATAGAAACTTGTTGCATAGCTTCAATACCTGAACCAATTAGAGTTGCCCCTTTAATTGGTTTGGTTATTTTTCCATTCTCGATTAAATAAGCTTCTGAGGTTGAGAAAACAAATTTGCCCGATGTAATATCAACCTGACCGCCACCAAAGTTTGGTGCGTAAATACCGCGATCAACACTGGCAATAATCTCTTCTGGTGAAGACTTACCTGCTAACATGTAAGTGTTTGTCATACGAGGCATAGGAAGATGCGCGTAAGATTCACGACGACCATTTCCCGTTGGCGCAACACCCATTAAACGCGCGTTCATCTTATCTTGCATATAGCCTTTTAAGATGCCGTTTTCGATTAAAACATTGTATTGACCTGGTACACCTTCGTCATCAATAGCCACAGAGCCACGACGACCTTCAATTGTGCCATCATCAACAATAGTACAAAGCTCAGAAGTTACTCTCTCGCCAATGCGTCCCGAAAATACAGAGGTTTCACGGCGATTGAAATCCCCCTCTAATCCATGACCGACTGCTTCATGCAATAACACACCTGGCCATCCTGCGCCCAATACAACAGGCATCGTTCCCGCAGGTGCCGCAATTGCAGATAAATTCACTAATGCCATACGCACAGCTTCACGCGCATAAGTGATAGCGTGGCTTTCACCATCGACTTTAGTTAGGAAATAATCATAACCAAAACGACCACCGCCACCACTTGCGCCACGCTCACGTTTGCCATCTTCTTCCACCAGCACACTCACTGAAAGACGAACTAAAGGACGCACATCGGCGGCTAACGTGCCATCGGTTGCTGCAACAAGCACATGCTCATAAACACCTGTTAATGACGCATTAACTTGTTTAACGCGTTTATCTTCAGCGCGAGCCGCTTTATCTACCTCATGCAATAGCGCAATTTTCTCTTCACGAGAGAGGCTTTGCAGAGGATCGTTTAAGCTGTATAGCGGAGAATGTTGAATAGCACCTAAAGTATGGATGCGACCATTACCTTTAGCCTGAACAATACTTCGTGCAGCATGAGCACTTTGGTTAAGTGCATTAAGCGTTAGTTGGTCTGCATAAGCAAAGCCGGTTTTTTCACCGTAAATTGCTCTAACACCAACACCTTGATCAATATTGTAAGAGCCATCTTTAATAATCTGATCGTCTAGGATCCAAGCCTCGTGATAACTTGACTGAAAATAAAGATCACCATAATCAATTTGACGCTGTGCAAGCTGCTCTAGTGTTGATGCTAAATCATCTAAACTAAGTTTGTTTGCTTCCAACAGACTTTCGCTGACAACAGCTAAACTCATAATTCTTCTTTATCCTTAACTTTTTTGATTAAGTGGGTCAGTTTCGGGCGAAAGCGGTTATGTTTTACAACCCGTATCTGTTCACGCATACCGTGTAGACTTTCGACACCAACATTCAGCGTTAGCGCACTAACAGCATCAGGGTTCTTTTTCAAGACTTTACCCCAACCATCAATCGCCATCGTATGACCCCAAGTCCGGCGCGTATCATGTGTACCCACTTGTGCTGGCGCTAAGATAATACACTGATTTTCAATGGCACGAGCACGTAATAAAGGCTCCCAGTGCGCTTTACCTGTTAAACGGGTAAAAGCCGCAGGTACAGAGATTATCTCTGCCCCTTTTTCTCTTAATGCTTGGAAAATACCTGGGAAGCGTAAGTCATAACAGATTGTTAAACCTAATTTCCCAACCGGAGTATCAACGACTGTTAGGCGCTCACCGCGTTGATAAATAGAAGATTCGTTATATTCGCCTTGCTCATCATCAATACTGACATCAAACATATGGATTTTGTCATAACGAGCTCGAATAACACCTTCATCATCAAACACCAAACTACTGCTGGTAATTTGGTCTGGGGAGTCTCGACTAATCAATGGCATAGAACCGACTAAGATCCACACTTTATAGCGCTGAGCCATTTTAGCGATAGCATTTTGTAAAGGCCCATCGCCCTGAACTTCAGCATGTTTATGATAATCTTTAGAGTTCGAAAAAAGTAACGCATTTTCAGGTGTTAATACAAGCTTCACTGAATCGGGTAATTGCTTAATCTGTTGCTCAATTTGCGCCAGATTATTTTTTGTGTTTTTACCGCTACAAAGTTGCAAAAGTGCGACATTAACTTTTTTCATAACGCCTGATTCTCCTTAAGCTGACGCAGTACTTCGTCAATTTTGGGTTGTTCCATAGTTCCGGTCACATGATAACGGATAACTGAAATCTTACTCCAAAGTGGCCCCAGAACCTTTGATGCCGCAAACACTGCGGCGCCTGCAATTGGGTTTATCGCGAAAGCCGTAGCAACACCGACAGTTGCTGAAATCTCTGGCGTTACCACAACTTGTAGGTCCATTTTACGTTCAAGTAAATCAACTTTCCCACTTATCGCAATATCAGCAATAACACCATCAACTCGGACACTCTCAGCATTCATAATACCTTGATTGATCGTAATTTCACTCTTAATCGAGTCATACTCAAAATGCTCGCTGAAAGTATCCCTAAAATCAAACTGTAATTTACGTAAAAGCGCATCAAAACTCACAAGGCGCAGTAATTTACCCGCTTGTCCAACATTCACTTTTTCGATACGCCCTTTCCCTAAGACAGATTTAATATCACCATTTAAGGTCGCCAGATTAAAATTCCACGGCGTATCACGCCATTGTAATGAAAAATCAGCAGAAAGTGGGGACTGGATAATAGGAATAATAAAACCGAAATAAGCGGCCATTTCATCAATTTCTTCCGCTTTTAATTTACCTATTAACTTCGTCGTATTATTACCTGCATTATCTTCAGACCACACACCATTAACAGACAATTCACCGCTGCTATTTTCCAACTTACCGTCAGTTAGAAATAAAGCACCCTGATTTTGTTTTAACGAACCTTCAATTTTCCCTAAAAGCAAGCCATTTACCCAACATTCTCGGCACTCAAAATCAATAGAAGGAATGTTTTTAACTGAAAACTTCAATGCATTCACATCAGAAGTGTTTGCCATTTTTAACGGTTTTTCTTCTTGAGATAGGGTTGCACCATTAAAATAGAGATAATTAATATTCACTTGCCAAGGTGTCGATGCTTCAGGAATAAACACATCGCCTCGTAATTCACTTCCTGAAAAGGCAAATTTTACCCCTTCACTAACGCGCATAATCTCAGTTTGAGGATTACGCCATTTTTGCCCTGCAAAATTTAAATCAGGCAAACTGATATGCACATTATCAGGAAAAGTGACTTCATTTTCAGACGGCGTTAAAGACGAAAAAGCCATTAATGTCGGCAACCATTTATCCCCCTCTAATCCTTTAAGAGCGATAGTTAAGCGTTGTTGTGAATTTAATTCAGGTAATTTAATAGAAGAAGAAACAACATGGCCTTGTAATAAACGTAGCTGTTTTCCTAATGCCCACTGGCTATTAAGTTTCCACTGTTTCTCAGCACTGGCATTCACGGTTAAGGTTTCACTGTTACCCTTGGCAGAAATCACAATAGGTGGTGAATTTTTTAAATCCTGTGTTTCAGGCGCTGTTAACTTGCTGCTTAATGCATTGATATTTCCGGTTAAATCGACTTGATAATCAACATCACCTTTTTCGGGGATCTTAACATTAACGTTGCCATGCCATGGAAATACACCACTAAACTTATGTTGAATATCGCTAGGTAACCCTTGAATTTTTTGAATATCCCATTGGCCTTTTAAGCCGACATCAACCTGATAATTATCCGTATCATTGTGACTTGTAAATGAGAAAGCAAGCGGCTGCCCAAACCAATTAGCCGTTAATGTATCACTTTCAAGTTTGTCATTATGGTAACGAAACTGCCCACTCACGCCTTTCAATGTGGTATCCATGAAGTTCAAAGTGACATCATTATTTTTTAAATTAACCTCACCAGAAGCCACAACCTCATCACCACCAAAGGGGATATCAAGTTTCAATGTACCGTCAATTTTTCCCGCTACTTTTAGCTCTTCAAGTGTATGACCAATACTCGCCATTTGAGAATCTAAGAAATACTCTTTCAGCTCGTCGCCTGTGGCTTGAATATCCGCATTAATTAAGATTTTTTCTTGTCGATAGCTTTCAATGACTGCACTTAAATTCGTGGCTGTCGCTTTACCCACTTTTGCTTGTGCAGAAGACATCCATAAGCCGTCATTTTTAAAGTCTAGATTAATATCGAGATCAAATAACGCAGGCCATTCACTATCAAATTTAAAGGTCGCGTGTTTGACGGGCGCATAAACTTGGAACCATCCTTTGTGGTTATCAAAAGGAAAATCAGCGGGATCGCCATCAAAAATAAAGGTTCCATTATCGATATTACCCGCAATAATCGCATCTGAGAGATATTGAGTCAGTGCCTTCCCGACATACTCCTCAGGCAAATAACGCCATGTATCACCCGCATTTGTAACTCTAACGCCTGATAAAATGGAAAGACGCTGATCTTCACCTTGTTTCTCATAACGAAAATCGCCCGCAACCCATGCTGATGTAGCTTTAACATCGAGCCCTTGGCTCCAAAGAGACAGGTTATCCCCTGAATGTTGCCAATAAACCGTTCCTTTCCCTTTTTCAATATTCAACGGTGCTTTAAATAATTCGCCCGTGTCTATTTCACTATCTGCTAGGGCAAAGTTAAGCTCACCACGTTGCATACTCCCTTTTAATTGCCCGCTGAAATGCTGTACTGAGGGGATCTCTTGCCAACGCTTCCAACTCACATTTTCCCAAGAGAGATTAATAGCGCTTTGCTCGAAGTTTTCTGGAGTGAGATCTAATGCAAAGTCATTAACCACACCAGAAAATTGGCGATACTGCCACTGGCGAACAAAATCAGGTGTTAAAAAAGAGAATAATGGCAATACAGCATATAACCTATCTAACTCAA
Organism: Proteus sp. PR00224; assembly: GCF_016238105.1. NCBI lineage: Bacteria > Pseudomonadati > Pseudomonadota > Gammaproteobacteria > Enterobacterales > Morganellaceae > Proteus > Proteus sp. PR00224. Next base: position 93,433 of record NZ_JAEHQU010000003.1, on the reverse strand, counting down.
TATTCTTGGCGCGAATGCGCCATGCTTCATCATGCTGTTTTTCTTTTGGTTGATAAAGCACCGCTAAATAACCGTCAGGCCACTCTTCACCATCCATTGTAATTTTTCGAGTATAAGGAACATCCGCAAGCCAGCCATTTTCTTGCCTTCTCATACGTAAAATTAAGTCTTCAACATTTAATACGTGCGAGGTTCCATCACTACTCCAATCCATTTCACCTTGATGAATTTGCAACTGACTTCCAGTAATACGCCCTTGAGTAATTTCAATCCAGTTAGACAAACTGGCTTTAGCTTCACCTACGCCACTATTATTTTTGACCCACTGACTAAGCCAAGGTGAAATATCGATGTCATCTGCGGTAAGAAATACTTTACCGTTATCGATCAAACCGTTCTCTTTGGTATAGAGATCAAGGCGTACCTTTAACCCCCCATAATGATTAATGGGTGTATCAAGAGTGACTTCACCTTGAGCTCGGTGACGATTTTTCTGATTCAACCACATTAATTCAGGCACATGTAATGTACTGGTATCTCCTGAAGGGGTTAAAAAAATAAAACGGCTTTCAATCAGTTTAAAACGATCAAACTGTTCGAGAAAAAGTGAAGAAATATCATCAGGTTCGGTTAAGGTAATATCACCACTTTGCCCCGTAAAAATTGGCTGTTGGTAATTAACATATAACTGTTCAAAGGTCAGTTCACGAAAATGAAGACGAAAAGCGAATAATGAACGCCACACGTCAAAAGAAAAAGTGACTTTTTCTGCCGTAACGTTCACATCTTTATTGGTAATATTCAGTCCTTCCACTTGAATATCAGGACCAAAATTTTGCCACTCCCCCGTGATCTTTGTCATTGAGACAGGGCTATTGAGTTGCTTCGTAAGATACGTTTCTATTTCAGGGCGATAACTATCTAAGCGTGGCAGAAAGTAGCGAAATCCGCTTAATACCAAGGCAAAAACGATGAGGCAAAAAACTGTTATCACTAACAGGTATTTAGGCAGCCGCTTCATTTTTGTCTCCTTTCTGCCATCATATTCATTAGGAAGGCGAATCCATTACATCATCACCACATCAAATTGCTCCTGACTATAGAGTAGCTCAGTTTGCACTTTCACTTGTTTACCGACAAAAATTTCAACCTCTGCTAATGCATGTGATTCATCGCCTTTTAATGCTTCTGCAACTGCTGAGGAGGCGTAAACTAAGAAGCGATCTGCATCAATCGTTTTATGCACGCGCACTATTTCACGTAAAATCTCATAACAAACTGTTTCAACTGATTTTACCGTACCTCGCCCTTGGCAAGTTGGGCAGTCATCACAAAGCACATGTTCAAGGCTTTCCCGCGTTCTTTTACGTGTCATTTCTACTAAGCCAAGTTGAGAGAAGCCATTAATCGTTGTTTTCACTCTATCTTTACTTAGCGCTTGTTCAAGTGATGCCAATACTCTGCGTTTATGTTCATCATTATTCATATCAATAAAGTCAATGATGATAATACCGCCTAAATTACGTAACCGTAATTGACGGGCAATGGCTTGGCTTGCTTCAATATTAGTATTAAAAATAGTTTCTTCTAAATTTCGATGACCAACAAATGCCCCTGTATTGATATCAATAGTGGTCATTGCTTCAGTTTGATCGATAATCAGGTAACCTCCTGATTTCAATTCAACTTTGCGCTCTAAAGCCCGCTGAATTTCACTTTCTACACCATAGAGATCAAAAATAGGCTGATTACCTTGGTGTAATTCAAGTTTAGCGGTTAATTCAGGAATATATTCACCAATAAATTCCTGTAGTTGATTGTAGGTCAATTTAGAATCAACTCGTATGCTATCTAATTCAGAGCCTGCAAAATCACGTAAAATACGCTGGGCTAACGCTAATTCGCCATAAATTTGAATACGGGTTTTATTTCTTTTCTTACGCTCAATGATTTTATTCCATAGGCGTTTAAGAAAGGCAGCATCTTGCTTAATTTCGTGTTCACCAACACCTTCGGCAGCGGTACGAATAATAAAGCCGCCATTTTCATCGCAATACTCTTCAACCAATTGTTTTAAGCGCTCGCGCTCTTCTTCACTGTCAATTCGCTGAGAAACGCCTACATGAGACGCACCAGGCATAAACACTAAATAGCGAGAAGGCAATGTAATATCCGTGGTAAGGCGAGCGCCTTTTGTTCCTAAAGGATCTTTAACCACTTGTACAATTAAATCTTGCCCTTGATGCACCAGTTGCGCGATATCACGAACATTAAATTTCTTCTGCTCTTCTCCAGCAATACATTCCGTGTGAGGCATAATATCAGAAGCATGTAGAAAAGCGGCTTTATCCAGCCCGATGTCAATAAATGCAGCTTGCATCCCGGGTAATACGCGACTTACCCGACCTTTGTAGATGTTTCCGACGATACCTCGTTTAGCTTCTCTTTCAACATGGATTTCTTGAAGTATGCCTCCGCGAATATAGGCGACACGGGTTTCAGAAGGCGTCACATTCACTAATAACTCTGCTGTCATGAAATCTCCTTCTCATTAGCTAGAGACGAAAATTGAGCTATCAATGCTTCGGTTTCAACAAGAGGCAATCCGACAACAGCATGATAACTCCCCTCAATCCGTTGAACAAAACGGCCTCCTTTTCCTTGAATACCGTAAGCGCCAGCTTTATCCATTGGCTCTCCTGACTCAATATACGCGCTAATCTCACTCTCTGTCATCACTCTAAAAGTGACGTGTGTGACGACTAATTGACTCAATGTGTGTGTTCTATTAGAGATAGCAATTGCTGTCATCACTTGATGTGTTGCGCCTGAGAGTGAACGTAGAATTTGCGCGGCATGGGTTTTATCACGAGGTTTTTCAAGAATATGACCATCATAAACCACAATAGTATCAGAGCCCAAAACGGGATAATCTTGAGGTGCTTGTCTTACACCTTCTTGTGATTTTTCTTTTGCTAAACGAAGAACATACTCTTCTGGTTTTTCACCTTGTTGCCAAATTTCATCAATTGCTGGCGTGATAATACTAAATTCAACATCTAATAACGCGAGAAGTTCACGTCTTCTTGGTGAGCTGGAAGCAAGGTAAAGTGTGGTCACAAATAATGTCCTCATGACGGTAACGCAAAAGTGACCGCCATGATCCAATAACTTAGTGAACTAAAAACTGGTGACGGATTTTGCGAAGTAAAAAATAAAGCCATGGCCAAAGAATACCACTGACTGGGCTATTCCAGAATACTTGAGGGTGAAAAGTCACAGGTGAAAGTAAAAATTCTGCCCAAAATACAGCAAGATCAACAACGACAACACTTAACATTACCACTAAGGCTTGTTGCCATAACGCTAAATTACAAAAAAGCTGATATTTAAAGGCGATGACATAACTCACTAAAGTATAGGCCAATGCATTGACACCTAGGGTAGTTCCTTGGACTAGATCCATAATCATACCTAAGACAAATGCGGTTCCGACACTAACACGATGAGGTATTGCTGTTATCCAATAAATAAGAAATAACATCGGCCAAATAGGTCGATACACTTCTAACTGTTCTGGCCACGGCATAATTTGTAAAACTAATGCGACAAGAAAAGAGAGCCAAACAACCCAACGCCCACGACTTTGATATGGATTCATCGTGTCTACCTACTTCTATTTGTACTAGTAGGTGTATTTGTTGCAGCAGGTGTTGTTGCTGGTGTCGTGGTTCCGTTAGTTTCTTCTGTCGTACTGTCTAACGGCTCTTGAGACATAGAACGAGGAAGCGGTGGCCCTGCTTGTTCATAATTAGGTAAAACTTGAGGCATCAGTTGCATTAAACGCTCATTAGCCGCGTGATAAACCTCTGAAGGTAGAGGAGGCTCTCCCATTTTGTCTGATGCATTCCATAATAAAAGCAAATAGCGTAAACGTTGTAGCTCTGCTGAAGGTCGAACATTAATCACGGAATAAGCCCGTTGATTATCCACTTTAACTGAAGATACCACACCAACAGGATACCCTTCTGGGAAACGGCCGCCCAATCCTGATGTCACTAAAACATCGCCTACACGAATATCAATATTGGCAGGTAATGCTTCTAACAATAAATCATCGGCACAGCCCGCACCAGAAGCTATAACACGAATATCGTTACGTAAAACTTGTACAGGTAATGCATGAGAAGTGTCGCATATTAATAGTACACGACTCGTAAGCTCACTTACGGCAATAACTTGTCCCACAACGCCTTTATCACTAATAACAGGTTGTCCTTCATAGACGCCATCGTTGGTTCCTTTATCAATAACCACTTGATCTCGATAAGGCGTGCTATTCCCAGACAAAACTTGCGTTACTGTCATTTGTTCATTTTGGCGCAGTGGTGAACCAAGTAATTCTCGTAAACGGGCATTCTCTTGCTTAAATTGCTCCAGTAATTGGCTTTCTCCGCTACGGACTAATAACTCTTTTCTTAACGCTTGATTCTCAAATTGTAAACGCTCACGCGTGGCAAATGTTTCTGAAATTTGATCAAGGAAACGGCGTGGACCATTTGCAAGAAAATAGAAGGGACTAACAGCAGTATCAAGATACTGGCGGACTTTAGAAAATGCACCAATACGGTTATCAGCAATCAATAAAGAGATAGCAACAACCACGGCGATTATTAATCTTAGTTGCAGGGAAGGACCCCGACTAAAAATTGGCTTCATAAACTCTAAGATCACTCACACGGAGAAGTAAAAGAACAGGTGTTAATATTCTCATCAAGGGGGAATCCATTCTCCCTTGTTAGAATTAATCTCAATCTTCGCTAAACAGATCGCCACCGTGCATATCGATCATTTCTAATGCTTTACCACCACCACGAGCGACACAAGTCAGAGGATCTTCAGCAACAATCACAGGAATACCTGTCTCTTCCATTAATAAACGGTCTAGGTTACGTAATAATGCACCACCACCAGTTAATACCATGCCGCGCTCTGAAATATCAGAGGCCAATTCTGGTGGACATTGTTCTAATGCAACCATCACTGCACTAACGATACCCGTTAATGGTTCCTGTAATGCTTCAAGAATTTCATTAGAGTTTAAAGTAAAGCTACGAGGTACACCTTCTGCAAGGTTACGACCGCGAACTTCAATCTCATTGACTTCATCAGAAGGATAAGCTGAACCGATATCGTGTTTGATACGTTCTGCGGTTGCTTCACCAATCAGTGAGCCGTAGTTACGACGCACATAGTTAATGATAGCTTCATCAAAACGGTCACCACCGATACGAACAGAAGAAGAGTAAACGACACCGTTTAATGAAATCACGGCAACTTCTGTTGTACCACCACCAATATCGACCACCATTGAGCCTGTTGCTTCAGAAACAGGTAAGCCTGCACCGATTGCCGCAGACATAGGTTCTTCAATTAAGAACACTTCACGAGCACCCGCACTTAATGCTGATTCACGGATAGCTCTGCGTTCTACTTGAGTGGCTCCTACTGGTACACAAACTAATACACGAGGACTTGGACGCATAAAGCTATTGTTATGAACCTGTTTTATGAAGTGCTGAAGCATTTTTTCGGTTACATAAAAATCAGCAATCACACCGTCTTTCATTGGACGGATAGCAGCGATATTCCCAGGTGTACGCCCTAACATCTGTTTGGCTTCATGCCCTACAGCTGCAACACTTTTTGATGTGCCAGCGCGATCTTGGCGAATAGCGACAACGGAGGGTTCATCGAGAACAATACCCTGTCCTTTGACATAAATAAGGGTATTGGCGGTACCCAAGTCAATAGACAAATCGTTGGAAAACATGCCACGAAATTTTTTAAACATACGAAAGGATAATCCTGCAAGCCGGGACGGAAAAATCCGTCTACTCTATCAACCACAATAAGCAGCGACAAGGCGCGATTCACTACTTAGATTAAAGTGGACACGTAAATAATCATAAAGGCACAATATTCTACGTTACTTTTCCCAATTGGAGCAGAAAAAAACTGCATAAAAATGGGCTAATTAGAACGATTAACGCATAATTTCGATCCTACGCTGTTTATATTTGACTTATGTAACAATACAAACAACGTTCACATCAATAAAGAAAAATCTTACTTAGTTGCCACACTGTGACTCAAAAGTCTCATTGCAAGTTCAAATAAAATTTATTCATTTGAATAAGCACAATTATTCTATTGATATTAAATGGTGTTTCACTGGCAAAATTTGACTGAGATAACAACCAAAGTACCCACCTCGAATACTTCTAAGACAACACATTATCTTTATTTCGAGCATAAAGAGAAATGCTAATTTTTATCCAATCGTAACCCATTAACGGTGTTATCTAATTACCAAGATATAAAACTCAGAATAATCTCTGCACCAATAAACGTAGAACCCCCGTTTATACACTAAAAAAGGATTATTTGTCTCATTATTACAATAGATATTGTGCACAATCACGACGAGATCTAAAAAATCACCTATCATGACACAAATAGAAATCGATGAGGGGTCAAGATGAAAGCATTATTAGTAGAACAAAATGACAACAAACTCAGTACCAACGTACAAAACATTGATGAAAAAATACTGCCTATTCATGAGGTTATTGTCGATATTCATTACTCAACGCTTAACTATAAAGATGGGCTCGCTATCACGGGCAAGGGAAAAATACTGCGCCAATTTCCAATGGTACCGGGTATCGATTTTTCGGGTGTTGTTCATCACACCGAAGATCCTCGCTTCCACATTGGTCAACATGTCTTATTAACCGGCTGGGGAGTAGGTGAAAATCACTGGGGCGGCCTTGCACAAAAAGCAGGTGTAAAAGGTGATTGGTTAACCGTTGTGCCAGAAGGACTCTCTTTAAAAAATGCCATGATAATTGGGACTGCGGGTTTTACTGCCATGCTTTGTGTGATGGCATTAGAACAAGGCGGCATTACACCTGAAAGTGGTGATATTTTAGTCACTGGAGCCAGTGGTGGTGTCGGAAGTACCGCTATTAGTTTGCTAACAGCATTAGGCTATCAAGTTACCGCATTAAGTGGCAGAGCGAGTAACCATGACTATTTACGCAAACTTGGCGCCAAAAATATTATCACTCGTGAAGAGTTTGAGCCTGCGGGCAGAGCTTTAGATAAACAACGCTGGGCGGGTGCAATTGATACCGTAGGTGGGCAAATTCTTGCCAATATTCTGTCACAGACAAACTATAACGGAACAGTAGCGGCTTGTGGATTAGCTGGCGGTTTCTCTTTACCAACAACTGTCATGCCTTTTATTTTACGTAATGTTCGCTTACAAGGCGTCGATTCTGTTTATTTCCCAGCAGAAAAACGCGCTCAGGTTTGGCAACGTTTATTAAAATTACTACCAGAAACGTTCTATCAGCAAGCGATGACAGAAATTACACTTGATGAAGTTCCTCGTTATGCTCAGATGATTATGGATAATCAAGTGACAGGTAGAACCTTAGTAAAACTGTAACTGCTCCCCACCCGCATTAGGCGAGGGTTTACGGCATTTTTTTGCTAATTCTCGGTTTTTATCTGCTTATTTCTGGCATTAATTCACCTTATTTAGTGCCAGAATAAGCTTCTTTGTGTGTGAAACGAATATGAAATTGTGATTCAGATCACATTTATGATATATATTGATGATTGTTCTCAAAGAAGTTCAGATTTCCAGTGACATCAATAAATAACGTGGTGTTATGATTATTTTTTAGACACCTGTTTATTTTGCTTTCTCGCGTTTACAATCTTGTAAAAACTTTTAACTTTTCATCAAAATAAACCCTTCATTCCCTGATTAGACCAGTATTTTGCTGTTATCTTCTGTGAAATGTCTATAATGTCGGACTTTGTGATATGTATCGTAGCAATGGATACAATAAAAGATGACAAAACGAAAAGCACAGGTTATTTTGTCATTTCGTTGACGAATTGACGGAGATAGAAGCATAATGTCGGAAAATTTTCATATTTTGCTCCTGAATGGTCCGAATTTAAACCTGCTTGGAACAAGAGAGCCGGAAACCTACGGACACTTAACTCTGGATGATATCGTTCAAAGTTTGTCAGCAGATGCTCAGGCATTAAATGTGAAACTCAGTCATTTTCAGTCTAACGCTGAATTTGAGCTGATAAATAAAATTCATGCAGCTCGGGGTAATGTCGATTATATATTAATCAATCCTGCAGCTTTCACGCATACCAGTGTTGCACTGCGTGATGCATTATTAGGGGTGAATATTCCATTTATTGAAATTCACCTGTCCAATGTCTACAGTCGGGAGCCTTTCCGTCACCATTCATATCTCTCTGATATCGCAACAGGCGTAATCTGTGGATTAGGTGCAGAAGGTTATCGATTTGCTTTACAGGCAGCGGTCAGCCGCTTGTCTTAATAAAAAACATCAAAAAGAGTACGGAATCAACTCATGGATATTCGTAAAATTAAAAAACTGATCGAGCTAGTCGAAGAGTCTGGCATTTCTGAACTGGAAATCTCTGAAGGTGAAGAGTCAGTACGTATTAGTCGTAACTCTGGTCTTCAGGGTCAAATGGCTCCTCAGCAATATTTTGCGGCACCAGTGGCACCTCAACCTGCATTAGCAAATGCAGTTGCGCCTGTAGCGCCAGAAACACCAGCGGCTACACCAACGCAAGAAATCAGCGGTCACGTTGTTCGTTCACCAATGGTCGGAACGTTCTACCGCTCACCAAGCCCTGAAGCTAAGAAATTTGTTGAAGTCGGTCAGCAAGTCAATGTAGGCGATACTCTGTGCATCGTTGAAGCAATGAAAATGATGAACCAGATTGAATCTGACAAAGCGGGTGTTGTTAAATCTATCCTTTGCCAAGATGGCGACAACGTTGAGTTTGACGCTCCACTCTTTGTTATCGAATAACGAGGCAGGTCCATGCTAGAAAAAATCCTCATTGCCAACCGTGGTGAGATTGCACTGCGTATCCTAAGAGCATGTAAAGAGCTTGGGATCAAAGCAGTTGCTGTTCACTCCACGGCAGACCGTGATTTAAAACACGTTCTGCTGGCAGACGAGACTATCTGTATTGGTCCCGCTGCTTCAGCAAAAAGTTACCTAAATATCCCTGCAATTATCGCAGCGGCTGAGATCAGTGGCGCACAAGCCATTCATCCAGGATACGGTTTCCTGTCTGAAAATGCTGATTTCGCAGAGCAAGTTGAACGCTCTGGCTTTATTTTTATCGGCCCGAAAGCTGAAACCATCCGTCTAATGGGTGATAAAGTTTCTGCTATTGAAGCGATGAAAAAAGCGGGTGTTCCTTGTGTACCAGGATCGGACGGTCCTTTGGGTAACGACACTGCGAAAAATATTGAAATTGCTAAACGTATTGGCTACCCAGTTATCATCAAAGCCTCTGGTGGCGGTGGTGGACGCGGTATGCGTGTTGTTCGTGCTGAAAAAGATCTAGAACAATCCATTACAATGACGCGTGCAGAAGCAAAAGCGGCATTTAGCAACGACATGGTATACATGGAAAAATACCTTGAAAACCCACGCCATGTTGAAATTCAAGTTATGGCTGATGGTCAAGGTAATGCAATCTATTTGGCTGAACGTGATTGCTCAATGCAACGTCGTCACCAAAAAGTTGTTGAAGAAGCTCCAGCACCAGGTATTACCCCTGAAATCCGTAAAAATATCGGCGAACGCTGTGCGAACGCATGTATTGAAATCGGCTATCGTGGTGCAGGTACATTCGAATTCCTGTATGAAAATGGCGAATTCTACTTTATTGAGATGAACACCCGTATTCAGGTTGAACATCCAGTAACAGAAATGATCACAGGCATCGACTTAATCAAAGAACAGTTACGCATTGCTTCTGGCTTACCTTTATCAGTAACGCAAGATCAAGTTAACGTTCATGGTCATGCAATTGAATGTCGTATCAACGCAGAAGATCCAAAAACCTTCATGCCAAGCCCGGGTACAATTACTCGCTTCCACTCACCAGGTGGATTTGGTGTGCGTTGGGAATCGCATATTTACGCAGGTTATACTGTTCCACCTCACTATGATTCAATGATTGGTAAATTGATCACTTACGGTGAAACACGCGAAATCGCGATCTCTCGTATGAAAAATGCGTTGGCGGAACTTATCATTGATGGTATTAAAACCAATATTGAACTGCACCAGTTCATTATGAATGATGAGAATTTCCAAAAAGGTGGTACAAACATTCACTACCTTGAAAAACGTTTAGGTTTAGCTGAGAAATAATCTTTCTCGCTTAACAAAAGAAGGCATAGTTTATTTACTATGCCTTTTTTATTGCTGATGACCCGCCATAAACAGATCCATAGAGGACAAATTAAACACATTTCTTAATTAAAACCTGTACTGTTTTCTTTCATATTTATATTTAAAAACAATAAGATAATCTATTTTTAATATTCCCTCATGACTTTGTGATTAATTTTCACTGAATCAATACTCACTTTCCCGTACAATCCTCCCATTCATTTTTAACCCTATTAAGATTGGGAGAACAGATGGACAAACGTTTTGTTCAGGCCCACAAAGAAGCCCTTTGGGCCCTAATTTTAACTTTTATGTATTTGTTGGGTTGGTTAATTACCGCCTATTTACCTGATAACACACTAGGCATTACTGGTTTACCTCTTTGGTTTGAGCTTTCATGCTTATTCCTACCTGTTTTGTTTTTTCTGTTGTGCTATCTGATGGTGCGCTACTTTTTCAAAGATATGCCGTTAGGAGATGAGCATGACGATGCAAACTGAGGTCATAGTGCCACTGATTGGCTACCTTCTGTTAGTTTTTCTGCTGTCAGCTTATGCTTATCGTAAGCGCGAAAAAGGCGAATTTCTTAACGAATATTTTCTTGGTAACCGCTCAATGGGTGGCTTCGTGCTAGCCATGACTATCACTGCAACTTATGTCAGTGCAAGCTCCTTTATTGGTGGGCCGGGTGCTGCCTATAAATACGGTATTGGTTGGGTATTACTTTCAATGATCCAACTTCCCGCTATTTGGCTCTCTTTGGGTGTTTTAGGGAAAAAGTTTGCCATTTTAGCGCGCCGTTATAATGCTGTTACCTTAAATGACATGCTTTATGCTCGTTACAAAAGTCGTTTCCTCGTCTGGTTTGCCAGTTTAAGCCTGTTAGTCGCTTTTGTCGGCGCGATGACTGTTCAATTTATTGGTGGAGCACGCTTATTAGAAACTGCAGCAGGCATTCCTTATGAATTCGGCTTGCTGATCTTTGGGATCTCCATTGCGCTGTATACTGCGATTGGCGGATTTAGAGCCAGCGTATTAAACGATGCCTTACAAGGCCTTGTGATGCTACTTGGTACATTTATTCTCCTGTTTGCCATTATCTATAAAGCAGGTGGATTAGATATTGCGATACAAAAACTCAATACCATCGATCCTGCATTAACCTCTCCTCAAGGGGCTGATGGGATTTTAAGTGGCCCGTTTATGGCATCATTCTGGGTACTTGTCTGTTTTGGTGTTATTGGCTTGCCACATACTGCGGTACGTTGCATCTCTTACAAAGACAGTAAAGCCATGCATAAAGGGATCATTATTGGCACAATCGTGATGTCATTATTGATGTTTGGTATGCACTTTGCTGGCGCATTAGGTCGGGCGATCATTCCTGATCTCACGGTTCCTGATCAAGTTATTCCAACATTAATGGTTGAAGCATTACCGCCTATTGCAGCCGGTATTTTCCTTGCTGCTCCTATGGCCGCCATTATGTCGACGATAAATGCGCAACTGTTACAATCGTCAGCAACTTTGGTCAAAGATCTCTATCTCAATATCGCTCCGCATGCGATAACTAACGAGAAACGCATCTCTCGTTTATCGAGCCTTTCGACCTTGATTTTAGGTGTGTTACTGCTATTTGCAGCATGGAACCCACCATCAATGATTATTTGGCTTAACTTACTTGCTTTTGGTGGCCTACAAGCTGTTTTCTTATGGCCTTTAGTTCTTGGGCTTTATTGGGAAAAAGCTAACCGTTATGGTGCTATTGCGGGCATGATCACAGGTGCCACACTCTATGCCACCCTTGCGACATTTAACATCCAGATCGCTGGATTTCACCCCATTGTTCCATCACTGTTATTGAGCTTAGTCGCGTTTCTTGTGGCTAATCGATTTGGAGAGCATACTCTGCCTCAATCAGCATCATTACAGTGAATTCGTTTTTAAAGAGACTAATTATGCCTTGGATACAATTAAGACTTAATGCAACCGCCGCTAATGCAGAAGCTATTGGTGATGAATTGGTTGAAAGCGGTGCCGTTTCAGTGACTTTCCAAGATAGTCACGATACCCCTATTTTTGAACCGTTACCGGGTGAAACTCGCCTTTGGGGTGATACTGACGTTATCGGTTTATATGATGCAGAAACTGACATGAAAATCGTTGTGGCGATGTTAGAAAATACGCCACTACTCGGTAAAGGCTTCCTGCACAAAGTTGAACAACTCGAAGATAAAGATTGGGAACGTGAATGGATGGATAACTTCCACCCGATGCGTTTTGGCGAGCGTTTATGGATTTGCCCAAGCTGGCGTGAAGTACCTGATCCTAACGCCGTAAACGTCATGCTAGACCCTGGCCTTGCGTTTGGTACAGGTACCCACCCTACTACCTCATTATGCCTTCAGTGGCTTGATGGATTAGATCTAGAGGGTAAAACCGTTATCGACTTCGGTTGTGGCTCTGGCATTTTAGCTATTGCGGCATTAAAGCTGGGTGCAGCTAAAGCAATTGGTATTGATATCGATCCTCAAGCCATCCAAGCAAGCCGTGATAATGCACAGCGTAATGGCGTTTCTGACGCACTCACACTGTATCTTGCAAAAGACCAGCCTGATAACCTCAGTGCCGATGTTGTCGTCGCCAATATTTTAGCAGGTCCATTGCGTGAACTTGCACCTGTTATCAGTACACTGCCACGTCAAGGTGGACACCTAGGCCTTTCTGGTGTGTTAGCGACACAAGCAGAAGGTGTAGCAGCCGCCTATGAAGGACTATTTAACTTAGATCCTGTTGCCGAAAAAGAAGAGTGGTGCCGTATTACCGGTGTGAAAAAATAACATCGAACAAATATCAACCAAAATGAGATAATCTCATTACGTTAAAATTTCACTTAATTATTGTTTATCAGGCATTAATCACATTTTTGCCTGATAAACTCTACTTAGTTCCACTTGTTTATCAATTCTATATCATCAATTTTTAATTTTTTAAAAACAGATAACATTATGTTTTTATTGATTAAATAATCAATTCATAAAAAATCAAGTGTAAAAAAGTAACTTTTTTTCGCAATTTGGTTAAACTTTGTCCTTTCATATCTGGCAAAAAATGCGTAATATACGCGCCCTTGCAGTCACAGTTTGGCCCTCTTTTCATCTATGCGAATCGGACAGTATCAGTTAAAAAATTGCCTTATCGCGGCTCCCATGGCTGGCGTTACAGACCGACCTTTTCGGTCACTTTGCTATGATATGGGTGCGGGTATGACAGTTTCTGAAATGCTTTCTTCCAATCCTCAGGTTTGGCAGACAGACAAGTCTCGATTACGAATGGTACATAGTGATGAATTGGGGATCCGCTCCGTACAAATTGCAGGAAGTGATCCCGTTGATATGGCGACAGCTGCGAAAATAAACGCAGATAGTGGCGCTCAAATTATCGACATTAACATGGGTTGCCCTGCAAAAAAGGTGAATAAAAAGCTAGCCGGTTCAGCACTACTTCGTCATCCCGACCTTGTCGCAGAGATCCTCTCTGCTGTGGTTAACGCGGTAGATGTTCCTGTTACTCTCAAGATCCGTACTGGCTGGTCACCTGATGAACGTAACTGTGTAGAGATTGCCAAATTGGCTGAACGTTGTGGTATTCAGGCTCTCACTATTCATGGACGTACACGCGAGTGTTTGTTCAAAGGGGAAGCCGAATACGACAGTATTCGGACAGTTAAGCAGAGTGTTTCTATTCCCATTATTGCGAATGGAGACATAACAGACCCGCTAAAAGCCAGAGCAGTATTAGACTACACTGGAGCCGATGCTTTGATGATCGGTCGCGCTGCTCAGGGAAGACCCTGGATCTTTCGGGAAATCCAGCACTATCTGGACACAGGTGAACTGTTGCCCCCTCTGCCGATTGCAGAGGTACAACAAATAATGCAAAAGCATGTGCGTGAGTTGCACGACTTTTACGGTCAAGGCAAAGGAACTCGCATTGCACGCAAGCATGTCTCTTGGTATCTCAAGGAACATGCCCCTGATGACCAGTTTCGGCGCTCCTTCAACGCCATAGAGGATGCCAGCGAACAGCTGGAGGCGTTGGAAGCATATTTCGAAAATTTTTTGCGTAAATAAATAAAAGAGCTGACAGAACTATGTTCGAACAACGCGTAAATTCAGACGTACTAACAGTTGCCACCGTAAATTCACAAGATCAGGTGACCCAAAAACCTTTACGTGACTCAGTTAAACAAGCACTGAAGAACTATTTTGCTCAATTAAATGGTCAAGATGTTAATGACTTATATGAGCTAGTATTGGCGGAAGTTGAACAGCCATTGTTGGACATGGTAATGCAGTACACCCGTGGCAACCAAACGCGTGCAGCGCAAATGATGGGCATTAACCGCGGCACACTGCGTAAGAAACTGAAAAAATACGGCATGAACTGATCCTAGTCAGTTAGGTCTATTTTTATAAAAAGCCTTTTCTGGTTTTCCAGAAAAGGCTTTTTTGTTGCCTATTTTTCACGCTTGCTCTATAACATAAATCATTAAGTTACCCAATATGGTAACATTTGAGTACGTTACCAAATATGGTAACATTTGAGTACGTTACCAAATATGGTAACATCTTCTTTTGTATTTCAATTAAATAACTGAGTAAAAGATCACTATACTCATTCTATTTCTCTCACAAAATAATAAGAGCAAGCTAATGAATAAAGACATCGTAAGTGTGGTTACAGGTGATATCATAGACTCTAGAAACATCACACCTGAAAACTATGATGTTATGCTCTATACCTTGGAGCAAACGGTTCAATTACTCTCAGAACAGTTACCACTTAAATATGACAGATATCGCGGTGACTCCTTCCAACTTGTTTGCTTGCACGCTTGTGATGCCATTAAAGTTGCTATCGTTATTCAATTAGCATTGAAAACGTCAGAATTAAACATCGGCGCTCGTCAAAGTATTGGTATCGGTCAAATTAATTCATTGCGTAATGATATTAGAACATCAATGGGGGAAGCCTTTATCTTATCGGGCGAAGGATTAGATAAGATGAAAAGTGAAATATTAACAATATCTACATCAGATAAAGAATTTCAAAAAAATATTACTTTAGTGACTAAATACTTAGATATACAACTTAAAGAAATAACTCGAGTACAAGCGCAAGTTTTACTTAAATATATGGTTAATGAAGATAAATCTCATTATGCTATTGCCAATGAATTAAAAAAATCGAGAAGTAATATTACACGATTATTGAACGCTAGCCACTACCAGTTAATAGATGAATATATTCAATACTTTAATTATTTAATTAACAAGGCTTATTGATATGTATAATTTTACGCTTCTTATTTCTCTCTATATTGCTCATATTACTTTTGATTTTTATTTACAACCTAAAGCATGGATAGAAGCGCGAAATGCTCTACATTACAAATCTAAAGAGCTTTACTTACACTCACTACTGCACGCTGGAATAACCTTTATTATTCTAGTTTTAATGTCTGAGATAAGTTTTAGTTTTATTTTCATTTATAGTGTAATTATATTAATAACACATTATTTTTTTGATCTTGGTAAATCTTATACTGATAACTCTTTAAGGTGGTTTATTACTGATCAAGCTCTTCATTTATTCGTGATTACCTTTTTATGGATAGTGCTTGTTGATCAAAATACTCAAATATTCCATGATCTTAGTTTTAAAAATATTAACTACAAATATCTTATTGTTGTTCTTGCCTACATCATTATTTTAAAGCCTATTTCGAGCCTTATTTATATGTTACTAAAGAAATGGACACCTGTTGCAGTAGAAGGCTCAACACTCGTTTCTGCGGGTCAATCTATTGGTTATTTAGAAAGAACACTAATCTTAACTTTTATTCTTTTAAATCAATTTGCAGCAATTGGCTTTTTATTAGCAGCTAAATCAATATTTAGATTTGGTGAATTACAAAATGATCAAGATAAAAAGCTAACAGAATATGTTATGTTAGGTACACTGATTAGCTTTAGCATTTCTATCTTTATTGGACTTGCTACTTCCTATTTTGTGACTCAACTCCCCATAGGGGGATAACTCATCAAACTTCTGGGCTAAATATCATTTTTTCTGATGGAAATCCCTCAGGGAATGATTGGCAACGTATTCGTTTTGATAAAACTCCCTCTAAAAACCCTGTCAGACTCTCTGCAATAAATTCTACCTCTGATCCTCTAGATGGAATAATTGCCATTGTCCAAAGCTCACTATTTTCTGATAAAACAACCCAAAAAAGCGTATCTCCATTATCCGTGACACCAATGGGTAAAAGCCCATTACATTTTGGATATAGAACAAAACGATAGTAATTAGGATCATCATTGATTAATGAGCTGAAATCTTCAAGGATCTGCTCTTTTTGCTGGAAAAAATTAATGTACTCATTTTGGCTAAAGGGATTAAATAACGTTATAAAATCAGCTACCTGACCTGATCCATATTGGGTGATAAACGCAATATAATCTTTGGGAAAGGCATATTTGTTATCAATTAATGGCCATCTCTCTTCTTTTCCATTTTCATGTATTGCAGAAGGAATAGGTAGTTGCTGATTTAATGCCATTAACATCACTATCTCACTTATTTGAGTTCTATTACACCGTGTAATGTATGATATTTTAGAGTGAGCATCACTTTTATCATAATCATGCTGATAGTTATCACTCTATTACCCTAGTAAACAAACCTATATTTAAAAGAAAACAGACCATGACCACACCAGTACGTACCATTACTTTTATTGATAGTGCCTATCCGAAATCCCATAAAATTACAGAATTTGTCTGGTCAGGTCGATTAGATAAACATGGTCAACTTTGGTTTGATCTTCATCTTAGAAGTGCCGATTACTATTTAAGTGAAGGGGAGGATTATCTGGATGATATCGACGAAGATGAATCAGATGACGAAGAAGAATATACCAGCCTAGCTCACTGGCAAGCTCCCATTGTTTGGGATAATTATCACTGTTGTACACTCTCCTCAACTTATTGGTCTGACGACCAAGGTATTTTGCTCAGCACAGGAAATACGCCGTTCGATTTTGATAACTTTATTACTCATCAATTTAATGTTGATATTGCCCCTCAAATCGATAGTGATACAGATGAATATGAAGAAAGAGCAGAAGTCCCTGCTTTCAGTATTTACTTATTAGGTCATGATGCATGTAAAAATCATCAAATTCACTTCCAGCGCCAACAAGATAATACTTATCACATTAATTGGTCTGGAAAAATCGCACTCTTTTATGCTGGGTTTGATGAATTTATTCATCAATTTAGTGCACAACTTGAAAACATCCCTTTTGATGGCTTTTATTTCCCTAAATCGTGGGATTTAGATAAAGCAGCACTGGAATTTAAAAAGGTACTTTCTCATTTTGAACATTATGAGTTTGTATTAATTAATCCCAAGAGTCAGATTAAACAGTGGAAATTAAAATACATCGCTTAAATAGCGTGATGATTAATTAAAATACCTAATGATATTTATGTTGATATAAAATCCCTCATCTGTTTATATCAACACTGTCCATAAAGCAGGCAATATTTATTGTTTATCAGGGAATTATAATGACTGCCTTACCAAGAAAAAAAACATGGCAGATTGTCCTGACGATTATTTTAGTCGGGATAAATTTACGCCCTTTCTTAACTGGCCCCGGCCCTGTTATTGATAATATTATTGCATCAACAGGAATGAGTTATAGCCAAGTCTCATTACTCACGCTATTACCCATGTTTTTAATGGGTATAGGCGCACTAATCGTTCCTTTCTTACAGCCTTATATTCAAGTTCGGAAAGGGCTTTTAGTCGCAATGTTGTTGCTTCTTATAGGCTCATTTTCTCGAGCTTATGTTTCTGATGGTAATCAGTTATTACTGACTGCCCTCTTTTGCGGTTTGAGCGTGGCTTATATTCAAGCGGTATTTCCTGGCATTATTAAAGGATGGTTTGGACATCGAACGCCTATTATGATGGGGCTGTATTCCGCCATGCTAATGGGGGGAGGCGCATTAGGTGCTCAATTATCCCCGATTATTACGGTATCTAATGGTCATTGGCAAAATGCTTTAGCGTGGTTTGCACTTCCAGCAGGATTGGCATTTGTCGCTATTCTTTTTTCTATTAAAAACAGTGCCATATCTGCTAATAAAATATCACTCAATACCTTAATTTGGCGCCCCAGAACAGGATTGCTTATTTTAGGTTTTGGTTGCGTTAATGCAGGTTACGCTTCAGTTGTGACATGGTTGGCACCTTTCTACCAATCGTTAGGAATGCCAAGTGCACAAAGTGGCTCTCTTGTCGCTATCCTTTCGCTTTTCCAAGCCTCTGCTGCTTTAATTATTCCTTTCTTAGCGGCTAAAAATCACGACCGACGTTTTTGGCTTATGCTGACATTACTAAGTCAATTTATCGGTTTTATTGCAATAATGACTATTCCGATGAGTGCGCCTTATCTGTGGAGTATTTTCTTAGGCTGTGGCTTAGGTGGATGTTTTTCCATGATGATGATTGTCGCGCTCGATCATATTCCTGATCCAGCACAAGCGGGCGCGCTGTCGGCATTAATGCAAGGTGGAGGATTTATCATTGCTGCCTTTGGACCGTTAGTGGCAGTGATATTGCGTCAGCCAGACGGAAGCTTTACTTATGCATGGGCATTTCATGCGGTTTTAGTGATTATCACGATAGGATTATTTTCACGATTAAATCCGCGCCATTACGCGAAAGCCTATCCCGCTAATCATACTATTTAATCATCGATATATTAAGAAACTCTGCATAAAATAAGCGCCTTATTCTTTTATAAATAAGGCGTTTATCAATTAAATAACGGAGTACTTTTGATTGCGAAAATTAAGCAACAATATGCGTTCCGGTTTCACCTTTTAAGGCAGAAGCTAGTTTTTCTGGCGTTGTGATAATCACTCTTTTTCCACCCGCGGCTAAAAATGAGAGGCTGGCTTCGATTTTTGGAAGCATACTGCCCTGAGGGAAATGCCCTTCATGCATATATTGTGTCATTTCCTCAACCGATGTTTCACCCAATGCTTTTTGTTCTGGCTG
Organism: Proteus sp. PR00224; assembly: GCF_016238105.1. NCBI lineage: Bacteria > Pseudomonadati > Pseudomonadota > Gammaproteobacteria > Enterobacterales > Morganellaceae > Proteus > Proteus sp. PR00224. Next base: position 73,967 of record NZ_JAEHQU010000003.1, on the reverse strand, counting down.
ACCAAAATGAATACAGACTTTTTCAACACCCGTGGTGATGATAAGAATATCTGCATGTAATTCTTTTGCGAGCAATGTTGATGACAAGTCTTTATCAATAACGGCATCGACACTTTGGTAATTTCCCTGTTCATTTTTAATCACAGGAATACCACCGCCACCCACAGCAATAACAACATAGCCGCATTCTGATAGTGACTTAATTGCACTAGATTCAATAACATGTTGTGGAATTGGGGAGGCAACAACACGACGATAACCACGACCAGAGTCTTCAACAAAATGCCATTGAGGATTTTCTTGCTTTAATTGCACCATCTCTTGTTCAGAGAAAAATGCACCAATAGGTTTTGTTGGAGAAACAAAATTAGGATCGTTTTTATCTACTTCAACTTGTGTGATAAGGGTAATTGCTTGTTTATTTTGTTGAACACGAAGCTTATTCGTTAACGCTTGTTGTATTAAATAGCCAATACCGCCTTGTGTATCTGCAACACAGTTAGCTAAAGGTGTTAATGGTAAACCTTCTTGCACATGCGCCACTTCAGCGCGACGTAAATCAAGCCCTACTTGTGGTCCATTACCATGGGTTAAAACAATATTATACCCTTCAGCCACCATATCACTAATATGGGCTGCAACCTCTTGTACTGCTTGTTCTTGATGAGCGATAGACTGGCTAGCATTGTCTTTAATAATACTGTTGCCTCCAATGGCAACAACAACGAGTTCTTTCATATTTCACTCTCAATTATATTATTGGCAATTAAAGTAGAAATAACGCACCTCTACTCTTAGAGGTTGGGTTGATAAGGTCGCCATATTCACTAACCATTTTCCCCATTTTTATTTTTAATGAGATAAACATTACCAAGTTGAATAATATCTATTCATTAATTGCGCAGGATAATAGCAGAGAATGTAAAGAAAACATCTATTACTCAACGTTTCTCTTATTTAATTTCTGTAATTAAAATACGGAAAGAAAAGGATAAAAGGCGTCATCAAACACATCAATAACGCCTTATTCAATACAAGTAAGCAGGATTGTTAGTGCTTTTTCACTTTGCTATTTGATCAACATTGGGTAGATAAACATCAGGCATATCAGTGATCAGCATATCAACACCCCATTGCTCAAAATCTTTCACTTCTTCAGGATTATTCGGGGTATAACAATAAATTTCATAACCCGCTTGTTTCAACATTTGAGCTTGTTCTTGTGTGAGATATTTGTAATTACAATGCACACTAAAACCATCGATCGCTTTTAGTGTTTCTAACGCATTATCAGGAATTTCATCCCACAATTGGCCTCTGCGAATAAAAGGTAGGTATCGTTTCATAACGATCAGTGCATGTGTATCAAAAGAAGAAAATAAAATTTGCTCATTCGGAATATCTGCACTTTTTATCATGTCAGAAACCGCTAAACATAAACGTTCAACATCATCATCAGGCCATGTTTTCAGTTCAATATTGAGCTTTGTTCCTGAACGCTTAATAAGCTGCAATCCTTGTCTTAAAGAAGGAACTTTCTCACCTTGATAGAGTGAACTAAACCAACTTCCCGCATCAAGGCGATGTAAATCATCTAAGGTATGAAAACGCACAGCACCTTGCCCATTCGTGCAACGATTAACTGTTTTATCATGAATAAGCACAGGAACATGATCCGCGGTTAATTGCACATCCGTTTCAATCCATTCGCACCCGAAATCAATCGCCATTTTAAACGCAGCCAATGTATTTTCAGGCGCTTTTCCAGAAAAACCTCGGTGAGCAGCTATCTTCATTTCTCTCTCCTTTTCATTTGTGCCGACATCATGACAACCATTTATGACAGCAATTTGACAGTCATACCATCAATATATCTTCATTTAATTGTCACCCATTTGTCATAAACAACATTTAGGGTAATTCGCAGATTAGATTGCACCTTTAACTTTCGATTAAAAAGGAAATTCTGCATGTCGATAAAATCAATAACAGGTCTTGCTGTTGCAATGGCGTTATTTACTTCTCCTACACACGCAAAAACACAAATTGAATGGTGGCATGCAATGGGAGGTGCGCTCGGTCAAAAAGTAAATCAAATCGCCTCTGATTTTAACGCCAGTCAATCTGAATATGAGATAAAACCCGTTTATAAAGGCACTTACGCTGAAACGATGACCAGTGCAGTGGCTTCATTTCGTGCTAAAAACCAACCCGCTATTGTGCAAGTCTTTGAAGTGGGCACAGCGAGCATGATGGGGGCAAAAAAAGCCGTTTTTCCTGTTTATCAATTAATGGAAAAAACTAACGAGCCTTTTGATCCTAATAGTTATTTATCAACTGTCACGGGCTATTACACCACCAGCGATGGAAAAATGATGTCACTGCCGTTTAATAGTTCTACGCCTGTACTTTATTACAACAAAGCCCTCTTTAAAAAAGCAGGCATAGAGCAACCACCAAAGACATGGAAAGAGATGGAAGCTGTTTCTCAGAAACTGCTCGATTCTGGAGTGAAATGTGGATTTACCACCACATGGCAATCATGGACACAAATCGAAAATTTTGGCGCGCGTAATAATTTACCTATTGCGACAAAAAATAACGGTTTCGATGGTTTTGACACTACCTTCCTTTTTAATAAAGCACCTTTCGTGGATCATATTCAACAAATGGCAGATTGGTCGAAATCCGGTATTTTCAAATATGGCGGACGTCAATCGGATGCAATGCCACTGTTTTATACTCAAGAATGCGCCATGGTGATGGAATCATCAGCAGGATTTGCAGGCATTAAAGAGAATATGAAAGGGATTGATATTGGTGTTAGCCAATTACCTTATGACGATTCTCTTGTACAAAAACCTGCGAATACCATTATTGGCGGAGCGTCTTTATGGGTTATGTCGGGACGTCCAGATGCCGAATATAACGGTGTTGCCAAATTCTTTACCTATCTTTCAAGCCCTGAAGTACAAGCCGATTGGCACCAAGCAACAGGTTATTTACCGGTGACTAAAGCCGCTTATGCGTTAACACAACAGCAAGGCTTTTATCAACAAAATCCGGGCGCAGATACGGCAATATTACAAATGACAACCTCTGAACCTACCGCCAATTCCAAAGGATTACGTTTTGGTAATTTCCTGCAAACTCGAGAAATCGTTGATGAAGAGTTAGAAAAAGTGTGGTCAGGAAAACAGACCGCTCAGGCTGCGTTAGATAATGCGGTTGCGCGTGGGAATGAGCAGTTACGCCGTTTTGAACGAACTCAACAATAGTCACTTATATTAGGCGAGCAAAGTCGCTCGCCTTCTGTTTTTATCGATTTACTGGACATTGTATGGCTTCTCAATCCATTTATTTTAAACAAAAATGGTTACCTCTCGCGCTAATTTTTCCTCAATTAGCTATCACGCTTATCTTTTTCATTTGGCCTGCGGGGCAAGCTTTCTTTCAGTCATTTCAATTAGAAGATGCGTTTGGACTTAGTCGAGAATTTGTTGGTTTTGAAAATTTTCAGCGACTTTTTAGTAATCGCTATTATTTTGACAGTTTAATCACGACATTAATTTTCAGTATCAGTGTCGTGTTTCTCTCTATGCTGTCAGCGCTTATTTTGGCGGGTATTGCAGAGCAAGTCTTACGTGGCAAACTGTTTTATCGCACTATTTTAATTTCACCCTATGCCATTGCGCCAGTTATTGCAGGCTTTCTGTGGTTATTTATGCTTGATCCCACAATTGGTGTATTAAGCCAACAATTAAAGAAAATAGGTATTAATTGGGATCCCGTACTTAATACACATCACGCTATGTGGATGGTGATTTTAACAGCGACATGGAAACAAGTGAGTTATAACTTTCTGTTTTTCCTCGCCGCCTTGCAATCTGTACCTAAATCTCTTTTAGAAGCTGCGGCTATTGATGGTAGTGGTCCCATTAAACGCTTTATTACTATCAGTTTTCCTTTAATTTCTCCCACAACCTTTTTCTTACTTGTGGTTAATTTTGCTTACGCCTTTTTTGATACTTTCGCCATTATCCACGCGATGACGCAAGGTGGCCCTGGTAGTAGCACCTCAACACTGGTTTATAAGGTCTATAACGATGGTTTTGTGGGATTAGATTTAGGCTCCTCCGCCGCACAATCCGTTATTTTGATGTTTATTGTCGCGATATTAACCATTATTCAATTTCGTTATGTTGAGAAAAAGGTGGCTTACTGATGGTTGAACGTAGACCTTTATTTCATGCTTTCTGCCACTTTATTCTTATTGTCGGCATTCTTTCTGTGGCATTCCCTATGTGGATTGCACTAGTGGCAACAACCCATCAAAACACCGAGTTTGCCACAGGCTCTCCTCTTTGGTTTGGTACTGAAGGCTTCAATATTTTTAAAACGATATTTTCACAGGCAGGTACAACGCAAAATAGTGCGATTTCAATTAACAGCATGTTATTGAATTCGTTAGTTATGGCGTTAGTGATCACCATAGGGAAATTAGCTATATCGATTTTATCGGCCTATGCCGTGGTTTTCTTTCGCTTTCCGGGACGGATGCTTGCCTTTTGGACTATCTTTTTTACCTTAATGTTACCCGTTGAAGTTCGCATTATGCCGACATTTGAAGTCGTCACTGATCTTAATATGTTGAACTCTTATGCTGGATTAACTATTCCATTAATTGCTAGCGCCACAGCTACTTTTTTGTTTCGTCAATTTTTCCTGACCATCACCCCTGAATTAATTGAAGCCGCAAAAATTGATGGCGCTGGGCCGATTAAATTCTTTTTCACTATCTTGCTTCCTCTTTCTCGCACCAATATCGCTGCCCTTTTTGTTATCACCTTTATTTATGGGTGGAATCAATATCTTTGGCCAATGCTTATCACAACTGATACCCACTACTACACCATTGTGATGGGAATTAAACAGATGGTTGCGGTTTCTGATGGTGTCGTTGAATGGAATAAAATTATGGCAACCACGTTGATCGCCATGTTGCCGCCAGTCCTTATCGTCATTCTGATGCAAAGAGCCTTTGTAAAAGGCTTTATTGATACGGAGAAATAATATGACAACCGTAACGCTCACTGATTTAGAAAAACGCTATCCTAATGGACACCAAGCTATTTCGAAATTGAACCTTTCTATTGAGCAAGGTGAAATGGTGGTGTTAGTTGGCCCAAGTGGTTGTGGCAAATCAACATTACTGCGAATGATTGCAGGATTAGAAACCATCACACAAGGTGATTTACTCATTGATAATTTACGTGTTAATGAACATGAACCGAGTGAGCGAGATATCGCAATGGTATTTCAAAACTATGCGCTTTATCCTCATATGTCTGTCTATAACAACATGGCATATGGTTTACGTAATCGAAAAACACCCAAAGCCCAAATAGAAGAACTTGTCACAAATGCGGCTAACATGCTGGAAATCAGTCATTTATTGGATAGAAAACCCAAAGAGCTTTCCGGTGGACAACGTCAACGTGTCGCAATGGGAAGAGCCATTGTGCGTAAACCCAAAGTGTTTTTATTTGATGAACCACTCTCTAACCTTGATGCAAAATTACGTGTTCAGATGCGTCTGGAGATCAAAAAATTACAGCGAAAACTCTCCACAACCTCGATTTATGTGACGCACGATCAGGTGGAAGCGATGACATTAGCCGATAAGCTGGTGGTTTTAAATCAAGGAAATATAGAGCAAGTGGGGACGCCTTTAGAGATTTATGAAAGTCCAGCTTCCGTGTTTGTGGCAACGTTTATGGGCTCTCCCGCAATGAATATCTTAGATGTCCCAATTAATCATGGTGTAATTGAAATCGCTGATGGGCATATTGCCGTTTCATCTCAGCATCTTCCTTATCAAGCCATTAAATTAGGTTTACGCCCTGAACATTTGATCATTAGCCATCAACATTCCCTTTTTCATGTTGAAGTGGAATTTATTGAAGCACTAGGCGCTGATGTTTTAATTTATGCCACAACTTGCAATAAACAAAAACAGTCTATTGTTATTCGCGCACCTAACAATCATGGTGTGAATATTGGTAATAAAATTGGTCTAACCATTCATCCTGAAAACCTTCATTTCTTTAATGAGCAAACAGGAAAACGTATTAACCGCCCTTTTATGCTCATCAATGAATTAATGGTTTCCTGATACATCAATATCAATTTATTCATTTTCGGTTTAATCTTAATAGCGATGCTTTAAGCATCGTTATTTATTTATCACTAAGCAATAAATATTAAAAATATAAAATTTGTCAGAATTAAACAAATAAAACCCACATCTAAATACAACGTTCCTTTGATATTATTCCAAGCAAATTCAAAACAGCATAACGTACACTCAGAGTAAGTATAATCAATGATCTACATAGATATTACTAAGAGAAATTTATCTTCTCCCTATTAGACACTATATTAATCTTCTTAAATTTAAAGAAGTTAAAATAACCAATATGTTTTTCCATCATCATTTTAAGAATAAAAAATAATATTTTTTAGATGAAAAAATAGAAATATATATGGAGATAATATTTATTACATAAAATGCTTATATTGCACCGATAGATAAGCACTGTTATTCTTCCGCTCGTATTTAATACGCAATTATATAAAACTGCGCAGCAGAAAAGGACTTAACTCAAAATGAAAATCAAATTACTTGCTACAGTGATGGTATCAGCAGCACTACTCTCTGGTTGTCAAAATCTTAATACCGATATGTTGACCAAATCAGGTACTCAACTATTCCAAGCTGCAACATTAAGCGATAACGATATCAAAGCGCTAACGAATGATGCTTGTAAAGAAATGGATGCTCAAAATAAAGTTGCACCCGCAAATAGCACCTACACTAAACGTTTAAATAATATCGCTAAAGCGTTAGGTAATGAAGTTAATGGCACGCCAGTAAACTACAAAGTTTATATGACTAAAGATGTGAATGCGTGGGCTATGGCGAATGGCTGTGTTCGTGTTTATAGCGGTTTAATGGACATGATGACAGATAACGAAGTTGAAGGCGTGTTAGGTCATGAAATGGGTCACGTTGCTTTAGGTCATACTCGTAAAGCAATTCAAGTTGCACACGCAACAGTTGCAGCACGTACTGCGGCAGCATCCGCAGGGGGTGTAGCAGCGCAATTAAGTAGCTCTCAGTTGGCTGAAATGGGACAGAAACTGGTTAATGCTCAGTTCTCTCAACACCAAGAGTCAGAAGCAGATAATTTCTCTTACGATCTGCTGAAAAAACGTGGGGTAAGCACCGCAGGTTTAGTCACAGGTTTTGAGAAATTAGCTAAACTAGGTGGCGGTGATTCAAGTATGTTTGATTCTCACCCACCATCAAAAGAGCGTGCAGATAATATCCGTAATCGCATTGCTGAAGATAAAAAATAATTACCTTGCCCCTGTATCTCATGATATGGGGGTTTTCTTTTCAGGTTTATCCTTTTTACGAATGGCGAAAAGTGTTTGTCACATCAGCAAAAAAGCGTTGGATCGCTTGTTTTTCACTCTGATTATATTGTTCAAATAACGCAGACCATTTTGCTTGAGATTGTTGATGCAACACCTCATGCGCGTGAAAAAGCCGCTCACCTTCTTCTGTTAAGATAAAAAATATTTCTTTCTGATTATCTACTAATTTTATTTTTTCAATCGCGCCTTTCTTTTGTAATCGACTACATATCTTTGAGACAGCACCTCGTGTCATTGCCATATATTCACTGATAGTTGTGAGATTTCTCATACTCTCTTCACCAATACAATGGATCACATGCAGTTCTGTGAGTGAGTAATTATCTAATCCATTCTCTTCTAATACTTTTTTATGATCGCTATCGGCTTGTTCATCTTTAAGATGCAAAAAATCACTTAACCCTTTTAACAAGTTTTCTGTTGTCACATTCTCTTTTGCCATTTTGTTTCCTTGGAAAAAATAATATTAAAAATAGTATCAAAAGTATTTACAACAATCAAAATATCGCTATTATCTATTTTGTTTCCGCGGAAACAAAATAACAAAGGGCAATATTATGAAACTATCAATCCGCAGTCTATTTTATCTCATTTGCTTTAGCGCGCTGCTGGGCTCTTTAGCACAAAATATCTATACACCTGTACTTCCCTTGATCCAACAGCTATTTAATACCACGCTATCATTGGTTAATTTAACGGTATCTGCATTTACTTTTGCTATGGCTGTTATGCAACTATTTTACGGCTCATTGATTGATAAATGGGGAAGAAAACCTATTTTGCTTGGCGGATTAGCCATTTCAATCGTGGGAGCTTTGGGTTGTGTTTGGTCTGACTCTATTGGCGTATTGATTTTTTGGCGGGTGATCCAAGCCATCGGTATCGCGGCTATTCCTGTGGTTGCTGCCACTATTCTTGGGGATCTTTATCAAGGAAACGAGCGTGCTAAAGCAATGGGATCATATCAAATGTTATTAGCACTAGCTCCTGCTTGTGGTCCTTTATTAGGCGGGTATTTAGCGCAACATTATCAATATCAAGGTATTTTTATTTTCTTGGCCATAGTCGGTGTCATATTACTTATTACGCATCTCTTTTATTTACCTGAAACACGTCCAGAACAGAAAGAAGCTTTTAAAAGCATGTCTGCAATGCAACAAGTACTTATGGCTCCTGCGGGTAAATCTGTATTTGTCATCAGTTTTATGGTGTTTTATAACTATTTTTGTCTCTTAGTATTTTTACCCTTAATAGCCTTTCATCTCTATCAGCTTAACAGTACCGAAATCGGTGGATTGTATGTCCCTATGTCTATTGCACTGATTTCAGGTAGCTATCTTTACCGTAGGATTTGCCATTTATTTAGCATTGAGTTTGGTGTAATTATAACCTCCTGTATTAACCTGATTATGCTGACGCTATTTGCACTCTTTTGGCAAATATCACTTCCTATGATGTTGGGTTTAACTGTGTTATATGGGCTTTCTCTCGGATTAACCATGCCAACACATACCACATTATTAGCGAGTTATTTCAGTACAATGAGAGCAACCGCAATGGGGATTTATAACTTTATTCGTTATTGTGGAATGGCTGCGGGTCCTATGGTGGCGACCTATTTTGTCACTGGTAATAGTTATGAGTATGTCTTTTATTCTTGTGTGATCTTCACGAGTTTGGCATTGTGTTTCACATTCAAAACATTAATGTCATCATTAAAAGAAAAAAGGCACACTGCAAACTAACAGGAAATTTGATGAAACTGACCATTGAAAAACTGACACAGCTTTCAACACAAGACCGTATCGATTTAGGTAAAATTTGGCAAGAGCCTTGTTATCAACATGCACTAACAACCGAAATTACCGAAGATAACACTCTCTTTGTGGCACGTTTTAATGAGCGATTACTGGCGGCTTGCCGTATTCAATTATCGGGTAATAAAGCGATAATCACCGATTTTATGGTCAGAGAAGTAACACGTCGCCGTGGTGTTGGGCATTATTTACTGACACAATGTTTATCTGCATATCCTGATATTCCCCATTGGCAAGCAATAAGCTTATCCAACGAAGAAAATGGATATGATGTTGCACATGCTTTTTTAACACACCATCAATTTAATCCATCACCACAATCTGATCTCTATGTTCTCAATATTTGACAATGTTCTTACTCTAAACAATTCTACAACTTGAATATATGCAACATATACTCTAAATAATTCTACAACTTGATATATGACGAATAATAAAGCCTCGCCACATTATAAGCCGTCTCATTAAGATTTTTTTGCGCATTACTTAACGCATCAGAAAGTGTAGAAACACCAGGAACAATAGAAAAAACCGCATCAATACCCTGCTGATGAACTACATCGTAATCTGGTAAATAACCACCGACCAACGCAATAACAGGAAGGTGGTATTTTTTTGCCAACTTAGCAACGCCTGTTGGTGTTTTACCTTGCGCCGATTGGCTATCCATTCTCCCCTCGCCCGTGATCACCAAATCTGCATCAATAAAATATTTTTCTAATTCAACAGCTTTAGCTACCAATTCGACACCTTGCGAAAGTCTTGCTTGCGTAAATGCAAGCAAAGGCAGAGCCAATCCTCCCGCAGCACCACTTCCTGCTATATGGATAAGAGTGCGTTGCGTCATTTTCTCAAGATAAGTACCAAAATGGTGTAATGCGTTATCAAGTTGCGCAATATCGTCTTTGGTTGCTCCTTTTTGTGGACCAAAAATAGCGGATGCTCCTTTTTCGCCACACAATGGATTAGTGACATCGCAAGCAATCTCAATTTCAATATGTTTTAGTTTGGGATTGAGTTTGGTGATATCAATAGAATGAAGTTGGGCTAATGATAGCCCTCCAAAAGGTAAAGATGCCCCAAACTTATCTTTAAGACCAAGACCGAGTGCTTGCATCATCCCTGCACCAGCGTCATTTGTAGCACTGCCACCTAATCCTAAAATAATTTTTTTAACGCCCATTTCAAGTGCGGCATTAATTAATTCACCCGTACCATAACTGGTCGTTAATTTGGGATCACGTTGAGATGAAGGAATAAGATGAAGACCAGAAGCTTGTGCCATTTCAATCACAGCGGTGGTGTTATCACCTAAAAGTCCCCACGTTGCGGTCACTTGTTTACCTAAAGGCGAACACACTTGTGTAGAGATAAAACGGCCTTGCGTTGCATCCACCAGCGATGTCACCGTGCCTTCACCACCATCCGCCATAGGAATACAACAATACTGAGCATCGGGTAAATAACGTGAAAAACCCTGTTTTATTGCTGTTGCAACTTCTTTCGCACTTAAACTTTCTTTAAAAGAATCAGGGGCGATAACTATTTTCACGTTATTTTCTCCAAGCAATAAAAAAGCGATATTTTCATATCGCTTTTATAACATACTCTACTTTATGGGAGCGTGTGCTTGGTCTGAAATGTGATTAATCTTCAATCGCTAAACGCAATTTCTTCATCGCATTTTTTTCCAATTGACGAACACGCTCGGCAGAAACACCGTATTTTGTCGCCAAGTCTTGCAATGTCGATTTGTTATCATCATCTAACCAACGAGCACGAATAATGTCTTGGCTACGTTCATCAAGAGTTTCAATTGCTGACGTCAGTTTATCTGTCGCATGATTATCCCAGTTATCTTCTTCAATGCCGTCGGCAAAATCAGAAGACTTATCTTCTAGGAAGAGTACAGGAGCAATAGGATGTGAGTCATCACTATCGTCAGCGGTCATATCAAATGCCATATCTTGTGCTGACATCCGTGATTCCATTTCTCGGACATCACTTTCTGATACACCTAATTCTCTTGCAACAAGCTCCACTTCATCTTGATTAAACCAACCTAAACGCTTTTTATTTTTTCGCAGATTAAAAAATAGTTTACGTTGTGATTTTGTGGTCGCGACTTTCACGATACGCCAGTTGCGTAGCACATATTCGTGAATTTCAGCTTTGATCCAATGCACAGCAAAAGAGACTAGTCGAACACCCACTTCTGGGTTAAAACGACGAACCGCTTTCATCAAACCAATATTACCTTCTTGGATAAGATCAGCTTGTGGTAAGCCGTAACCTGAATAGCTGCGAGCAACATGAATAACGAAGCGTAGATGTGAAAGGATAAGCGTTCTTGCTGCATCCAAGTCACCATCGTAATGCAGCCGTTCAGCGAGTTCCTTTTCTTCCTCTGCGGTTAACATCGGATAGGAATTGGCTGCACGTATATACGCTTCGATGCTGCCTTGCGGAACCAATGCTAAGGATTGCATTTCTTTTGTCATTCAAATCCTCATGAAAATCAAATAAATAATTAAAATTATCGCTGTAAGGGAAAATAGATGAGCCTTATAAATATAGCTTAAATAGGAAGTCTGTTAAGGTTTTTTACGATGTGTTTTTATCATAACGACTATTTGACCAGCATAAAGACTAAAGGTTCATCTCGCATCTATGTTTACATATCTTTGTACTTTTCTATCACAGAAGCAAATATGACTGTTGCCTTATCGTAGAAAAGAGTGCGTGCATTATTATGCCAGAGACGGGGCGTCGATAAAATGGCTGGGTGACGATATTAACGTAACCCAGCCTGATAAAAAAATATCTTCTCATTATTTATGAGGATAAGTATAAAAATGCTCTAATTCATTATTCTGGTGTGAATTGACGCAAATGTTGCATTGTTGTCAACCATGCAGCAAGCCAACCAATTGTCATAGCAACTAGAATAAGAATGATAGATTCATCAAAACCTAGTCCTGAAATGGAAAATGAAGTCCCAAACACGATCGCAGCTTGAGTCACTACATCAGAGAGTTTCCACACCAGTAAAGCTGAAAAGATCAGGGCAAATACGGCACCAATAAAGCCGAGGATCAATCCCCAATTAAGGAAAGGACGCATAATAAAGCCATCGGTTGCACCAATTAGCTTCATCACATTAATGGTGTCACGGCGACTGAAAATATTGAGGCGCACACTGTTACCAATTACCAATAACAGGGCAACAACCATCAATGTGCCAATCACCAAAGCAATTTGCCCGACTAATGAAGTTAACGTTGAAAGCCGAGTAAACCAACTATCATCCATTCTTACTTCGTCAACACCGGGTATTTTCGCTACTGTATCACGCAAATTCGTCATTAATTGTTGATCGCTAGGCTCCATAACAGGTGTCACAATCGCAACCGCAGGTAATGGATTCTCTTCTAACATATCTAACGCACTGCTAAAGCCAGCCCAAGAACGAAATTCTACTAGCGAATCTTGTCGTGAAAGATAGTTAACATCTTCGACTTTTTCTAAGGCTTCTATTTTTTTGATCGTGGCTTCAGCTAATGAATCATCAAGAGATTTATCAAGATAAACAGTTAATTGTGGTGTTGGATACCATTGTTCTGACGCAGTTGAGACATTCTTCCAGACAATATAGAAGATGCTAGGTAAGGTGAGTGATATAGCGACAACCATTACCGTTAAAAAAGAGGAGAGCGGCTGGCGTAAAAAATCAGCCATAGTATTACGCCATGCGTAACGCCATTGTTCTCGTCTTCCCCCTTTTAGCGCCTTGGTTTTTGCACCTGGCGTTGGCATTGATTTACGGGAACTTTTTGCTTTAGCCATTTTGTCCTCCCACCATTCTGCCTTGCCCTAATGTAAGAATACGATAATTTCTACGCTCTATCAGAGACATATCGTGCGTCGCCATTAACACCGTTACACCAACACGGTTGAACTCTTCAAAAAGGCGCATGATACCTTCTGAAAGCTCACCATCAAGATTACCTGTTGGTTCATCTGCGAGTAAAACTGTCGGTTTATTCACAACAGCGCGCGCAATACCGACACGCTGTTGTTCACCACCAGAGAGTTGAATAGGATAATTTTTAGCTTTATCCAATAGTCCTACTTTATCTAAAGCGGCTGAAACTCTTCGCCGAATATCCTCTTCACTCGCGCCAGCAATAATCAGGGGAAGAGATACGTTGTCATAAACCGTTCGATCCATCAATAAGTGGTGATCTTGGAAGATCATCCCAATTTGACGACGCAGAAAAGGGATCTCACTATTTTTTAGTCTACTGATATCATGACCAGCAAACCAAATAGCACCATCACTTGGTCGTTCTATTCCACAAATTAACTTAAGCAATGTACTTTTACCGGCGCCAGAGTGACCCGTTAAAAAAGCCATTTCACCAGGGCGAAGATGAAAATCAACTCCCTGTAATGCTTGTCTTCCACCTAAATAAGCCTTGCTGACGTGTTCGAAGCGGATCATTAAAACTACTCCTCGCGGGCAAACAGAGCCTCAATAAAATCGTCGGCCTTAAACGGACGTAGATCTTCAATACCTTCACCTACCCCGATATAACGGATAGGAATACTAAACTGATCAGCAATGGAGAAGATAACGCCCCCTTTTGCTGTACCATCGAGTTTAGTCAATGTTAATCCAGTTAGCCCAACTGTTTCATTAAAGAGTTTTGCCTGACTAACTGCATTTTGTCCAGTACTTGCATCTAACGTCAGCATCACTTCGTGTGGTGCTTCTTCGTCTAATTTCTTCATAACACGAACGATTTTTTTCAGCTCTTCCATTAAATGGGATTTATTCTGCAATCGTCCTGCGGTATCAGCAATAAGAACATCGACACCTTTTGCTTGGGCTGATTGAATTGCATCAAAAATAACAGATGCAGGATCAGCGCCAGTATGTTGTGCCACAACAGGGATATTATTACGCTCGCCCCAAACTTGTAACTGTTCAACAGCCGCAGCTCGGAATGTATCACCGGCAGCTAACATGACAGATTTACCTTCAGCTTGGTATTGTCGTGCTAATTTTCCGATTGTGGTTGTTTTACCAACACCATTAACGCCAACCATTAAAATAACAAAAGGTTTTTTACCTTCAATATTTAATGGTTTATCAACCTTACTTAAAATATCGCCCATCTCTTCACGTAATTTTCCGTAAAGGGCTTCAGCATCTTTAAGATCTTTATGAGTGGCGTGTTTGGTCAGGCTAGTGATGATTTTAGTGGTGGTTTCCATACCCACATCAGCAATTAAGAGTTGCTCTTCTAACTCTTCAAAAAGCTCATCATCAATTTTCTTACCACGAAATAGGCTAAGGAACCCTGAACCTAAGTTCTGGCGAGTTTTCAGTAAACCTTTTTTCAGTCGGCTAAAAAAGCCTTCTTTCTTAGGTTTCTCTTGTTCAACAACTTTATCTGCTAGTACTTCTTCGCGTAAAGATTCAATATCTTCAGCTTCCGCTTGCGCAATAGCAAGACGTTCGTTTTCTTCTTCTTGCGCTAAACGTTGAGCTTCAGCTTCTTGAGCCAAACGCTCTTGCTCTAAACGCGCCGCTTCTTGACGCTGTGCTTCTAAACGTTCTTGTTCCGCTTTTAGTTCAGCTTGGCGTTGCGCTTCCTCTTGCGCTAAACGTTGAGTTTCAGCTTCTTGAGCCAAACGCTCTTGCTCTAAACGCGCCACTTCTTGACGCTGTGCTTCTAAACGTTCTTGTTCCGCTTTTAGTTCAGCTTGACGTTGCGCTTCCTCTTGCGCTAAACGTTGAGCTTGTGCTTCTTGAGCCAGACGGGCTTGTTCTGCATGCTCGGCCTCTAAACGCGCTTGCTCTGCATCTATTTCTGCTTGGCGCTGGGCTTTCTCTTGTTCTAAACGTTGTTTTTCAGCTTCTTGTGCCAATCTATCTTGCACAACACGTTGCGCTTCTTGGCGCTCTACTTCTAAACGTTCTTGTTCCGCTTCTAATTGCGCTTGGCGAGCCGCTTCTTCTTGCGCCTCTTTTGCCAAACGTTCTTGTTCTAAACGCTCTTCTTCTAAGCGTTGCTGTTCTTTCTCTTGCTCAATATTTTCTTCTTTGTTACGCCCAAAACCGAGCCACGAGAAAAAACCTTTTTTTTCTTTTGCCATTAGCTACTAAACTCCTCGCACTAAATCATGGCGCGATTACATTGACGATATTGAAAATAATAATGAAGTCTATCATTTGATCATAGATAAACGCATCTTTTATACGAATTTTATGGTAAATTATTGCGGATTAAATCAAGGGAAGTCATCGAGATAACAACAGACACGAATTCCTTATTCCCAAAGACACTCCAAAACTCACATTTAAACGATATAAATCAAAATAATATGGCCAAAAAACCACAAAAAGCCCCAATGGGACAAATCAGAATAATTGGGGGAAAATGGCGTGGTCGTAAACTTCCTGTTCTCGATAGCCAAGGATTACGACCAACAACGGATAGAGTGAAAGAAACGCTCTTTAATTGGCTAATGCCTGTTATCCAAGATGCCCGTTGCCTCGACTGTTTTGCAGGAAGCGGTGGTTTAGGAATTGAAGCTCTTTCTCGCTATGCTCGTGAAACCACGTTTATCGAATATGAACGTGCCGTTGCCCAACAAATTACCGCAAACTTAACCTTACTAAATGCAGAAAATGGGCATGTCATTCAAGACAGTGCATTGTCATATCTCGCTAAACAAGGTTCACCTTATAATGTCGTTTTTTTAGATCCTCCTTTTCATAAAGGCATGTTGTCAGACACTATCCAATTATTAGAAAATAACGGCTGGTTAGCGCAAGATTGCTATATTTATATCGAGGAAGAAATTAAAGCACAGACTTATACGCTTCCTACCACTTGGACATTGCATAGAGAGAAGATCGCAGGACAAGTTGCGTATCGTCTTTATATTCGCAATCTATCTGCTTAATTTTTTATGGAGCTGCTATGTTAATCTTTTTTGGCCGATTTTTAATGGTCGGTGTTTGGGGCTTTCTATTTTTAAATATTATTTCCCCGTTTCCTAAGCCTTTAAAATATTTTATGGATATCGCCATGATTTTTATGGTGATTATGCATGGTTTACAAATTGTCATGTATAAAGCAGGACAGCCTAAAGATCAAAAACCGTCAACGGCATTACAATTTCGTATTTTCTTTTTTGGTATTTTTGAGCTATTAAAAATACAAAAAGAACTACGAAAAGAATACGAAGAAAAACAAAAGAATAAAACGAAACAATAACCGTAATATCGTTATATCCTCGCAATTATCTGGGGTGGTCAACCAACCCCAGAGGTTGCCAACCTTATCAACAAATTCTCTTATTTCTTGTTTGATTCATCATTTGGCATATCAGTTTCAAATTTCACAAAACGACTGCCTTGCATAAATAAACGCCCTTTCATTTTAGGCTCGATATCTTGATAAGACGATTTATCAATCTTTAACACTAAATCTTTACGCGAGTCAGTGGTTAAACGAAAAGTCACTTGATAATAATGTGTTGTTTCAGGGCCATTCACATCATTTTCTCTTGAGCGCCGTTCATTTGCAGCAACTTCTTTTTTATCAATCACTTCGACCATATAGAGTGTAACAGGTGAATTATCATCACTTATTCGCTGCTTTCTTTGTTCAAAAAAACGATAAGTTGCTGACGCTATAATAACGATCAGTACCGCAATTCCTAAAATAGCCGCTTTATTCATTACATTAATTCCTATCGTTATATGGATTAAAAAGTAAGGTGCTTTATATTATTTTAATAAGTCCGTCAGTTTCGTCATTAACCGCTATTCTTAAATTAAACTTTCTGTTATCAATAATAAAACAGTTCTAAATATAAGGAAGATATTATGAGTTGGCCTTTTCTCGCCGTATTATTCTCTGGGTGGCTTTATATCGATGCAGCATATCGAGGCCCTAATTGGCAACGATGGTTATTCCGTCCTATCACGCTACTTCTTTTATTACTTTGGGCATGGCAAGTTCCTGAACACAGTATCAATAGCTACCTTATTGTAGGTGCATTATTAGCTACTTTGCTTTCTGACATATTAAGAATGTTTGATAGTAAGTATTTACTACCCTCCTTTTCCTTGGTTTTCTTAAGCTACATTCTTTATATGGTCAGCTTTTTATTACCACTGCAACTCTCTTTCTATCTTCCTTTACTTGGATTCGTCATTCTTGCTTTCATTATCATTTTAGTGATTGTTTGGAGCAAGCTCGATAAATTAGCTATCCCAGCATCTCTTACTTTATTAGCTGCATTTGCTATGTTTTGGATTGCTGGAGAAAAATTCTTCTACTTAAGTAACGATTACAACCTATCTATTATGATTGGCTCATTGTTGTTAGTAATTGCTTACTCCATATGGCTTATCAACCGCTTCCGCTTCTCATTCTCGGCTTCTAAAGGGCTTGTCAGCGCCTGTTATTTTATTGGGCATTTCTTTATCGTCAGAGCCTTATTCATTTAGCATCCATTAACCCTCGTTTTTACAAAATAGAATGAGGGGTTAATTTTTTGACCTAATTCGCACTTTTTGCCAATGAATATGCCTTCGATATCTTGACTCTGGACTCTACTCCAAGCTGTAAAGTACTTATCAGATAAATGAATTTAAACTTTACTTTGTTGAACAAGGAGAGCCAGTTATGACTAAACATGCTCATCAACACGATAATCATAAACATACCGATGCTTGCTGCTCAAGCTCTCAATGCTGTTCAGGTCACTCAGAGAATAGTACGCACTCACATACTGAAAGCGAACATTCTCATACCAAGATAGATAAAAGTGATCCTGAATCCGAGGATGAGCATCACCATGATCATGATGGTCAC
Organism: Proteus sp. PR00224; assembly: GCF_016238105.1. Taxonomy (NCBI): domain Bacteria; kingdom Pseudomonadati; phylum Pseudomonadota; class Gammaproteobacteria; order Enterobacterales; family Morganellaceae; genus Proteus; species Proteus sp. PR00224. The sequence goes on along the minus strand of NZ_JAEHQU010000003.1, from coordinate 55,747 downwards.
GATCATAGCCATGATGGGCATAGTCATGCTCATGGAAGCTGTGATATCAACGCCCCTGTTTCTAACATTGAGCCAGAAAAGATTGCACAACAACGCTTTAGCTGGAAAGTGCAAGGTATGGACTGCCCAAGTTGTGCACAAAAAATTGAAACCGCAGCACTTAAAGTGGCTGGTGTAAAACAAGCAAAAGTTCTTTTTGCCACCGAAAAATTGGTCGTTGATGCGGATAGCGATCTACGCGCAGATGTCATTGCCGCAATTAACAGTGCAGGATTTGAGCTTTTTGATCTTTCATCTCCTCAATCTAAAAAAGTGGCTAAGCAAAGCCTATTAAAAGAGAGCTCGTTTGTCATTGTACTTGCGATTTTAATGGCGATTAGCTGGGGTGCTGAGTTTATTGATCCTCAAGCAGGACGTGCCGCTTTTCTTGCAACAACCTTAATTGGCCTATTCCCCATTGTGAAAAAGTCTTTGCAACTTATTCGCAGTGGTACACCTTTCGCCATAGAAACGTTGATGAGTGTTGCCGCAATTGGTGCGCTCTTTATTAATGCTACCGAAGAAGCAGCAATGGTTATTTTGCTGTTTATGATTGGTGAAATGCTGGAGTCTTATGCCGCAGGACGCGCTCGTCGTGGTGTCAGTGCATTAATGGCATTAGTGCCAGAAGAAGCGACATTAATCAAAGATGGTAAAAAACAAACTGTGCCTGTTGCGCAATTACGTCCAGGCGACATCATCGAAATTGCACCAGGTTCACGCTTACCCACAGATGCGGAATTAGTCAGTGCATTTGCAAGCTTTGATGAAAGTGCATTAACGGGTGAATCCGTACCAGTAGAGCGTCTACAAGGCGAAAAAGTAGCAGCAGGTTGTTTATCTGTGGATAGATCTGTACAGATGAAAGTGGTATCTGAACAAGGACAAAATGCTATCGACCGTATTTTGCAATTGATTGAAGAAGCTGAAGAGCGTAGAGCGCCGATTGAGCGTTTTGTGGACCGCTTTAGCCGCTACTATACCCCTGCTATTATGCTGTTCTCTGCATTAGTGATTATTGTGCCACCACTGTTCTTTGCTCAGCCTTGGGAAACATGGTTCTATCGCGGTTTAACGCTGTTATTGATTGGTTGTCCTTGTGCGTTGGTTATCTCAACACCAGCAGCAATTACCTCAGCATTAGCTGCTGCTACAAAACGTGGTGCGTTAATTAAAGGAGGTGCAGCGTTAGAGCAATTAGGCACCGTTAATACCATCGCACTTGATAAAACAGGTACATTGACTGAAGGGAAACCTCAAGTTACGGATGTTGTTGCTGAAACGGGGTTTAATGAAAAAGAAGTCCTGACTTTTGCTTCATCCGTAGAAGTCGGATCACATCACCCATTAGCAAAAGCCATTATCAATAAAGCACAAGAACAAGGCGTGCTTGTTGTTGAAGCGGAAGATCGTAAAGCCTTAGCGGGTAAAGGTATTGAAGGTTATTTAAATAGCCAACACATTCTAGTGAGTGCGCCGTCTCAATTATCAGAAACAACAACATTATCGCCTCAATGGCAACAAGAGGTTGCACGCCTTGAAGATGAAGGTAAAACCGTTGTTGTTGTATTAAAAGAGAGTCAGCTAATCGGTGTTATTGCTATGCAAGATACCTTACGCAGTGATGCCATTGAATCAATGAAATTATTGAAAGAGATGAACATTAATGCCGTAATGCTAACGGGCGATAACCCAAGAGCCGCAGCGGCGATTGCGAAAAAACTTGGCATGGATTTCCGTGCAGGATTACTCCCTGAAGATAAAGTGACTTCAGTGATGGAAATCAGTAAAACGCATAACACCATGATGGTCGGTGATGGTATTAACGATGCGCCAGCAATGAAAGCAGCGACTATTGGTGTTGCAATGGGAAGCGGAACTGATGTCGCACTGGAAACCGCAGATGCAGCATTAACACATAACCGTTTAACAGGTTTACCTGAAATTATTCAGTTATCTCGTGCAACACGCAAAATCATTCGTGAAAACATCACTATCGCGCTAGGCTTAAAAGCCGTGTTCTTAGTGACCAGTTTATTAGGAATAACAGGGCTTTGGGTTGCAGTATTGGCTGACTCTGGTGCAACAGCCCTTGTCACCGCCAATGCCGTAAGATTGTTAAGAGTAAAACTTAAATCATCTAGCAAAGAATAAACTAAAAAACCCAAACTTCAATAATTGAGGTTTGGGTTATTTTTTAGCGCGATGATAAATTACAGATTGCTCTCTTTTTTACGGATAAGATAACGATAAGGTGCAGATTCAGTCTCTTGATTTAATAAATCATGTTCCATAAAACGGCAAAAGCCGGGAATATCACGCACTGTGGCAGGATCATCCGCAATGACTAAAAGCGTATCACCTAATGCCATATTTCTTATGGTTTTACGCACTAACATCACAGGCTCAGGGCAACGTAGGCCTAGCGTATCTAATGTCTTAGTTGCATCATCAAATTGAGCATTCATTCTATTAACCATTCTTCTTACACTGACAGATTGTGTCATTATATCTCGCTTTCGTGTTCACATCACGGCACATTAAGCACAAAGGTATTCCCGCTAACCTTTGCTTTTGTTGCGCAACAGGCGTATTATGCGCATCCTCTCATTTAAGAGAGAAATCACTGTTTTATTGGGTTCCCTCACCCCAATCACTAAAAAGGTACAATTTATGTATACGTTTACTCCCCGCCAAAAAGCGGTGGCGCTGTTATGGCTTTCTTTGTTCCACATTCTGATAATTACATCTAGTAACTATCTTGTGCAATTGCCTATCTCCATTTTTGGTTTCCATACCACTTGGGGTGCCTTTACTTTTCCGTTTATTTTTCTGGCAACAGATTTAACGGTTCGTATTTATGGTGCGCCTTTGGCTCGACGCATTATTACTGCCGTCATGATCCCTGCATTAGCGATTTCTTACCTAATCTCAACGCTCTTTTTCCAAGGAAGTTGGCAAGGTTTTGCCTCATTAACTGATTTTAATATCATGGTGGCAAGAATTGCGACAGCAAGCTTTATGGCTTATGTGTTAGGTCAAATCATGGATGTGTCTGTCTTTAATCGTTTAAGACAACAACAAAAATGGTGGGTAGCACCAAGTGCAGCGATGTTCTTTGGTAATTTACTCGACACACTCGCCTTCTTCTTTATTGCATTTTATCGTAGTACTGACGCATTTATGGCGGAGAATTGGGTTGAAATTGCATTGGTTGACTACGTGTTTAAATTGACCATCTGTATGCTGTTTTTCTTGCCTGCATATGGTGTTTTGTTGAATTTTATTTTGCGTCACTTTTTCGCACAAGAAAATCAAAAACAAGATTATGCTGAAATTCGCTCATAATCTGTCTCACCTCGCAAAAAAATAATGACATAAATGTCATAATTCAAATAATAAAGCTTCATAAGTCAATTTTATGAAGCTTTATTCTGCCTGAAATAATTTATTATTTTACGTAAATATTTCTTATAGTAATTAATTAGCATGATTAGTCAAACAACGTACAGAATATTACTTAAATATCATTATTATGATGTTTTTTGCATGCTAATATAAAAATGATTAATTGTTTACAATGAAATATTTTATTCGTCTATTAAACTGTTAATGTATTTAAGTTCATCTCCATAGAATTCTGTGTCAATTGGGATGACAAGCCCCACCATAAGGATTTTTTACTCTCTTTTGCGAATAGTAGGAGTCTATTATGTTAAAAGTTATTCAATCCCCCGCTAAATATATTCAAGGACCAGATGCGCTATACCATATTGGTAAATACGCAAAACCTTTTGGCGATAGAGCACTGATTATTGCTGATAAATTTGTTATGGATCTCGTCGGAAGTACCGTCAAAGACAGCATGTCTCAATATGAAGTGAATGGGCACTTTGAACTGTTTAATGGTGAATGCACACACAAGGAAATCAATCGGTTATCTGAACTCGCAAAAGCACAAGCCTCTCTTGTGATCATCGGCGTTGGTGGAGGTAAAACACTTGATACTGCCAAAGCTGTTGCTTATAAATGTCAGCTTCCTGTCGTCATCTCTCCAACCATTGCTTCCACTGATGCACCAACAAGCGCACTTTCTGTCATTTATACAGAATTAGGCGCGTTTGATAGTTACCTTTTCTACCCAACAAATCCTGATGTTGTCGTGATGGACACCAATATCATCGCTTCTGCGCCAGCTCGTTTATTAGTGTCTGGAATGGGAGATGCTTTAGCAACCTACTTCGAAGCAAGAGCCTGTAGTCATGCCCAAAAACAGACTATGGCAGGAGGCAAATCAACACTAGCAGCTCTAGCTCTGGCTGAACTTTGCTATAACACTCTTTTAGAAGATGGTTATAAAGCAAAACTCGCAGTCAGCCGAGGTGTTTGTACAACTGCAGTAGAAAATATTATCGAAGCTAATACCTTCTTAAGTGGTATCGGTTTTGAAAGTGCGGGTCTTGCAGCTGCCCATGCTATTCATAATGGGTTTACGGCATTAGAAGAGTGTCACAATATGTACCATGGTGAAAAAGTCGCCTTTGGTACATTAGTCCAATTAGTGTTAGAAAACAGTCCATTAGAAGAGTTAGAAGAGTTCCTCGATTTCTGTATTTTAGTCGGGCTACCGGTCACTTTAGAAGAGTTGGGTATCAATGCAACAGGCGATGAATTAAATGAAAAAATCATGGCGGTTGCTGAGTTAAGTTGTGCTGAAGGTGAGACAATTTACAACATGCCATTTGATATCGATTCCGATAAGGTTTATGCCGCTATTTTAACTGCCGACCAATTAGGACGGGAATGGCTTTATTAAAGCCTGAGTAAACAGGGAGTGTTTATCTCCCTGTTTGCATTTACAAAAAAGGGTGATTTATGGTCAGTATCGTATTAGTTTCAAAGAGCCTTACGCTCGCCAATGGTATTAAAGAGCTCGTTAATCAGACTGTAGATCGCCAAGTAAAAATTGCCATTGCGACCAACTATCAAACACCCTCTGATCTTGCTAATGAAGTGTCACCAGAAACGATACTCACAGCAATTAAAAAGTGTTATAGCAAACAAGGTGTACTCGTTTTACTCGATACTTATCATTCAGCACAAAATGCAGCACTCGCTATCGCTAATCTGGAGCATAACGTAGCCACTAACGTCGCGTTAAGTTCAGCACCAATTGTTGAAGGCACCTTGGCTGCCGCCAATAGTATTGCGTTAGGCGCTTCGCTTGAAGAAGCAGAAAAAGCGGCGCATAAAACCATTACAATTAAAAAACTGCAATTAGGTGAAAATCTGCCTAATTTTAATATTCACCCTAAAAACACAAATTACGAACCTGTCAGAATTATCACCGCACCTGTTTGGTTATACCCTTATCATCGTTTTGTGATCCCTCGTAAAAAAATATCCTCTCACTTATTACTTGAAGAGCAAAAACGTCTCGTAAAAGCCATTGAGCGATCCAAAAAAGATATAGACTGGTTAACAGAAGAAGCGTACCGCACGATTGGAGAACAATATGCCCATATTTTTTCTAGTCACCGCTTCTTATTAGAAAATACCGAATTACAACTGACTGTATGTAGCATGATAAGCAAACATCACTGTAATGCTGAATTTGCCTTACAGCAGACATTCATTGATTTAATAGATACTTATGCGCAAATGGATGATGATAATATGCGTGCTCGTGAAAGTGATTTAGATGATATTTTATCTCGATTACTACGCTATTTAACTTCAGCACCTCCGCCAATCACGCATCCTCCTTATACAAACGCAATTCTGGTGACAAAACAGCTTCATCCCTCCACATTAATGGCTCTTGATACCAATAAGATTAAAGGAATTTTATTAAGCCACGGCAATCCTCTGTCTAATACAACCGTATTGGCTAATGCACTAGATATTCCAATTATTAATGAAGCCGGAAAACAAGCGCTCTCGCTGACCGACGGGCAAAATATAACGCTCAAAAAAGTCCAAAATATTTGGCTTTATCAAAATACCTATATCTCACATTAAAAATAAGAGTATTTAAATAACCTGAGTTCCACCGTATCAGGTTATTTCATTTTCTTATTCTTTTATATTTCACAACTGTTTTTACTAAAAATAAAAAAAGGGAATAAAAGATCCTCTTTTATTCCCTAGCTGCTTGTTATCTTAGTAATCAATTACTTTTTATTATCGAATAGGTAGTACTTATAATGCTCTTGCTAATAAACTAATAGGGTGTTCACATTTTTTCGTCGTTGACATCTCAATTTGCCATTTACAGGTTTCACAGTCTGTAATTACCAAATCACAGCCACTCTCTTCAATCTGGCGGAATAAGCCCGCACCAATGCCTTGAGCAACATCATAGTTTTCAGATTTAAAACCGTAAGTTCCAGCAATACCACAGCATTGAGAATCTAAAACAATGACTTCAACACCAGGGATACGCTTAATTAAATCAATGGAATACGCTGTCCATCCCATTTTTTCCATATGACAAGGTGTGTGATACGCCACTTTTAACGGAGTGTGCTTCAGTGGTAATTCACGACCTTCTTCTAATAAGCGATAAATATAACGTGTCGCTAATTCAATGTTTTCACGTACTTTTGATGTATCAACATCAAGGATATGTTCATACTCATCACGAATAGTGAAAGTACAGGTTGATGATGTTGCAACAACAGGAATATTGTTTTCAACAATTTTTTCTGTCAGAGATTCAAGGTTTACCGCGGCTTGTTTTTTAGCTTGTTTAACAAAGCCATTCGCAATTAATGCAACACCACAGCATTTTTCACGTTTTAATAACTGAACACCAATCTCCATTTTGTTGAATACTTTAACTAAATCTTTCCCTAATTGTGGGTGGTTATAGTTAGCATAACAACCATGAAAGAAGGCAACTTGATCTTTAAAACGCGCCTGCTCTTCAACTTGTTTTTTCATCCATGTTCTAAATGTACCAAAAGAGTATTTTGGTAATTCGCGACGATGGTCGATTTTAAGTGCTTTATCCAAGATCTTGCGTACAGGTTTTAATCCTGTAATGGTATTTACTATCGGCGCCATTGGCGTTGATAATGTACCCATTAGATCCGTATGACTTAAAATAGCATCACGAAGTTTTGGTGTTTTTGTATTGTAGTTCAGTTTCGCACGCGAAATGATGTCACCAATCTTCACATCTGACGGACAAGCAACTTCACAACGCTTACAATTGGTGCAATATTTCAATGCTTCATCATAAAGCATCGGATCTTTTAAGCGTAAACGCTCACCATCAGGACCCGCTTGTTTAGGGCCCGGATAAAGTGGATTCACTTTTGCAACAGGGCAGTAAGTCGTACAAACAGTACACTTAATGCACGCTTCAAAACTGTTATCATGTAAACTCATTGTGCTGCCTCCACAACCGCAGATGTGGTTTGTTTTGATTTATTGTGCTGTAAAATTTGCTGAGCTGCATAAAGTGCGCTGATCATTGAAACACCTGCGCCACAACCTTCATTAAGTGGGTCAAACCCACCTAATACAGCACCTACGGCGTAAACATTCTCTAAGACTTCGCCATATTTCATCGGTCTTAATTGACTATCTGTATCAACACCAAATCGCATATAAGGCTGTTTCGCAAAGACATTCTCTTTTGTCCACTCATTGCGAGGTAATGTTTCTAGCAAATCAAGTTCCATCAAAGGTTCATAGACACGATCAAACTCTGCAATTAACCCATTATTGAAGAAGCTGCCCGTCGCCAATACAACATGCTCACTGCGAATCGGAATGTCAGTATGGTTTCGAGTATGAATACCGGTAACTTTATTCCCTACTAAATCAACTTGTTCTGCACGATCGCCCGGCATTATTAAACCGCCAGCTTTTTGGAAACGCAGTTTTAATGCTTGATGTAAACGAATACCTAATAGTGATGGTGGCAATGTCGGTAATAAACAGATAGGTTTACCGACAAGTTGTTGAAGTAGCATCACTGGCTCTTCAGCATCCAGTCCAATACATGCAGGTAAAATAATTGCTTCAACACTATCATCGATATGCTTTTTCAGCTCTTCCGCTAACGCTTTAGTGTTTTCAGGTTTATCTAAATAGCGCGCAATATTGACTGCTCTAAATTCACTTGGATTATCACGTAATCTGTCTAATAGCGGTAAGTGAATATGATAAGGAATAGACTCAACACCTTGCTCATTAAGCGTATTGCTTGCAAATTGTGGCTGAAAATCTAAGAAGCCTTCGATTCCAACAACAGCCAGCTTTTTCCATGGCAACGCTTGATCAACACCATGCGTTGGCACACGTTTTGGGCTCATCCAACTCATACGTGAACGCCCAACGGGTGTAATACGATAATGGTTTTCATCACCATTACCTTGATATTCAAGACCACTCGTATTTGCTAATAGTGCTTGAGCCTGTTCAATGAAAGTTGAAACCTGAATTTCACCAATACGGCTATAAGGATGCTTAGGGGCTAATTCAGCTAATGTTGCCAATGCTTTTTTAGGTTGAGTCACTAACGAACCATCAGGAAGATGAGTTAATAAATCCAATGAACCTGATGAAAAGTGTAGCGCACTTTGACCATTACTGATGATTGCACAAGACTTACCGGCTTCAGCAAGACGAATACCTGCGGTTAATCCTGCAAGCCCGCTACCTATAATGATGACGTCAAATTTCATTATCTGCCTCCGCTGAAGCTGTTTTTTCAATCATATCAGCATCTAAACCACATAAACCTTGGTAAACCCAACTGGTGAATTCACTCTCACGTAACGCATTACCCCAAGCAATTGGTCGAATACCTTTCCAACGCTCATTTAAGAAATGGGCAAGCTGCTGTTCTGATTCGTGAGGAGTAGTGACTTGTAAACGGTTTAATAAACCCGCTGCACGACAAGCACAAAGTTCACCTTGGCATGTTCCCATACCCACGCGAGTACGGCGGCGTAAATCAAGTAAGTTATTGACAGTTAAAGAGTTAACCGCATAGCGAACTTCCCCTGCCGTAACGGCTTCACATTCACAGACTAAACTCTTATCGCTACGTTCATTACTCAATAATTTATTAGCTAAATCACCGTGGCGATAAACCGCAGAACCACGAATTGGCGCAGGTAATGAAACAACGCTACGTAATGCTTGCTCTGCTGATTGGCGAGAGCCCGGTAAGGCTTCTTCTGCGGTTGTACATTTAGCAGAGACATTTAATTTTTCGCAGATTTTATCTGTTGCCCATTCAGCCATTAAACGGTAAGTCATTAATTTACCGCCAGTAATAGTAATAAATCCTTCTAATCCATCACGTTGCGCATGGTCGAGTAAAACAATACCACGGCTAACATTACGACCAGATGGATCATCATCACTTGCAACTAAAGGACGCACACCTGCATAAGCACGTAAAATTCGAGTTTGAGCCAGTTTTGGCGCTAGCATTGAACCTTCACGAATAAGAATATCGACTTCTTCAGGGGTGACATACATATTGTCGATTTCATCGTAAGGTACTCGTGTTGATGTTGTACCAATTAATGAAATGGTATCGCCAGGCACTAAAATATCGGCATCCGCAGGTTTACGACAGCGGTTGATCACCATATTGTTAATACGATGACCCAAAATCAACAACGCACCTTTGGCTGGGAACATACGAACTTTTAACTCGCCATATTCAGCGATTTTTTGCCCCCAAATTCCCCCTGCATTTGCCACTATTTGCGCGCGAATTTCATACAGTTTTTTCGCTTGATGATCGTAAACTTTCACACCTTTAACACGGTCGCCTTCACGAATAAGTCCAACAACTTCATGGTAAGTCAGTACTTGGGCGCCATGTTCGCGGGCATCTAACATATTTGCGGCAGTTAAACGGAAAGGATCGACAGTACCATCTGGCACTTTAACCGCGCCGATTAAATTTGGGTTAACAGATGGCTCTAAGCGAATAGCTTCTTCGGGTGAAATCGCTTGAGCATCAATACCTGCTGCTTGGCAAGATTGAATAAAGGTCTGTTGAAACTCTAAAGAATCTTCAGGAAGGGTAATAAAAAGGCCATCCGTTTTTTCAACACAATGACGAGCGACCCGTTTTAAAATCATGTTTTCTTCAATACACTCACGCGCTGACTCAGGGTCTGTTACTGCATAACGCGCACCACTGTGTAACAATCCATGATTTCGACCGGTTGCACCGGTTGCAATATCATGTCTTTCTAGCAGGACACAACGTAATCCACGGCGTGCACAGTCTCTTGCCATGCCTGCACCGGTTGCTCCCCCGCCAATAATAATGACATCAGTTTCTGTCACTGGTGAACCGCTCATCATAGAGATGCCCTCTCACATTACATTCAGCAAACGCTTAATTATTCTTTAGCGTTAATTATAGTGTATAAGATACACAAAAAATGTGGTTAATGTTTGATAATGAGCAAAAACGAAAGAGAAACGCTCACGAGTGAAAAATTAAAACCACAAGTGTGATACTAATCACAAATTATTTAACAAAAAGTATTTGATAAAGTTAACATATCACTCAAAATTGCACATCTTGAAAAATTATTCGACAACTGAGTAATACCTCACAGTAAATTTGATTGTATAAGTTTACTATTAAGTTCGTTAAAGAAAATTTTTTGATAACTTCACTGTTCGTTTTGTCATTATTTAATATCAACATATTAAAATAAAAGCCATCGGAGGCTAATATGTTAAGTCTGTTTAGACCTGCGCCACATAAAGCGCGTTTGCCAAAAGAGCAGATAGATCCTGTCTATCGTCGTCTGCGTTGGCAGATCTTTATGGGGATTTTCTTCGGTTATGCTGCTTATTATTTAGTAAGAAAAAACTTTGCGTTAGCAATGCCTTATCTTGTAGAAGAAGGGTTTTCTAAAGGTGACCTAGGTTTTGCTTTATCAGGGATCTCGATTGCTTACGGTTTCTCTAAGTTTATCATGGGCTCATTCTCTGACCGTGCTAACCCTCGTTATTTCTTACCAGCAGGTCTTATTTTAGCATCCGCAGTGATGCTATTTATGGGCTTTGTACCATGGGCAACTTCGAGCATTATGGTAATGTTCGTTCTGTTGTTCCTTTGTGGTTGGTTCCAAGGTATGGGCTGGCCTCCTTGTGGACGTACAATGGTGCACTGGTGGTCACAAAAAGAACGTGGCGGTATCGTTTCTATCTGGAACTGTGCGCATAACGTTGGTGGTGGCTTACCTCCATTACTGTTCTTATTAGGTATGGCATGGTTTAACGACTGGAAAGCAGCGTTATATATGCCAGCATTTGCAGCAATCTTAGTTGCTATGATTGCATTCGCATTAATGCGTGATACCCCACAATCTTGTGGTCTTCCACCAATTGAAGAATACAAAAACGACTATCCACCTGATTATAAAGAAACTGACGAACAAGAGCTGACTGCAAAAGAAATCTTTATGAAGTATGTGTTCCCTAACAAACTTCTGTGGATGATTGCGATTGCTAACGTGTTTGTTTACTTACTGCGTTATGGCGTACTGGACTGGTCACCGACTTATCTGCGTGAAGTAAAAGACTTCGCAATGGATAAATCATCATGGGCTTACTTCTTATATGAATACGCTGGTATCCCAGGCACACTGCTGTGTGGTTGGATGTCAGATAAAGTATTCAGAGGTAACCGTGGTGCAACAGGCGTGTTCTTCATGACCTTGGTAACTATCGCAACTATCGTATTCTGGATGAACCCAGCGGGTAACCCGAATGTTGATATGGCGTGTATGTTAATCATCGGTTTCTTAATCTACGGTCCTGTTATGTTGATTGGTCTGCATGCGCTAGAGCTTGCACCGAAAAAAGCAGCAGGTACAGCAGCAGGCTTTACCGGTCTATTCGGTTACTTAGGTGGTTCTGTTGCAGCAAGTGCTATCGTAGGTTACACCGTTGACTACTTCGGCTGGGATGGCGGCTTTATGGTCATGATCGGCGGTAGTGCGCTATCTGTTGTGTTATTACTTATCGTGATGGTTACTGAAACCAAACACAAACGTGAAATGCTTCAGAAGTACGAATAATCGCTAACTGATTATTTATGAAATTAGTTAAATCTCATCTCTAAAAACCAAGCCACATCAACTGTTTTGATGTGGCTTTTTTATTGCCAACTGTACATAACTTTGTTGTACATAGAATTAAAATGGAGCAGCTTTATGAGTACATCTTTTAAAATAAAACCGTTAGTTGCAGGCGTTCTTTTAACTCTATCTTTAAGTGCAATCGCACAAGCGGCAAGTGATAAGGTCGTTATCGCTCACCGAGGTGCAAGTGGTTATTTGCCTGAACATACGCTTCCTGCCAAAGCATTAGCTTATGCTCAAGGCGCAGATTATCTAGAACAAGACTTAGTGATGACAAAAGATAACGAACTGGTTGTCTTACATGATCACTATCTTGATCGTGTAACAGATGTGGCTGAACGTTATCCAAATAGAGCAAGAAAAGATGGTCGTTATTACGCTATCGACTTTACGCTTGAAGAGATCAAAGGGCTAAAATTTACCGAAGGTTTTGACATTGTTGACGGTAAAAAAGTCCAAAGTTATCCAAACCGTTTCCCTATGGGCAAATCCGATTTCCGTGTACACACATTCCAAGAAGAGATTGAATTTGTTCAAGGTTTAAACAAATCAACAGGGCAAGATATTGGTATTTACCCTGAAATTAAAGCGCCTTGGTTCCATGAACAAGAAGGCAAAGACATTACCTCTAAAGTGCTCGAAGTACTTAAACAGTATGGTTACACGAAAAAAACCGACAATGTTTATCTGCAATCTTTCGATGCTAACGACCTAAAACGCATCAAAACAGAATTGATGCCTAAAATGGGTATGGATTTAAAACTCGTTCAGTTAATTGCCTATACAGACTGGAATGAGACTTATGAAAAACAACCTGATGGAACATGGACAAACTACAGCTATGAGTGGATGTTTAAGCCAGGTGCAATGAAAGAAATTGCCACTTATGCCGATGGTATTGGCCCTGACTACCATATGTTAGTCGAAGAAAATTCAACACCAGAAAAAATCACCTTAACGGGAATGGCTGCTGATGCGCATGCTAATAAACTAACCATTCATCCGTTTACTGTTCGTATTGATAAACTGCCTAAATACGCAAAAGATGGTGATCAGCTTTACGACATCATTTATAACCAAGCAGGTGCTGAGGGTGTCTTTACAGACTTCCCTGATTTAGGAGTTAAATTCTTACAAAAACAAGCTAAATAACTTATCACATTTTAGTTGCACCTTAAATAACTCAAGGTGCAACTTGAAGTATAACAAGTCGATACTCTAAATAATTCAAGGTACAACTTGAAGTATAACAAGTCGATACTCTAAATAATTCAAGGTGCAGCTAGGCGACAAATGAATGAGATGCTAGGAGCATACATAAGTATGTGACTAGTACGAATGAATGTAGTCAACAACGCTGCAACTTGAAGTATGACGAGTATCCTAGATATTTGCGCCCTTTCTGATTGTATATTCCTTAATCTTTCTCTAACTTATTCTAATAATTTAATTAAAAATCATAATCACTTTTTAATTTAGCTATCATTATTTATTAAATATTTAGAGGAAGGGATCACGATGACAATAATGGCGATTATTTTACTTGTTCTTATCGTTCTTTTTATTGGTTGGGGAATTTCCATTTACAACCGTCTTATTGCAACACGCAATCAAGTAAGTAATCAGTTTGCGAATATTGACGTTATTTTAAAACAAAGAGCTGACCAAATTCCTCAATTAATGGCTATAGCTGAAAAAGCCATGGAGCACGAAAAAGGTGTATTTATTGCATTAAGTGACGCAAGACAACGCTATTTTAAAGCACAAAATATTAATGAAAAAATTAGCGCAACAAATGAGATGAATACAGCACTGCGAGGTATGATTGCCCTTGCTGAAAATTATCCGACGTTAATTTCAGGTGAGCAATTAGCACTACTTCAAACAGGTGTTAGTGATGTAGAAAATAAAATTGCTCAACGTCGTGAAGGCTTTAATGATGCAACAACTAACTACAACACTGCAATAGAGATGTTTCCTGATAGCTTAATTGCTGGCCTTTTTCGCTTTGAACGTATGCAATTACTTGAAATACCAAAAGAAGAAATGAAATTTGAAGGAATTCACTTTAAATAACCGCATTAAGGATAAATTGCAGTGTTAATTTATTTTTTTATCGGCTGTGCTGTGGGTGCATTAATCTATTTTTTACGCAGCAAACGTCCTCAAAAAAAGAAGAATAGCTTGAGTATTGTTCCCTTTTTAGGGATCGCTTTTGCTGCTGGAAATTATCTGTTTTTTTCGAGAGAAACGGACGTTTATCCTAGTGGTGAAGACTCTGTTGTTAATCTTATCTCCGGAATTGCATTCGCTGTTATTTTGCTATTTGCATATGGTATTTCAACCCATATTGCGAATATTGGAGAGAAAGCGATAAAGAATTACCATCAATTACAAAATGAAGGAACCTCTAAATTTTCAGCACTTATCAACACTGTATTTGTTAGCCTTTTATTGCTGAGTTTAAGCTTCAGCTTATTTATCGACCAAAGATTGTTCTTTTTAAGTTTCGTTTTAATGTTCGTTTACCAAATCGTCAGAAGAACACCTGAAAAACGTTTTTTACGTTTTCAAAAAATTCTAGCGACATCTAAAATTCGCTCTTTAGCCATTGGGCTTGTTGAAATTGAAGGCAAGATAACTGCGGGGAAAATCTTAAATAGTCGATTAGGTAAAAAAGAGTGTTATGGCTATTTCTATTATGAATACGACATATCCACAGACAAAGAAGGTAAAAAAAGCTATCAGCAAACGCTTTGCGAAAAAGAAATCAATAATTTCACGATGACAGATGATACAGGATCAATTCAAGTTCTTGCGGCTGATACTCCTTTTATACACTTTGGTATCAAACCTCATCAAGATTTTGAATCCAACAGTAAACGTTTTAAAGAGTACATTTTAGACAAAAATACAACATATTTATTAATTGGTGATGCAGAGTCCGTCAATAGCGAAGTGGTTATCACACGTAAAGCGCCTCATTACCTACTGGGTTTATCGCCACAAGATTATATTGTTAGTTGGAACAAAGCGCGTCCTTTACGTCGTAACGCGACTATCATCGTTATCCTTGCTCTTTTTGTTATCTTTTCCATTTTAGTAATACCGATGGAATATCAAGACGGCATCTTAACGCTTTATTTTAATAACACCTCTTCACCTTGGTAATTAATTATTATGGAATGGCTTATTTTCATTATTTTTATTCTCACCTTAGTGTATTTTTTAATACGCCAATTAGTGATGATTTATAACAACATGGTGATGCTAAAAAATAATTGCTATAAAGCCTTTGCAAACATTGATGTTTTATTAAAAAAACAAGCTGACTTGATCCTCATGCTGATAGTGATTACACAAAAAGCAATGGATCATGAGAAAGCCTTATTTGAAAAATTGGCTGAAAATAGAGATCACTATTTACATGCAGATGTATTAGATGAAAAAGTTAATTTAGCTAATCAGTTATTACCACAAATAAAAAAATCACTCATTATTGCTGAAAAATATCCTGAACTTATCAGCGGGAAAAATTTGCACCTATTACAAATACAAGCGAAAGAATTAGAAGAATGCATAGCTGACAGGCGAGAATTCTTCAATCAATCCGTGACTCTCTATAATACTGAAATACGTATTTTTCCTAATATAGTGTTTATGTTTATTTTTAAATTTAAAGATATCCCTCTTTTTTACCCTAGTAGGGAGGCAATATCATGATAGAAATTCCCTTTTCTTTTTTTGGTATAACGGATTGGTTTCTAAGCTTTGATGAACCTATCTCGATTATTATGTTTGCCACATTTGGCGTACTGTTCTCTATGGCAATTATCTTGCCATTAATCAGTATCACACCTTTAAAAAAATATATGTTGCAAATTGCAGGAGGATTATTTAGCTCGATATTTGTCAGCTTAATGGTCTTAATTAGCTTTAATTTAATGCTGGGTGTTAATTCTGCATTAAAGCTACTGTTAATTTGGTGGGTTATTTTATTTTCATGTATTACGTTTTGGTTTATTAATTATCGCTATATGAAAGACGTAACAGGGAATAAGTTTGCGAAGTTTCAAGAAAAAGCCCTTGAAGCAGAAGAAAAACGAAGACAAAGCCGAAAATCCAAAAAATAAAAAAGAGAGCCTCGGCTCTCTTTTTTAGCACTATTGATATCGCACTTATGCCCTGTAAACAGGGAATGCAATAACATCACTAAGGCGTTCAACACCCAGTGCTAGCATAATAAGGCGATCAACGCCTAAAGCTACACCCGAACACTCAGGTAGTCCCGCTTCAAGAGCAGCTAAAAAGCGCTCATCAATAGGTTGCTCTGGTAATCCCATTGCCACTCGCTGACGATTATCACGTTCAAAGCGATGACGTTGCTCTTGTGCATCCGTCAGCTCACGGAATCCGTTCGCTAACTCAACACCTTTAAAATAGACTTCAAAACGCTCTGCTACACGATGATCTTCAGAGCTGATTTCAGCCAATGACGCTTGTGACGCAGGGAAATGATAGATAAAGGTTGGCTTTTCTAAACCGATATGAGGTTCAACTCCAGAAACAAATAGCAACTGAAGTAGCGTATCTTTATCTTCTTCAGTATCTGCAATATTTGATAAATCCAGTTTTGCCGCCACTTCACGCAATTTTTCTTTATCAACAGATAAAGGGTCAATATCGAGATAACGCAAAAATGCTTGCTGATAAGAGAGTGACTCTGATGCTTCACAATCTAACACTTCTTGCAGTAGATCATCGACTTCATTCATCAACCGGTACATATCAAAACAAGGGCGATACCACTCAAGCATCGTAAATTCCGGATTATGATATCTACCGGCTTCCTCATTACGGAAGCAACGCCCCATTTGATAAATCGGCCCACTGTTTGCAGCCAATAAACGCTTCATGTGGTATTCAGGGCTTGTCATCAAATAAAGTTTTAGCCCTTGAGAAGCACCAGGCCCCACAAATTGGGTTTCAAATGGGTAAAGATGAACATCGGTAACGGTAGCCTGACTCATCATCGGTGTTTCAACTTCTAACACACCACGATCAGTGAAAAAACGCCTAATATTACTGACTATTTTCGCCTTTTTTAATAAGTTGGCGATTGAGGCGCTTGGCTGCCAATCCGCGATTTCACTCATGAACGAAAAACTCCAACAGAAAACAAAGCGTGCAGTTTACTCGCATCCTCTTCAACAGACAAATTTCTCCTAATAAAGAGAGGTTTCATTTTATATTTTTTCACTGATCTTTTCTTTTATTAAGTAAAAACACATAAGATAAATAAATATAATTCTACAAAACATCTACTTTTGGGCACTTTTTATCGTTTAAATAAACACCAATTTAAAGTAAGAAACTCAGTGCTTTTTCGCTATTTTTATAAAAAAAGTTAATTAGAATAATTCTTTTTCTCAATTACAAATAACAATAAACTAACACTATGCTTATATTTAAATAGCCAAACTCATCTAAACTTCAAAGTTAACTTTCTATTTAAATCTACGTATTTTGATGAATATTAAAAACCTTTAGAAATATTATTAATATTTTATTAACAATTAACAAGACAAACCGATTTGTTTTAGATAAATAGTAAAAAATTTATTTTAGTTTTTAAAATGGAATTTTATTAATTAAAATTAGACTTAAGAAAGATAAAAGCATTTACCCTTTAAAATCAACATTTAATAAAAAATCATTGTCATTTCCAATTAAAGTTATCTATACTTTCAAAATAGGTTATTCATTACTATTTATAAATTTTCAATTTAGAAAAATATATTCTATTTAATCTTCAAGTTTCTCTGGTGGCTTATTAGTTAAACCCAGAATTCTTGGCATAGATCACACTTTTTTTGCGAAATACGGGAAAACCATCATTCATATCAAATTTCGGTGCCCTACATTTCGTTATACTAAAATTACAGTCAATGATAATAAAGATGTTATCAAGCGCAGTCACAAGGTAGTGAAACAATTTCGTTACGGATAGCGTAAAAAAATAGCATTACAAATTAATAATGTCAGTGAATTGAATTCTAGACAATTATTCCAATTTTCACTTGAACAATGGAGAAGCGCAGTGCAAACCTTTAATGCCGATATAGCGATAATCGGAGCCGGGGGCGCAGGCTTACGAGCAGCAATAGCTGCAGCGGAAGCTAATCCTCAACTGAAAATTGCTCTGATCTCAAAAGTTTACCCAATGCGTAGCCACACCGTGGCAGCAGAAGGCGGATCAGCAGCAGTGACTCAGGCTCACGACTCCTATGATTTCCACTTCAATGATACCGTTTCAGGCGGTGACTGGTTGTGTGAACAGGATGTCGTCGATTACTTCGTTGAGCATTGTCCAACAGAGATGACTCAACTAGAACTCTGGGGCTGTCCTTGGAGCCGGAAAGAAGACGGGTCAGTCAACGTCCGACGTTTTGGTGGGATGAAGATCGAACGGACCTGGTTCGCAGCCGATAAAACCGGCTTCCATATGCTACATACCCTGTTCCAAACATCCTTAAAATACCCACAAATTCAACGTTTCGACGAACACTTTGTTCTCGATATTCTTGTTGATGAAGGTCACGCTCGTGGTCTTGTTGCTATTAATATGATGGAAGGTACGAAAGTTCAAATTCGTGCTAACGCAGTCATTATGGCAACCGGTGGTGCGGGACGTGTTTATCGTTTCAATACCAATGGCGGTATTGTTACTGGTGATGGTATGGGTATCGCTTTACGTCATGGCGTTCCACTGCGTGATATGGAATTTGTTCAATATCACCCAACTGGCCTACCAGGTTCAGGTATCCTGATGACCGAAGGTTGTCGTGGTGAAGGTGGTATTCTGGTCAATAAAGATGGCTATCGTTATCTGCAAGATTACGGCCTAGGACCAGAAACACCATTAGGTAAACCAGAAAATAAATACATGGAATTAGGTCCTCGCGATAAAGTTTCTCAAGCTTTCTGGCATGAGTGGCGCGCAGGCCGTACCATCAAAACTCACCGTGGTGACGTTGTTTATCTTGACTTACGTCATCTGGGTGCGAAAAAACTTCATGAACGTCTGCCATTTATTTGTGAACTGGCAAAAGCGTATGTGGGTGTTGACCCAGTTAATGAACCAATCCCTGTTCGTCCTACTGCTCACTACACTATGGGTGGTATCGAAACTAACCAACAAACTGAGACTCGTATTAAAGGTCTGTTTGCGGTGGGTGAATGTTCATCTGTTGGCTTACACGGCGCTAACCGTTTAGGTTCTAACTCACTGGCAGAGCTGGTTGTATTCGGTCGTCTTGCTGGTGAAGAAGCGGTTCGTTGTGCACAAGAAGCAGCACCAGCTAACGCATCAGCATTAGATGCTCGTACTCGTGATATCGAAGATGGCCTGAAAAATCTGATGAACCAAAAAGGTTCTGAAAGCTGGTCACAAATTCGAGACGAAATGGGTGAATCAATGGAAGAAGGTTGCGGTATCTATCGTACACCTGAATTAATGCAAAAAACCATTGATAAACTGGCTGAATTAAAAGAACGTTTCAAACGCGTTGAAATTAAAGACACGAGCAGCGTCTTTAATACAGATTTACTGTACAAAATTGAGCTTGGCTTTGGTTTAGATGTCGCTGAATGTATGGCTCATTCCGCAATCAATCGTAAAGAGTCTCGTGGTGCACACCAACGTCTTGACGAAGGTTGTACTGAGCGTGATGACGTGAACTTCCTGAAACATACTCTGGCGTTCTATAACCCAGAAGGTGCCCCTCGTTTAGAATATAGCGATGTGAAGATCACGAAATCTGCTCCTGCTAAACGTGTCTATGGTGGTGAAGCGACTGCACAAGACAAGCAGAATAAGGAGAAAGCGAATGGCTGATGACATGAAGCACATTAAAATGGAAGTCATGCGCTATAACCCAGAAACAGACGAAGCGCCTCATTTCGTCACTTATGATGTTCCTTATGATGAGCAAACCTCATTACTGGACGCATTGGGTTATATTAAAGACAATTTAGCGCCTGATCTTTCTTATCGTTGGTCTTGCCGTATGGCGATTTGTGGCTCTTGCGGCATGATGGTCAACAAAGTGCCTAAATTGGCTTGTAAAACGTTTATTCGTGAATATCCAGACGGTATAAGAGTTGAAGCGTTAGGTAACTTCCCAGTTGAGCGTGACCTTGTTGTCGATATGACTCACTTTATTGAAAGCTTAGAAGCGATTAAACCTTATATCATCGGTAATGATCGTAAGCCTTCAGAAGGGACGAATAAACAGACTCCTGCTCAAATGGCAAAATACCACCAATTCTCTGGTTGTATCAACTGCGGTCTTTGCTATGCAGCATGCCCGCAGTTTGGTCTAAACCCAGAGTTTATTGGCCCAGCAGCGATTACATTAGCTCAACGTTACAACACAGATAGTCGCGACCATGGGGCAAAAGAGCGTATGCCTCAGTTAAATGGTGAGAACGGTGTCTGGTCTTGTACCTTTGTTGGCTACTGTTCTGAAGTCTGTCCAAAACATGTGGATCCTGCTGCCGCTATTCAGCAAGGTAAAGCAGCCAGTGCGCAAGACTTTGTCATTGCGATGCTGAAACCACGTTAAGGAGGAAACAAGACATGACAACAAAACGTAAGCCTTATGTTCGTGGCATGCAACCAAACTGGTGGACGAAACTTGGATTCTATCGTTTCTATATCACCCGTGAAGGGACTTGTCTTCCACAACTTTGGTTCAGTCTGGTTGTACTGTTTGGTGTATTCGCACTGAAAAATGGACCAGAAAGTTGGGCAGGTTTCGTTGGATTCCTGAGCAACCCAATTGTAATGCTAATTAACATTGTGACCCTAATTGCGACGGTATTCCACTCTGCAACTTGGTTCAAACTTGCACCAAAAGCAGTGGTTATCGTTGTTAAAGATGAAAAAATGCCACAAGAACCCATCGTTCGTGGTTTCTGGGGTGTCACTATCGTTGTTACTGCCGCTATTCTGGCAGTGGCGTTAATTTAACCCAGGAGGAAATAATGAATCAGAATCAACTTCCTAAGCGCTCTGATGAACCTATTTTCTGGGGATTATTTGGTGCAGGTGGTATGTGGAGTGCGATTGTTTCTCCAGCAATCATCATCCTGCTCGGTATCCTAATCCCTATGGGTATTGCGCCAGAAGCATTTACTTATGAACGTATTATGGCATTTAGCCAAAGCATCATTGGCCGTCTGTTCTTACTGCTAATGATTATTCTGCCAGTTTGGTGTGCATTACACCGTATTCACCATACTCTGCACGATTTTAAAGTGCATGTACCTGCAAGCAAATGGGTATTTTATGGTGGTGCAGCAATTATCAGCGTTATCGCTATCATTGGTGTATTTACACTGTAATTGATTAATACGTAAGAATTAAAAGCCACTCATTGAGTGGCTTTTTTTATGAAAAAAATTTTCTATAATTAACTTTTTTATATTTGAACTATATCTCCACAGTAAACAAAAAGCACTTACCGGCTTATCGTCTCTCACTTAAATTATTAGGACTTCAGGTCCCTGACGTTCTAAAATACGTAACATTCTTAGCGCTGGTCCACTTGGCTTCTTTTCACCTCTTTCCCATTTAGATACGCTCTCTTTTGACATACCTAAAGCTCGGGCAAGAACAGCCTGTGACATTCCAAATTTAGTGCGCAAAGTTTTAATCTCTGCACCACTCATCGCCGATACGCATTGTATTTTGTCATTAATTTCACGAGTGTGAACAATACTTTCAATTTCTTGAACCAAGCTATCGGGTGATGTACCTGCGGCATTTAGCTCTTTAGCCAATTCAAGCATGTTATTTAGCTTGTTACTCATCAGTTATTTCCTCTAAAATTCTGCAAGAAATTAAATGATTAATAGTACTTTCATCATAATTTAAAAACTCATTTGCTAAATGTTTATAGGCCTGCAATTCGTCATCTTCTATTTCTTTTTTTCCCTTTGCATTAACGGCATTTTTCGTCCAGCCATCAGCGAAAAAAAGATGATTGTTGATCTTAAAAAATATGATGACTCTAACACTTCCGCTTTTACCTTGTCCTTGTATTGCTAGACGTTTTTTTATTACTCCACCACCCAAGTCAGCTTCATATTTTCCTTGCTGAACTTCTTTTGCAGCTACAGATAACTGCTTATCCGTTATGGGTGTTTTCTTCACACTTCTCTTAAAAGAAGATATTTTATATATTCCCATGCCACTCCCTCTGCAGTAATGAGTACTATAGTAACCAGTACCACTTTTTCAATCAATGTTTCTTTAACCACTTAGATTAAAAACCAAGAAACAAAAAAAGTTAGGTGATTGCATTTTTTATTCTGCAAAAAGGATATGGGAGAAGCTAGAAAATATCGTACCCAATTGATTAGAGCAAAATCAAAGTCTCTAAATTCTCCCCAAAATAGGACACTTATTTTGGGGGGCTCTATGGTTAAATGTTACCGCTTATTGACTATCAAAATTTTAACGCAGATCTTTTAATTATCATTATCTAATTGATTTTTGATGATTTTCATTAGAACAATAACATAAGTAAAAAGATTTTAATTACG
This sequence comes from Proteus sp. PR00224, assembly GCF_016238105.1. Lineage (NCBI taxonomy): Bacteria > Pseudomonadati > Pseudomonadota > Gammaproteobacteria > Enterobacterales > Morganellaceae > Proteus > Proteus sp. PR00224. The sequence goes on along the minus strand of NZ_JAEHQU010000003.1, from coordinate 32,954 downwards.
CTAATCTTATTAGAAAATTTTTTAATAAATCAAACCTATCACAATTAACTCGCCAATTTCAGCCCGATAATGCCAAAAATTATCATCGCTAAACTCAATAAACGATAAATATTGGCAGACTCACCAAAAACTAAAATACCAAAAATTGCAGTACCGACAGCACCAATACCTGTCCAAATCGCATAAGCGGTGCCTGCTGGTAAGCCTTTCATGGCATAAGATAACATGCCCATGCTCACAATCATGGCCGTTATCGTAATAATGCTTGGTGTTAGTCGCGTAAATCCATGAGTGTATTTCAAGCCAACAGCCCAAACTATCTCAAGTAAACCAGCAACAAATAGAATTGCCCAGGACATAAATTACCCCTTTTATATAAAACATATTTGGGGTCGTCCCCTGAATGAACAACAGAAAGCTGGGTCGTCCCAGCTTCAGAGAAATGAGATTGAATTATAAGAAAAAGTAATAAAGCATGCAATAGCTTGAAATTTATTCAAACTTGCTTAGGTGCGCCCTCTTCGCCATAAAGAAAAGCAGAGACATCATCTTCAACTTCTCCCATTGCCATCAGAGCATCCAGCGTCTCTTTTGCTTCTTCTTCATTGACAATACTCATGGCGAAACCAACATGCACTAACACCCACTTACCGATCATCGTATGAGGCTCACCCTCGCAGACTAACGCAATATTCACTTCTCGTTTAACGCCACAAACATCGACCATTGCATTTTCAGTGATTGTTTTTCCGACTTCAACAACCTGACCTGGAATACCAAGACACATAACAACCCCTATTCGATCTCTATTTGCTTTATTCGCATTGCATCATCATTTTCAACGCGCAAATTTTGGCTACCACAAGACGGACAACCTGCATTAAAGGTTGAAACAGTGACAACTTGATGACAATCCCAACACCATGCTTTCGCGGGGATAACCTCAATATGTAATTCACAACCTTGGGCAAGGGTGTCTCTGCAAACAATATCAAAGCAAAATTCAAGTGCACTGACTTCAACACAAGATAATGCGCCCAATTCCATCCATACACTTTTTACTTTTTTTGCATTATTTAATTTAGCTTGAGAATCTATTATCTCAAATGCGCTCTGGCAAAGCGTAATTTCATGCATGTCGATACCTTATTGAAGCAGGATAAATAATAGCAACTATAGTACCAGTACATAGTTGCTTTATTATTGATCTTAGAACAACAATTCAGCACCGGTTTCAAAAGCTGCTCTGCGACGACGCTCTTTAACCATCTCTTCAAGTGCATCTCTATCAATACACACTAAAGCATGAGTTGGGCAGACTTCAATACATGCGGGACCCGCTTCACGATGGTGGCATAAGTCGCATTTGTTGGCTTCCGCTTTAAATGCCTCAATCGCATTGAGCGCGGTTGATGTGCGCATAACTGGACGAGAAACCACTTCCATCGTGCCATAAGGGCAAGCCAGTACACAGGTTTTACAACCTATACATTTTTCCTGATCAACATAGTAATAATCTTTGTTATGAATGATAGCGCCATTCGGACACACATTAGCACAAGGGGCATCTTCACATTGATGACAAACAACTGCCGTACTGATTGAAAATCCTTTGACCACATGAATTCGGGGTTGGAAATTCTGCTCACTAATTTGCTCAATGGCTAAATTATCTTGGTCTACTTGCTGATGTGACACGACACAAGCCACTTCACAAGTATGGCAACCAATACATTTTTTAGGGTCTGCAATGATGAAACGGTTCATCATATTCTCCTGATCTTTGTTATATATAGCCGTTATATATGGCGATAAATTCAACGAGTTATTCTAATTAAGAGTAATAATTAGAGTATCAATAGAATGAATCTAGCACGGTTCATGCCAATATATTTTTGATATAACTATTCCTTATTTTTCAATTAAATAATTTTCAAATAAAAATGATTATTAATTAACAAACAAGTCACTTCGTCAAATTATTCGACAATATTGACGATAAAATAAATCGATATATATTTGATTATATAGTGATTTGATAAATTTATATTCTTAAGTTTCACTACATATACAAAAATAGCGGGTTGGATCAAAAATGATTCAGTCATTGATATAAATTTATTATAAACCTACTACAATATAGCTAATTTTTTAGGGCAATCGGTGGTGTCATGAAATTAAGCAGTAACAATGCTGAAACTATGGAGAGCCTTCGTAATGAGCGCAACCAATATCGAATATTGGTTGATATCACAAATTCTGTATTAGCTCATCTAGACATGGATGGTCTTATTTCTGAAGTCTCTAAAGAAATACATCGTTTTTTTGGATTGAACCATATTAGTCTTATGTTATGCCGTACCTCATCACAAAATAGTGGTGAAGGTATTCTTTACTCTAGTCGTTATCAGACTGGGAAATCAGTCATTCGCCAACAACGTAAGTTTAGTAGCGCGAATAACAAAGCAGAAGAAATTATTAATCAGAATAAACCTGTCTTAATTGATATTAATAAAGAAGATCAAGAAGATGTTTTGATTAAGCGTCTAGTTAAGCAAAATATGCAGACGGCTTTGTTATTGCCACTGGCTTTTAATCATAAACCGCTAGGCTTATTAATTTTAGCACACGAAGTAGGAAGCGTTTTTACTAACGATACTTGCCAATTGCTACAACAAATTGCAGCTCGTATTGGTATCGCCATTGAAAATGCAGCTGCTTATGAAGAAATAACACATTTAAAAGACAGTTTAAAGAATGAGAATATTTGGCTTAATGAGCAAATAGATAACAATGCATGCTTCAGTGAGATTATTTATCAAAGTGACGCTATGCATAATGTGCTAGAACAAATTGAATTAGTGGCAAAAAGTGATAGTACTGTACTTATATTAGGTGAAACAGGTACGGGTAAAGAATTAATTGCGCGCGCTATTCATCGTCTAAGTCTGCGAAAAAATAAGTCGATGATAAAAATGAACTGTGCCGCAGTACCTTCTGGCCTTTTAGAAAGTGATCTCTTTGGCCATGATAAAGGCGCATTTACAGGCGCAACCAATACACATATTGGCCGATTTGAGATGGCAGATAAAAGCACGCTATTTCTTGATGAAATTGGTGATATGCCAATTGACTTACAACCCAAATTGCTTCGCGTTCTTCAAGAGCGAGAAATAGAAAGGTTGGGTGGTAATAAAGTGATCCCAGTTGATGTTAGGCTAATTGCAGCGACCAATAAAGATCTGCATGAATTAACAGATGAAGGTGAATTTCGAGAAGATCTTTATTATCGTCTTAATGTTTTTCCTATTATTATTCCACCACTAAGAGAGCGACCTGAAGATATTCCGCTTTTAGCTAAACATTTTACGCAAAAAATTGCGCGTAGAATGGATAGAAAAATAGATTGTATACCTGCCAACGCATTGGAGCAGTTAACACTTTATCCATGGCCGGGTAATGTTCGTGAACTTGAAAATATTATTGAGCGTGCCGTTATTTTAACGCGAGGATCAACATTAAACCTTCAGTTAAAAGAGCTTCATATTAACAAGCCCTCTCGTTTAAAGCAGGTACTGACGCAACCTTCATCCATTGAAAAGCGCATGCAGACGAATGCGCCAGAAAGCGATGATGAAGAGCGAGAAAGGATAATTCAAGCATTAAGAGAAACCAATGGTGTAGTTGCTGGCGCTAGAGGCGCTGCTTTAAAACTAGGATTAAAAAGAACAACGTTATTATCGCGGATGCAACGTCTCGGTATTTCAATTCCAGAAATACTTTAACCCTAAAATAGTTTCTTACTTATCTAAAAGAGTGTAATTATTTTATTACACTCTTTTTTTGTACATTTGAAACTTATTAATCTCTATCTATAATCTAAATGATTATATTTTATTAATTACTCACTTTATTAACTATTAATAATATAAACCATCAATGGAGCATATTATATATGAATAGCCTGCTTATAAATAGAATTAGTGAAATAAAAAAAGAATACAAGAATAATAAATATGTCTTTATTCCCCAAAGTATTGTCATTGATTTAATAAAACAATTAGGTGCTGAAGAAAAAGATATTAATGCACTCATGGAATATGGTGACTATTTAGCACAAGATCCGACTCTTTCATTTCGTCATTCTCGAACAGGACGCTACCTTTTTGATAATGATATAGAAACGATCTCCAGACTAGAATATCAACCTTTTGTTCTCACTGAAGAAGATGGATTTATTCGTGAAGACAGTGGCACACAAAGGCATTTTAGAGCACTTGATGATCGCTGGCAGAGCAATACGGCTTATCAAGCGTTATTAAAATTAAAAATGCTATTAATTCAAGGTAATAAATTTACATCTCGTCACTTAACCGATCAAAATTCGCCTAAATCAATATCAACTGTTTTTCATTTAAGATTAATTGCCCAACCAGATTCTTTAAGTGAACTTTCAATTGAAGGGGTTCATAAAGATGGCGTTGATCACACCATGATTGTGATGATGAATAAGAATAACGTTAAGGATAATACTGGCGCTTTACGTGTTCATTCACCAAAAGAGGCGATAGGAACAGCTTGGCAAAAAATTGATCCTAAAAATGTACTTTATGAACACAATAATGCGCAATATCTTGATATTTTACTCATTGCAGATAATGAATTAAATCATAGCGGTACACCTATTTTTACGCATGATAATAAAAAACAGGCTTACCAAGACTTTATTGTTTTACTATCTCGCTATCCAACGGTTGATTCTCACCCATCACATAAATTTGATTCGATGGATCCGCATCCTGACTTACCTTTAACACTTTATTTAAATCAGTCCGCCGCTTAGTTGTGCACAAAATAATAATCTAATAAAAAACCGAGCTTACTGACGCTAAGGTCAATAAACTCGGTTCTAAGGCAGAAAGACAATATTAATCAGACGAAGATCAACCCTCGGCGGCTTCTCTTAAACGACGTTTAATATTGCTATATTCCGTTTTCACATAGTGTTCTGCCTGAGCCTGTTCCTTGATTGGCTCAACACATACTGCACAATATTTATACTCAGGTGTTTTGGTAATTGGGCTTAAATTCTCTGCAACCAGTTCGTTACAAGCACCAATCCACCATTGATAAGTCATATATACAGCACCTTTATTCGGTCTATCACTGACCGCAGCACGCGTAATGACTTTACCTTGACGAGAGCGTATCCAAACTAACTCTTGATCTTTGATACCCAACTGTTTGGCATCTTCTGTGTTTAATTGAACATAACCCGGTTCATCAGCCAACGCCGCCAATGCTTTACAGTTACCTGTCATTGAACGGCAAGAGTAGTGTCCAACTTCACGGACGGTTGCCAATACCATTGGAAACTCATCAGAGAGTTTGTCAATTGGTGGAGCCCACTCACAAGTAAAGAATTGACCTTTACCGTTAGGAGTATCGAATTTACCACCATCGTACAGATATTGTGTACCTGGGCTATCTTCTGTTGGGCAAGGCCATTGGATATAAGCCAAGTCCGCCATTTTTTCGTAAGTCGCACCATAATAAATTGGGCATAACTCACGCAACTCATCCCAAATTTCTTTGGTATTGTTGTAATGCATTGGATAACCCATTGCTGTTGCCATCAGACTGATAATTTGCCAGTCTGTTTTCACATCACCAACAGGTTCAACAGCTTTATAGAAGCGTTGGAAACCACGGTCTGCCGCAGTATAAACACCTTCATGCTCACCCCATGATGTTGCAGGGAAAATAACATCAGCAATAGACGCCGTTTTGGTCATAAAGATATCTTGCACTATCAGTAGATCCAGTTTTTCAAACGTTCTACGGATTGTTGCTAAATCAGGCTCAGTTTGCAGTGGATCTTCACCCATTACATAGTGAGCTTTTAATAAGCCGTGATCGATATTATGAGGAACTTCACTTAACGCATAGCCCACTTCTTCAGGCATTGACTCAATGCCCCAGAATTTAGCAAATTTCTCACGCGCTTTTTCGTCAGTAACGTATTGATAACCTGGTAGTGTGTTAGGCAATGCTCCCATATCACACGCACCTTGTACGTTATTTTGACCACGAACTGGGCCAACCCCGACATATTTTTTACCTAAATTACCCGTTAATAAAGCTAAACTAGTCAGTGAACGTACCGTTTCAACACCTTGGTAGAATTGAGTTACCCCCATACCCCAAAGAATTGTCGCTGTTTCTGCTTTCGCGTACATACGTGCAGCTTCACGAATAATTTGAGCACTTAAACCTGTTATTTCTTCAACAGATTCAGGTGTATAGCTTTCAACTAATTTACAATACTCGTCAAATTGCTCGGTGTGATTTTCGATAAAGGATTTATCATGCAATCCTTCTTCAATAATCACATGCGCAATCGCATTTAATAGCGCAATGTTAGAGCCATTTTTTAAGCCTAAGTGTAAATCGGCTAAACGTGCTGTTTCGATGTAACGAGGGTCACATACAATAATTTTGGCACCCTTTTCTTTCGCCTTAACAATACGGCGAGCAACAATAGGATGCGAGTCTGCGGCGTTATAGCCGAAGACAAATAGACATTTGGTATCCTCAATCTCAACGATTGAGTTGCTCATAGCACCATTACCGACCGAACGCTGCAGACCTGCAACCGAAGGGCCGTGTCAGACACGAGCACAGCAGTCTATATTATTATTTCCGATAACCGCACGAGCGAATTTCTGCATAACGAAGTTAGCTTCGTTACCCGGGCCTCGTGAAGAGCCGGTTGTCATAATAGATTTAGCACCGTATTTCTCTTTGATAGCAAGAAGCTTGCTACTTGCAAACTCAATCGCTTCATCCCAAGAAACCGATTCTAATTTTCCGCCTCTTTCACGACGGATCATTGGTGTTTTAAGACGTGGAGTCAGTATCTTAGTATCATGGATAAAATCCCATCCATAATACCCTTTCAGACACAGCTCACCTTGGTTTGTTAAACCATTGGCTCCTTCAGCGCCAATAATTTTACCGTTTTCCACCTTCAGGTAGATTTTGCATCCTGAGGCGCAATACGGACAGACCGTGATGACTTTTTTCATCAACATTGCTCCTGTGTTCATCAACTTTCAGGTTATTACCTGATCTTCTCCTCTATCTATGCAGAGAGTGTGCCAAATAAGCACGCTTTTTCACTTTTCCGCAACACAATGAAAAATAAAGAGAAATAAAATCCGTTGAATGAGCAAGAAAACAATGACAGCTAAAGTAGTAGGAAGTGCTCGACACTAATGACGATATTTATGTCGATTTGTATTTCTATCAAAATTCGTTATACATTAATATTTATAACGTAATAATACTTATTTATTTCATCTGCGAAATCAAAATAATAAATACGCTTTCTTATCTGCCTTTATCGGGATCTTGCCGTATATAATGATGACAACCTTCTAATATCTCTATCAATATTCCTATCTACTAAAACTATTTAAAATTAATAATTTTGATATTTATGTAAATCAAATAAAAAATTTTTAAACTTCAATAAAAAAAAGAACATAATACTGAACCTGAAAACAACCTCGCGGTCTTAAAGACCTCTACACCATATAAATTGATAATAACTGAACATGCAAAAATTAAAGTTTTTACGTTTTTCTAAAGAGAACATTGCCCTTTTTTTAGCTGTCTACCTTGGTTTCTTTCTTAATCTTTCCGTTTACATTGGCCGATACGGCACACAAAATACAAACAACCCCCTCATTGATGCATTATATATTCTAGGTGAAATTGCTGTTAACATTGCCTTTACCTTCTTTCTATTACGGCTACTCTCTTTTTTCGGCTCTCTATTCTTTAAAATCGTCGCCTCTTTTATTCTCGTCGTGAGTGTTTGTGCGAGTTACTATATTTCTTTTTATGATGTCGTCATTGGATACGGCATTATTATTTCAACACTAACCACGGATACGGATTTATCTAAAGAGCTGGTTAGCCCAAATGTGATTATTTGGATTATTGGCTTATCTATTTTGCCATTAGCTCTTATTTGGCTAGGTAAAAAACCAGAGAAAAATCTAACTACACAACAAAAGAAAAAAATCTGGATAAAAAATACCGTCAAAATGCTTGTGATTGCACTGGCTGTTTTTGCCTATTTGAAAACACTTGATTCAAAACAAAAAGCCTATGAAATAAAAAATAACTTGGATCTGCCAAGCTATAGTGGTGGCTTAAGTTATGCGTATTTACCTACAAATTGGATTATCCCATTATTTCAATATGCAATAACGCAGTATGACGATACGTTTAATAACCAAAATATTTTTAATCCTGCCGATCACTTCACTTATGAGCCTTCAAAGGCAAATGAAGATGTGTATGTTGTTTTTATTATTGGTGAAACAGCAAGATGGGATCATATGGGATTGTTAGGATATGAACGTCAAACAAATCCTCTATTAAGCCAAGAGAAAAATCTTGTTGCCTTTAAAGGTATTTCTTGTGATACCGCAACCAAGCTCTCTTTAAAATGTATGTTTGTACGAGAAAACGGAACAGAAAGTAACGATCAGCGGACATTAAAAGAGAACAATATTTTTTCAGTATTAAGCCAATTAGGTATGTCATCAGAGTTGTTCTCCATGCAAAGTGAATTATGGTTTTACAATAAACTTGATTTAAATAACTACGCAATGAAAGAGATGATGACTGCAAAAAATAGCAATTTTGGTAAAGAACTTGATGACACCTTATTAATTACTGAAACGGCAAATACGGTTGCCCAACATCCAAAGGGAAATCATTTAGTAATTTTACACACTAAAGGCTCTCACTTTATGTATTCACAGCGTTACCCTGAATCATTCAAAAAATACCAACCTGAATGTTTAAATGTGGATGATGAGTGTACTAAAGAGCAGTTAGTGAATGCTTATGATAACTCTATTCTTTATACCGACTATTTTATTGATAGCATACTCGACACATTGCGCGATAAAAAAGCCATTGTGTTTTATACCTCCGATCACGGTGAATCTATTTCAGAAAAAGGTGGCTTACATGGCACACCAAAAGAAATTGCCCCACCAGAACAATTTAAAGTACCATTCTTAGTTTGGATGTCAGATAGCTATTTAGCAGAGCCTGAAAATAAACAGCTATTTGATAACTTAAAGCGCAATCAAGATGCAGAACGCACGTTCTATCATCACAATATTTTTGATTCAATGTTAGGTTGTCTAGGTTATTCATCGTCAGATGGTGGTATTAATAATCAAAATAACCTCTGTTTTAGTGATACACTATCAACCCAAGAATAATTTTTTTAAACTAACAATATTCTTTTAAGTTGATAGAAAAAATAAGTTAATAGAAAAAACCCACGTTCAATATTGAGCGTGGGTTTTATTACTTTTAACTTTATAAACTAATTATTGATTAAAACTTGCGTCGGTATAAAGTGGAGTGGCTTGAATATCTTTTACTGTTTTTGCGCCACCTAACATCATATTAATTTTTAATTCTTTATTTAAATGTTGGATAACTGAATTAACACCTTCAGCACCCCCTAAATTTAATCCATAAAGAATTGGGCGACCGACGGCAACAACATCTGCACCACTTGCTAATGCTTTAAAGACATGTGAACCACGACGCACACCACTGTCAAACACGATAGGTACACGTTTATTCACCACTTTGGCAATCGCAGGTAAGACATCAATTGTTGCTGGTGCGCTATCTAATTGACGACCACCGTGATTAGAAACCCAAATTGCATCTGCGCCGGCTTTAATTGCAGTATCTGCATCTTCAGGTGATTCGATACCTTTTACAATCACAGGTAAACCAGACATTTTTTTCACATACTGAATATCTGCGGGTGTAAATGCTTGTTTGGCTTGAGCATAAATTTCGCTAATACCCGCACCTTTACCTGTTTTAGATTTATCATCACTGATTTTTGCAAACGCTTCTAAGTTGGCAAAACCTAATGGGAATTGGAAGTTATTTTTCACATCATCTTCACGATAACCACCCACTGAAGAGTCGATAGTCATAATGATACCTTTAGCGCCATACTGTTTTGCTTGAGATAAAATATACTCATTAAAGGCATCATTTTTACTCATGTACAACTGAAAGAAAAATGGGTAACCGGGTTGGGCGTCCGCCACTTCTTTAATGGTTTTATTACCATAAGTGCTTAATGAAAAAATAGAGCCGGCTTTCGCCATACCTTTTGCTGTGGCAACTTCGCCTTGTTGATGTGCAAGCCCTTGAGCTGCCATCGGTGCCTGAATAATAGGCGTATCTAATTTAATACCCAAAAATTCTGTTTTTAAATCTAAGTCAGAAAATTCGATGCCTTGTAATGAACGAGGCATAATATATTTTTTATCAAATGCACTTGTATTAGAGCGTAAGTTATTTTCATCTTCAGCACCACCGCGAATATAACCGAAGGCGCCTTTTTCCATATTTGCTTGAACTTGAGCTTCCATTGCTTTTAGGTTTACTATTTTTATTGGACCTTCAGCAGTACTTGCTTTATATTCAGCAGCCTGTGCAACACCTACACTTAATGCCATAGCAACAGCGGTAGCTTTTAATATTTGACTTTTCATTTCTATTCCATTTTTAATTAAGGGCTTACATCTATAATTTAATAAAATTAAAATTCAATTAAATTATATTTTTCAAAAAATAATATAAGCCCTATTTTTAGGTAAAACTTAAATTAACCGCTTACTTTTTTGTTAAAGTATTATAGCTTGTCATCAGATTACGATAATCTGGAATATGGTTAGCAAACAGTGTACCTAATCCTTCGACATCATTACGCCAATCACGGTGTAACTCACAAGCTAAACCAAACCAGTTAATTAATTGAGCCCCTGCTTTTGACATTCTATCCCATGCAGAGTCGCGAGAAATGGCATTGAAAGTACCTGAAGCATCAGTGACAACAAAGACTTCAAAACCTTCTTCAAGTGCTGATAATGCAGGGAATGCAACACAAACTTCAGTCACAACACCCGCAATAATCAGTTGTTTTTTACCCGTTGCTTTAACTGCTTTGACGAAGTCTTCATTATCCCATGCATTGATTTGACCTGGGCGAGCGATATAAGGAGCATCTGGGAACATTTCAACGAGCTGAGGCATTAGAGGACCATTAGGACCATCTTCAAAAGAAGTCGTTAAAATGGTAGGTAAATTAAAGTATTTAGCAGCATTGGCTAATGCTAGTACATTATTATTGAATTTATCAGGCTCGATATCTCTGACTAAAGAGAGTAATCCAGCTTGATGGTCTACCAACAGAACAGCGGCATTATTTTTATCAATACGATGATATTTAAAGCTCATAATAATCTCCGATAGCATAATAGAGGTAAGACTCAATTAAATCATAGCACCAAATTTACATGACAATATTCAGATTAATTTAAATTTGAGTTTATTTATAATAAACAACCAATTATAAATATTTAAATTTAATTAAATATCACGATATTTAATTAACTATTTATTGCCTTATATAAATTCATTTCGTTAAAAAGAATTATAAGTGCAACTATTCTTAAATGAATCTAAAGATTATTGCTTTAACCATTCAAATTTTTTGTTCAAGTTTTAAGGGAGAAAAAAGATAAAAAAAACCCCCGCGGGCGGGGGTGAGATAAGCGCAATTAAAAGGTCTCTAATTTACTATCAGGAGATGGGTATTCATTAATGACGATTACGCACAATTTGATAGCGACGAGTTAAGTACTCAACTGGCACGCTCCAAATATGAACTAATCGACAGAATGGGAACAATAAGAAAATCGTCATACCTAAGAAAATGTGCAATTTAAACACGAACGCGACACCTTCAAGATGAGCCGAAGCACCGCCGTGGAAAGTCACTATGGATTGTGCCCAAGCCACCAGCTTCATCATTTCGCTACCATCCATATGTTGTGCTGAGAATGGAATAGTCAGTAAACCTAGCGCTACTTGAATAACCAAAAGCGTTAAGATCATGATGTCACCAAATGAAGATGTAGCTCTAACCCGTGGATTGGTTAAACGGCGTTTTAATAACATCACGCCCCCCACCAGCATTAATACACCACAAGTACCGCCACCAACCATTGCCATAATTTGTTTGTATTCAATAGGCAGGAAAGATTCATACATCCAGTGAGGTGTTAGCATTCCCAGAAAATGACCAGCAAAAATACCGATGATCCCGATATGGAACAAGTTAGAAGCCAATCGCATATTTTTCTTGTCTAACATCTGGCTAGAGCCGGCTCGCCATGTATATTGACCATAGTCGTAACGTAACCAGCTACCGATAATAAAAACGGCACCAGCAATATAGGGATAGATATCAAAAAATAACATATTGATGTAATTCATTTTTGTGCTCCCGTATCCAACGAATTCCCCACGTTGAGATATTGAACTGTCGTCTCTTGAGCAAAACGGCGCTGATGTTGGCTGATTTTGCCACTGCCACATTGCGTACCTTCGCCAAGAAACGTTACTTGCTCTTCTTCCCACACAGCATCTAATGCAGCAGGTGTATCATCTAAAGGCTCTTTTTCTACTTGAGCAGTCAGTTGTGATGCTTCCAATCCACTTTGTGAGAGGCAAAGCAACACATCAAAGAGCGCGTGATAATCACTGCCTCGTTGTTTCAAACGCTCACCTAACAGCGCCAAAATAGGCGCAATGTTATTTAGCCCTTCAATACAGTCTGTCGTTGGCAGGAGCGTTAAATACTCAAGATAAGTAGGCAAATAGTCAGGAAGTTCACGACTACTTAATGTGATCCCTGCTTGTTGATATTGATTGAGCAGATCAACCATTGCTTGACCACGATCACGAGACTCACCATGAACGTGTTCAAATAACAGTAGTGATCGCGCCCGCCCTCTATCAAAAAGCTCGCTGTAATTGGCTTGCGCATCTAACAACTCTTGTTGCGTTAAGGTATGAATAAATGCCATTAATTTCGCAACTTGAGTCACAGGAAGCTCATCAGCTTCCTGTAATGCATCGATAAGTTCGCCTCGGTTATCCCACAATTCTTGTGTGGGATAATCTAAGAGATGTGAAATGACTTTCAGAGAGATCATTATATTTTCTCCTCTGATCGGCGTTCATCTTGAGGTGTTCTTGATGTGATATCAATCGCGTCAATACGATGGCTATTAAACAAATTAAATTTGCTATCACTGCCATGACAACCATCACCAAAGCTAAAACCACAACCATTACGTTCTGGGAAAGCTTCTCTTGCAAGTTCACGATGGCTTGATGGAATAACAAAGCGATCTTCATAATTTGCAATAGCTAGATAACGATACATCTCTTGTGCTTGCGCTTCAGTCAAACCTACTTGCTCTAATGCACTTAAGTCTGTTTTGCCTTCTACGGTTTCAGCACGTTTATAATGACGCATCGCTAACATGCGTTTTAATGCTAATAACACAGGTGCAGTATCCCCAGCTGTCAGTAAGTTTGCTAAATACTGAACTGGAATACGTAAGCTTTCTACATCAGGCAGAACGCCTGTATGTGGTAGCACGCCCGCATCAGCAGCAGACTGAATAGGTGACAAAGGTGGTACATACCAAACCATTGGTAAGGTGCGATATTCAGGGTGCAGTGGTAATGCCAGCTTCCAATCCACCGCCATTTTGTAAACAGGTGAACGCTGCGCTGCATCAATCACACTTAATGGAATACCTTGCTCTTCAGCGGCTTTGATCACTTCAGGATCAAATGGATCCAAGAAGATATCTAATTGGCTTTGGTATAAATCTTTTTCATTATCCGCACTGGCGGCTTGTGAAATTTTATCTGCGTCATACAGCATCACACCCAGATAACGAATACGTCCTACACAAGTTTCTGAGCACAGTGTTGGCTGACCGGTTTCAATTCGTGGATAACAGAAAATACATTTTTCTGACTTACCACTTTTCCAGTTGAAGTAGATTTTTTTGTATGGGCATCCGGTTAAACACATGCGCCATCCACGGCATTTATCTTGGTCGATAAGCACAATGCCATCTTCAGCACGTTTATAAATCGCACCACTTGGACATGTTGCAACACAAGCAGGATTTAAGCAGTGTTCACATAAACGTGGTAAATACATCATGAATGTATTTTCAAACTGCCCATACATCTCTTTTTGCATATTGGCGAAGTTTTTATCCGCAGCACGTTTGCTAAATTCGCCACCTAAATCGTCTTCCCAGTTTGGGCCTTTTTCGATTTTGGTCATGCGCTGACCGGTGATCAGCGAACGAGGTCGTGCTGTCGGTAAAGAGCCTTCTGGTGCATTTTTTAAATGCTCATAGTCATAATCAAATGGCTCATAGTAATCATCCAATGCTGGGACATCTGGGTTGGCAAAAATTTTCGATAATAGACCAACACGGTTGCCCATTCTTGGTACCAATTTACCTTTGATATTTTTGATCCAACCGCCTTTCCATTTCTCTTGGTCTTCCCAATTTTGTGGATACCCTGTACCTGGTTTTGTTTCAACGTTATTGAACCATGCGTATTCAACACCTTCACGGCTCGTCCAAACATTTTTACAGGTTACTGAACAGGTATGGCAACCGATACATTTGTCGAGGTTCAGTACCATACCGACTTGTGAACGAATTTTCATTATGCCTTCTCCTGTCCATTCAGGGTCTGTTGATAAGCATCACCTTCACCATCAAGCCAATCAATCTGTTTCATTTTACGCACCACAACAAACTCATCACGGTTAGAGCCCACAGTGCCGTAATAGTTAAAGCTATAAGCCAACTGAGCATATCCACCAATCATATGGGTTGGTTTAGGGCAAACACGCGTCACAGAGTTGTGAATACCACCACGCATTCCTGTTATTTCAGATCCTGGCAGATTTATTTGGCGTTCTTGTGCGTGATACATATAAATCATGCCATCAGGAATACGTTGGCTGACAATCGCTCTCGCCGTTAGCGCACCATTACTGTTGTATGCTTCAACCCAATCGTTATCACTAATTCCCATCTCTTTAGCATCATCTTCACTCAGCCAAACCACAGGGCCACCACGACCAAGCGTTAACATCAGTAAGTTATCGCTATATGTTGAGTGAATACCCCATTTCTGGTGAGGCGTCAGGAAGTTCAGCGCTTTTTCAGGGAAACCATTTGGTTTTTTGCCTTTAACTGCATCAATGGCTTTGGTATCAATTGGTGGACGATAAACCACTAAACTTTCACCATAAGCACGCATCCACTCATGATCTTGATACAATTGCTGACGACCACTTAACGTACGCCAAGGGATCATCTCGTGAACGTTGGTATAACAGGCGTTATAAGAGACGTGCTCATCTTCAAGACCAGACCATGTCGGGCTTGAAATAATCTTACGAGGTTGAGCAACAATATCGCGGAAACGAATTTTTTCGTCTTCTTTTACTTTAGCTAAATGAGTGTGATCGCGTCCTGTCACTTTACTCAGTGCATCCCACGCTTTTACCGCTACTTGACCATTAGTTTCAGGGGCTAAAGAGAGGATAACTTCAGCTGCATCAATTGCTGTTTCAATCGCTGGACGCCCTTTTGCAGCACCTTCATGACGAACACGGTTCAGTTTTTTCAGGAAATCGACTTCTGTTTGTGTATTCCAACTGATCCCTTTACCGCCATTACCCAATTTATCCATTAGAGGGCCTAATGACGTAAAGCGAGCATAGGTATTAGGATAATCACGCTCTACAGGAATAAGATGTGGTGCGGTTTTACCCGGAATAAGGTCACATTCGCCTTTTTTCCAATCTTTCACATCGAAAGGCTGTGCCATTTCAGCGGCTGAGTCATGCTGAATAGGTAATGTCACTAAATCAGTTTCAACACCTAAATGACCCACACATAATTTAGAGAAGGTTTTAGCGATGCCTTTATAGATTTCCCAGTCTGTTTTAGATTCCCAAGCAGGATCAACCGCGGCTGTTAATGGATGAATAAACGGATGCATATCCGACGTATTCATATCATCTTTTTCATACCACGTTGCGGTTGGTAAAACGATATCTGAGAATAGGCAGGTGCTCGACATACGGAAGTCTAACGTCACCACTAAATCAACTTTACCTTCACCGCCTTTATCTTGCCATTCCACTTCTTGTGGCTTAACTTGGCCTTGTTCGCCTAAATCTTTACCTTGTAATCCGTTTTCAGTTCCCAGCAAGTATTTCAGTAAATATTCATGCCCTTTACCCGCCGAACCTAACAAGTTAGAGCGCCAGATAAATAAATTACGCGGGAAATTTTGTGGGTTATCAGGCTGTTCTGATGCAAAACGAATCTCACCTGACTTCAATGCATTAACGGTATAGTCAGTCGCACTCACACCCGCTTCTTGTGCTTTTTTCGCAATAGACAATGGGTTTAAGTTTAATTGAGGTGCGGAAGGTAACCAGCCCATACGTTCTGAACGCACGTTCATATCGACTAAACTACCGCTAAAGCGAGATTTATCCGCTAATGGCGATAATAACTCTGTTGGCGATACGGTTTCATAACGCCACTGACTTGAGTGGTTATAGAAAAACGAGGTGCTGTTCATATGACGAGGCGGACGCTGCCAGTCAAGACCAAAGGCTAATGGCAACCAACCAGTTTGCGGGCGCAGTTTTTCTTGTCCAACATAGTGTGCCCAACCACCACCACTTTGACCGACACAACCACAGAAAATCAGCATATTGATAATGCCACGATAAGTCATATCCATGTGATACCAGTGGTTAATACCTGCACCGACAATCACCATTGAACGACCATGTGTTTTTTCTGCGTTATCCGCAAATTCACGCGCTATACGGGTGATATCTTGGCGGCTTACACCTGTGACTTTTTCAGCCCATGCGGGTGAATATGCTTTGATTTCATCGTAGTTTGACGCACAGTTTTCATCATTTAAACCGCGATCAACACCGTAGTTGGCTAATAATAAGTCATAGACTGTTGTGATGTATTTCTCTTCACCATTCGCAAGTGTAATACGCTTAGCCGGTAGCTTGTGAACAAGCACATCATCAAGCGCAACACCTTCAAAATATTCGCTTTTAATGCCACCAAAATAAGGGAATGCCACATCAACAATATCATCATGATTATCTAAAAGACCTAATTGTAATGTGACATTTTCGCCACTTTTACCGTCTTTAGGCTCAAGATTCCATTTAGCCGCTCCTTCCCAACGAAAGCCCATAGAACCTTGAGGAGCAACCAATTGTTGGGTTTGCTCATCAATGGCAACAGTTTTCCATTCTGGGTTTTTCTCCTGATCTAGATTGTTCACTAAATCAGAGGCACGTAACATTCGACCTGCAACTAATTTGCCTGAGTCGTGTTTATCTAACATCACCAACATTGGCATATCAGTGTAAGTGCGCACATAGTTGCGGAAATATTCTGTTTGGCGCTTAACGTGGAATTCGCTAAGAATAACGTGTCCCATCGCCATTGCCATTGCGCTGTCTGTACCTTGTTTTGGGTTTAACCATTGGTCACACAGTTTAGCGATTTCAGCATAATCAGGCGTTACGGCAACTGTTTTAGTGCCTTTATAACGAACTTCGGTAAAGAAGTGCGCATCAGGAGTACGGGTTTGAGGTACGTTAGAACCCCACGCAATCAGATAAGAAGAGTTATACCAGTCGGCTGATTCTGGTACGTCTGTTTGCTCACCCCAAGTCATTGGCGAAGCAGGTGGTAAGTCACAATACCAATCATAGAAACTTAAGCACGCGCCACCAATAAGCGATAAATAACGCGCACCCGCCGCATATGACACCATCGACATAGCAGGAATTGGCGAGAAACCGATAATACGATCAGGACCAAACTCTTTTGCTGTAAACACGTTAGAAGCTGCAATGATTTCATTCACTTCTGACCATGAAGAGCGAACAAAACCACCACGACCACGCGCTTGCTTATAGCTTTTGGTTTTTTCTGGCGAGTTAACAATAGAAGCCCATGCATCAACGGGATCGCTATGTTGTGCTTTTGCTTCACGCCATAATTTAACGAGGCGTTTACGTACCATTGGGTATTTAACGCGGTTCGCGCTATATAAATACCATGAATAGCTTGCACCACGAGGACAGCCACGAGGCTCATGATCAGGCAAATCAGGACGTGTACGCGGATAGTCAGTTTGTTGGGTTTCCCATGTGACTAACCCATTTTTGACGTAGATTTTCCAACTACATGAACCTGTACAGTTTACCCCATGAGTAGAACGTACAATTTTGTCATGTTGCCAACGACTGCGATAACCATCTTCCCAGTCACGATTAACATTTAGCTCTTGGCCATGATCCTTTGAAAAGGTATCGCCAAGTTGTTTGAAATAGCGGAATCTATCGAGAAACTTACTCATCAGATACTCTCCCAATGCGCGCGAGCGCTCTCACATTGCGTATAATTCGTCATTATTGTTTATTGTGTTTACGTCCATAGACCAACCAAGTGATCAAGACGCAGGCGATATAAAATAGAACAAAGATTTTCATGGCACCGGCAGGAGAGCCAGTCATAGCCAATGATGTACCAAAGGCTTTAGGAATAAAGAATCCACCAATTGCACCAATGGCAGAGATAAAACCAAGCGCTGCGGCACTTTCTGTTACCGCTTCTTTTTGAGCCGCTTCATCTGTGGCGCCTTGGGCTTTCATGCGATCAACAGTGATTTTTCTAAACACCACTGCAATCATTTGGAATGTAGAACCACTGCCTAAACCGGCGGTTAAAAACAGCACCATAAAGACACCGTAGAACGCGATAAACGAACCACCAGCACCGTTTTCAGGTAACGTTAAAAAGAGTAATGCAGAGAATATTGCCATGATGATAAAGTTAATCAGCGTAACTCGAATACCACCAAATTTATCAGAAAGCGCACCACCGACAGGACGTGCTAAAGCCCCTAATAAAGGTCCAAAGAAGGCATAATGCAGAATGACAATATCTGGGAATTGGGTTTTTGATAACATGGCAAAACCCGCAGAGAAACCAATAAATGAACCAAAAGAGCACAGGTATAAAATACTTAATAACCAGAGATGACCCCGTTTTAAAACAGGTAATTGCTGACTTAAAGAGGCTTTATTAGCGGCAAGATCATTCATACCAAACCAAGCAGCAAAGGTAAAAAACAATAAGAAAGGCACCCAAACCCACGCCGCATTTTCTAGCCATAAGTGCGAACCATCAGGTTGAACAACACCGGGACCACTAAACATTGCAAAAACACCCACACCAATCACTAATGGGGCAATTAATTGCATAACGCTTACGCCAAGATTACCTAATCCACCATTTAATCCTAATGCACCGCCTTGACGTGCTTTAGGGAAGAAAAAGCTGATGTTTGCCATACTTGATGCAAAGTTTGCACCTGCGAAACCACATAATAGTGAAATCACAATAAAGGTTGAGTAAGACGTTGTGGTGTCTTGCACTGCAAAACCAAGCCAAATACAAGGAATGATCAGAAATACGGTACTGATCGCAGTCCAACGACGGCCACCAAAGATAGGAATAACAAATGAATAAGGAACGCGTAAAATAGCGCCAGAAACAGAAGGTAGCGCCGTCAGCATAAATAGCTGATCTGTGGTAAAGTTAAAACCGACTTTGTTCAAATTTACTGCAACTGCACTAAAAAGCATCCATACGCAGAATGATAAGAGTAAACAAGGAACAGAAATCCATAAATTGCGTGAAGCGATCTTTTGACCAGTTTTTTCCCAAAAAGCTTTATCTTCAGGATGCCAATCTTTGATCACCCCTTTTCTCATTTTTTCTGGGTGTTGAGTGAGTGCCATAACAACCTCGATTAACGGTTAGATTGGCACCTTTTTACGATTAGAATTGTTAATTAGTCATGATCTGCATCAAGCAAAGATTTGTTTGATTTTTAAGCTAAAATCGTTCTTTACACCTAAGTATTAATAGGGTTATCCTTTATTTTTCATTTTAAATTAATAAGTTAAATTAAAACCGCTATAATTTACAAGTGAAATTACCTCCATAAGATATTTAGGGGTAATACTTTAGTAGTATATGACATTTGATGCCTTTTTAAGGCAAGATAGTGCCTGAATAAATTTGGAAAAATAGCGATGAGTACTCATAAAATCCAATGGCATTACCGTTTTTCAATTATTAATCAAATCGCAATATTAATGTTACTTTTCACCCTATTGGGTGTTGTGGGTATGGCGGTTTCTAACCATATTATTTTAAGTGTGCAAGGTAATGCCCATGCGATTAATAAATCAGGCTCTTTGCGTATGCAGAGCTATCGCTTGTTATCTGCTTTACCCCTAGATGAACAACATCGTTATTATCTTCACGAATTAGAAACCGACTTAGACAGTAGTGAATTACTTCAAGTCTTAAGCAATGAATCGCTACAATCACAATATGCTCAATTAAATACTTACTGGAAAGATACCTTAAAACCAACATTGCTCTATGCAAAACAACGTGATGATGCAAAAGAAGAAGTTGTCTTTTTTGTTTCTCAACTCGATAAGTTAGTGTTAAGTATAGACCAACTAACAGAGCAAAAAATAAGGATGGTGGCTTATACCCAGCTTATTTTTACTGCGCTCACTTTGTTATTACTGTTTGGCTCTGTTTGGCATTTTCGCCGTCGTTTATTACATCCTTGGCAACAATTAATGGCGATGGCAAATTCGATTGGTCATGGTGATTTTTCAGCACGTTTTCATCAGCGCGCACACCATGATGAAATTGCCACTTTGGGTATCGCACTCAATACCATGTCAGAAGAGCTTTCTACGCTGTATAGTGAATTAGAAAAAAGAGTGGTCGAAAAAACGCACGACTTACAACAGAAAAATAAAGTGCTCTCTTACCTCTATCATTCAAGCCAGCAGTTACACTCCCCCGCACCGCTGTGTGCTCGATTAAGACAGATATTATTTGAGCTTCAACAAATTATTCCTAATGCGTATTTGCAGATACGCTTATATGAAGATAATCATCACACACTGTTTAATGAAATTAGTTTAGCGCCTCAATCACGCCCGCATCATTGCCCTGATCAGCAATGTGAACGTTGTGAAGATAATACGCCAATAGCAACTTTGCTAAATAGTGAGTTATTACATTGGGAATTAGCCGATCAAATCCATCGTTATGGCTTGTTTGTTATGCAGTTACCTGAAAATACGATTTTAACGGATGAACAAAATAATTTAATGCTATTACTGACAAAACAAATTTCAGCCATGCTGGCAATGGAACAACAAAACGAGCAACAGCAACAGCTTCTATTAATGGATGAGCGTTCGGCAATTGCTCGCGAATTACATGACTCTATTGCCCAATCACTTTCCTGTTTAAAAATGCAAGTCAGCTATTTGCAAATGCAGTCAGAAACCTTACCCGATAATTGCCAAAAACTACTCAAAGAAATGCGTGAAGAGCTTAATGTGGCTTATCGCCAATTAAGAGAACTGTTAACCACGTTTCGCTTAAAACTGACTGAACCAGGATTACTTGCTGCGTTAGAAAGTACATTAACTGAATTTAATCAACGCCTTGGTTTTGCTATTAATTTTGACTATCAATTACCTGCAAAATGCGTAAATTCACATCAAGGCATTCATGTGGTTCAAATTGTGCGTGAAGCGTTAAATAATATTTTACAACATGCCAATGCCAACTGGGCGGAAGTCTCTTTATCTCTTGATAATGGCATGGTTGAGCTAAAAATTAATGATAATGGTGAAGGAATTAGCCCTAACCCTGAAAAATTAAATCATTATGGTCTTATTATTATGCGTGAACGCGCAAATAGCCTAAATGGTTCTTATACTATAAAAGTACGCGAACAGGGCGGTACTCAAGTGTTTGTTAAATTTCCATTAATAACTACTCATAAAGACCCTGTCTAAATTGGAGCAAGTCGTAATGAATAATATGGGATCCTCCACAGAAAAAGCGACAATTTTACTCATTGATGATCACCCGATGCTACGCAATGGTGTAAAACAACTTTTAAGTCTTGATACAACACTAACTGTCGTTGGGGAAGCGGGAGATGGTATTCAAGGTGTGAAACTAGCTGAAGAGTTAGATCCTGACTTAATCTTACTCGATCTGAATATGCCAGGAATGAATGGTTTTGAAACACTTGATCAACTGCGATTAAAGTCGTTATCAGGTCGGATCGTCGTGTTTAGTGTATCAAACTACAGTGATGATTTAGTCACCGCCTTAAAACGTGGTGCTGATGGTTATCTTTTAAAAGATATGGAGCCGGAAGAATTACTTGCGGCTCTTAAACAAGCTGCCGCAGGGAAAATGGTCGTCAGCCCTACGTTAACCCCTATTTTGGCCGAGTCATTACGTGAAGATCGTTCTGAAGGTGAGCGAGATATTGAACAACTCACCCCGCGTGAACGCGATATTTTAAAGCTGATCGCGCAAGGGCTATCAAATAAAATGATCGCACGTAAGCTTGATATCACTGAAAGTACGGTCAAAGTACACGTCAAACATCTACTGAAAAAAATGAAGCTAAAATCTCGTGTTGAAGTTGCCGTTTGGGTTCATCAACAACGTGTAGATTAATCAAAATTAGGTACGATGGGCTGGTGAGTATTCATCAGCTCAACTAACTCTTTTGCCCCTTTTTGTAACGACTCCCCTTTTAGCCACATAGCATGAATAGGTAATCGCAACTCATTTTTGGTATTTTTAAACTGAAGCTGCTTGAGCTTACCTTTTTGTAATTGGGTATAAATCAGTGAATACGGTAAATTCCCCCAGCCCATTCCCGCTTCAACCATACCTAATGCCATTTGAAAACTATCAGTTTGCCAATAATTCGTTGCCACTAAAGAGCGTACATCACGTAATTCCTGAGTATGACTGGCAATAATGATTTGGCGAACATTCACTAAATCTTCAATAAATACACCTGCGGGGTGAGCAAGAGCTATATGGCTGGCTGATATTGTTGCAACAAGTGATTCAGAACCTAAATATTGAAATTGCTCATCACCATTAACATACATTCCACCATAAACTAAGCAGAGCTGTATTTTACGCGCATGTAGCATTTCAATTATGTCATCTTGTGCAGCTGTTATCACATTCACATTAAGTAACGGATAACGTTGCGTTAATTCAGATAACGCAGGTAATAAATAATCAGGATTAATATCAGCCGCAACACCAATATTTAAGACACTTTCGAGATCCATCGAAAGCTCTTGTGCATGCACTTGTAATAATTTTAATTGCTCTGCAATCATTCGGGCATGGGGTTCAAGTGCTTTGGCTTTTTCTGTGGGCTGTGGCTCTCGTGATGAACGCTCAAAAAGTGCATAACCTAATTCAGCTTCCATATTCGCAATTGCCATACTGACTGCTGATGGAACGCGTTTTAATGAACGTGCAGCCGCAGAGAAAGATCCCTTATCCATCACGGCTAAAAATATCGCAATATGTTCACTTGAGAACTGCATGTTCACTCCTGATGTTTCAGTCAAATTGATACTAGCTAACTTTTTCTATCATTCTTACTGATTTATCTTACGATGCTTAACGACACAGATCCACAGAAAAAGAGAGCACAATGCAAGGTATCAAACGAAAAATTGTCTACGTGACAGCTTATGAAATTTTTGGCTGGGTTATTTCATCAGTCGGGCTTGCACTTTTGGCTGATAGCTCAACAGCAGTAACTGGCCCATTAGCGCTTGTGATCACAACAATCGCGGTGAGTTGGAATTTTATTTATAACTGTCTATTTGAATTTTGGGAGAGTCGGCAGGTTTCAAGAATTCGAACATTTAGACGTCGCCTAGTACATGCGATTGGGTTTCAGCTAACACTGGTGCTCTATTTAATTCCGTTAATAGCATGGTGGCTTAATGTTTCGTTATGGCAAGCGTTAGTGATGGACTTTGCACTGATCATCATCATCCCTTGTTATACCTTCGTTTATAACTGGGTATTTGACAAAGTGTTTGGCTTACCAAAATCTGCATTACCTGAAAATGCGCCCGTTGCCTAAGCGACAAATTAAGTAAAGAGAGTGATCCCAATAACGGATCACTCTTTAACAGGATAGATATCTTCTAACGCAAATTGTTCAATACCACCCTCTAACTCGCAACGACCTAAACCAATATTTTTGTCATCAGCTGTCGTTCTTCTTAGTAATTTACCTGTCACTTGGGAAAGCGTTGGATCAATTTCAATCACACGGTAATACTCTTTCATATAACTCTCTTCACCCAGCGCCATATAAACTAAAAACTCATCACCTGTTTTAATGTTCATCTCGTTTTTACTTACTCTTAATAGTTAATCTAATGATGATAGAATAAGTTTAGTCTAACTAAAGGTAATAAGAGAAAGATTGACTCACTCGATATTACATTAAGTTAATTTATTAATTTCCAACTCATCATAATGATGCTGATCAGAATAAAAGACAG
Source organism: Proteus sp. PR00224 (assembly GCF_016238105.1). Classification (NCBI taxonomy): domain Bacteria; kingdom Pseudomonadati; phylum Pseudomonadota; class Gammaproteobacteria; order Enterobacterales; family Morganellaceae; genus Proteus; species Proteus sp. PR00224. Next base: position 8,407 of record NZ_JAEHQU010000003.1, on the reverse strand, counting down.
TGTTAAATATTGGAAAAAACGCTCTGATAAATACACAAGTAAATAGCGTGCTAATGGAATAGAGAGTAATGAGCCTAAGCAAAGAATAAGTGCCGTGTGAACATCGGTATAACCACCAGCACTATAAGCGATAGCTGATCCACCAGAAAGGATCGTAGTAATAAAAATAGAAGTGCCGATTGCCTCTTTAATCCCCATTTGTGCAAAACGCATTAACACAGGCAACACCACTAATCCCCCTCCTACGCCAGTTGCACCAAGTACAAACCCAGCACTTACTCCCGGCACAAATAAGGAAGAAAAAGTAACAGAAGAAGGTGCCGATAAAGGGCTCAAAGGAGCTGAAAGTGATGATTTTCTTATCATTCGCTGTAAAAATAAGATCAGCGAAAATACAATAGCCACAATCATTAAGATATTAATTGCAGATTCAACACGAGCATAATATTGAGGTTGTGATCCCAACCATGTCACGCCATAACTCGCTAAAAATGTCGCAGGAAACATGATCCCCAAAATCAATAGTGCAGGTTTTAATGGAATATTGCCTAAACGAAAATGGATATAAGAAGATGAGAGTTTCATTAGCATAGAAAGTAAATTTGCTGTCGCAACTGCCGCTAGTGCATTCATACCAAAAAGATAAATAAGAACTGGCAATAAAATAACACCACCGCCAACACCCGTTGTTGTAATAACTAACCCTATCGTAGCGCCAATAAGCAGTTGTGTTACAAGCAACATCTTATTTCCTTTTTGCTCAAAATTTCACAAGCTTCGATTATAGGCAAAATAACTTATAACCAAAAGGAATTAGATATAACAAATAGGAATATAAATTTCATTGTTATAAAAAAGCTCCTTAATATGAGGTTTATTCATATTAAAGAGCTAACTTTGAAAAAAGATATTTTATTGATTAATCAGTTAGTTAATTTCAGCCAAAATGGTTTCTGCTGAAAAATAATCACCTGTTTTCGCTTTTTGCAGTAACACACCATTACGAGAAGCCACAACCTGAACTTCCATTTTCATGGCTTCCATAATAGCAATGACATCGCCTTCTTTGACTTTGTCGCCATCAGATAAAACCCAGCTATGTAATACACCAGAAATAGGTGCAGTGACGGCTTTTTCATTCTCTTCTTTCTCATGGCTCGCACCGATTGCTGTCGGTATTACCGCAGAGAGAGAAAGTAATTGAGCAGGTAAAGCTAATTCGTGACGACGACCATCAAATTCAATAAAAGTACGTACTAGCTCTTCATTTTTTGCCTGTGTGCTACGAGGGAAATGGGTATTTTTTGCCTGAAAATCAGTTTCAATCCAACGGGTATGCACTTTAAAGTTTTCAGTAAAATCAGTATACCCCATCATTTCACAATGGAAAGGCAATACACTTGCCACGCCTTCAATTTTAAATTCAGCTAATGCTCGACGAGCACGAGAAATAGCTTGTTCACGCGTTGCCCCAGTGACGATTAATTTCGCCATCATGGAATCAAATTGACGTGAAACCTGATTATTTTCAGCAACACCACTATCTACACGAACACCTGGACCTGAAGGCTGAGAGAAATACGTAATTAAACCCGGTGTTGGCAAAAAGCCTTTGGCGGGATCTTCTGCATTGATCCTAAATTCAAAAGAGTGACCGCGTGGAACGGGGGTTTTATCAATACTTAGTGGTAAACCTTCCGCAATACGTAATTGCTCAATCACTAAATCAATACCTGCGGTTTCTTCGGTAACTGGGTGCTCAACTTGTAAACGCGTATTCACTTCAAGAAAAGAGATAGTCCCATTAGCACTTAATAAAAATTCAACTGTACCTGCGCCCACATAGCCCGCTTTAGCGCAAATATCTTTAGCTGATTGGTGAATACGTTCACGTTGTTCATCTGTTAAGTAAGGTGCTGGTGCTTCTTCAATTAACTTCTGATTACGACGTTGTAATGAACAGTCTCGCGTTCCTACAACCACAACGTTACCCAGTTTATCTGCAATAATTTGCGCTTCGATATGGCGAGGTTTATCTAAGAATTGTTCGACATAACATTCACCACGTCCAAAAGCTGTTACAGCTTCTCGTACTGCTGAATGATAAAGCTCTTCAATCTCTTCCATTTTATGGGCGATTTTTAAACCTCGACCTCCACCACCAAAAGCAGCTTTAATGGCAACGGGTAGACCATATTGTTTAGCAAAATCTAGAACCTCTTTGGCATCATTAACAGGATCAGCCGTACCATTTACAAGAGGAGCACCAACAGATTGTGCAATTTTGCGAGCTTTCACTTTGTCGCCAAGTACTTCTATCGTTTCTGGGTTAGGGCCGATCCAAATAAATCCCGCGTCTTGTACCGCTTTTGCAAAGTCAGCTCGTTCAGAAAGAAAACCGTAACCGGGATGGATCATCGTGGCATTGGCTTTATGGGCAATATCAATAATTTTATTAATATCTAGATAGCTCTCTTTCGGCAAATTACCATTGAGCCCATAAGCTTCATCAGCAAGACGAACGTGCAGTGCATCAATATCATCATTGGCATAAATAGCGATGGAAGTCGCGCCATAGTCCTGACAAGCTCGAATAATACGAACAGCGATTTCGCCTCTGTTGGCAATCAGTACTCTATGCTTCACTCGTTGTTTTTGGTTAATTGTTGTCATGAGTGGCATTCTCCTATCAATATTCTTGAAATTCGGTAATTGGATTAAAACGAATTTTAGCGTTAACAGGGATCTGCCCTGCGAGTGGTAAGTGATATTCAGCAACAGCGCCGATAACAGGGTATCCTCCTGTTAAAGGGTGATCGTTAAGGAACAAAACAGGTTGCCCATTAATCGGAACTTGAATTGCACCAATGCAAGTGCCTTCGCTCGATAGCTCTTGTTGTTGCTCTCGTGCCAGAGGTATTTCGCCCAACAGACGTAACCCAATACGATTAGACTGTGGTGTCACTTGCCATAATTGAGACGTTAACGTCTTTATCGCATCCGTTGTAAACCAGTCTGTACGAGGGCCTAGAACAACATCCAGCGTAACGATATCGCCTTGTTTTGGCAGTGTTGATGTAGGTTGTTCCTCAGCAATAATCCCATTTAGCGTACTTTCGTGATTAAGATGAAGCACGTCACCTTCTTGTAAAGCATTAGGACCAATTTGCGCTAAAGTATCAAACGCATGACTGCCTAAAACCGCTGGTAATTCAAAACCACCTCTAACGGCTAGATAACTACGTACACCCGCTTTTGGCATACCTAAAATAATTTCATCGCCACAACGAACATCTATAGGCTGATAACCTGATAAATATTCGCCCTCACCCGATTCATGTTTTAATAAAATAGAACAATCTGCACCGGTTAATGCAATCACACAGTCTTGTCGTGCTTTAAGCGTCAATCCACCTTGCGTTATTTCAAGCGCCACAAATGAGATAGGATTACCCACTAGACGATTAGCTGCATGTAAGGCTGGCTTATCGAGTGCACCTGAAGCAGATACGCCCATTGATGCCGCACCAATACGCCCTTCATCTTGAAATAAAGTTTGTAGCCCCGCTGAAATGACATATAACCCTTTATCATTTAACGAGAGCTGGGAAGCTACTGCTGATTTTTTCTCAGGTAATGAAACTGTTACTGGGGATTTTTGGGCATCAACAAAATGCACTTCATTACCTGGTAATAAAAAGGCAGGTTGTTCACGAGAAAGATCCCACATTTTTATTTCTGTGGTGCCAATTAATTGCCAACCACCTGGGCTTTGTTGTGGATAAACACCACTAAACTCACCGGCTAATCCGACAGATCCAGCAGGAATTCGTGTGCGAGGTGTTTTACGGCGAGGCACATAGAGCTGCGTTTCATCGGCAATCAAATAAGCAAAACCTGGGGCGAAACCAGTGAATGCAACCTGATAGGTTTGTTCTGTGTGCCTGCGGATCACCTCATTGGTAGCGATCCCTAATAATTCAGCGACCTCATTAAGATCTTCACCTTGATAATGAACAGGGATCGTTAATGATTGTGTTTGACGAGCTGATATCGCTTTGACTTCTAATTGTCGAAGCTGACACACAAGTTCTTCAGCCGTGATTAGCCACGGCGTATAGTGAATTAATAGTGTTTTTGCCGCGGGTACAATATCTTGAATAGCAGCAATATTCGCTTGTTTGACAGATTCATACAATGCGAGCGTCTCTTTCAAAGAAGAAAGCTCAACTAATAAGTGAGATAAATTAACGGGTAAAAAGCGCAAAGTATCTTCCTCCTTTATACGTGATAAGCCGCATCAGGCACATCCGTAATAAACATATGTCCCGGAGAATGACTTAAGGCGAAAGGTACACCTGAACGCATAACTGCCGCTTGTGGAGTTACACCGCAAGCCCAAAATACAGGAATTTCACCTTGTTCAATTCTTACTGGAGAACCAAAATCGGGTGACATAATATCTTTAATACCCAGCGCTTCTGGTGAACCGATATGAACCGGAGCACCATGTACAGAAGGAAATCGACCACTGATCATTACTGCATCAGCAACTCGGTCAGCAGGAATAGGACGCATCGAAACCACTAACTCGCCTTCTAATCGCCCAGCAGGGCGACATAAGCGATTCGTTTTATACATCGGAACATTGCTGTTATCTGTGATATGGCGGATTTCAATGCCCGCTTCTAACATTGGCGTTTCAAATGTGAAACTACAGCCAATAAGGAAAGTGACTAGATCCGGATGCTGTGCCCAAATCTCAGTGGCATCCGTAATTTCATCAACTAATTTGCCATCTTCCCAAACACAGTAACGGGGAATATCAGTGCGTAGATCAGCGTCTTTTGCTAAAACAGTGCGATAACTTCCTGATTCACACACATCTAAAATAGGGCAACTTTTTGGATTACGTTGAGCATAAAGCAGAAAATCAAATGCCCAATCACGCGGCAAACTAATCATATTAGCTTGTGTCATTCCTTTTGCCATACCCGCTGTTGGAATATCCAAACCATTGCGAATGGCAAGTCGAGCTTCTTGTGCTTTTGTGATTGCCTCAGGTGTTGCCTTCATTAAATAAGTCATTTTTACACCTCATTGTTCAGTGAAGAAGGGGCAAAAGGCTTAATGCTAACACCATGATTAATTAAAATTTCTTTTACACTTTTGGCAAGAGCTACAGCATCTGGGCTATCACCATGAACACAAATAGAATCAGCCTGTATCGTGGTAAAAATACCTTCTATAGATTCAATTCCACCTTCTTGCACAAGGCGTAACATGCGTTGTGCAACAAGTTTGGGATCATGTAAAACGGCCCCCTCTTTTTTGCGAGAAACTAATGTGCCATCAGAATGATAAGCTCTATCTGCAAAGGCTTCAGCAATCACACGAAGCCCTTTTTCCTTTGCAAGTTCAATAAGGGGTGATCCGGCTAAAGCAACTAATATCAGTTGTGGATCGATGGAGAGGATCGCATCAATAACTGCAAGTGCTTGACGTTTATCATGAGCAATAGTGTTATAAAGCGCACCATGGGGCTTAACATAAGTCACACTCATTCCAACCGCTTTAGCTAATCCTTGTAATGCACCTATTTGATAAATCACATCTGCGGTTAATTCATCACTGGCGATATCCATATTACGGCGACCAAAACCCACTAAATCAGGATAAGCGACGTGTGCCCCTATCGCGACATTGTGTTGTTTCGCTGCTTTTAATGTTTTTAAAATTCCATCTGGTGAACCTGCATGAAAGCCACAAGCAATATTTGCACTACTGACAATTTCAAGCACTGCATCATCATTGCCCATTGTCCATTGACCGAAGCTTTCACCTAAATCACTGTTTAAATCGACTGCTTTTATCATCGTTATTATTCTCTTAAGCAATGTTGAGGTAGTTGAAAATAGCACCCACGGACATAATGCCCATATACCAAGTCAGCGCACAGACAAAAATACCTGACCACAGTAGCCATGCAGGATATTTATAACCATTCATGAGATCTTGGCGGCGCCATGCAACAAAAATGAAAAGTGTCATACCAATAGGTAAAATGAGTCCATTAAAACCACCGGCAAAGACTAATAATGCAGCCGGTGCAGTTCCCATTACCATATAAATGGCGAGTGAAATAGCGATGAAAATAATGGTTGCGATATTACGTTGACGCTCAGTAACACCTTCTTTAAATACAGTAATAAATGACATTGAGGTATAAGCAGCACCAATCACACTCGTTAATGCAGCAGCCCATAAAATAAGACCAAAGATGCGTAATCCAGTTAAACCCGCTGCATGTTGAAATGCTTGAGAAGCTGGATTTGCTGCATGGCTAGAAATATCTAATGTTACGCCACTGGCAACCACACCTAAAATGGCAAGGAACAGGATATAGCGCATTAATCCAACGACTAAAATTCCCTTGGTTGCAGCGCTTGATACCGCATCAATGTTCTCAATCCCCGTTGTTCCTTTATCAAGGAGACGGTGAGCCCCCGCATAACAGATATAACCGCCTACGGTCCCACCAACAATTGTAGTGATCGTAGCGAAGTTAATTGCATCAGGTAAAACAGTTTGTCTTAATGCTTCACCTACTGGAGGATTAGACGCAATCATGACAAAAACCGTCAGTAAGATCATAACGATACCAAGAACAATGATCATACGATCAATAAAGTTACTGGCTTTGCGTGATGAGAAAATATAGATCGCAAGTAAAGCACTTAAGATCCCGCCCCATTTAGGATCAAGACCAACCATTGCATTAAGCCCTAAGCCAGCACCTGCAATGTTACCCACGTTAAATACTAAGCCGCCAAAAATAACTAATACAGCAAGTAAGTAGCCACTGCCAGGTATTGCTTTGTTAGCAATATCTGAAGCTCGCATGTTGGTAACCGTGATCACTCGCCAGATACTTTGCTGAACAACATAGTCGATGATGATTGATGCCAAAATACCAAACGCAAATGCGGCTCCCATAGTGGCAGTAAAGGTTGCAGTTTGAGTAATAAAACCTGGCCCAATTGCTGACGTTGCCATTAAAAAAATGGCAGCTATCAGAGAAGAACGTCTATTTTTTATAAACGTATTTGATGTTGTATTTGCAGTGTCTTGTGTAGCCATGAGCTACCCCCTTTATCATCATTATTTTAATTATTATTACTAAGGCAATTAGCGTGCCATTGTTGAGCATGAATACGTAATTGTTAATCACCTGATATTAGATTGTTGAACAATTAATAATAATAGATGAATAAATAAGCAAATAGATTTAAATATGGGATGATAAAAGTGCAAACAAGATCGCATTTTTAACATTTTATTGACAATTATGACTCGTTAATTAGTCATGAATATGCACTTAAATGAGGCATAAAAAGATCAAATGCACAAAAATAGTGCGCTAATATAGAAGGAAAAATATGTTTAATCACTAAAATATCGTAAGGAAAAATTAATTTTTTTGATGGAAATAAATAGAAAGTTATATTCGATACAGTGAGAAGTACGACAGAGTGGCATAATAGAGGTTATATATTACAAAACACACTGATAGAATAGACGCTTCTATTAAGCTAATAGCAGAAGATAATGCAGAAAAAAACATCTCCACAAATTCTTTCTCAAAAAGTTGCAAATATTATTCGGCAAAAAATCACTATTGGAGAATTACCTCCTGGCGAAAGATTGTCAGAAACTGCATTAAGTGAAACGCTAGAAATATCGCGTAATACTTTAAGAGAGGTTTTCCGCGTTCTTACCCAAGAAGGGCTTTTGACTTATAAACCTAATCGTGGTGTTTTTGTTTCTGTACCAGATATGGCAAGTATCATGGATATTTATCGTGTAAGACGATTAATTGAATGTGATGCTCTACGACATTCTTATCCCATGCATCCCGCTATTGTTAGAATGCAAGATAGTGTTAATCAAGCAAAAATTTTTCAAGAACAACAAGATTGGAACGGTGTAGGAACCTGCAATATGCACTTTCATACCGCGATTGTTGAGCTTTCAGATAGCCCTAGACTGTTTAAACAATACCAACTTATTCTAGCTGAATTACGTTTAGCATTTGGCTTACTCAATGATCCTCAATTACTACACGCACCTTATATTGAAAAAAATGAACAGATTTTAATGCTGTTGATGGATGGAAAAGCACAAGAAGCCGCAACAGCAATGGAAGACTATTTAGAAATTTCAGAAAGAACAGTACTCGCTGCATTTTCTCGTCATAACTTTTGTTAAAAGATCATAAAAAATGCCCTAATTTAGGGCATTTTTATATTCAGAATTTAGAATAATATTTAAAATTCACTCATTTTTGATCTTTTAAAAACCCCAAACGCAAAAAAGCCAACCCATTGGGTTGGCTTTTTCGTCTTAT